>NZ_CP072549.1:2400000-3040667 GCF_019343495.1 Acinetobacter lwoffii | reverse complement strand
GCATGGCTTCGACTGCGCATCTTTATGCAGCGGAAGCAGTTTACCATGCAAATCAAAATTATGATGCGATAAAACAAAGTATGATGGCTGAGTTTGCCATCGCTGCACATGACATTCCGACTGCTTTGCACAACTATACGGTGCTGGCGATCAAGAGCAATTCCACTTCAGTCAAGCAGCGTGCACTGAATGTCGCGCTGGAACATGATGACCTACAGGCAGCACTAGATATCTCCACGCACTGGGTGGTACAAGAGCCACAAGACGTCCCTGCTTTATTTTATTTATCACATATTGCCCTTAAAGCGCATGAATATGAGCTGGCTGCTGAGACCTTAGAAAAAATCCTGCAAATTGATGACAGTGCCGATCTGGAAGAAATTCTCGCCGGAATTTCACCGGAAGGCACAGAGGATCGTACTTATCTGATTCAGGCCTTAAGCACCACTAAAGCCAAGGACAATCCATCTATTCTGGTGCTAGTGGCCGGTCTGGAAGCACAAAATGGTCAGCTTGAACAGGCTTTAAATACAGTTAACCGCGCCTTAAAAAAACGTCCGAATGCGACCGGCTATATCCTGATGAAGGCCAATCTGCTCAATGCACTCGGCGATACTCAGGCGACACTGCAATGGTATGAAAAATCCAGCCGTAAACACCGTAATAATCTGGATGTACGTCTGGCCGAAGTCAAATATCTGGTCAAGCTGAACGAAGCGACTTTGGCGCTAAAAAAACTGCAAGACATTCTAAAAAAATGGCCGACTGCCGAAGAAGCCCTGTTTATTGCCGGACTAACCAGTATCGACCTGGAAGAATACGAGAAGGCCGAAAAATATCTGGTCGAACTGCGTTATTCTGCGCAATATCAAAACGAAGCCTATTATTATCTGGCGGTAAATGCAGAACGCAAACAGCATTATGAAACCGCCAAAGCCTATTATCGGCTGGTAGATGGCAGTCTTTACACGGTTTCGCGTCGCAACATGATTTCGATTTTCGCCCAGCAAGATAAGCTGCATGATGCGCTGCGTTTCTTAACACAGGAAAGGGTGAATTATCCGCAACATGCCAGCTTCCTTTATCTGGCTCAGGCGGATATTTTAACTCGTATGCAGAATAAAAAAGCTGCGATTCGCCTGCTGGAAGAAGCCAGCAAAAACCTGCCGGATGACCCTGAACTGGTCTATTCGCAAGTCCTGTTGCTGGATCCCCATCAGGATCGCAACAAGCTGGATGAACTACTCAGCACTTTACTTAAAATTGAACCGAACAGTCCGACCTATCTGAATGCCTATGCCTATACCCTGGCGATGCAGAACCGTCGTCTCGAAGAAGCACGTCGCTATGTCGAACAGGCATTGGAATATGCACCAGAACAGGCATCCATTCTGGATACCTATGGTTATATCTGTTATTTACAGAATGACTTCGCCACAGCTGCAGACGTGTTATACAAAGCCTATCAATTGAATCCGAATGTAAAGATTGGCGTGCGTTATGCCCGGTCGTTGTACATGAAAGGTGATCTACAACACTTCCACCAAGTGTTACAACAATTACAACAAAACCATCCAAATGACCCAGAATTGAAACAACTTAATTCGCTATTGTTAGCACCACAAACCAAAACGAGTTAATTAATTTATGCGCAATTTGAGCCAATTGGGCTGCTGTGCCTTTGCAGCCACTGCTTTATTTTTAACTGGCTGTCAGCAGATGATCAAGCCACAAACGCCTGCCACTCCGTCTGTACAGGCGGAGAATCAATTCCAACTGCAAGGTAAAATTGGCGTTCGCACCCCTCAACAGACTGGCAGTGCATTCTTTACCTGGGTACAACAGCAGGAAGAATTTGATATTGAGCTCAGCGGTATCTTAGGCGTCGGTAAAACCCAGATTTCTGGCACACCGGGGCAAGTAACCTTAAACAGTGCCAAAACAGGTCTGATTCAGGCCGCAACTGCCGAGGAATTACTCCAACGCGCAACAGGCTGGCAAGCGCCGATCAGTTATTTAGTCGATTGGGTACAAGCCCGCCCTGCCACCACGACTGCCAAATTACAAAAAGACGATACACAGCGGATTAACCAGATTATCGAACAGGGCTGGACGGTCGATCTCAATTATAATGCGCAGGCCAAAATGCCAAACCGCTTGATTTTAAAGCAGTCACTTGGAAATGGCGCGGAAAACCGTATTACAATGATCATTGAAAACCGTTAATTGACCTGATTCCAGCCCATGATGATTCGTGTTCCCTCACCTGCTAAACTGAATTTGTTTTTACATATCACCGGTCGCCGTGAAAATGGCTATCATGAACTGCAAAGTATTTTTCAGCTGATTGACCTGTATGACTGGCTGGAGTTTGAACAAAGCGCTGATGATGCCATTCAGATTGATGGGCTGGCCTCAGTCGATCTGCAACAGAATTTAATCTATCGGGCGATACAGTTGTTGAAGCCCTATGCCAAAACGCCTTGCGGACTAAAAATTCGTCTGGAAAAAAATATCCCGATGGGTGCAGGTCTCGGTGGCGGCTCTTCCAATGCTGCGACAACCCTGATTGTGCTGAACCAGCTCTGGCAGTGCGGTTTAAATATTGAACAACTGGCAGATCTCGGGGTCAAGCTGGGCGCAGATGTGCCAATATTTGTGCATGGCAAAAATGCCTGGGCCGAAGGTATTGGCGAACACTTAACATTCATAGACTTAGATCAAAAAAAATTCATTGTGTTAAAACCTGATTGTTTTATCAGCACTCAACTGCTTTTTTCGCAAAAAGCATTGACAAGAGACACGAAGAGCACTAAATTTTGCGCCTATCAGGAAACGCCATCTGATTTTGGAAATAACTTTGAGCCACTGGCAAGAAGCTTATATCCTGAAGTCGATGAAGCAATGCAATATCTCGACCAGTTCGGAAAAGCAAAGCTTACAGGTACAGGTGCTTGTGTGTTTATTGAAGTCACTGAAAATCTGAATATCGAAGATATTCTTGCAAATGCACCATGTAAAGCTTACCTGGTCAACAGTTTACAAGAATCACCTTTAGTTCAGTTTAAAGTGTAGATAGGGGTATCGCCAAGTGGTAAGGCACCGGGTTTTGATCTCGGCATCCGTTGGTTCGAATCCAGCTACCCCTGCCATTTTTCACCTGTAGATGTACTGTATTAGGGGTATCGCCAAGTGGTAAGGCACCGGGTTTTGATCTCGGCATCCGTTGGTTCGAATCCAGCTACCCCTGCCATCTTACAGTCATCAAATTAGGGGCGTCGCCAAGTGGTAAGGCACCGGGTTTTGATCTCGGCATCCGTTGGTTCGAATCCAGCCGCCCCTGCCATTTTCTCGAAAAAAGACAGAACACTCATTTGCTGTAAGACTGTTAATTTACCTTGACACTTTACCGCAAAAATATTAAAGTTCTGCCGCATTAGGGGTATCGCCAAGTGGTAAGGCACCGGGTTTTGATCTCGGCATCCGTTGGTTCGAATCCAGCTACCCCTGCCATCTATTCCCATATATCCCAACCGCCAAGGGTGCTTCATGCCCAATCTTGTCGTTTTTAGTGGATCTGCGCATCCACAATTCGCTCAAAAAGTCGTAAGTCACTTACATATTCCTCTAGGCGCTGCCTCTGTAGGTCAGTTCTCTGACGGTGAAATTGCTGTCGAGATTACTGAGAACGTTCGTGGTAAAGACGTATTTATCGTACAACCTACTTGTGCCCCAACTAATGATAACCTGATGGAAATCTTGGTGATGGCTGATGCTTTGCGTCGTGCAAGTGCGGGTCGTATTACTGCCGTGATTCCTTATTTTGGTTATGCTCGTCAAGACCGTCGTCCACGTTCAGCACGTGTTCCAATCACTGCAAAAGTTGTAGCAGACATGCTCACTACTGTAGGCGTTGACCGTGTGGTGATGATTGACTTGCATGCTGACCAGATCCAAGGCTTCTTCGATATCCCTGTAGACAACATCTACGGTACACCAGCGCTACTTGCTGACTTGCGTCAACAATCGCATCACAATCTGATGGTGGTTTCACCTGACGTGGGTGGTGTCGTGCGTGCACGTGCTGTTGCGAAACAGATGGGCGATATCGATCTTGCAATCATCGATAAGCGTCGTCAAAAAGCGAATGAATCACAAGTGATGCATTTGATTGGCGATGTAAAAGATCGTGATTGTGTCATCGTTGATGACATGGTAGATACTGCTGGTACGCTATGCAAAGCTGCTGATGCATTGAAAACTTTCGGTGCTCGCAAGGTTGTTGCATATGCAACGCATCCAGTACTTTCTGGTAAAGCGCTTGAAAACCTAAAGAATTCTGTGATTGATGAACTGGTTGTGACTGATACCATTCCTCTTTCTGATGAAGCTTTAGCACTGGGCAAGATTCGCCAGGTTTCAGTAGCCAGTATGGTTGCCGAAACGATTCGTCGTATTAACAACGAAGAATCTATTAGCGCAATGTTCGATTCTTATCTATAATAGAGCGCTGAATTTTCAAAGCCCTGCCATTTGGTAGGGCTTTTACTCACCAGACTGGTCGCAAGTCTGGTTCATTTAACTTAAATAGGATGTCTATCATGGCAAACTTCGTATTAAACGCAGCAGCACGTGAAGAAGCAGTTCAAGGGAAAGGTGCGAGCCGCCGCCTTCGTCTTCAAGCTAAAGTTCCTGCAATCATCTACGGTGGTGAAGCTGCTCCTGTAGCAATTACTGTTGAGCTTCGTCAGCTTGTTAAATTCTTAGAAAACAATTCATTCTTTGAAGAAGTTATCGAAATTGATGTAGACGGTAAAGTTGAAAGCGTGAAAATCCAAGCGTTACAACGTCACCCAGCTAAAAACACACCAATGCACGCTGACTTCAAACGCGCATAAGTGTTAATGGTGTAATTAGTGTCAAATATTTCACTGATTGTTGGTTTGGGTAACCCAGGTTCTGAGTATGCCCAAACCCGCCATAATGCAGGCTTCTGGTTCGTAGAACGCCTTGCAGACCAATATGGCATTACCCTCAAAAAAGACCCAAAATTCAATGGATTTAGCGGTCGTGGCAATATCGAAGGTCAAGACGTCCGTCTTCTTCTACCGACAACCTTTATGAACCTTTCCGGTAAAAGTGTTGTTCCTTTCGCCAAATTTTACAATATCGCACCTGAATCGATCCTGATTGCCCATGATGAACTGGACATGAATCCTGGTGTCATTCGCCTGAAAACTGGCGGTGGTCACGGTGGTCATAATGGTCTACGCGATATCGTTCCGCATATTGGTTCAAACTTCCATCGCCTGCGTATTGGAATTGGTCATCCTGGTGCCAAAGACCGTGTTTCCGGTCATGTGCTCAGTAAAGCACCTAGCAGCGAACAGAACTTAATGGATGATGCGATTTCCCATGCTCTCGCCCGCACAAAAATGCTGGTGAACGGTGAAGTACAGCAAGCCATGAATCAAATCAACGCATATAAGCCGAACTAAACATTCAAAAATTGCTGGACAATTCCGCTTGCCAGAAAGTTTATTTAAGCGCAAAATGCGTTTGCTCGATTGTTCACCATACAGCAAGCAAGATTGATTTAACCAAATGATCAAACTCTTAGGTCAACTCAGGGGACGCTAGCCATGCTATCTCGTTTATTAAAATGCAAAATTCACCGCGCTCACGTTACACATGCAGAACTACACTATGAAGGTTCATGTGCAATTGATGGCGTTTTGATGGATTTGGCTGGCATTCGTGAATACGAAGAAATTCATGTGTGGAACGTGACCAATGGTAAACGTTTTGCAACTTATGCAATTCGTGGCGAAGACAATTCAGGCATCATTTCAGTCAATGGTGGCGCTGCGCATCAAGCCGATGTAGGCGATATCGTGATTATTGCAACCTTTGGCGATTTCACTGAAGCTGAAGCGAATGCCCATCAGCCTCGTTTGGTTTATGCTACCCCAAACAATACAGTCAGCCACACTGCCAACTGTATTCCTGTACAAGTCGCATAATCTGATCAGACCAGATACCCAAAAGCTCGCACATTGCGGGCTTTTTTAATACTGGAATATTGACCTGTTTAACTGTCCTCTCGCCAGCTTTTAGAGCTTTCACAGTTTAAAGGTTTTAATTGTTGATCCAGCAAATCAACTAACAAGGCCTTGCCATTTTCCTTTACTTTCAGCTCTGCAAATTTGGCATTACGATAACAAGGCTCCAGACCTTCGGCGAACATGAAACTATTGGCAGCAGGATATAAAGCCTCAAAAGTATTGTGTGGGTTTTTCAGAATTAATCGGGCTGAACGTTCCGACTGATTTAATGTGCTTTGTTCAAAACTGGTTTTAATAACTCTGCGCTGCTGATCCAGCTGCACATAACTCATCACATGCGATTGATTTTTAAAATCTTCAGTCCGGATGTCAGAAACTGGCTGTTCGGAACCATTCCCCGCTGCCACTGCGCTAAAATGCAGATCATAGTTCAGTACCATATAATCCCCTTGCAGGATCGAACGCGGATCGACTGGTGCCAACTCGACAAAGATACTCTCACTTTTGGCCAGATGCCATTCATGCTGAATGATCAATCCCATAAATAAGGCAATGCTAAAAATACTCAGATGCAGCGCCATAAACTTTTTCATCATGAGGTTACTCCTGCTTTCAGCTGAAACTTCGGTGAACTCAACACATAAGCCAGAAGCAACACCAGCACACCTGAGGCAAAAATACTGACACTTTTAAATAAAAAACTTAGTCCCAGATTGTAATACAGCAACCATGACCAGAAGATCAGCAGCAAAATACTCAAGGCTTGTATCAATCGTTGTTGATTCACCATTGCCCAGGCCATAAACACCAAAATAATAAAAATTTCAAAGTAACCCAATGCAATCAGCAGAATTCCAGCAGCAGGAATCAGCCAGAGTTGAATCAGTGAAAATTGCTTGAGATGAATACCGACAAAACTCAACAGCCAGAAAGCTGGCAAAATATAGAAAATAATGGCTTCATCTATACCGCGTGGCTGCAATTGCTGAGCCACACCAAATTGCAGTAAACATTGAAAAATAGCCGTCACCACCAAAATACTAATCATCCATAAATTCATGCTTTTGGCATAAGCTGAAGCGAGCCAGTATCTCGCAGTAAGCAAAGCTCCTGTCAGAATGCTGTAATTCAGCAGCATGATCCACGTCAGCAGGCGCTGATCCTGAAAAAATGCATGTTGGTCGACCAGAACTGCAATTCCCAGTATATGTGCAAGTAACAACTGCAACAGCACCACCAGCCAATGCATACGACTCATGATAGTCAGCAGCGTAATGCCGACTTGTATCAGCCAGATTAGCAATAGACTCTCTGTGAGTAATTGAGTATGAATCAATACCGCGGCCTGACCGCAAACCCATAAACAATAAGCCAATTGCCGCAGAAAAACTGAGGGCTTGCTACGAATCAACCACCAGGCGACTGCGATAAAAATGATTCCCATCAGAATCGAAAAACTTTTCCAATAGGTCAGCAACAGCATGGCCAAGATCACACCAGCAATCCACGCGCCCAGAGCCAATGGAATGACCGAAAACCGGCTCTTGGGCAACAGCTTGATCAGCAGACCTGTAATAGCTGCGAACCAGCTGAATATCAGCAAAGCTAGTATCAATAAGCCAGCGGCAGAATCCTGTAAATATTGCTCAGTGAGATCAAAAATCAGAATACTAAAACTCAGGGCCAGTCCTGCAATCAGTAAGCTGGTTTCAAGCTGTTGCTTTCGGGTATAGAAATAAGCACTGAATAAAATAGGCAGAACCAGCACCGAAGCCAAATACCAGATCGAATCCGAGTCGACAAACCGGAACATACTCACTACCGAAATGAGTACCACGATGGCGATAAACAGATAGCGCAAAACCGGATAATAACGTAAGGCATAGATCATACTTAGCCCGGTCAAAAGATTCAGACTGAGCAGATAAAGAGTTTCAGCACGCACCAACCAAAAGCTTTGTTTAAAATAAAAATACAGCGCCAGCTGACTGACCACACAAAATAATGCAAAGATCCCAATATTCGGCCGATACAGCCACGGCAGTAGCAGTAAAGCCCAAAGCAGAAATAACTGATAACTGTCAGCACCGGTCTGATAAATCTGTCCAATCACGGCCAGACTTAAGCCGAGCATTAGACCCGATACAGTATCCAGACTTTGTCTTAACTTTTCCCGTGCCGCGAAACGCACACTCAACAATGCCGAACCCAGCAATAAAATTTGAGGAATAAACAGCTGGACAAACTTGAGCAACATCCACCAGTTTGCTGCCAGCAGATACACGATACTGACAGCGATCAGCGCCAGCCCAATGATTTGAAGAATTTGAATCACAGCAGGTTGAATAAATAACAGCGGGGAAAATGGACGATCTGGCGATGGTACTGTTCTGGACATGCTAATCTGTTTAATTTTTATTTGATTTCACCTTAGCATGATTTTTGCAGGATATGCCAGGCAGGAACAGTCCAAGTACGCTGTACATTTTTAAATCAGAATTTGATAAATTCCGTACCCTGCAATCATGAGCAGAATCATGCCGCACAATGCCAGCAAATGTGGATAGAGTCGAGAATGGGATAAGCGGTTAAAACCCAAATACACCACAGACAACGTCAGAAAGTCCAGGATGATCCAGCTCAAAGTCAAAATGATTAAACTTAAATCAAGATCGGGGGTAATTCCGATAAATTGCGGGAAAAAAGCCGCAAAGAAAATAATGTCCTTAGGATTGGAAATGCCAACCAGAAAACCTTGTCGAAAACCGCCACGCACAGGAACTAGATTCTCCTGAGCTTGATCCTGCTGCTTAAAAATAACTTCACGGAAAATCTGCCAGCCTAGATAGCCAATATATAAACAGCCCAGTAACTTGATCGTATCTAGCCATTGCGCATTGATAACCAGCAAACCTTTCAAACTTAATATAGATAAAGCAATTAAAACTAGGGAGGCAAAATTGGTACCAAAAATGGTTCTTAAAGCTGCCGTATAGCCACATTTTAAACCGGCGCTAGCAACCAGCAACATCACTGGGCCAGGTGTAGCGATCATCACCACAACAGCCAGACAATATAAAAAATATTCACTAATATTCATGCCACCCCTCAGCTATTGTTATTTTTATGGGCATAAAAAAGAGGACTTAGTCCTCCTCTTGTATATGAATCAGATGCTGACTGATACCGTCTGCCCGCAGAAAAGCCAGATCATAACTGGCAGTAGCCAAGGCCAAGATCCGGCGCTCAAACTCATCCCACAACGGACGCACCTGCTTATAATGGATGCCCAAACCACTATCGTCGGTAAAATGCCGATTTTTTTCACACAACTTTAAAGCATGATACAACTTGCGCCCTTTGGAAGCATCATCACGCAAACGCACCCGTTTCGACAGCACAAAGGCCTGCACTTTGACAAGATCGGCATGCGGTAACAATGGCACCAGAATCTGATCCAGCTGTGCATCCAGTCGCTGCCACACAGCTCGATGCTGCTCAGCACTATACGTATTCCAGTGAATCACTTCATGATTAAAACGGCGACAACCACGACATACCGCATCACCAAATACGGTCGAGCAACGCCCTGCACATGGGGTTAAAGACGCAATACGACGATCTGAACTCAAAACACACTCCAAAGATACTGCAACTTTCAGTATCTGCATCACTGCACAAAATCCTGGGCCGGGCATGACTATACACGCTCTCTCCCATGAATTGAAGCCTGTTAAAAGACTTGCGTTTTACTCGCTTATTCACTCGAATCAAGCTAAAATATGCGCCTTTCAAATTATCATGCTACGTTGGAGTATTCCATGAACGCTACTGTAGAACAGCTTGCACCTGTAGAACAGCAAGCGACGACTGGTTGGGTTGTTGCCGCACTTTATCAATTCAAAGAAGTTCAAGATCCTGCCGATCTTCAGCAACGTCTTCTGGACCTGGTAAAATCCATCAACCTTTGCGGTACTCTAATTGTGGCAGGTGAAGGCATTAACGGTACGGTTGCAGGCGACCGTGCATCGATTGATCAAATTCACCAGTTCCTTCTGAATGAAGGTTTTAACGAAATGGAATACAAAGAATCTGACAGTTCTGAAAAACCATTCCGTAAAATGAAAATTAAATTAAAAAAAGAAATCGTGACTTTAGGCGTGGAAGTGAAACCGCGTGATTTAGTCGGTCACTATCTTGATCCAAAAGAATGGAACGAACTGATTGCACGTGATGACGTGATTCTGGTTGATACCCGTAACGATTACGAATACAAAGCAGGTACGTTCAAAGGCGCGATTGATCCGAAAACTGAAAGCTTCCGCGAATTCCCTGAATACGTGAAAAATAATCTGGAACAGCACAAAGACAAGAAAATTGCCATGTTCTGTACAGGTGGTATTCGTTGTGAAAAATCAACCTCTTTACTTCTTCAAGAAGGCTTCACTGAAGTTTATCACCTGAAAGGCGGTATTTTGAAATACCTGGAAGAAACCCCGGCTGAAGAAAGCATGTGGGAAGGTGAATGCTTCGTGTTTGATGGTCGTACTGCCGTAACGCACGGTGTTGAAGAAGGCCAAAATACCAAGTGTCATGCGTGTGGCTGGCCTTTACTTCCAGAAGAAGTTACCCTCCCAAGTTATGAACATGGTGTCTCTTGTGTGTACTGTATTGACAAAACCTCGGAGAAACAAAAAGAAGGTTTCCGTATGCGTCAATCACAAATTTTAGCAGCAAAACGCAAACGCCTCTAATTTGGCCTTTTGTAATGAAATATATAAAAACCCTCTTCGGAGGGTTTTTTGTTTACATAAAAATCACAACAGCAATAAAACTCTTACCAATTCCTTACCAAGAACCTCATTTTTTTCCAAACAAGATTGTTAGTCTAATGATACGGTAATTTACAAGCTAAGTCTTTCATTATTAACTGAAATTTTTAATTGAAAAGGAATATAAAATGGCAGGCTCACTTGCTCGAGATTCAGACAATCTGGTTCAATTTCAACCAAAAGAAAATATAAAGCTGCAACGACTTCATCAAATTTCTGAAGAGCTTGAACAGCAGTCACATCTGTTCGTAGTTATCTTGGGAACCATTATTGGCGCAATCTTGGCGCTGTTCATTGGTTACCATATCAATACCAGCATCATGCATTTTATCCTGCTGAGTATTTTGCCGATCTGTTTGGCCTATTTCTTACGTAAAGTTTATATTTATACCCTGACGCATAGCTAATTCTGCCTGATCATTTATATTCCAAGACTTTACCGCACAAAAAATACTGCTTAGGATACAGGCAGTATTTTTTATTTTGCCAATCATATGAATCTGACCGAATGGATTATTTCCGTTATGGAGCAACTGGGCTACTGGGGCATTGCTCTGCTCATGTTCCTGGATAATGTCTTCCCGCCAATCCCTTCCGAAATTATTATGCCTTCCGCGGGCTATTCAGCCTCTCAGGGCGAGTTAATACTCGTCGGGGTAATCATGTCCGGCTGTATCGGCTCCCTGCTGGCAGCCGCCTTGCTGTACTGGATTGGCTATAAATTTAACCATGATTCTATTTTTAAATTTGTCGATCGTTATGGCAAATATTTATTTATTAAATCAGAAGATGTAAAAAAATCATTGAGTTGGTTTGAGCATTATGGTCACCGGATTGTTTTCTTTGGCCGCATGATTCCTGCGGTTCGCTCGCTGATCAGCATTCCTGCTGGCATGAGTCATATGCCCTTCTGGAAATTTATGTTTTATAGCGCACTTGGAACCATCATCTGGACCACATTTTTGGCGTGTGTCGGATTTTATTTTGGCGAAAACCAGCATTTGATGCAGCAAATTTTCAGTAAAGTCAGTTATGTGATTATTGCCATTGTTGTGGTAATTATTATCTGGATTTTCTACCGTAGACAGCAGCGTAAAAATCGTCCATCCTGAGGAAGATCCCTTAAGGAGATTAAAACGATGTCGCATTATCTTAAATATTTTGCCACCGTTTATCTGACCTTGGTTCTATTGGTAGGCATATTCATCTATGTATTCAATCTGGGCGCCATTCTGCTGATTCCTGCCCTGATTGCTTCTGCCTTTCTCAGTGCCCGATACTTTGTTAAGAAAGAACTTCGTTTGCCGACTCAGCAAGAGAAAAGCAAACTGGTCTGGGGCTCCACTATTATTGCCATGACATTCGGGTTTATCTTTTTAGTTGTGGTCATCTGGATGAACCCGCAGACAGATGAGATTTATAGAACCATCACCTATACAGGAAGAGGAACAAATTCATTCCTGGTGGCTGCAAGCATTGCCTTACATGCCTTGCTGTTTCATATCGCCTACAATGCTTATGCACGCTATAGTCTGGCCAAGCGTACAGGATTGAAAGAAAATAGGGTCGAGTAGATCTCAAAGATGCAAAAAGGCCAAAGCTAAAAAAAGCACCCTGCGGTGCTTTTTTTATGAATTATTCTGGAGTGTGATACATCAGATACAATTCATTTAAGTTTTCTGGAATTTCTTCTGCAAGTTCATCCATTAACTGACCATTGCGACGGAAAGTTTCCATTTGTGGATCTTCATCATCAATGCCACTAAAGACCATGATTGGCAGAGTTAAATCCACCAGTTGCTCTTCAAATTCTTCAGTAAACCAAGCGTCTTCGTTCAGGAACATGGCATCTACAAAGCCCACACTCCAGTCACCCAGGCTTGATTCAGTGTCTGCTTCTTCAATTTCAAACGGGAACGTAATCCCTTCTTCATTGGCTAAGCTTTGACGAATAGACTCTAACCATGCTTGCACCTGAGTGATGATTTCTGCAGGCACTTTCTTTTGATTACTATCAAAAAGTTCGTCTAACCATTTGTCGAATTTTGGGCCTACTGCAATAGCACATAAGAAACCATGGGTTGCCGCGAAATCTAGACCATGTTCATTTTGGTCACCATCTAGATATTCACTCAACAGGTCTAAATCTAAAGCACTCATCTAACATCCAAACTTAGAAAACCGAAAGGTTTAGCATAGCATTTATTCCAGACTATGCTAAATCCGAATTCGTTAATCTTCGTCATCAAAATCGTCGTCATCGTCGAAGTCATAGTCAAAATCTTTGAGTTCGCGCTCTAAACGACGTTGGGTCAGTAGATCATCGATCAGACGACGTTTTTCCAACGACTCTTTAGCACTGAGCTTGCTAGAAGCCTCATCGAAATTAACATCATCTTCACCGAAGTTATCATCTAGTTCAAAATCTGTAGAAGACACTAAAACTTCCTCATGAGTGAAAAATGTAAAAGGATTTAAGCGCTATTTATCGTGCCTAAAATAACAAGTCAAGTTTTATTTGGATTTTCGTATTTTTAATTTGTAATTAGGGGTTTTTTCTGTCTCAATTGTGTGCCATGATATAATCCACCCTGCGTCCTTATGTTTTTTGATTCTCCTTTTTGAGTCATAAACAGACACGCATGGGATGAACTTGAAAACAACAAATTCACCCCCATCTTAAATTACTGAATTTCATTTTAAATATTTTATCAGACAGCTTTCATGCTGAATTCCCTGATGAAATATGTAGGCTATTCACTAAATTTAACGAGCTTAAATCGTGCAGCATTGTACGGTTTTTTACTGCCACAGATTCAACGAAGAGTAAGCAAAAGATGAGCGATATGACTTCCCCTACTTCTCAAGTAGCGGCTCTGATTAGCCGAGGCAAAGAACAAGGTTATTTAACCTTCGCTGAGGTTAACGATCATCTGCCGGACTCCATCACAGAAAGCGAGCAGATTGAAGACATCATTCAGATGCTGAATGATGTCGGTATTCCGGTACATGATCGCGCGCCTGAATCTGATGATACGATGTTCGAAGATACTGCAGAAGCGGCGGATGAAGTTGCAGAAGAAGAAGCTGCAGCCGTACTTGCCTCGGTAGAAAACGAGCCAGGTCGTACCACTGACCCTGTACGTATGTATATGCGTGAGATGGGTACAGTAGAACTTCTGACTCGTGAAGGCGAAATCAGCATCGCAAAACGCATCGAAGAAGGTATTCGTGATGTTTTGCACTCGATTGCTTACTGGCCGAATGCGGTAGAAGTGGTACTGCAAGAATACAAAGATTATGAAGCGGGTGAACGCCGTCTTGCTGACCTTTTATCAGGTTATTTAGATCCTGAATCAGATGAAGAAATTCCTGAAGTTCTAGAAGAAGAAGCGGTTCTTGCTGAAGATGAAACTGACTCGAAAAAATCGACCAAAGACGTAAAACTGGACGATGATGAAGAGGAAGAAGAAGCAGACTCTGATGATGAATCAGAAGCAGATTCTGGTCCAGATCCTGAAATTGCCAAAGCGCGTTTCACTGAACTGGAAAATGCGTGGCTGAATACCAAAGCAACCATTGAAAAACATGGTCGTGACAGCAAACAGGCTGAAGAAGCTTTGCAGGCACTTGCAACTGTATTCATGATGTTCAAATTTACCCCGCGTCTATTCGATATCATTTCTGAAATGATTCGTGGTACCCATGATCAAATTCGTGGTGCAGAACGTGAAGTGATGCGTTATGCAGTACGTCGTGGCCGTATGGATCGCACCCAGTTCCGTACCAGCTTCCCGGGCCAAGAATCGAATCCAGCCTGGTTAGATGAGCAGATCGCAAAAACACCTGCAGACCAGAAAGCTTATCTGGAAAAAGTACGTCCAGACGTATTGGCCTTCCAGCAAAAAATTGCCGATATCGAGAAAGAGCTTGGCCTTGATGTAAAAGGCATTAAAGACATTGCCAAACGTATGGCCGTCGGTGAAGCCAAAGCACGTCGTGCCAAGAAAGAAATGGTTGAAGCGAACTTGCGTCTGGTAATTTCGATTGCGAAGAAATATACCAACCGTGGCTTGCAATTCCTGGATCTGATTCAGGAAGGTAACATCGGTCTGATGAAAGCCGTAGACAAGTTTGAATACCGTCGTGGTTATAAATTCTCGACTTATGCGACCTGGTGGATTCGTCAGGCGATTACCCGTTCGATCGCGGATCAGGCACGTACCATTCGTATTCCGGTACACATGATTGAAACGATCAACAAGATCAACCGTGTATCTCGTCAGCTTCTACAGGAAATGGGTCGTGAACCGACTCCTGAAGAACTGGGCGAACGTCTGGAAATGGACGAAGTTAAAGTACGTAAAGTACTGAAAATCGCCAAAGAACCAATTTCGATGGAAACACCGATCGGTGATGATGAAGATTCACATCTGGGTGACTTCATTGAAGACAGCAACATCACTTCACCAATTGATGCGGCAACGTCTGAAGGCCTGAAAGAAGCGACACGTGAAGTTCTGGAAAACCTGACTGAACGTGAAGCCAAAGTCCTAAAAATGCGTTTTGGTATCGATATGCCGACCGACCATACTTTGGAAGAGGTGGGCAAACAGTTTGACGTAACACGTGAACGTATTCGTCAGATTGAAGCCAAAGCACTGCGTAAACTTCGCCATCCATCGCGTTCAGAACACTTACGTTCATTCCTTGAGAATGATTAAGATTTGATACTTGATGTGGAGACTTGAAATTTGATCATCAGTCTCCATTTAAGTAGCCAAGACAGACCCAAACGCCTGCATGATTGCAGGCGTTTAAAATTAGGGGGACTACCATGTTAGACCGTACACCATCTCGTGAACTTCAAGAACATCTTTGGGTTTTCCCTATGGATTATCCGATTAAACTGATTGGCCTTGCGGGCGATGAATTGCGTCACGCTGTCATCGACATTTTTCTAAAACATTTTCCAGATTTTGAAGGTGATAGCGTAAGTATTACACCATCACGTACTGGCAAATATCACTCCATTACCGCACAACTGCGCTTTCTGGAGCTGGAACAGGTGCATGCAGTGTATGCAGATTTGGCCGCCTGCCCGCTGATTAAAACTGCATTGTAATCGAAAATACAAAAGACACGCTTCCGGGCGTGTTTTTTTATGCCTGTACAATGACTGAGCTAGCGCTTAAATATTGCAGATCTCGCCCCTATTTCATGCCGAAGCCATTATAATTATGATCAGTTTTTATAATTA
Organism: Acinetobacter lwoffii; assembly: GCF_019343495.1. Lineage (NCBI taxonomy): Bacteria > Pseudomonadati > Pseudomonadota > Gammaproteobacteria > Moraxellales > Moraxellaceae > Acinetobacter > Acinetobacter lwoffii. The sequence continues at coordinate 3,024,510 of NZ_CP072549.1, read as the reverse complement.
CTAAGGACACTCCCTGTGACTGATGTGCTGCAAAAGCCCGAGCTGATCATTCGTCAATATCACGACCTCACACCTTATGAAGATCGTTTTCTGGAAATGAAAACATTTACGGAAACCCGTGATGAACATAGCCCGGATCAATTGTGGATTTTGCAACATCAGGATGTACTGACTCAAGGTCAGGCAGGGAAACCGGAACATATTTTAATACCAAGCAACATTCCGGTGATTCAGACTGATCGTGGCGGTCAGGTGACCTGGCATGGTCCCGGTCAATTGGTGGCTTACTTTATGTTTGACCTGAATCGTCTGGGCTGGAATGTGCGCACCTTGGTGTCTTATGCTGAAAACCTGATGATCGAATTGCTGAAAAAATATGGCATTGATGCCTATGCCAAACCGGATGCACCAGGGGTTTATGTTGCTGAGCGCAAAATCGGTTCACTCGGTTTTAAAATTCGCAAAGGTCGTAGCTATCATGGTCTGTCCTTAAATCTGGATTGTGACTTGAGCGGATTTAATACCATTAACCCTTGTGGCTATGCAGGACTGGAAATGGTACGCATGAGTGACCTGCTCGAACACCCACCCCAATTCAGCCAGTTGTGCACTGAAATTATTGAAACTTTGCGTCACAGCGGGTACTTTAAGCAAGTAACTGTCGAGCAAAGATAAAGCCTTTGCATTTCAGCCCCAAATAAATTAGAGTATTTACTCTAAACTAATAATATTGAGATAGGGATCATCACGTGATTGCGACTAAATCCGTAAAACCCGCTTTGCAGCTTGCCTATGTCAAACTCATGATGGATGTGATTGGCCGAGGTCTGGTCATGGCAAGTCAGGTGGATAAAGAAATCAAACAGGAAGTGGCCCATTTTCCAGAAAATTTTACTCTTTCCATGAAAGTCTTTCCGCATGGCCCGGCCTTTGTGGCGCGGGTCACTGAGGACAAACAACTGGAACTGGTCAAAAATCTGGAAAAAGCGCCCGATCTGACCATTACCTTTAAACATCTGCATCATGCCTTTTTGGTATTTTCTTTTCAGGAAAGTACCTCACAGGCTTTTGCCAATGACCGCATGATTGCTGATGGCGATATTTCTAATGCCATTCGTCTGGTACGCTGCCTGAATAAAATGGAAGCACTGATTTTGCCGAAAATGGTGGCACAACTGGCAGTGAAAGAATATCCAAGCAATCTGAGCCTAAAAGAAAAACTAAGCGAAGCGAGCAGCATTTATCTGAAAATCGCTCAATCCTATTTGAAACGGAGTGTATAACATGGCTAAACCTTATTATGAATTTTTCTGTCCGGTCAAAGTGATTGCCGGTCATGCCGCGTTAGAACATATTCCGTTTGAACTTGCGACTTTGGGGGCCAAACGTCCGCTGATCATTACCGACAAAGGTGTACGCGCCAACAATCTGCTGGCACCGATTGAAGCCGCATTTGAAATGGCGGATGCTGCAATTGTAGCGATTTTTGATGACGTCCCACCCGACTCTAGCTTGGGTACAGTACGCAGTGCAGCAAAACTGTATCGCGAAAATCATTGTGATGCGATCATTGCCGTGGGCGGTGGTTCAGTCATAGATACCTCTAAGGCAACCAATATTCTGGTCTCTGAAGGCGGTGATGACCTGCTGAAATATTCGGGTGCACATAACCTGCCTAAACCGCTGAAACCGTTCTTTGTGATTCCAACCACGTCTGGTACAGGTTCAGAAGTAACCATGGTCGCTGTCGTGTCGGACACTGAAAAGAACGTCAAAATGCCGTTCGCCTCTTATTACCTGATGCCGCATGCTGCGATTCTGGATCCCCGCATGACCCAGACCTTGCCGCCGCATTTAACCGCCATGACCGCGATGGATGCTATGACCCATGCGGTTGAAGCTTATACCTGCATGGCAGCCAATCCAATTTCGGATGCTTATGCGACTGCCGCAGTCAAAAAGATCAGTACCCATCTATTTAATGTGCTGGATAACCCTTCCGATGCACAAGGCCGTCTGGAGCTGGCACAGGCATCGACCATGGCGGGAATTGCATTTTCCAACTCGATGGTCGGCATTGTGCATTCACTGGGGCACTCATTGGGTGCAGTGGTACACCTGCCGCATGGTTTATGCATGAACTTATTCCTGCCTTATGTGCTGGAATACAACAAAGAGGTCAATGGCGATAAAATCGCAGATCTGCTCCTGCCTTTGGCGGGTGCCGATATTTATGCACAAACGCCGGCGCATCTACGTGCTGACAAAACTATTGCAACGATTCTAACCATGCGTGACCGGATTTACAGTCTCACCAAATTACCGCGCACATTACGTGAAACCGGTAAGATTTCTGAAGCCCAGCTCGATGAAGTGGCAGAGAAAGCCCTGAATGATGGTTCCATCATTTATAACCCGAAAGAAGCCACCCTGGAAGATTTAAAATCTATCTTAAAAAAGGCTTGGTAATTACTGAAAAATAAGCCAATATAGCCGAAATTCTAGCCTGATGTTTTTTTAAACATCAGGCTTTTATCTTGCATAAGAAAAAATTCGATTTCTTTTTTTGAATGGCACATTTTATGCAGGACAAAAGTCAAAAAAATAGCTAGCAAAAGCCGTTCTTTTCAAGTAGATTGGCGGACTTTTATAGAAAACTGTAGGGGGGATCGTTCGTCTCAAACGATCCTTATAAATATGACTGATCCTTGATCAACGATTAAGAGGATAACGCCGTTGACTAATATCTCTGGGACTCAATCGGCAGCTAAACTGCAAAAAACGCTGGGACTCTGGCACATCATTATTATTGGTTTAGCTTATATTCAACCCATGACCTTGTTTGATACATTTGGTCTGGTATCTGAAGAAAGTAACTTCCACGTTCCTACCTCTTACATTTTTGCACTGATTGCAATTTTGTTAACCTCCTTGAGCTATGGTCATATGATTCGTCGCTACCCTTCTTCGGGTTCGGCCTATACCTATGCGCAAAAATCCATCCACCCGAACGTAGGTTTCATGGTGGGTTGGTCATCCTTACTGGATTACCTGTTATCGCCAATGGTCAATATCATTCTGGCGGTGATTTATCTGGAAGCACTTTTCCCAGACATGAACCATTGGGTTTGGGTCATTGGTTTAACCGCCTTTATGACCGCGATTAACCTTCGTGGTGCGAGATTTGTTGCCAACTTCAACAGTATGATTGTATTCGTACAATTGGGCGTCATTGCATACTTCACCTGGATGGTTTACCAACTTCTGGAAGGTGGCGTAAATGCAGACGGCACACTGGTCGATGCAAAGTACCAATTGTGGAGTTTAGAGCCATTCTGGAATGAGTTTACTTCTGTTGCTGCCCTGATTACCGGTGCAACCTTACTGTGCTTCTCATTCACAGGTTTTGACTCCTTAAGTTCTCTTGCTGAAGAAACTAAAGATACCGAAAAAACCTTACCTAAAGCGATTTTCTTGACTGCATTATTGGCAGGTATCATCTTTATCATCAGTACTTACTTCATGCAGATCTTCTTCCCGAATGATCCAAAAACTTACTTTGAAGATATCGCTGCAACACAGCCGGATATTTTACAAGCTGTCGGTGGCGTGGCGTTTAAAACAGTCGTACTTTACTTCGCGATTGTGACAGTTATGGCTTCTGGTATTTCAGCACATGCGGGTGTATCACGTCTGATGTATGTAATGGGTCGTGATGGCGTAATCAACAAGAAGATCTTCGGTCATATTAGCCCGAAAAACTATACACCTTCATACAACATCTTAATCGCTGGTGCAGTGGCTTTAACTGCTGGCTTTATGGATCTTGATTTTGTGGTGTCGTTGATCAGCTTTGGTGCCTTAACTGCATTCAGTTTCGTCAACTTGTCGGTGATTTCACGTTATGCATTACGTGATGGTCGTACCAAGAGTGCTAAAGAGATCATGAACTTTGTCGTGGTTCCTTTACTTGGCTTCATTTCAGTCTTTGCTCTGTGGCTAGAAGTCGATGAAGCTTCGCTTAAATATGGTCTGATCTGGGCATTTGGCGGTATCTTGTACTTAGGTTATAAAACCAAAGGCTTCAAGCACCCTGCTCCTCAGCACAATGAATTTGACGATAAATAATATCGTTTTGCTTCAAATAAAAAAGGCGCTTCATGCGCCTTTTTTATGTCTGTCATGTTTTGATTTTACTAATGCAGATAGCAATCAAAACCCATCTGGGTATTGACCCGATTAATTTCATAACCCAGTTTCTCAATAAACAGACTGCGATTAGACAATAACTTTTGCTCTTCCGGACCTAAACGGGCTTTATTCTTGACGGCCAGTTGATACATTTCATCCACGACATCTTGAAAAATATCACAGACTTCCTCACGCTTGGCAGGCTTTAATTTACGCCCTCGCCAGGTCCATTGAAAATCATCTGCATCCAAGCTCTTCCCCCATTTTTCAATACGCGTATCTAAGCGTTTCTGCATGTTGAGCAAACCCTGCTGTATTTCTGCCTGAGTAATGGACTGAACTTCCTTTGTTGCCGATGTGGCGGCACTGCCCTCTTCCGCACTCACGGAAGCCGCAATAGATCCAAGGCAACATGCGATGATAAGTTTTAATAGAGGCTTCAAGGCTGCACCTTTTGTTATATTTGATAAAGTTATAAATTCAAGCATACAACGAAGTGAAAAGCAGTTTATCTATTCGTTACACAAAATAAAAAAGCCACCCAAAGGCAGCTTTTAGAATCATCACAAATTTCAGCTTAAAGCGTTTTAAAACCTTGCTGACGCCAAGCTTCGTAGACAATTACTGCAGTGGCATTCGACAAGTTCAAACTTCGGGAGTTTTCTGCCATCGGTAAACGAATCCAGTGCTTTTGCGGAAACATCATACGAACATGTTCAGGCAGACCACGAGTTTCCGGACCCATTAACAAGGCCACAGGACGGTTTAAATCCGAAGTATGCGGTGTTTCAGAACCTTTGGTGGTCAATGGATAGATTGCATCCAGCCCAATGCCTTTGCTTGCCAAATCGGCCAGACAGTCTTCGATGTTTTCCCAAATCTGCATATTGGCATATTCGTGATAATCCAGACCGGCACGTTTCAGCTTTTTGTCATCCAACTCAAAACCCAGCGGCTTGACCAGATGTAACTGTGCTCCTGTATTGGCACACAGACGAATAATATTGCCTGTATTTGCAGGAATTTCAGGCTCATATAAAACAACGTGGATCACAGCTTACTCACTCAATATATTTAATTCAGACACAACATTCGCCTTGCGCTCGGGCAAAGCAGTGCTTTGCTTATCCTCTTACTTCAGGCCTAGCCTTCGCCTTGCGCTCGGGCAAAGCAGTGCTTTGCTTATCTTCTTACTTCAGGCCTAGCCTTCGTCTTGCGCTCGGGGCAAAGCAGTGCTTTGCTTATCCTCTTACTTCAGGCACAGCCTTCGTCTTGCGCTCGGACAAAGCAGTGCTTTGCTTATCCTCTTACTTCAGGCACAGCCTTCGTCTTGCGCTCGGACAAAGCAGTGCTTTGCTTATCCTCGCTCATGCCATTGCAATTGTTCACGTAAGCGTACAACTTCACCAATAATGGTCAAAGTCGGGGCTTGAATCTGATGTTCGGACACTTTGGATGCAATATCAGCAAGCGTTCCTACTACAACTTTCTGTTCAGGCGTCGTACCTTTAGAAACCAAGGCCACTGGCATGTCGGCTCGCTGACCATGAGCGATTAATTCTGCACAGATTTTCTCCAGTCCCACCAACCCCATATAAAGCACTAAGGTCTGGTTTTCATAGACCAACTCACTCCAAGGCAATTCTGGCGAACCTTCTTTTAAGTGACCGGTCAGGAAACGCACACTTTGCGCATAATCACGATGGGTTAATGGAATACCGGCATAGGCTGAACATCCTGAAGCTGCGGTAATCCCTGGAACCACCTGGAAAGTAATCCCAGCAGCGAATAGCTCTTCAATCTCTTCGCCGCCACGCCCGAATATAAATGGATCACCACCTTTCAGACGGCAAACCCGCTTTCCTTCACTGGCATATTTGACCAATAAAGCATTAATCCCATCTTGCGGAACCGCATGATTGGAACGCGCCTTACCCACATAGATCTTTTCCGCATCGCGGCGGCACAGCTCCATAATTGGCGCTGAGACCAGTCGGTCGTAAATCACCACATCGGCTTGCTGCATCAAACGTAAGGCTTTTAAGGTCAACAATTCTGGATCACCCGGACCCGCACCGACCAAGTAGACTTCACCTTTTGGCTTTTGCCACTCTTGTAATGCTTGCTCGATCAGGCGATCTGCTTCCGCGATATTGTCGTTGAACACCTGTTCTTTTAGCGGACCGGCATATAAATCTTCCCAGAAAATACGGCGTTCATCCGGATTGACAATTTTAGCCTTAACCGTACTGCGCCATTTTCCTGAAAATTCAGCCAGCTTGCCCATACCATGCGGAATAGCGGCTTCTAACTGAGTACGGATCTGCCGTGATAACACGGGCGACGTACCATTCGATGCGACCGAAATGACCAATGGCGAACGGTCAATAATCGCAGGCACCATAAATCGGCAATGCGGCGGATCATCAACGCTATTGACCAGGACATTTTCCGCTTCACACAGTTCAAAGACCTGACGATTGGTCTCTGCATCGTCAGTTGCCGCAATTACCAGTCGATATGGACGTAATGCAACTTCAGGATGAAAAGCTGCCTGCACATAGTGTCCTTGGCTATTTTGCACAATTCGCAGCAGACTCTCTTCAATTTCAGGCGCAATCACATGAATGATCGCACCTGCTTTTTGTAGGAGAAGTGCTTTACGGTATGCAATATGTCCACCACCGACAATCAGACAAGTTTGCTGTTGCAACTTTAACGAGATTGGAAAAATATCCACGAACTACCTCAAAATTTTAAATCTGACTGTCTATGCAATTTTCATGCACATTTAGGGATGCTGAGATCGACAATTAGTCGATATAAGTCGCACCACACATATATGGACGTAATACTTCAGGAATCTCAATGGAGCCATCGGCACGTTGATAGTTTTCCATTACTGCAAGTAAAGTACGACCCACGGCCAGACCTGAACCATTCAAGGTATGCACAAATTCAGTTTTCTTCTGATCAGCACGGTAACGCGCTTTCATACGACGCGCCTGGAAATCCCCCATGTTTGAGCATGAAGAAATTTCACGGTAGGTATTTTGGCTTGGTACCCAGACTTCCAAGTCATAAGTCTTGGTCGCACCAAAGCCCATGTCACCACCACAAAGTAAAATTTTACGATATGGAAGTCCGAGTGCTTGCAAAATGCCTTCAGCATGGCCAGTCAATTCTTCAAGCACTTGCATCGAAGTTTCAGGTTTTACAATCTGAACCATTTCGACTTTGTCGAATTGGTGCTGACGGATCAAACCGCGGGTATCACGACCATAAGAACCTGCTTCGCTACGGAAACATGGCGTGTGCGCTGCATATTTCAGTGGCAGACGGTCTGCATCAATAATTTCATCACGTACGAAATTCGTCACTGGCACTTCAGCAGTTGGAATCAGATAAAACTCTTTTTCGCCCTGCAGCTTAAACAGATCTTCTTCAAATTTAGGCAGCTGACCAGTCCCACGCAATGAATCTGCATTGACCAGATAAGGCACATAGGCTTCGGTATAACCATTTTGATCAGTATGCGTATTTAGCATGAACTGGGTAATGGCACGTTGTAAACGCGCCAATGGACCTTTCAATACACTGAAGCGTGAACCAGTTAATTTGGTCGCGGTTTCAAATTCAAGACCGCCCATCATTTCGCCCAGATCCGTATGGTCTTTGATTTCGAAATCAAATTCACGCGGTGTACCCCATTTCAGGATTTCCACATTATCGCTTTCGTCTTTACCTTCAGGCACAGCTTCATCTGGCAAGTTTGGAATAGATAATAATTTTTCTTCAAGCTCAGCTTGCAGTTCAGCCAGTGCTGCTTCAGCTGCTTTGATTTCATCACCAATCGCAGACATGCGTGTCATGATTTCAGATGCGTCGCCACCTGCTTTTTTAATTTGACCGACTTGTTTGGCACCGGCATTACGTTCAGCTTGCAGTGTTTCTGTCTTGGACTGAATCTCTTTACGGCGTGCTTCTAGGGATGCCCACTCTTCAACATTGAGTTGAACACCACGTTTTGCCAAGGCTACATTTACAGCCTCAATATTATTTCTGAGTAATTTCGGGTCGATCATAATCAATCTTTGCAGAAGAAAAAAACTGGCTATAGTGTAAGCTCTTAACGTCAAAAAATACAGTGACCATGACCCTGGCTGCGTCCTATTAGCACAATATTTAGGAAGCTTCTTACTGCAAAATGGCTAAATATTCAGGCTGAATCACTTCCTTTAAATCCACATAGGACACTTTTAATTCAGGCATTCCTGTTGCTGCGGGAGCTAATTCGCCTGCTGGATACACCATCACCAGACCTGTTGTATCAAAATAATAGTTATCACTCAATTTTAACTGCTGTGGTTGAATGCCCTGCGTATTCAGCCATTGAGTATTGGCCTGATACATTGCATTCAGCAGTTTCTGCTCACCGCCATTTAATAATAGTTGGGAGAGGGCCAAACGTTTTCTCTGCTTTAGATCAAAATTGATATATTCCACATGTTTCAGAGAAGCATTTTTGCTCCTCGCCAGATTGGAACTTTTTAAGGCAAAAGTCGCCAGATAAGCGTGCTGACCAATAAATTCTACCTTGATAAAGCGCTGATCCAGATAATGCGGCTCATTGGCTTTTTTCGGATTTTTCTGGGTGATTTTGGTGAATGCAACAGGTTCGGTATGCTGTATCCGCTCAATAAAATATTGATTAATCCAGTCAATATTGCTGTCCACCGTTTGTAGATCGAAGCGCACACAACCTTCTATTTCACATACCACTTTGGCTGCCCCTTTAATTGGAACGGTTTTGGCTTCAATTTGCACAACCCGATCTGTTTGCGCGAGCGTTGCCACTGAGCTGGATTGAGGCTGACAACCCAACACACCCACAGTGAGTAATAAAACAGCGTAAATTTCAGCAATTTTAAATAGATTAATCTTCATTTTGAGCTCCCAAAATTTTGCAATTTCATTGACTCGACTTTTATTTATTCTAAGATGCTCTCGTGTTTAGATATAGCTGAACCTTGTAGCCTGTCCAAAACAATCCTGATGATCGGCAATAAAAAAGCAACCTCGAAAAGTTGCTTTTTTAGTTGGTTCATATTGATGCTTATTGATCAATGATGTCCGTACCTTTTGGTGGAGTAAAGTTAAAGGTAGAGGCTGGAATACTGCTATTTACTTTTACATTGCTAAATTTGATATTGGTGGTTTGTCCCAATGAATCCTGCAAGATCATCAAGCTTGGTGCTTTGTTCGCGCCAAAGCTAATGGTCAGGCTTTCAAACACACCATCGGTATTTTTAGGATACAGCGTGTAATAGGTTTTGCCTTTATTTGGCTGAGTCACCCGGTAAGACTGCATAATCTGGCTGGTGTTTCCTGACAGCAATAACGCCGGCGTATTGGCAACCTGTTCATCTAAGCTTTGACGAACGGCTTGCTGCAAGTCCGGATCATAAATCCATACGGTTTTACCCGTGGTTGCAATGACTTGCTTCGACGGTGCGGTCGTTTCCCAATAGAATTTACCCGGACGCGCGACTTTCATCACCCCTTTAAAGGTTTGATTCATATGTTGTGCGGTCAAACCTTTTTTCTGGGTCGCTCTTGGATTGGTTACCTTGGTACTTTGTTCGAAATTTGCTGTCATGCTACGCACATGATTGAGCTGTTTGACCAGACTGGCTGTTGCCTGTTGCTCCGAAGCTGCCACAGGTGCAGCAAACACGGTTGTACTCATCACCGGTGCTAAAGTCACTGCACCCAGAGCCATAGCACAGACGGTTTTACGAAGCATATTCATAATTTCACCCTTATATTTTGCTTGATCGCAATTTATTTGATAGCTCATCTTAAACGAAAATTAAAAGCTAAAATGATAGAAAATAAGAACTTTTGTATTGTTATTAATTCGAAACTGGTTTTTTTGTTCATCATCATGAAGATTTCAGGACAATTTTTACATTATGGAATGTCGCTTAATCTGAACATTAATTTTCAGGCATAAAAAAACCCACAATAACTGTGGGCTTTTTTTCTATCTCAGCGGATTACGCGTCAACAGATACGTAGCGACGGCCAAATTGACCTTTCACTTCGAATTTTACTACGCCATCAGCAGTAGCAAATAATGTATGGTCACGACCCATACCAACGTTTTGACCAGCGTGGAATTCAGTACCACGTTGACGAACGATGATGTTACCTGCAGTTACAGTTTGACCACCGTAAACTTTAACACCTAACATCTTAGGATTCGAATCACGACCGTTCTTAGTCGAACCACCGGCTTTTTTAGTTGCCATGTCTATTTACTCCTCGTAATTAGCCTGAAATAGCTGTAATTTTCAACTCAGTGAACCATTGACGGTGACCTTGTTGTTTACGGTAGTGTTTACGACGACGCATTTTGATGATGCGGATTTTGTCGTGACGACCATGGCTAACTACTTCAGCAGTTACAGTAGCACCAGCAACAACTGGAGCACCGATTTGAATGCTTTCACCGTTAACAAGCATCAATACGTCATCAAACGTAATAGTCGCGCCAGTTTCAGCTTTCAATAATTCTACTTTAAGGGTTTCACCCTCAACTACACGGTGCTGTTTACCACCGCTTTGGATTACTGCGTACATAATGTACTCCAAACAAGCCCGTGTCGTCGTGCCGATAAAGGAATATATCGAACTTAAGACGTACGCCACTGGGGGGATATCTAAGGGCGAGGATTTTAAGGGATATTCAAAAAAACAACAAGCCATTTTACTGAAATAATAATGAGCAGGATGCGCTAATTATTTAACTATTAAATAATTTCTATCAAATCAAATACTCAAGATATATTCAGCAACAAAATAATACAGCAGAAATCCGGCCGGTTTGATTAATATACTCAGCCTGACGAATAGGGCGATGCCCCTGACCTTTCCTGATTTTTATGGCTCGAAATATGGATCGAATCTACATAAGATCTATAAAAAGCTGATTTTTAGTGGAGTTTATGCATTTCTTAGGTTTCACTCATGTTATAAATTGTTAAACTACGCCCAGCGATTTACCAGACTAGAGGTTTTCTTTCACATGACCATCGACTTTAAGCAAGACATTCTCGCGCCTGTTGCTAACGACTTTGCTGCGATGGACACATTCATTAATGAAGGAATTACCTCAAAAGTTGCATTAGTGATGGCCGTCAGCAAACACGTGGTGGAAGCGGGTGGCAAACGTATGCGACCGATTATGTGTCTTTTGGCCGCCAAGGCGTGTGGGGCTGAAAATTTAGAACCACACCGTAAACTGGCTGCAATTATTGAAATGCTACATACCGCAACACTGGTGCATGATGATGTAGTAGATGAATCCGGTCTGCGTCGCGGCCGCCCGACAGCCAATGCCACCTGGAATAACCAGACTGCGGTTTTGGTCGGCGACTTTCTGATTTCACGTGCTTTTGATTTGCTGGTCGATCTGAACAACATGGTATTGCTCAAAGATTTTTCGACCGGCACCTGTGAAATTGCTGAAGGTGAAGTGCTGCAACTGCAATCCCAGCATCAGCCGGAAACCACTGAAGCGACTTATTTGAATATTATTCATGGCAAAACTTCGCGCCTGTTTGAACTGGCCACCGAAGGTGCTGCCATTTTGTCGGATAAAGATGAATTCCGTCAGCCTTTAAAAACCTTTGCCGGACATTTCGGCAATGCTTTCCAGATTATTGATGACATTTTAGATTACACCTCCGATGCGGACACGCTCGGCAAAAATATTGGTGATGATCTCATGGAAGGTAAACCGACCCTGCCATTGATTGCGGCACTGAAAAACACCACCGGTGAGCAACATGAAATCATCCGTCGCAGTATTGCGACTGGCGGTACGGAACATCTGGAACAGGTCATTCAAATTGTCAATGAATCTGGTGCGCTGAATTATTGCCGTCAACGTGCTACAGAAGAAACTGAAATTGCAATTGATGCCTTACAGGCATTACCTGACTCCGAATATCGTCAGGCCCTGATTAATCTGGCCAAACTGGCCCTACACCGAATTCAGTAACTTTTAAACTCGCCTATGCATATTAATTTTCTAGATCTTTTTCAAAACATGCAACACCAGCTTGAACAACCTCGGGCGGTGCTGGATGAAAATCTTCTGATTGAACTGGTTGAAAGAATCAGACCTGAAGACAGCAGAAATACCGAAGAGATCGAAGCGAAATTCAATGCATTTATCCGGGCTTTATTACTCACCCCGAATGCGGTTGCCACGCTTCAAACCTTTACCCTGCGGATCATTAACCGCTATAAACAGACCGGTCTGTTTTCCGATACCGGCATTTTGTCTCTGGATGGATTCTGGAACCAGCTAAACCAGCGCCTTGGTGCACATGTCTTGCCGCTGATTCCTGACCATCAGCAACTCCAGGAATTATTTCGCAAGGTTTTTTATCAGCGTACCGACAAATACTGGCTGGATTATTTTGATGAAGACGACTGGCAACGTTTATTTGCAGTTCTGAATCAGGGACATTCCAATCAGCCTGAAAAAACCCGAATTAAAGACCAACTGATCAAGGCATTGACCATTTTGTCTTACCGGATCAGTGGTATTGGTCTGCACCCTGAATTTATTAATGCCCAGCCTGAACTGATGGAATATGAATCTCCTTTTCTGGTACAGAATCGTGAGATTAACGAGTTTATTCAGGAATATAAAAAACGTTACAACACAGTCACCCTAGTCGATTCGATTACCCCACCGGATGTCTCACAAGCACTGGTGATGCTGGAACAATGTCATGATGTCGTGGCCAAGATTCGCCGTTCTACCAAGCGGACTGGCGTCAGTGTCAGCCTGACCTATATGCTGGCACTGCTAGAACAGTGTCTGGAACGGGTTGAGATTCTGCTGAATATGGTCATGGATGACGATGATCTGCGTTATCAATCCATTGGCCTATTTATGGCGGACATTACTGAAGCAATTTATAGCGAACGCAGTGTGCGGGCCCTGCTGGCCACCAATAGTGAACTTTTGGCTTTACAGGTCACTGAAAATGCCAGCAAGACCGGTGAGCATTATGTGAGTACCGACAAGCAAGGCTTTCTGGCCATGTATAAATCGGCTGCAGGTGCTGGTGCCATCATCGCGACAATGGCCACCTTAAAAGTTCTGATGACACGCCTCACCATGGCTCCGTTAATGCAGGCTTTTAGCTACAGCATGAACTATTCGCTAGGCTTTATGCTGATTCATGTCCTGCATTTTACCGTAGCGACCAAACAACCGGCGATGACTGCTGCCGCACTGGCGGCTACTGTACAGCAGCGTAAAGGCTCGAAAATGGCTCAAATTGCCGAGCTGGCCGCGCTGATTGTAAATATCATCCGCACCCAGTTTGTCGCCATTTTGGGCAATATTTCGATTGCAATTCCCGTAGCAGCATTGATTACCCTGCTGTGGGATTTTGCGCTGCATGAACCTTTAATGAATCATGCCAAGGCGGCCAAAACCCTGCATGACCTGAATCCTTTTACTTCGTTGGCAATTCCGCATGCAGCGATTGCCGGGGTATGTCTGTTCCTGTCCGGATTATTGGCCGGTTATTTTGACAATATGGCCGTTTATCGCAAAGTCGGTCCGCGCCTGAAAGCCCATGTGCGGTTATCGCAGCTGATGGGGCAAGAGCGTCTTTACCGTTTTGCTGACTATATCGAACGTAATTTGGGTGCATTGGCGGGTAATTTTATTTTCGGAATCATGCTCGGCAGTATGGGCACCATTGGTTTTATTCTCGGTCTGCCACTGGATATTCGCCATATCGCTTTTGCCTCTGCCAACTTTATTCAAGGCCTGATTACCATCAATGGCCCTGATATCGGCTTGATCGTGGTGTCTTTTCTGGGTGTGTTACTGATTGGCCTGACCAACTTGTTTGTCAGTTTCACTCTGACGATTATTGTAGCCTTACGCGCACGCCGGGTGCGTTTTGAACAGTGGAAACCTTTGGCAAAACTGGTCATGACGCACTTCCTGACCCGACCTAGTGATTTCTTCTGGCCACCCAAGCAAAGCATTGAAATTGACGAAAATCATACATCGACAAAAACTCAAAACTGAGATAATTACACTATATTTAGCAACAAATTCCTTACGAAAAAAATGGAATTCGCGTAAAATACGCACACTTGAAAAAAAGTGTACTGACAAGTACACTTTGGTTCAGACAATTGGCCGATCTGCGAACGGTTAAAAGGACAAGGATTTTTGGCATGCATTACTTGTTACTTTTTGTCGGTATTTTATTTTTAATTTTCAGTGTGTTCATCCTGAATATTCCCGCTTTAAACGAGCTCGACTTGCAAGCTGTGGAATGGATGAGTCTGTATCGCACCGAGTTTTGGAATCAAATTACTCAGTCCTTATCCTTAATAGGTGGCATGCCATTTGTATTATTTTTATCCACGCTATGGTGTATTGCATTGCTGTGGTATAAAAAGTATACAAACGCAATTTTTATATGTATCGGAATTATCGGAGGAATTCTCCTAGCTTGGCTGTTGAAATTTGCAATTGCCCGACCCCGACCACCAGAATCCTTGCATCTGGTTGAAAGCTTTGGAAGTTCCTTTCCAAGTGCCCATAGTCTATATGCGGCCTGTCTGGCGTGTCTGGCAATTTACATCCATCGGCAACATTCCCGTTATACCCTCACTGTGATTGGTGCAGTGGTATGGATGTTGATGATGGGGATCTCAAGAGTTTATCTGGGTGTACATTTTCCTTCAGATGTCATATCCGGCTGGAGTATCAGTTTTATTTGGATTTCGTTGTGGTATATGGTCTGGATCAGATATTGCGCGGCTCACAAATAAGAAAATTTAGATATAAATCTAATTAGAGGTGGAATAATGATGTCTGCAAAGCTTTGGGCACCTGCCCTGACTGCTTGCGCAATGGCAACAAGTCTTGCACTTGTTGGTTGTAGCAAAGATCCTAAAGAGGGCCAGCAAGCTGGTGCTCAACAACAAATGCCACCGACTGAAGTCGGTGTTCTTGTTGCACAACCGCAAAGTGTAGAGCAGTCTGTAGAGCTCTCAGGTCGTACAACAGCATTTGAAATTTCAGACGTACGTCCACAAGCCAGTGGCGTGGTGCTTAAACGCTTGTTCACGGAAGGCAGCTATGTGCGTGAAGGTCAGGCCTTATATGAAATCGATTCAAGCACCAACCGCACTACAGTAGACAATGCCCGTGCAGCGATTGCCCGTGCTGAAGCCAATCTGGGCGTATTGCGTGTGAAGGAAGGCCGTTACCGTCAACTGGTCGGTACCAATGCCATTTCCAAACAGGAATATGATGACATCGCGGCACAGGTCAAACTGGCTGAAGCTGATTTGAATGCCAATCGCGCAACTTTGCGTAATGCAGAAATCAACTTGGGCTATTCGACTGTACGCGCGCCGATTTCAGGCCAGACCAACCGTTCGTCTGTGACGGCGGGTGCTTTGGTAACAGCGAATCAGCCAGAGCCATTGGTAACGATTCAGCGTCTAGATCCCATCTATGTAGATATCAACCAGTCAAGTGCCGAGCTTTTACGTTTACGTCAACAGCTTAATCAAGGCAGCTTGAACAGCTCTAACAATACCAAAGTCAAGTTAAAGCTTGAAGATGGCAGTATCTACCCGGTTGAAGGCCGTCTTGCATTCTCTGATGCTAGCGTGAACCCGGAAACAGGTACCGTGACTTTACGTGCGGTATTCCCGAACAAAAATCATCTGCTTCTTCCAGGTATGTTTGCCACTGCGCAAATCGTACAGGGTGAAGTACCGAATGCTTTCCTGATTCCGCAAGCAGCTTTGACTCGTACCCCAACAGGTCAGGCAATGGCGATGCTGGTCGGTGCTGACAATAAAGTGACGCCACGTCCAGTGACTACCGTTGGTTCTCAAGGCAGCAACTGGATTGTGACTGAAGGTCTGAATCCAGGCGATAAAGTGATTGTAGATGGTATTGCGAAAGTAAAACCGGAACAACAGGTCGTGGCTAAACCTTACCAGCCTCAAGCTGCTGCACCACAGGGTGCTGCACAACCTGCTGCCCAACAACCAGGTGCAGCGCAAAAAGCGGATGATGCAAAAGAACAATCTGAACAAAAACCTGCTGCTAAAGCATAAGGAGTAAGGTTTATGGCTCAATTCTTTATTCATCGTCCTATCTTTGCCTGGGTGATTGCATTGGTGATTATGCTGGCGGGTATTTTGACCCTGACCAAAATGCCGATTGCCCAGTATCCAACCATTGCACCGCCTACAGTCACGATTTCTGCGACTTATCCAGGTGCATCTGCTGAAACGGTCGAAAATACTGTAACCCAGATCATCGAGCAGCAAATGAATGGTCTGGATGGACTGCGTTATATCTCATCTAACAGTGCGGGTAACGGTTCTTCGTCTATTTCCTTGAACTTTGAACAAGGTGTCGATCCTGATATCGCACAGGTTCAGGTCCAGAACAAATTACAGTCTGCGACTGCCCTGCTGCCTGAAGATGTACAGCGTCAGGGTGTGCGTGTTACCAAATCAGGCGCCAGCTTCCTGCAGGTATTGGCTTTCTATTCACCTGATGGCAGCATGACCGCCGATGATATCAAAGACTATGTAAATTCGAACATTTCTGAACCTTTAAGCCGTGTGGCTGGGGTGGGTGAAGTTCAGGTCTTTGGTGGTTCTTATGCTATGCGAATCTGGCTTGATCCAGCCAAAATGGCGAGCCTGCAAGTCACGCCAAGTGATATTGCGACTGCCATCCGTACCCAGAATGCTCAGGTCGCTGTGGGTCAACTCGGTGGTGCACCCGCTGTTGAAGGACAAGTCCTGAATGCGACTGTCACTGCACAAAGCCTGCTGCAAACTCCAGAACAGTTCAGCAATATCTTCCTGAAAAACACCACTTCGGGCGCGCAAGTCCGTCTGGGTGATGTTGCACGGGTTGAACTTGGTGCAGATAATTATCAGTTTGATTCGAAGTTTAACGGTAAACCAGCTGGTGGTGTGGCAATTAAACTTGCCACTGGTGCTAATGCGCTTGATACAGCCCAAGCAGTAGAAGAACGCTTAGAGCAGTTACGTCCGAACTATCCGCAAGGCATGGTCGACCAACTGGCTTTTGACACCACGCCATTTATTGAACTGTCAATCAAGAGTGTAGTTAAAACGCTAATCGAAGCAATTATTCTGGTGTTCCTGGTCATGTTCCTGTTCCTGCAGAACTGGCGTGCTACCATTATTCCAACCATGGCAGTTCCAGTCGTGGTATTGGGTACCTTTGCCGTGATTAATGTCTTCGGCTTCTCGATTAATACCCTAACCATGTTTGCCATGGTACTGGCGATTGGTCTTCTGGTCGATGACGCGATTGTTGTGGTCGAGAACGTCGAACGGGTCATGGTGGAAGAGCATCTGGATCCGGTTTCTGCAACTGAAAAGTCGATGAAACAGATTTCTGGTGCACTGATTGGTATTACCTCGGTGCTATCGGCAGTATTCGTTCCAATGGCTTTCTTCGGTGGAACCACCGGGGTTATTTATCGTCAGTTCTCGATTACGCTGGTCACAGCAATGGTCTTGTCGCTGATAGTGGCATTAACCTTTACCCCTGCCCTATGTGCGACCCTGCTGAAACAGCATGATCCGAACAAGCCGCAAAGTAATGGTATATTTGCGCGTTTCTTCCGCTGGTTTAATAGCAGTTTTGACAAGGTTTCTGTGAAATATCAGGGCGGCGTCAACCGTATGACTCATAGCAAGATTTTCTCAGGCGTGGTGTATGCCGTGGTACTGGGTATTATTGTGCTGTTATTCCAGAAACTGCCTTCTTCGTTCTTACCGGATGAAGACCAGGGCGTGGTCATGACGCTGGTTCAGTTACCGCCAAATGCAACCTTGGAACGTACCGACAAAGTGGTCAGCACCATGACCAACTATTTCTTGGAAAACGAGAAAGAGCATGTCGAGTCCGTGTTTAGTGTGGCAGGTTTCTCCTTCACGGGTGTGGGACAAAACGCAGGTCTGGCATTTATTAAACTGAAAGACTGGTCAGAGCGTAACAGTCCGGAAGCTCAAGTCGGTGCCATTATTCAACGTGGTATGGCGCTGAACATGATTGTCAAAGATGCGTCTTACATCATGCCACTGCAATTACCTGCAATGCCTGAACTGGGTGTGTCGGCTGGCTTTAACTTACAGCTCAAAGCTGCAAGTGGTCAAAGTCATGACCAGCTCCTGGCAGCACGTAATACCATCCTCGGTCTAGCAGCACAAGACTCGCGTCTGGCTGGTGTACGTCCGAATGGTCAGGAAGATAATCCACAGTACCGTGTCATTGTCGATCATGCACAAGCCGGTGCATTGGGCGTGAGTGTTGCTGAAATTAACAGTACCATGGGTATTGCTTGGGGCGGTTCGTATATCAATGACTTCATTGATCGCGGTCGTGTCAAGAAAGTCTATGTTCAGGGTGAAGCTGGCTCGCGTATGATGCCGGAAGATCTGGACCAATGGTATGTGCGTAATAATCGCGGTGAAATGGTGCCATTCTCGGCGTTTGCCACAGGCGAATGGACCTACGGTTCTCCACGTCTTGAGCGTTATAACGGCGTATCGTCCATGAACATTCAGGGTACACCTGCTCCGGGTATCAGCTCGGGTGATGCAATGGTGGCCATGGAAGAAATTGTAGCGAAGTTACCAGAAATGGGCTTGCAAGGTTTCGACTTCGAATGGACAGGTCTGTCTTTAGAAGAGCGTGAATCTGGTGCACAGGCGCCGTTCCTGTATGCCTTGTCACTGCTGATCGTCTTCCTGTGTCTGGCAGCCCTATATGAAAGCTGGTCGATTCCATTCTCGGTTCTACTGGTGGTCCCATTGGGTATTGTCGGTGCATTATTACTCACCTTTGGTGGAATGGTATTACTGCAAAATCCGAACCTGTCGAATAACATTTACTTCCAGGTGGCGATTATTACCGTGATTGGTCTTTCTGCGAAAAATGCGATCTTGATTGTCGAGTTTGCGAAAGAATTGCAGGAACAAGGTGAAGAGTTATTTGAAGCAACCTTGCATGCGGCAAAAATGCGTTTACGTCCAATTATCATGACCACGTTGGCCTTTGGTTTTGGTGTATTACCGCTTGCTCTGGCTTCAGGTGCAGGTGCAGGTAGCCAGCATTCAGTCGGTTATGGTGTAATCGGCGGCGTGATCAGCTCGACCTTGTTAGGTATCTTCTTTATCCCGGTATTCTACGTGTGGATTCGAAGTGTCTTTAAATACAAACCAAAACAACAAAATCAGGAGTATAAGTCGTAATGCAAAATGTATGGTCTATTACAGGTCGTAGCATTGCGGTATCTGCCCTTGCGCTTGCTTTGACGGCCTGTCAAAGCATGCGCAGTCCAGAGCCGGTTGCGCAGGCAGATATCCCGAGCAGCTATACCAATGCGTCTGGTACTTCTGTAGCAGAACAGGGTTATAAAAACTTTTTTGCCGATCAGCGCCTGTTACAGGTGCTGGATCTGGCATTAAACAATAACCGTGATTTGCGTATTGCTGCCCTCAATATTCAACGAGCTCAGCAACAGTATCAGATTACTGAAAACAACCAGTTACCGACGATTGGTGCCAGTGGTAGCGTATTGCGCCAGGACACCATGAATTCCCAGAATCGTGGTGCAGTGACGACTTATAATGTCGGACTGGGTGTAACTGCGTATGAACTAGATTTTTGGGGACGTGTCCGCAGCTTGCGTGACAATGCACTGGATAGTTTCCTGGCGACCCAAAGTGCGCGAGATGCGACGCAAATTGCCTTGATTGGTCAGGTGTCTCAGGCTTGGCTCAGCTATTCGTTTGCCAATGCCAATCTGGCTTTGGCTGAACAAACACTAAAAGCTCAGCTTGAATCTTTCAATCTGAACAAGAAACGTTTTGATGTCGGGATCGACAGCGAGCTTCCAGTGCGTCAGGCGCAAATCTCGGTTGAAACAGCACGTAATGATGTTGCGAATTACCGCACTCAGGTAGCACAGGCACAAAACCTGTTAAACCTGCTGGTCGGTCAGCAAGTGCCTGCGAATTTATTACCAGCACAACGCGTAACCCGCATCACTTCAAATACTGCATTGGGTTCAGGCTTGCCAAGTGATCTATTAATTAACCGTCCAGATGTCCGTGCAGCAGAGTATCGTCTGTCTGCGGCGGGTGCCAATATTGCCGCAGCACGTGCACGTCTGTTCCCGACGATTAGTCTGACTGGTTCAGCAGGTTATGCCTCTACTGATTTAGGCGACCTGTTTAAATCAGGTAGTTTTGCCTGGTCATTTGGTCCAAGTCTGGATATTCCAATTTTTGATTGGGGTACCCGTCAGGCCAATATCCGTATTTCTGAAACCGATCAGCAAATTGCCTTGTCAGATTACGAAAAGTCGATTCAGACTGCTTTCCGTGAAGTGAATGATGCCTTGGCGGTACGTCAGAATATTGGTGACCGTCTGGCAGCTCAGCGCCGTCTGGTCGAAGCAACCAACACCACCTATCGCTTGTCTCAGGCACGTTTCCGCGCCGGAATTGACAGCTATCTGACTGTACTGGATGCACAGCGTGCGTCTTATGCAGCAGAACAAGGTTTGTTATTGCTTGAACAGGCCAATCTGAACAATCAGGTTGAAGTCTACAAAACCCTGGGGGGCGGCTTGAAAGTCAACACGACGGATACCTTGCCGAATACCCCGTCTGTGTCTGAACAGCGCCGTGCGGCAGAACAGCCAGCGCAATAAATTCTAGACAGATCAAGAAAAGCTCACTTCGGTGGGCTTTTTTTTATTGCATTTTCAAGGCAGTTTTCCTATTGTCATAGACCAGCAATTTATTTAGAAAACATGCACATGTTACTTAGCAATCTGGAATCTGTACCGGGTCATACCATTCGCCAGCAAATTGATGTGGTGTATGGCAGTACCGTACGCAGCAAACATGTCGGACGTGACTTACTGGCCGGCCTGAAAAATATTGTCGGTGGTGAGCTTACCGCCTATACCGAACTGCTGGAAGAATCCCGTCAGGAAGCCATGAACCGCATGATTGAAAAAGCCCGTAGTATGGGTGCCAATGCGATTGTCGGCATTCGTTTCTCGACCTCTAATATCGCCCAAGGTGCTTCTGAACTCTTTGTTTATGGGACAGCCGTAGTCGTTGATCCGATCATGCCGAAATTGCCCGACCCTTTTCCGCAGGCAGATTAAAGCATGGATGGTTTAATTCTCCAGATCATCATTTTTGCCATTCTGTTTAGTGTTGGTTTCGGTTTTGGACGTTATAACGAAGGTAAACATTTTCGTTATCTGGATGAACAGGAACAACGTCTGGCCTATATCCGGGTGAACAATAGCCGCTTCGTTGTGTCTGAATATTCCGGACAGATGATCAGCAGCAATGTGGTCATTTCCCATGATTATTTTAAATATGCGATTGCCAATGTACAGAATATGCTGGGTGGCCGTCTGACCAGCTATGAAAGTGTAGTAGAACGCGCACGACGTGAAGCGATTGTACGTTTAAAACTGGAAGCCGAAAAAATCGGGGCGACTCAGATTATGGGTATTCGGCTCAGCACCACTGAACTCGGTATGCAAGGTGGCATGGTGGAAGTCTTTGCTTATGGCACTGCAATCCAACAACCCGCTCAATCCGTTTAAACATCGGTTCAAAAAAAAATTTATCGAGAGGATCACGCCTGCTGCGCGATCCGCGCAGTCAAATTAGTTCGACACCTTTAGGAAGAAATGTCGTAGAGGAAATAACTGAGGCTGATACTCAGGCCGGTGCAATCTTCTTTATTGCAAACGGTTCTGTGCTAGGATCTTGAGAAGTCAGCAAAACAAATATAAATGGCATGATGCAGCTTCTTCAATCTATAAAAACGGCACTTCAATCCCGTCTGTATTTCTTTATTATTTTCCCAGCCATCATTGGATTTTATCTGGTTTTACAGACAGTCACCCCTTTGAGCTGGTCAAGCTGCCTCTTGATCAGCTGGAATATCGCGATTTACGCTTATTTATTATTGACCATAAAAAAACTCTGGCGTATTGATCATGCTCATATTCTGCAACGCGCCATGCAACAGGATGCCAGCAAATGGATCATTCTGTTTCTGGTGATCATCACCCTGATCATGTGTTTTATAGCGATTATTATTGAAATTAATCATTTACCCAAAGACACTACCATCCGAACCGGCCATTTAATCTTGTCAGTTCTGACCATTATTTCAGCCTGGTTCTTGATGCATACGATTTTTGCAATTCATTATGCGCATGACTTTTATTTGGCGCTCGACAAACAGCAACAAGGCGGACTGGATTTTCCAAATACCACCAGACCGACTTATCCGGACTTTCTATATTTCAGTTATATCATCGGGACTTCTGCGCAAACTGCAGATGTCTCCATTACTTGCCAATCCATGCGGGTTTTAAATACCCTACATTTGCTTTTGGCTTACGGATTCAATACCACCATTCTGGCCATCAGCATTAACGTGACGGCAAACTTTATCAGCACTTAAAAAAGTTTTTTGGATAGTGGTAGTGCCCTGAAAATGGTGATCTACCGCCCAATTAGCTACCACTACCCAGCGTCTACCTAATCAGTTTTTAAATTAGGTCGATCACACTATTTGATTGCTTCAAGCGGTGAGACCTTTACGCAATTCATCTTCGACGATGCTGAGTTCAATTTCACTAAATTTACGAATCTCACCTTCCGCATGCTTTTCTAGCATGCCACCGAGCAAAGGCACTTTGACTTTGACTGTCCAGTTTAATTGAAACTGGATCTGGTCTTCATCTCCGGTAACTGCACGCTGACAGATGGCTTCGATCGGCAAGTTCGCACCGAGTTGTACCGTTGACGTCATTTCATTCAGATCGCTGACATCGGTACGCTGCAAACGGAAGGCATCTTTGAGTAATTTTTTTGCGATATCCGGAATATTAACATCTAGATTATAAGCGCGTTTCAGGGTATACATATGCCCCTGCTTTTCCGAAACCAGGATTTCCAAGTTTTGCGCAGGAATTCGATGGCAAACTGCCTCATGCAAACGAATATCATTGGCCAAACGCTTAAATTCATCAATAGACACGCCATTGATAATTGCTTTCACGGTGAACTGATGTGCCATGCTATTTTTTCCTTATTTTTATTACGATATTCGCCTATGCCACTCTCGGCTGATGCGAATAAAAATCAGATACAGAGATGACTCTGCAATTTATATCAACTTTATAGCGGATGTCATTATTCTTTTATCGGGAAATTCCGGCAGCCCGGTCAATGTTTGCAACATAGTTTTACTGAAAGCTGTGCCTGTCCACAGCTGATCTGTAGCTGCGCTTCGCCATAATAAATCACGGCATGAAACTCATCGGCACCATCATCTAGACCGGAAACATAGTATTCAGTTCCAGCTGGGAAAGCCTGCAGCCAGTCAGCCTTATAAAAATCAGACACAGAATCAAACTGCAAATACAGTTCAGGCTCAGCTTCGATCTTCATCGCCAGTGCAATAAACTTCTGTAATTGTGCTTGATGAAAATCAATGATCATAGTATTTCTGCCTTTTTAGTCCGGATCATTGCTCGCCAGACTTCGTACATTTTAAATGACTATTTCAAGGATACGACTCTCGAGTTTTGAGGTTTTTCTAGCACAAGATTATGGCTTAAAGGAGATAAATTATATGGGCTATTTCCGCCAAGTGGCAGAAAAAATCTGAGCTAAGGCATGAGATACCTTTTCTGAATTGCAATGGCTTAAGTACGTAGTCTGAGATCTTCAATCGTACAGAATGACTGAAAGTGGTGTTCTAAGCACAGTCAGAATGCAAAAGCTCCCTACGAATTTCATGCCGGTGCTCTTCTCCAAAACGGTCGACATGTGCATAGAATACGCCATAGCGACCGACATAATATTCCAGTGACTGATCATAAAAATTCCAGAAAATAGACCATTCGCCTAAATCCATCTGACGAATCTGGGTACCACTGTGCATCGGCATTTTTTGTAATAGTTCTTGCTGTAACTGTTCGGCCTGTGCCCGACTCTCAATATGCACCTGCCGTTGAAAGAATAGCTGTGCCACATCGTCAAACAATTCCAGTTCATAAGCATCCACCAGATGTACTTGCTGCTCTTGCTCGATGACCTCTTGCTCTGTCATGCTAGAAATCTGTGCCGGTTTTTCTGGACGCTGACACACCAGATGGCGCTGAGCTTTATAGATCTTTCTGCCGACGATCCAGGCAGCATTCAACATGAATAAAACACATAACAACAGCAGTAATTTCAGCATGGTTGATGATCTCATGTGACTAATTTTATTTTTATGGTTATAGGATCAAGATTCATTTGAATAGTCCCTTTTGACTCAGCATACGTCTATTTTTTATACAGTGCAAACTTGAGGCTTATTTTTACTATTTATCTTCTCTGCTTGCTCATTTGTGCCCAGATTCGAACTTCGATTTATTTAAAAATTGATTTACTTTGATTTTTTATTTTTAACTCCCTAATGAGATTCAAGAACTTGAGATAAACAAACAGGACAAATCAGCAACAGAACAGATCTTCACATGGATAAATCACGGAAAATATTCTCAAAAAACTACAATATTGTTCTGTTTTTTACCCTCTTCTTTTTTATCAAATAAACCTTCCCTATAAATGTTCGAGAAAATGAATAATATTATGATTCGTGAAGGGAGGGTCGAAGATATACCTCAAATTATTCAGGTCATTCATGACAGCATTCAGTCCTGTGTACTGGATCATCAGCGTGAAGAAAGCAAAATTCAAACCTGGCTAGAAAAGTTTGATCATGCCAGCCTGATTGTCGATATGCTGTATAACGATTGCTGGGTTTATCTCATCTATGACAAGGTCGTCGGATTCTTATTGGTCAGTGATGCTGGAGAAATCCGGATGCATTATGTGGCCCAACACTGCCAAAGACTGGGGTTCGGCACCGAGTTATTTCAACAAATGCATCGCACTTTATTAAAGAAAAAAATTCATCAGATTGAAATACAATCTACCCAAACTGCCTTAAGTTATTATCAGCACTGCGGCTTTCATCCACATTCTGCCGAGTCAGAAGATGAATCGCGCTATCTGTATAAATATGTTTTTTAATCGACCTCTTTTTCAATTTTTAACTGATCACGTCCTGCCTGTTTAGCGGCGTAGAGCTGCACATCTGCCGCTTTCATCAATTCATGAATATCTGCATAGCCATGGTTTTGTTCAACCCAGGCCGCGCCCATACTGACCGTAACATAATCTTTTGCATCTGGCCGATTCAGATGTTCCATACGCTGTTCCCGAATCTGGTTTAATACATTTTCCAGATTTTTTAGGGCAGTTTGAACTGGCATTCCAGTGAGCAGAATCGCAAACTCTTCACCACCATAACGTGCCAGATAGCCAGACGGTGGTAAAGCAGCTTGAATAATCCTAACCAGATTTTTCAGGATTTCATCCCCTTTTAAGTGGCCATAATAGTCATTATAGTTTTTAAAAAAATCGACATCGAGCATGGCAAAAATCAAGGTATGTTGCGGCTGCTGTTGGGTCTGCAAAAACTGCTGCTGGATTTCATGATTTAAGGCACGCCGGTTAAAAGCTCCAGTCAGCGCATCAATATTCATTTGCTGTTCCAGTTTGGCATTCACTTCACGCAGTTGCTGGGTCCGTTCTTTAACTTTTTGATCGAGCGAATTATTGAGGGCGATCAGGTTCAGGTTTAGCTGTTCAGTCTCATAAGTTTGATGTGCATAATGTCTGGACTGCTGAAACATAATTAATAAGGCATAAACACTGGTAGAGATAAAAAACAGATACGTGGTTTTAATTGCATTGATCAGCAACAGATAATCATTCAAAAAGGTGACACAAAGAAAAATAATCGCAATCAGATTTAAACGCGAATAATGCTCTTTATAACGTAAGGTCTGATAAAAGCCGTAAATAAAATTAACGATGATGACCAAGGCAAAAATCGCACTAAATAGGGCCAGACGTTCAAATATCTCAGGAGGTGAGAATAATGTAAAAATAATATTAAAGACCAGTAATGCCACCGCGATATAATAAATCACCGGATTTAAATAGCGCCGGTTAAACAGATGCATATAACTGAGAAAAAAGAAGGCAGCAATAAAAGTAAACAGATACTCTAAGCGGGCTCCCCACAGCCAGTTGATATTGCTAAATACCGTATAGGCATAAGGTGCAGAAAACAGATTATGCAGGGCCAAAAAGACAATAAACCAGCCAAAAACAAAGATACTTTTACTGTTACGTTCTCGTGATCCCCTGAATACCGAAAATAGAATGGTAAACACCCCCACCCCAAGCACCGCCCCACACACCATGGCGATACTCATCATGAGCTGCTGGAATTGGCGATTGATGGTAGCTGCAACGCCGATCTGCATTGGTCGTTCGAGACCGCCATGCAAGTGGGTATAATTGGAAGCCTGAATGCTTAAGGTAATATACTCAGTGTCTGGAACAAAATAGCCAATACGCGGTGCTTTCTCAGTCACCTGTTTTTCAGGTGTAGTACTGATTTCCCCGAGCCGAACAATAAACTGTCCGTTGACATATACCCGATAGGCGCCGTATTGGGTTGGAATCCGAATCGCGATGCGTCGCCCGAGAAATTCTTTCGGAATTTTAAAATAACTAATAAAGGTACCGTAGCCAGAGTTTGAACCCGCTAGAGTTTTAAAAGAGGCTGGCAATTCAACTGTTTTTGACTGGAGTACGGGGCTGGGCTGAACAATAAACTGACGCGGATAAAACAGCCATTTTCCCTGCAAAGGACTCGTACTATGTTCGGTAAAATGAACTTCAGTAATATGGTCGTGAGATTGCTGCTGAAATGACGGCGAAGGGAGTTCATCCTGAGCGATTGCTGAACTTATGATGCAAGTCATCCAGCTCAAGGCACAGACAAATACGAAAAAACAGACATTCCTTATCAAGTTATGCAAATACGTTATATCTCAAAATAATTCTTTATTATTCTTATAATTTACAAGGAATATTTTCGATTTCAAATCTTTTTAGATGTTTTTTGTAGCTTCTCCGGCACAGCTTATTTTGAAGCGACTGCACCGGAACCAGCGTACATCTTTAAATAAAAAATATAATTTATATTCAGCTAGTTAAATGATTTTAATCACGTGTTTTTACGTCAAACAATTCAATTTCAAAAATCAGGTTGGAATTGGCTGGAATGACTTTACCCATTTTACGTTCGCCATAGGCCAAATGTGCAGGCACCATCAGTTTACGCTTACCGCCAACTTTCATTCCCAGAATACCCTGATCCCAACCTTTGATTACACGGCCTGTGCCAATGACGGTTTCAAAATAATTACCACGGTCAATAGAGGAATCAAACTTGGTTCCATCTTCCAGCCAGCCAGTATAGTGCGTGGTAATTAGGGCACCTTTCACCGCTTCCTTGCCTTCGCCTACTTTTAAATCAATAATTTCAAGTTCGTTGATCATGGTTATTTACCTGAGAGGAGCATAAAATTCAAAGCTCAGTATAAACCGGATTGCTCTGTTTTTTTAAACCTTGGCCATTGATGGGTTAAAAGCTGAGTTCCTGAATATTCTTATCATTGAGTAAATCTTGGGTTAATTCTTGATGATTCTTGGCTGAGCCCATCAGGATCCAGCGTCCGACAATCTGTTGGTCAATTTTTTTTTGTGAGGAATGCACCACTTTTAACTGATAACGTTTGAATAGCATTTCGTAGTGATTGGAATCATTTTGATCGAATGGGCAGACGATTTCATAGCTGCGTTCCTGATTCAGAGATTCGATACCGCGCTGGACATACATCAATAAAACCAGCACCGCCATGACAATAAAAGTAGCCCAAATACTTAAGAGTTCATAGCCTGCACCGACCGCCATGCCGAGTGCGGCTGTCATCCAGATCGTGGTTGCGGTGGTAATTCCAGAAATACGGTTATCATCTTTCAGAATAACACCGGCACCCAGAAAACCCAGTCCAGTCAAGACATTGGCGGCCAGCCGGTCAGGATTGGCCACGCCTATTTTCAGGGAGATAATGGTAAATAAACAGGAACTCAGACTGACCATAATCATGGTACGCAGTCCGGCAGATTTACTATGATACTCACGCTCTGCACCAATAATTGCGCCGATCGCGACAGCCAGCAGTAAATCATAAAGTTCATGGTACATGGTGCAGCCCTGCGTATTCTTATCCCTCAGATATACGCAATTTGAGCTACAGGATACAAGTCCAGACTTGCATCCTTATTTGGCCTTATTGTAACTGTTCCCACTCCACCAGCACCTGGCCCTGATCACCGATCAAGGTCCATTCACCATCCATCACATTGAGCTGTAACTGCATGGTGCGTTCGCATAATTGTGGCAATGCGTCGGTGGTTGCGGTAGATAACTTCCACACTTCCACATTTTTTAAGGTTTTTAATTTGCTGCTGCGCTTATACCATTCATCCACCGCAGAACCATAGGTGACAACTGCGACCTGCTTGCAACGCGCACTGGCCTTTTTGACTTTATCTTCATCCGGGCTACCGACTTCAATCCATTTGACCAGTTGACCGGTCAGATCTTTTTCCCAGAGTGCCGGTTCATCGGTTTCAAAAAGATCCTTGGTAAATTCCAGCGCTTCATCGGCATAGCGTGCATAGGCCAGAATACGCACCATCAAGCGTTCAATGGTTTCTGAAGGATGCAGCGCCATCGTCAGCTGATAGTCTGCATAACGATGCGTATCCATGTCCGCAATATTCAAATCAACCTTATAAATCGTCGCTTTTAACGCCATCACATAATCCTCAAATTTGGCGCCTAGCATATAAGATTTAGCGCTATTTTGCTGAACAGATTTAGGCCAATAATTCATTCAGCGCACTAGAAACAGTACCATTATTTCTCTGGATCCATACGACATTGCATCAGGGCAGTTTCAAAGGCCAGCCAATCCCGTGACTGTTGATAAATCACTTCTACCCGGTTATCAATGCCTTCATCTGCCGACTGATAATTAAACTGCTCAGGATTAAAATTAAAGCTTTTCCAGCCTTGATCCGTATTAAAAATTCCCTTGATTCTGAGCCAGTCTTTTTGTTCACAGAGCAGATCCAGCAGATCATAAAAATTGAATTGCCAGCGTTTTGGCAATTTCCAGCCCGCAACCTGATAACCCTGCGCGCTTTCTACATAATGATAAGGCATTTGCTGAATCACTAAGGGCGTATCTGCTGAACGGGTGATCTGTTGCTGTTTTAACAAAGGCTGAATCTGACGGGCGGAACCCCGATAGTCCTGCTTGATCAGTTCGATATCGAGTTGTCCATGCTCGGTGAACAACCACTGTTGGGCATAAGGTTGATATTCTGTCTGAAGTTGCGTGAGTGCTGCGTGGTCTGCGGTTGTCATCAAGTCAGTATGTGAAATCACCACAATATGCGCTGCCTTGAGTTGGTCTGCGTACAGGTTTTGCTGAGTCCAGTCTCGATCATGCAAACGTGAACCATCTACCACTGTGACCAATGCCTGCATGTTTAAATGACTCTGCCAGTGCGGTTCGGTCAGCTGTTCCAGTAATTGGCCAGGATGCCCCAGTCCGGTAGGTTCGATAAACAGACGATCCGGTTTCACTTCTGACAGCAGGCGTGACAAGGCAATCTGCATCGGCAATTGGCTACTGCAACATAGACAACCACCCAACAGCTCTTTGACCGCATAACCCTGATCTTGCGGCAATAACTGCTGGTCTACCCCAATCTGGCCGAATTCATTCATTAGCACAGCCCAGATTTCCTGTTCCGGTTTTTGCTGTAATAAATGTTTGAGTAGTGTGGTTTTACCTGCACCCAAAAATCCGGAAATGATATGGACAGGAATAGCCTGCGACGCTGACAGAATTTTCAAAATCGACTCTCAAGAGATTGAATAGAAATAGCAATACTCTGCATTATAAAGCACAGTGTGACTTTAAAATGCGTGTTCTTCGCAAATACGGCGTGAAAATCACAGAGATAAAAATTAATGGAATGATCCCAAATTACCAATTTTCTATGTTAACTTTTATTTCAAATTGGATTCTTGAAATATTCACACACACTTTCATTAAATAAAACTCCGCATAATTAACAGAAATAAAACAACTTTCTCAGTTTTGTATCTACAAGGTTATTCCCTGCGTGTCGCTTTTGTTAATTGATTTGCTCAGTAAATTTTCAGTGCTTAGGATGGGCATCTGTCGAATTGATGTGATGGTCAGCTCGGCAGATTACATGACATGAATAAAAGGATGCCAAAAATGAAATATGCACAAATCTTACTTGCCACTACGCTTACTGCTGCTGCAGCCACCAGTTTTGCTGACAGCAAAACCACAGATGCGAAAACCACCACTGCAGAAGAAAAAGTGATTGTGACTACACAAGAATTACCTGAATCGAATGCTCCTGTTGCAGGTGCATCTGCAGAGCAGCCTGCTGCCTCTGAAGCTGCTATAGAAAGCACGCCCCCTGCAAAACCTGCTGCACGTTAAGTAATTGAACGACTCGTTTAATCCTTCAATGAAAATATCAGGGACAGTAATTCTCCAGTAGGCTTTGTCCTATACTGCCCCCGATATTATTCGATGCTGAATCATGCTTGATGCTGGTTCAGCATTTTTATTGCACAAAATCTATTTATCACCATAGTCAAAACTGATCATAGAATTAATACGGGCTATCAAATTTTTATTATTTTTATAATTAAAATCAATTGTTTATTTAAAAACCACCTATTTCATTCCAATATTATCCATATACTTAAGCTACTATCGCCTAACTTGTTTCTAGCTTCTAACTGTCCCTTAATAGCATCAAATGCAAGTCGATTGAATGGACATTCGCTATGAGCAATACTAATTACACTACTGAAGTGGCAATCCTTGGCGCCGGCCCTGTAGGCTTAACCATTGCCAACTATCTGAGCAAGCAAGGCGTAGCTGTCACGATTGTCGAGCAACTGGATAGTTTGATTGATTATCCACGTGCGATTGGAATCGATGATGAATCCTTACGTACCATTCAATCTTTGGGTTTAGTCGATCAAGTCTTACCGCATACCACTCCGAATCATGCGATGCGCTTCTTGACGCCTAAAGGTCGCTGTTTTGCAGATATTCAGCCTTTAACACGTGAGTTTGGTTTCTCGCGCCGTAATGCCTTTATTCAGCCACAAGTCGATAACGTCCTACTGCAAGGCTTAAAGCAATATAAAAACACCCAAGTGCTATTTTCTCGTCAATTGACTCAGTTTAGTCAAGATGCTGACGGCGTAACACTCAATCTGCAAAATAAAGAGGGCGATGCAGAAACCATCCGCGCTCAATATCTGATTGCCTGTGATGGCGGTAATTCTTATGTGCGCCGCAACCTGGGCATTGCCTTTGAAGGTGAAACCGCACCGAATCAATGGATCGTGATTGACCTTGAGAATGATCCGCTTGCTACACCACATATTTACTTATGTTGTGATCCGGTTCGTCCTTATGTATCAGCCGCATTACCACATGGTATTCGCCGTTTTGAATTTATGGTCATGCCGGGTGAAACGCAGGAAGAACTGAGCAAACCGGAAAATATTGCCAAACTTCTTTCTAAGGTTTTACCAAGCACGGAGGGTATCGAAGTGATCCGTCAGCGTGTCTATACCCATAATGCCCGTATTGCCGACAAATTCCGTGTCGACCGAATTTTACTGGCCGGTGATGCAGCGCACATTATGCCGGTGTGGCAGGGTCAGGGTTATAACAGTGGTATGCGTGATGCCTTTAACATGGCCTGGAAAATGGCACTGGTTGTTCAAGGCAAAGCTGGCCCAGCACTTTTAAATTCTTATCAGATCGAGCGGAAAGACCACGCCAAGGCGATGATTGACCTGTCGGTGATGGCAGGTCACGTACTGGCACCACCGAAAAAATGGCAAGGTTTTGTTCGTGACGGCATTGCCTATGCCCTGAACTACATCAAGCCGATCAAACAGTATCTGCTGGAAATGCGCTTCAAACCAATGCCGAAATATCATGACGGCGCACTTTTGAGTAACGGAGCCAAAAACTCTCCAGTCGGCAAGATGTTTATCCAGCCTCAGGTTCAACTGGCTTCGGGTGAAACCGTATTATTGGATGAAGTGATCAGCAATGATTTTGCGATTATTGCCTGGGGTGTCGATCCGAAATGGGGTCTTAGTTCGGAGACGTTGCAACAGTGGAAATCGCTCGGCGTGAAATTCATTCAGGTAATTCCTGCGGTGCAATTGCAAAATAGCCAGCGTAAACAGTATGAAGATGTCATCACCATTGGTGATATCGGCACAGATATCCGCTCGTGGTTTGGCAACACGTCTGAATCCGTTGTGATCTTGCGTCCTGACCGTTTCGTAGCTGCCCTGGCCATTCCTCAATCGATGGAAAGCACCAGCCAGCAACTGTTTAAAAAGCTTTACCTGAAATAATATTAGGGTCACTTTTCACCACGCTTCGGCGTGGTTTTTTTTATTGTTTTTAAATATCTCGGACAATATATAGACCGAGGAATTAGACTCGGTACTCTTGAAACCACGGGATATCTTTCAGGGAATCACGGCGAGCCATCTGCTGCAGGAAGAGCCTAAACTCGTCAAATGGCGGTAAAATTTTCGCAGATATGGCGAAGATCAAACAGTAAGCCACATAGAGATCCGCCGCCGAGACTTTTTCACCCAACAGATAAGGACTAGCCTGCCCGATGCCCTGTTGCAGAAAATCAAATACGGCTGCTTCATTCCCAAAACTTAAACTTCTCCGGTTCTTTTCAATATTTTCTGGCGACACCTGCAAATTTTTTATATCGATATATTCGGTGAAGGGTCCATGACAGAAAAACATCCATTTTAAATACGCCCCACGCTTCGGATCATCCAAAGCAGGTGCCAATCCTTTGTCACGATATTTATCTGCCAGATAGATAAAAATGGCGGCCATTTCTGAAATGACGACATCCTGATCTACCAGACAGGGAACTTTTCCCATCGGATTGATCTGTGTATACGCCTGCTGATGCATATGCCCATAGGCGACTTCCACCTGTTCAATCTGATCTTCAATCTGCAATTCTTTCAGCAAAGGCAACAAGGTCAGGCCACGTGATTGCGGGTTGTTATAGAGCTTCATCATCCTGCTTCAACCGGTTTTTTATTGTTAGATGTTCAGTATAAAGTGATTTGCAGTCCCGATTTAAAAGGATGTGCTACAGATCATTTCTGTCGCACGGCTTTTCATCTGGGCTGATCAAGGATGCAGATATTAGAAAAGATCCACACAAAACTTTTCTTTTAATACTTTCAAAATCAGATCAATCACCACATGTTTTTGATCCTTGCGATAATTGGCATACAGTCCAATCATCGGTAACGGTTCTAGGGTCTTTTTCACCACAATATTATCGCCGAGCAATGGAATCACATAGGCTGGCACCAGACTCCAGCCCACGCCCATTCCCACCAGATTGACATTGAGCAGAATATTGGTGGAATACTGCACCACATTCACTTTTAATTTGGACTGTTTAAAAAAATCCTGAATCAGCTTATGCAGTTGCGGTGAGGACTGCTCATCACTAATCACAAAGTCCTGATTTTCAAAACTCTTGATACTGACATAGGACAAGGCCGCAGCCGGGGAATCTTTCGGCACGATCAGGGTTAGAGGCTCATCAAAAATGCGGATCGAATCAAACTCACTCAACTGCCCTGGATATCGGGTAAAGGCAATGTCAATCTGTCCATTTCTTAAAGCACTAAACTGTTCTGCATCGGTCAGACTGTGAAACTGTGCTTTCAGTTCAGGAAAATGCGCGCGGATATTCGGCATGATATAAGGAAAGACTTTCATTTCCGCGACCGGGACAAAACCGATATTCAGCTGGTCCTGCTGTGCATTGGCGATCTGTCTGGCAGTCTGAATGGCGCGCTCTGCATGCTCAAGACTCAGCAAAGCTTCTTTTAAAAACGCCTGACCGGCTTCAGTCAGTCCGACCTTACGGTTATTCCGCTCCAGCAACTGCACGCCAACCTCACGTTCCAGATCCTTGATCTGCTGGCTCAGTGATGGCTGTACCGTATTTAATTTTTCCGCGGCACGGGTAAAATTCAGTTCCTGCGCCACTGTAACGAAATAACGTAAATGCCTTAATTCCATTTTATAACTCCAAACTTGCCGGGCGCTTATTTTGCTTTTTGGCAACATACTGACGATAAACCAATATCGTCACAATGACGAGTGCGGCACTCAAAACATAAGTAGTTTCAAAGCCCCAATAGGCAATCAATACTCCCATTGCCACGGAACCGATCGCTAAACCCAGATCAAACAGGGTAAAGAAGGTTGAAATCGCATGTCCCATACGCTGTTTGTCGACCGACTGAATGGCCAAGGTCTGCAAACATGGGAATAGTGAACCATAACCGATGCCAATAAACACTGCCGACAACCATAATATCCATTGATTGGAAATCAGACTGACAATCACCAGACCAATGGCAAAGAAAATAAATGAAGGATAAATCACCGCACTGGGTCCCTTACGGTCATAAATCTTTCCAACCCAAGGTCTGACCAGCAACATGGATGCTGCAAATACAATAAAGAATACGCTGGTATAGCCCAAAAGCTGCTTGGTTTCACTAAATGCAGTAATAAAACTCATGATGCCCGAGTAGGCAAAAGCGGTTAGTAAAGCCACAAAACTTACCGCCAGAACTTTGACTTCCAGAATATCCTGCAAGCTCAAGCTGGTTTTTTCTGTGCTTATAGCTTCAGGTTTTGGTAACTCTGTGATTTTGAGCATCCAACAGAAAATGAGCCCCAAAGAAATGATAACGGCAAGAATGCCAAATAAGACTTTGAAGCTGGTGAACTGAATTACGGTCAATGCCAGCAAGGGTCCAAAAACCACACCCAGATTGGTCGACATGACGAAATAGCCCATGCCCTCACCTTTGCGCTGTTCAGGAATAAATTCATTAGCGACGGGTACTGCCACCGTGGTCAGAATACTGAACCAGATACCATGTAAAAAACGCACCAGCAACAGCGACCACATGCTATCTACCAGCAAATAACTAAAGGAAAATAAGGCAAAAATCACGCCTGCACCGCGCATCGAGATTTTCTTGCCGAGCTTTTCGATGATCATGCCGGAAAATGGCCGAACCGCAATCGAAGAGGCCAAAAATAGCGTCAGCGCCAGACCCGCTTCTTTTACCGAACCGCCCAGATCTTTCATGATGTAAATCGGCAAGATGGTCAGTAAGGCAAAATAATAAACAAACAGGAAAAAATTATTGAATAAGCACAAGATAAATGAGCGATTCCATAACCGCTCAGCGCTAACTGACATAATCACCAACTCTTAAAATTTGTAGGGAAATAGCACAAACTCAGGCTTGAACAGTGACCGGATGCAAGGCCAACTCGACCAGATTCTGGATATAGTGTTCATCTGGAATCCGGTTGAAAAAAATGATCTGGTAATGAATCGGGCCGTATAAGGTATCCAGCATCAAATCAAAAGGATAATCAGCGCGGATTTCTCCCCGTTCAATCGCTTGCTGAATCAGTTGATGGGTCTGTTGTCGACGTGGCAAGAGATATTGCTGAAAGAACTCACCTGCCAGTTCGCGGTGATTGGCAATCACTACCAGCAAAGCCCGCCCCACTGGATGATTCAGTGCTTGAGATAAAGAACTGAGTTGTTGAATAAGATTACTTTTCAGGCTTTTAGACGTATCCAGTTCAAATACCGAAGCCGTATGTTGCTTGAAAGTGTCTAGTACCAGTTCCGATTTATGTTTCCACCAGCGATAAATCGTGGACTTGCCAACGCTGGCACGTGCCGCTACATCTTCAATCGTCAGCTGATGATATTCACATTCTGCCAGCGCATCTGCGACTGCCTGTAAAATGCACTGCTGTCGCCGGGAACTTTTTTCGTCACTGCTCATATTTTTCTACTTAACTTTTAAAATCTAAAAACCGAAACGATACGTATCGTTTTATATTAGAGTAAAAAATGGCAAAGCTCCAGTGAAAAACAAAAATTGAATCAAAAAAAAAGACCTCCTGAGGAAGGTCTTTTCTCAATCACGATTTAACTTAACTCTGTGCAGTCTTTTTATAAATGCTGCAAGAAGGATGATGATTTTCTTGCAAACGCGCGACTTTACGCTGTTCCGCTGCTTCAAAACGGCAACGTTTCCAGTCATTGTCCAGATTCAAAGCTGGAATCTGTTTTGGTTTACCATTTTCATCCACCGCGACCATGGTGAAATAACAGCTATTGGTATGACGTACCGTTCTCTTTTGAATATTCTGAGCTTCTACACGAATCCCGATTTCCATCGAGGTACGGCCAACATGATTCACACTGGCCAGAAATGTAACCAATTCACCGACGTGAATTGGCTCTTTAAAATTCACCTTGTCTACAGATAAGGTCACGACATAACTACCCGAATAGCGACTTGCACATGCATACGCCACCTGATCCAATAATTTCAGAATGGTTCCACCATGAACATTTCCTGAAAAATTTGCCATATCTGGCGTCATGAGAACTGACATCGTTAACTCTGACTGGTCATCCGACACTGCTGCAATTTGATCTAAAGGGGCCATCGTTTTCTTTGAACTCTTTGAATGACAAGGTTATCGTTTATTATTATAGCGTTTTTAACATGAATAAAATGTTCAATTCGGCAAATGAAGCATCACAATTATTGATATAGAAAATGTATTCATACAGAAAAAAATATATTTAATTGCTTAAAATCTCAGTTAGAAAGTTAAGTGCCAATAAATCAACACTTATTTATCTGGGGTTGATCACACAGCAACTGAGAATTTTTCACTGTTTTAAGCTCTGAACAAAAATAATTCAGGAAAATAAAAAGGCTCTGTGTGATTTAAAGCATCACTGGCCTGAGCATTTCCTGCGCCACGTTCTGATAACTTAAAATTTGTTGACCATCCAAGGTCGTTTCAACGGTAAAAGAACCATCCTGATGGGTCGCGGTCACTGTAAAAATATAGTGTTCGAATTGTGCCAGTTTGACCTGCTGTCCAATTTTAATATGCATCATGATGTCTACATCTGTGTAGTGATCTTTTCAAACTGCATTCTGGCATGAACATCGATGCTTTTGAATATTTGATCAACTTAAGTATACGAATAATAATATTAAAATTTTAATTTAAGACGAATAAGGCTTATTATTTAAAACAATATACTTATAATTCAATTTGTTATATTTAAAATTAATTTTATCTTTTGCGATAATTCCGACTGACTGATACACATAAGCAATCATCTTAGCTTTTATAACAATCAGTTAAGCGTTACAGCCGATGATCCGTTATCCTTTTGATTGAATATCCCTATACTGCGATATAGGGATAAACAGAAATTTCAAAAAAAAGATTTATTGAGCTTGATGTTTATGTACCACAAACTGTGGAATGCGATGTCCTTGAGCATAATCATGTTTTTGGTAGGCTTGTGAAATTTCCATCAACTTTAACTGGGTCGCCTCGGCACCAGCCTGCATGGTGAGTTCCCTGCCACGTACATCAAAGATATGGCCTTTTTCGCGTAAGTCCGGCTGAATCACCACATCTGCATGCTTTAATTCTTCATGTGCCAGATGTTGCTGCATAATATTAATGTTCTGATTAAACAGTCCCCAGACATTGGTGGTTTCCGTGTGAATGGGCTGTGCCAGAATATCCACCGCAATCACAATATCGGCTCCCAGCTCACGTGCCACATCGACCGGCACCGGACTGACCAGACCACCATCTACATATTCTTTACCTTGAATAATAGTCGGAATAAACATACTCGGAATCGAGACTGAAGCACGTACCGCCTGTCCGGTATTACCATAATTAAAAACGACTTTCTTGCCTTCTTTCAGCGCGGTTGCTACCACAAACATCGGGATTTTCATGGCTTCAAGCGGAGTTTGATCGACCTGCAAATTGACATAGTCCTCAACTTTTTTGCCATCAAAAAAACCTTTTCTGGCCAGTTTGATATCACGGACATCATTCGGTCGCATGCTGAGAGCAATATTGCGCAGTTCAATCGCCGGTTTGCCACTCGCATAAATGGAACCTACAATACTGCCCGCACTGGTTCCGACAATAAAATCGGGGTGAATACCCGCTTGTTCCAGTACTTCCAGCGCACCAATATGCGCATAACCACGCGCACCCCCACTGCCTAGGACTAAAGCAACTACAGGACGCTGTTGGGTTTGCTTGATCTTTTGAAAATCAATTTGATTTGGACGTGCCTGAGCTTCTCCGCGTTGTGCAGCAGGTTGTAGATGACTGGTCGCCGCTTGGGCTGTCATGGGGGTCGTTTGGCAAGCACTCAGGCCAAATGTACCCAGTATCACCATACTCAACACATATTTCTGCATGCAGAGAATGTCCTCATTAATCTAAAGCAGCATAGTGTATAAACACATGCATAAATAGTCTGTAGAATTTCGTAAAACTGTCATACAGTTCAGCTACTTTATCTTCATTTTTCCCCATAACTGTATGTCTTCAATCTCACTGTATCGGATTTTCCTGATTTTCTTGCAACTGGGCTGCATTTCATTTGGTGGTCCAGCGGCGCATCTGGTGTTTTTTCACCGAAAATTTGTGACCCAACTGCAATGGTTGAATGACACCCAGTACAGTCAACTGGTCGCTTTGGCGCAACTTTTACCCGGGCCGAGCAGCAGTCAGGTGGGGCTGTCGATCGGTTATCTGCAACGGGGCTATACTGGTGCCGTGATCGCATGGTTGGGTTTTACCCTGCCCTCAATGATTCTGATGACCTTGGTGGCGCTCTTGGGTCAAAGCTATTTCCATATTTTAAACTCAAACAGCTTTCATACCATCCAGTTAATTGTATTTTCTGTCATCGCCTGGGCATTCTGGCAAATGCTGAGAAGCTTCTGTAAATCAGCTTGGCAATATGCTGTCTTAATCCTCTCTGTCGCATTACTGATAGTCGTTTCAGTGAGTTTTAATCAGATTCTTGTGATTATGCTGGGCGCAATCTGTGGACTCTTGGCTGGATATTTTTCCCCATCAGATTCAAAACCTAAAGAAATTAACAAAACAGCAATCAGCTCGCCTTATATTCGATCTGCCGCTGCGCCCTATTGGCTGCTGGCATTTATCCTGCCATTTTTGCTGCTGCCCTTAGCAGGCAAATTATGGGGCCAATCGGAGCTACAATTTTTTTCTAATTTCTATCAGACTGGCTCGCTGGTGTTTGGTGGCGGTCATGTAATTCTGCCTTTGCTGCATCAGGATTTTGTCACAACCGGTTTAGTCAGTGCAGAGTCTTTTGATCTTGGCTATGCATTTACCCAGCTAATGCCGGGACCTTTATTCAGTTTTGCCAGTTATATTGGTGCTTTGCTGCCTTGGACGCCTTATGCCCGGCTGAATACATTGTTAGCGACCTGTGCAATCTTTTTACCTTCATTTTTCTTGATCTTTGCCACCTTGCCTTACTGGTCGTGGTTGATGCAGCAGCGCCATATTCATCAGGCGGTGATGGGCATCAATGCTGCAGTAGTGGGACTGTTACTGTATTTATTGCTGGATCTTTCACAACGCTATTTTAGTTATGGGTCCGACCTGGTCTTTGTTGCGGTGATGATTGCCCTGCTACGCTCAAAATTACCAGTCTGGTTCAGCCTGATTTTGGGCTTCGTGCTTTATCAAAGTTATTTAAATTTCTTCTAAAGAAAACTTTGGCACAAAAAAAGCCCCGAATGATCGGGGCTTTTTGCTTCAAGTCTTACCAGATATCTGATTTGACCTTGTCTTTAAATTTAGGATGGTTATCCAGTTTAAATTCAGGCTCTTTCACGCCGCGCTTCAGCTGACCGGTATAATCTTTGAGTAGCATCAGCAGGAATGGCATCAGCAACAAGATTGCGATCAGGTTGATACTTGCCATGACACCCATGAACAGATCCGCCATATTCCAGATCAGTGGCACGCTGGCGATGGAACCGAAATACACCATCACCAATACAAATAAACGGAAAATCAACATAACCCGGCTATTATTATTGATGAACTGGACGTTTCCTTCGGCATAGGCATAGTTACCGATAATCGAAGAATAGGCAAACAGGAACAGAATCAAAGCCAGGAAGTCATCACCCCAAGCACCAATTTGGCTTTCGAGTGCCATTTGGGTCAAGGTCACGCCTTCAAAGCCTGCATTTTCATACAGACCTGAAACCAGAATAATAATCGCGGTACATGAACACACCACAAAGGTATCTACAAATACCCCGAGCATCTGTACCAGACCCTGGTTGACCGGATGTTTGACATCGGAAGCTGCAGCAGCATTCGGTGCCGAACCCATCCCTGCCTCGTTAGAGAACAGACCACGCTTGATGCCCATCATCATGGCCATAGATACCATGGCACCAAAGAAACCACCAGCGGCGGCTTCAAACTCAAAGGCTTTACTGAAAATGAGCTGGAAGATGGATGGGAGCAGATCGTAATTGATGACCGCAATATACAAAGCCACAGCCAGATAAAGCACAGCCATAAACGGCACAAAGCTTTCCGCGACTTTTGCAATCCGTTTAATTCCACCAAAAATGATCACCGCAGTCATCAAGACCAGAAACAATCCGACCCAGGAAATTTCCAGATTCAGGCCGCCTAATGGCAGAATCAGGTTCGCCTGATCCCAGCCCCAGGCATGAGAGGTTGCTCCGGTAATGGCATTGGCCTGAACTGCATTGAAGACAAAACCATAAGTCGTGATCAATGCAATCGCAAAGACAATCCCGAGCCATTTCTGTTTCAGGCCTTGAGTAATGTAATAAGCTGGACCACCACGGAATTGCTGGTTTTTGTTATCTCGCACCTTAAACAACTGTGCCAAAGAGGATTCAACAAAAGCAGAACTCATGCCCAAAAAGGCAGTAAACCACATCCAGAACACGGCACCGGGGCCACCAATCGCAATCGCAATGGCGACACCTGCGACATTGCCCACCCCGACCCGGCTTGCCAGTCCAGTGACAAAGGCCTGAAACGGGGTAATGCCGTGCGTATCCTGAACCTTGCCACGGCTATTTTTCATGACTTTCATGCTGTGCCAGAACAAACGAATTTGTACTGCACCGGTCATGATCGTGTAGAAAATACCGACTGCGACCAGAAACACCACCAGAAAATCCCATAAAGGACCATTCAGGGCATTAATCCAGCCGAGTAAGGTTTCATTTAACTGATCATTCATGTCACATCCTTATGAGCCTATGACTCATCGTATCAGGCATAAAAATTATGCAAAAAACTTCAAAATCATCTGAATAACAGTAGCATTGATTAAGTCAACAAAGAACGCACCACATAATGGAACGATCAGGAAGGCTTTATGCGACGCACCATACATATTGGTAATCGCCTGCATATTGGCAACCGCTGTTGGCGTTGCACCCATACCGAAACCACAATGACCTGCTGCAAGTACCGCAGCATCATAGTTTTTGCCCATCAGGCGGAAAGTGACGAAAGCTGCATACAAAGCCATGGTGATGGTTTGCGCACCCAGAATCACCATGAGTGGTCCTGCAAGGTCAGCCAATTGCCATAATTTCAATGATAACAATGCCATTGCCAAGTACAGCGACAATGAAGCATTACCGAACACATCAATCGCACGATCGAAAATCTGAACCTTGAAAACACCTTCCAGTACATTACGCAGGATGACACCACCCGCCAATGCCCACACAAATGTTGGCAGTTCAAATGCAGTACCTTTACTGAAACCCGTCATAAACTCTGCAAAAGCCAAACAGCCTGCGAACAGGCCCAAGGTCGTGATTGCATTATCAGCGGTAATTAAACGCACCTGATGCGGATATTCAAACGGTACATATTCACTGGTCGTGCTATCCATTGGCGTATTGTCACGCTTTTCGATCTGCTGATCGGTACGTGCAGTAGCCAGGTTATGACGATTGATCAGTAATTTGGCCAATGGTCCGCCAATAATACCGCCGATAATCAAACCAAAGGTCGCACTTGCCATACCTAGTGCCAGCGCACCTTGAATACCATGTTCGACTTCTAGAATTTCACCCCATGCGCCTGCAGTACCATGACCACCAGTTAAGGTAATCGAACCGGCAATCAGGCCAATCAACGGATCAATACCCAGTAATGTTGCCAGACTCATGCCGACCGCATTTTGCAAAATAATGAAAGCCGAAACAGCAAACAGGAAAATAACCAGACCGATCCCGCCTTCACGCAACTTGGAAAAGTTGGCACTCAGACCAATCGAAGCAAAGAAAATCAGCATAAAGCTGGTTTGTAATTCTGCACTGGTGGTGATGCTATATCCCCACAATGAATGCACCAGCAATGAGATAATCGCCGCAACCAAACCGCCCGCAACCGGCTCAGGAATATTGTAACGTCTTAAAAAATCGATTTTATTAACCAGGAATCGGCCGAGTAACAAAACAATGACTGCGGCAATCAAGGTATAAAATGCGTTAAAAGTAAAATCCATAATTTTTTGCCCAAGATGATTTTGAATTTTTTATTGTTCTAAAAGTGAGGGAGTGCGCTAGATCTCTAGCTCGCTCATTAGATCTTTATCTGGAAATATCCTGATTTGATCTATCACCATTAGAAAAACAAACCGATTTATCATCTCTTTTAAACTTATGAATATCATCATCACGATCATATTCAACAAATGAGAGATTTATAAAAGCAACACCTTTTCTATTCCGACACTCAGTCTGTTTGAAAATTGCAGACATTTTTCTAACAGACGCGCATGCTGGTAAAAAAAACTGTGTTTTAAGCTCAAAAAAACATTCAGTGCTTGATGAGTGCTTTCAACCTAAAGACTTCATTCAAGCCATCTGGAATCGCGTTATTTAAAACAGATCTTAATCACAAAATGCATGAATTAAGATGAAAAGTCGTACATTATGCTGTTTCTTTGTATCAAGTTTTATTTCTTTTTATTAGCAATAGTTAATTTACCTATAAAAAATAATTATAAATTCTCATTTTTATATGAAGATTAATCTATATTTTAATTCAAAAAAAATATTAATCTTTTACTCGACACGGAATGAAACAGGGATCTTGAAATTAAATTATCTTGATTTTCAGTCAAAATAAACCAGTTCTCTGTTTGAAATTGTTATTGTTGAATGGTTCAAGCACTTGGGTTTTAAGCCATTTTTTAAATCAAAGACCAACATTATGGGTAAATCCATTGCTATCACTGAGGCGATTTAAGCCCAGCTAAAAGCATGCGAAATTTTATTATTCAAGTCATTTTGCTGACAAATTGTTTTTTTCAGCTGGCGGAGAATGAAATTTTCCTATCCCCCGTTCTGTTTGTTTAGTTTATAGTCATTGCAAACTCAATAAGGATATTTGACTGGACCTCATAATGGATCAAAATCTTGTTCATGCTGTAGATCACACGATCACCTCTCGCCATTCAGTGCGTGCTTTTTTAAATACCCCCGTTAGTACAGACACCTTAAAAGAGATTTTGACGGTTGCCAGCCGCGCGCCCTCAGGAACCAATACCCAACCCTGGAAGGTGTATGTGGTGACAGGTAAAAAGCGTGATGAACTCGTGCAACGTGTCTGTCAGGCACAAATGCAAATCTATGCAAATCCTGCATTGTCACAGCAGTATCAGGAAACTTTTGCCTATTATCCTGAACAATGGATCTCGCCATTTATTGAACGTCGTCGTGAAAATGGCTGGGGTTTATATGGCTTGCTGAATATTCAAAAAGGCGAAAAGGAAAAAATGGCGCGTCAGCAGCTGCGTAATTTTGAATTATTTGATGCACCTGTCGGCCTATTTTTTACTGTACATCGTTCTTTGACCATTGGATCCAAGATGGATGTTTCCATGATGATCCAGAATGTCATGCTAGCCGCAAAAGCCCGTGGCCTGGACACTTGCCCGCAGGCAGCCTGGAATC
Organism: Acinetobacter lwoffii; assembly: GCF_019343495.1. Taxonomy (NCBI): domain Bacteria; kingdom Pseudomonadati; phylum Pseudomonadota; class Gammaproteobacteria; order Moraxellales; family Moraxellaceae; genus Acinetobacter; species Acinetobacter lwoffii. The sequence goes on along the minus strand of NZ_CP072549.1, from coordinate 2,980,043 downwards.
ACTTTCACCCGATCGTGCTTGATCTGGTCGGCGCACCTGGTGATGAAGAGCTGGTCTGCGGTATGGCACTGGGTTATGCCGATCCAGAGCAGATTATTAACAGCTTTATCACCCCGCGCGTTCCCGTAGAGGAATTTGCCGTGTTTATCGATGAGTGATGCAAGCAGGGCTAAGCCAACTTGCTTAGCCCTCTGTTCGATCCAGCATTTTTAATATATTAGAGAACGCCCAGCATCTATGCATTTTGCAAGATTGGCATCTTTATTTTAAAAATCGCCCAAGCGGAAATACCGACAAAAACCAGCATGATCAAGGCCATATTCAACAAAGCATGCCAGATCAGAAAATTCAGTAATACACCGCCCAATAAACCACAGACAAATTGCATACTGCCCATAATCGCACTGGCAGTTCCTGCCCGCTCGCCCTGTTCAGCCATTGCCAAAGCCATGGCATTCGGACCAGTAAACCCGATAGATGCCACCACAATAAACATGCCTAACAACACCCAGAGCACAGAATCGACGTCCAGACAGCCCAGCAAGATTAACCCTAATACACCGGCAAACTGCAGGCAGGTGCCGATTTTCAGGCGCTGCAATATCGAGAATCGTCCAGCCAGACGTTTATTCAAGGTCGAAAACAGCATGATGCCGAAAGCATTGGCACCAAAGGCATAAGCAAACTGCTGCTCGGTCAGTTGATAACGATCCATCAGAATAGTCGAAGAAGCACTGATATAACAGAACATCACCGCACCGGAAAAACAGCCGGCATAGAGCGGGCGTCGAAAGCTTGGATCCTGAAAAATAGTACGGTACAAACTTAATACCTGCTGGAAGTTCAGCTTGAGACGACGTTCTGGCTCCAGGGTTTCTTTAAATAGAAAATGTACACAGGCCAGACTCAACAGACCGCAGCCCATCAGCACCAAGAAGATCACATTCCATTCATAAAACATCAATACCCAGGCCCCCAGACTCGGAGCGATGATTGGTGCAATCGCAGTCACAATCATCATGCTGGCAAAGGCCTGAGCTGCTGAATGCATATCCAGGCGATCACGAATTGCAGCACGTGCCATGACCACCCCGACACAGCCACCGAGGGCTTGCAGAATCCGTGCAGCGATCAGACTCCATTCATCCTGCGCAAAGACACACAGCAAACTTGCCACAATGTATAAACACAGCCCAAAATACAGTGGCGGTTTACGCCCAATCCGGTCACTGATCGGACCATAAATCAGTTGTCCGATCGCCAGACCGAAGAAATAAGCTGGCAGGCTATTGGAAACCATTTGGGTACTGACACCAAAATCTGCTGCCATGGCCGGTAAGGCCGAAAGATACATATCAATGGACAAAGGCCCGAGTGCACTTAAGGTCGCCAGCAACACAATCCAGAACATGGCATAAGGTTGTTGTACTATTTTATTTGTTGTCATAAGCATGAAGATTTAAAGCGCTAATATGCAGACAAATTAACACAGTGCATAGTATGATTTAGCCTGAAATGAAGATTTATAAATATACTATTTTCATTAGCCTATTCAGATTCAGCTCTAAGACTGCAGTATAAAGGATGACCTTTGAAATCTTGGCTCACTCGTCTCAAGCAAACCACCTATAATACGACTTTGATGTATAACCTGCGCATGATGACGGCATTTGCAGGTACCGCCTTTGTTCCCTATTTTATGGGACAACAATTGATGACGATTCCACTGACTTTAGGCGTGGTCGCAGCCGGTTTAAGTGATATTGATGACCGCTTTTCGGTGCGGATTTTAAATCTGCTGTATACCTACATTGGCTTCTTTATTACCGCAGTGGGCGTATATCTGCTCTTTCCTTATCCCCTGCTATTTGCCTTGGCCTTAATTGTGTCCTGTATTGCCCTGATTTTGCTGGGTTCACTAGGGCGACGCTATGCCACGATTTCTTACGGCTGTCTGGTGATTTCCGTTTATTCCATGCTTGGGGTGGAGCTGTTTGATGAATGGTATAAACAGGCTGGTTTATTGGTCATCGGCGCGATGTGGTACGGTCTGCTGTCGACACTCAGTTTCCTGACTTTCCCTGCCCGGTTGGCGCAAGACAAGCTTGCCATTTCCTATTCTGCGCTCGGTGACTTTTTATATGCTAAGTCCAATCTGTTTGATGTGGACATGACGCCGAAAAGCTATCAGCAGAGCATGATTGAACTCTCGCTTGAAAACGGCAAACTGATTGCGATTTTTAATGAAATGAAAACGGCTCTCCTGACCCGCCTGAAAGGCGACCGTGGGCAAAAAGATACCCGTCGCAGTCTGCAATATTATTTTGTCGCGCAGGATATTCATGAACGTGCCGATTCAGCGCATATTGATTATCAGAAACTGGCCAAGATTTTCCAGCATAGCGATATCCTGTTCCGCTTCCAGCGCATCATGTCAATTCAGGGCAAAGCCTGTAAGGACCTGAGTGAAAGTTTGCTGCTGCGCAAACCTTATGTGCATAACCAGCGCTTCAAGCATGCCTTTGATAACCTGAGACAGTCTCTGGATAAGTTACGTCAGGAGCAGCAGTATGATCAGGTCTGGATCAATTCCTTATTTGCGCTGTTTCAAAACTTGAAATCGATTGATGCCCAGTTACGCAACCTGGAAACCGAGCAAAATATCAAGTCCGAGCGTTTCAAACATATCGAAAACCAGCTCAGAGATGATGACCTGAAAGGCTGGGATGACATCAAGATTCGGATTAAACAGCATTTGACACCCGAGTCGGTGCTGTTCCGGCATGCCATTCGCCTGTCGATTGTGCTGCTGATCAGCTATATCTTCGTACAGGTCAGCAATATTGAATATGGTTACTGGATTTTATTGACCGCACTCTTTGTCAGCCAGCCCAACTTTAACGCCACCAAACGCCGTTTACGTCTGCGTATTGTCGGTACGTTGGTCGGTATTATTCTAGGTTATGCCATTTTGTATTTTGTGCCTTCCATCGAAGGACAATTATTGCTTCTGGTACTAAGTGGAATTCTGTTCTTTGAATTGCGCAGTAAACAGTATGCACAGGCCACCGCCTTTATCACGATTTTAGCCCTAATCAACTTCAATCTGGACGGTATGGGCTATGCCGCGGCCATTCCGCGTATGATCGATACCCTGATTGGCTGTGCGATTGCCTGGTTCGGCGTCAGCTTTATTTTTCCGGACTGGAAGTTCCGGCGTTTGCCGCGCAGTATCAAACGCAGCTTGCAGGCAGAAGCGGATTATTTGAGTGAAGTGATCGAGCAGTATAAGTCAGGACGTAATAATGGCCTGAAATATCGGATTGTGCGCCGTGCTGCCCACAATACCGATGCCGAGGTGGCTTCACTGATTTCGACACTGGCCACTGAACCGGATATTGATCCGGTACAAAAATCGCTGGCCTTTGAGTTCCTGTGCCTGAACCATACTTTTATCAGTTATATTGCCGCACTGGGCGCACACCGGGAAAAAATTGAAGATCAGGACATTCTGAATTTACTGGACAAAGCTCTTGAGAACATTCGTGGTGCATTGATACGAGATGAAATGCCCGATTTAAGTGCGCAAAATATGATTCCCCATATTCGCCAGCGCCTGGCTCAAGATCAGGAGCAAGATCAGAAATCCCTGATCATTTTGCAGCAGCTGTCTTTAATGTTCAGCATTTTAAAGCAGTTGAGCCAACTGAAACAAAGTTTGAGTCATGAGCGTGATGAACAGGCAACTGAATTAGGTTCATTATAATTTGGCTGATTTTGGAACAATATACTCACTGAATTGGTACAATTAGTGCTAAACTTTTTACAGTTTAAAATCTGCTAATTTCATTATGACCGCGAAAAATTTATACGCTTATACCCTACAGCCTGTGAACTATGAAATTTCAGAAGCCGAGCAGCGTCATGCTCAGCTGGTGATCTGGCGTAGTACCAATAAAATTGGCATGAAAGCATGGCTGATCATGGGTGCTGTTGTTGCACTTTCTATTCTGGGCATTCTGCTCCTGAAGAACTATTCTACCGTCTTCTGCTGGGTGGCGATTGTCTGTGTAGTGTTGTATTACCTGATCCGTACCTTTGGTCTGGAATGGTATGTTAAACGCAAGATGAATGAATTTCCGGTACAGGAAATCAAGGGTGTTCGCCTGGGCGTACAACCACATGGCATCGTGATGCGCCAGAAAATGGGCATGCAAGAAGGTGTTGGCGCGATTAGCTGGAAAGACATCTATGAATGGTACAACACACCAGAATTCATGTTGGTCAATTTCAAAGTAAAAGGCCAGCAAGGTGCGTATATCCTGCCGAAACGTCTGGACAGTAAAAACTTCTCTTTCGCCACGATTCGCAAGCATCTGGAAGCCGAAGTCGGCGCAGCAAAACAAATCTAAACTGTTCTTTCTTCAGTGAAAAACCTCCTGCCCCGGCATGGAGGTTTTTTTAATCTCAAAACAATAAATGATAATGAGAATAAATATTATCCTCAACACCTATAATTCGGGCTCAAACTTCAGTTATAATTTTGCCACTTTTATAGATCTCACCCTTAATCTGACGACCATGTTTAAAAAGACATTTTTCCAAATCCACTGGTTTCTGGGGATTACAGCAGGTTTAATCCTCTCGATAATGGGGGTCACTGGCGCAATCTATTCCTATGAACAACAAATATTAAAATGGATGAATAGCGACAGTTATACGGTTCAGGTTCAGCAACGTGACAAACTCACGCCTGCCGAGCTGTATCAGCACTTTAACCATACTGCGCCTGACATGAAGATCAACAGTATTACCGTGGCACAAGATCCGAGTGCTTCGAGTACTGTGAATGTTGCCAAAGAAGGCGCACGGCGTGGTCAGAACATCATGATCAACCCCTATACTGCGGAAGTCTTGCCAGAGATTAAGGGTGGGGAATTTTTCCAGTTTGTTCAGCAACTGCATCGTAATTTGACGGTTGGTCCGGTGGGTAAGCAGATTACCGGTGCCTGTACCCTGATGCTGATCTTTTTTGTCTTGTCAGGTCTGTACCTGCGCTGGCCGAAACGTCATTCGATCAAGCAATGGTTCTTTGTAAAACCTCAATTGAAAGGCCGTAATTTTATCTGGGATCTGCATGCTGTTGTGGGAACCTGGGTGGTAATTTTCTACTTGATTCTGGCCTGTACCGGTCTGTACTGGTCTTATGACTGGTGGCGCAATGGCATGTTTAAAGTGCTGGGTGTGGAACGCCCGCAACCGGAAATGCAGGCCAATGCCGGCAATAACCGTGGTGAAGGACGTCCAGGCGGCGAACGTGGCCCACGTGCTGAAGGTGAAGCACGAGGTGAAGGCCGTCAGGGTGGCGAACGCGGTGCTGGTCGTGAAGGCCGCGAAGGTCTCAGCCCTGAAGCTACTGTCCGTGCATTGGACCAGAGCTGGATTGGCTTTAACACTGAATTTTCAGATAAGTATTCTACTGTAACGTTTAACCTTCCGAAAAAACCGGATGGTGAAATGCAACTGAGCTTTGTCGATCCAATCGTTCAGCATGAACGTGCACGAAACAGCGCTACTTATAATTACCAGACAGCTGAATTTACCAAAGTTGAGCTGTATGAAGATAAAAAGCTCAATGAAAAGATCATGAGCAGCATGTTACCGGTGCATCGTGGCAGCTTCTTCGGCCCGATCTACCAGTTCCTTGTCATGGTCGCAGCCTTGTTGATGCCATTATTCTTCGTAACCGGCTGGATGCTCTATCTGAAACGTCGCAAACAGAAACGCTTAACGCTGGCAGCACGTCAGGGTGCAACTCTAGTAAACTTGGATGAAAATGCCAAACCGTGGCTCATTGCTTATGCCTCACAAACAGGGGTTTCTGAGCAGCTGGCTTGGCGTACAGCAACTGCCCTGCAGGAAGCGCGTCAACCGGTAACAGTGAAGCCAGTACAACAACTGACGCTAGCCGATTTACAACAAACCGAACAGGTATTATTTGTTGCCAGCACCTATGGCACAGGTGAAGCGCCGGATCTGGCCTCTTCTTTTGAGAAAAAAATCCTGTCTGCTCAAGCTGATCTCAGTTATTTAAGTTATGCGGTATTGGCCTTGGGTTCTCAGGAATATCCAGACAGCTATTGCAGTTTTGGTCACCGTATTGATCAGTGGTTAAAACAGAATGGTGCCCAGCAGCTATTCAATACGATTGAAGTCGACAATGCCAATAACGAGCATATCCAGCAATGGAATAGTGCGCTGGAACAAGTCACTCGACTTGAGCTACAAGCGATGAGTATCGATAAGACCTTTGATCGCTGGAGTTTGAGTAAACGTGAAGTCCTCAATCCGGGTAGTCTGGGTGCGCCTGCCTTCAATATCGAACTGACCCCTGAGCATGAAGCCGTCTGGCAAGCAGGTGATATTGCCGAGGTTCAGCCAGGGAATAGCCAAGAACGTATCGATGCATTTATGCAAAAGCACCAGATAGCAGCGGGTACACAAGTACATTCTATGCAACAGAATATTGAACAGGCACTCTGGGATCGTGATCTGACTCAGGCTGAACCTTTTGATTCTCTGGATCAGCTCCTCACGCAATTACCGGTTTTGGCAACACGTGAATACTCCATTGCCAGTATTCCAAGCCAGCAGGTTTTACGTCTGGTGGTACGTCAGCAAACCGATGCTAGTGGTAATCTGGGATTGGGTTCAGGCTGGCTGACCCAGCATGCGGCTCTCAATACGCCAATTGCACTGCGTATTCGCAGCAATGAATCTTTCCACCTGATTGATGACAACCGCCCGATTATCTGTATTGGTAATGGTACCGGGATTGCGGGATTATTAAGCCTGCTCAGTGCGCGTAACCGTCAGGACTATAGCCAGAACTGGCTGATCTTCGGTGAACGTCAGCGTGAACATGACTTCTTCTTTGAAGAAACCATTCAGGCCTGGCTGCAAATGGGAACCCTGAAACGTCTCGATCTTGCGTTTTCTCGCGACCAGCAGGAAAAAGTCTATGTACATCACAAATTGCGTGAACAGGCTGAAGAACTGAAAGCCTGGATTGCTCAAGGTGCAGTGATTTATGTCTGCGGTAGCATCAATGGTATGGCCAGCGATGTGGATCAGGCCCTGACCGAGATTCTCGGTGAAACAATGCTAGATCAATTACGCCTGGATGGACGTTATCGCCGTGATGTATATTAAGATAACCTGATATGCTAAAAACCGGGCTCAATGGCCCGGTTTTTATTGAAGATGCAAAAGCAATAATAAGAATATGAATAAGAAAAAAGGAACCCTGGATGCTCAATCAACTTAAACGAAGTCTTAGCCTGATCTCTGGCTTGATCCTATGTATCAATAGCGTCTGGTTACTGAGCCAAGGTCAGAGGCATTTTGCTATTGCCCTGTCGATCTTCATTGGGGTGGCACTCATCCTGTACGCCTTATTTTTTTCATCTATTCAGCGCTGGAAACAGAATTCCCGATTCAGAACCTTGTTCTGGAACAGTCTCTGGGGCGGATTTTTATTCTGGATAATCAGTGTCGCGGCTTTCTTTGTTTATATCCAGATGTCAATCAACCCGAATATTCCGGCACGACCTGCTGCAGCGATTTTAGTATTAGGCAGTGGCATTAATCAGGGTCAGCCCTCACCCATCTTAAAAAATCGTCTGGATACCGCAGCAAAATATGCAGAACGATATCCAAATACTTTAATCATTATGACCGGTGGACGAAATTTCCGGGAGAGACAGAGCGAAGCTGAAGTCATGCAAAGTTATATCTACACGAACTATCCGCAGCTCAAAAACCCCATTAGCTTAGAAGATCAAAGCAGAAGTACCCAACAGAACCTGCAATATTCTCAGGCAATCCTAAAACAGCAACATATTGATCGAAATGAGCCCATTGCGATTGTCACTAGCGATTTTCATAGCCCTCGTGCCCGTGCCATTGCCAGACATCAGGGTTATCAACAAGTCATCAGCCTGAGTGCCAGCACACCCCAGAATGTTCGCTATAATTCCTGGTTACGCGAATATTTTGCTTTGATAAGTGGCTGGCTACTGAATGAATATTCATTGTTCCAATAAACAAGCTGTTTTAAAAACAATAAATTTAATTTAAACGGATCTGCCTAGGCAAAGGCATATCCGGATTTTTAAACAGTTCCGGCTTTTGTACATAGATCTGATACAGATAATTTTTAATATCAAGTAATAATTTTTCCGGTGCCACCAGAATATTCTGCCCTTCCGGGGTCAGGTCAAGCGAAACAATGGTACTTTCCTGACGTAAAAAGGGAATGACTTTCTCTACAAAATCCTTGAGACCAATTTCCTGAATCTCGTAATTTTCCCAATTGTCTTTAATCAACAGTCGAGCCAGACCTTTACTTTGCCAACAGGCAAATGCGCGTTGTCCGGTCGGCGTGGCACATAAGGCCCACCCATCCTGATAGAGTGCAAAAATGCCAGCATTAGCAACAATGGCTTCAATATATTGCTTATAAAGCTGTTGAGGATCGAAAGCAGTTTTTTGGGATTTGGTCGCGGCTTTGCGCTGATAGGGATTTCTCATGGTCGTGAAATCTTAATATTATTATAATAGAATCAGATTCTAAGGAATAAATAGCGTTGAAGCAAGAAGATATGGTGGGCGCTGACGGGATCGAACCGCCGACATTCTGCTTGTAAGGCAGACGCTCTACCAACTGAGCTAAGCGCCCTGAGAAAACAACAGTGTTGTTTTAAATGACGCAAGACCAACAAGGGATGTAGTCTTGGTATCTTGAAAACTCAGATCTCAGGAATCCAAGCTTCTCATCTTAGGATGGCGCAGCGGACGGGGCTCGAACCCGCGACCCCCGGCGTGACAGGCCGGTATTCTAACCAACTGAACTACCGCTGCATCGTAAGAATCTGGTGGGCGCTGACGGGATCGAACCGCCGACATTCTGCTTGTAAGGCAGACGCTCTACCAACTGAGCTAAGCGCCCTGATAAAGAGTGTCAATCTTTAGTTTATTAAATTCAGGCTCAGGGACCTCAATTTAATTTCTTTTGAAATGGCGCAGCGGACGGGGCTCGAACCCGCGACCCCCGGCGTGACAGGCCGGTATTCTAACCAACTGAACTACCGCTGCATCGCAAAAGAATCTGGTGGGCGCTGACGGGATCGAACCGCCGACATTCTGCTTGTAAGGCAGACGCTCTACCAACTGAGCTAAGCGCCCTCAAAAGGTCTATCGTATAAATGGCGCAGCGGACGGGGCTCGAACCCGCGACCCTCGGCGTGACAGGCCGATATTCTAACCAACTGAACTACCGCTGCATTTACACAATGTCGCTATTGTGGCAAACGAAAATCAAGATCTTAAAGTGGCGCAGCGGACGGGGCTCGAACCCGCGACCCCCGGCGTGACAGGCCGGTATTCTAACCAACTGAACTACCGCTGCAACTATAAGGTCTCAACATGAAAGAGCTTGGTGGGCGCTGACGGGATCGAACCGCCGACATTCTGCTTGTAAGGCAGACGCTCTACCAACTGAGCTAAGCGCCCTTTCTAAACGTCTATCATCGTTTGATGGGTGCATTATAGAGAATCTGCACAGCCTGTCAAACGCTTTTCGGAATGTTTTCCACTTTTTAGGTGTGAGTGATTAAAAAATAGGTTGTTTGTTAAAAAAAACAACACTTTTTGTTTATTTTTTAAGTCTCTACCGAAATTTTTTAATTTTCAAAATGAAAATTGAAGCGAAATTTTGTGTTTTACCCTGCGAAGTTTCAGTCTAACCACACGACATATTGCAATTCTGATTAAGGATTATACAAAGCTTTAAAATACTCGACGTTGTGTTCATGTAATCTTACAACTGTCATTTATTTTTATTCAGAAAATGCCAGTAAATCTAAGCTTCAAATAATCATTTAACCCATTCCATGCGATAAAAATACCATCTGGATCAGATTAATCAATCTTTTCTGCTGTCTCCACCAAGCAGATTCAGTCCATAAAAACAAAACCATTTTCACATAATCTTAAAATCTAACTTTTATTCGCTTTTCGAAACATTCAGCCTGCCCAGATCTAATGCCTGTTCTGAAATATAGACCAGTGCATCTTCACTGATCAGGTCAAATAATTCAGCGACCTCCGGATTACGCATACGGATACAGCCGTGCGACAGCGGCTCTCCCATCTTTTCGGTTTCTGGGGTGCCATGAATATAGATATAACGCTGATAGGTATCGCAGCCCTCGCCTTGATTAAAACCCGCTTCAAGGCCACTCAGCCATAAAATGCGCGTCAGGATCCAGTCCCGCTGCGGGAATTCTGCCGCCAATTGGGGATTATAAATTTCACCCGTCGCCTGACGTGCGACAAATACACTATTTAAGGGAGCATTCTGACCAAACTTTTCAGCAATCTTGTGCCAGCCACGAGGAGTCTTGCCACTATTTTCAGTTTCACCAATGCCATTTTTGCCACTGGAAATCAGATATTGCTTGTTTAGACGGGGCAGATACAGTTTTTGTTGGGCAAGATCAATCAGGATATCGGCTTGATCCAGATGCAAGGTATTCATGACTTGTTATTCTCAGATTCTATTTTATTTGGCTTTATAGGGTTTAACTGATTATCTTCAGATGGCGCTGTTGGTAGATCTGTCTTTTCTGGGTCAACTGTATTTTGCTGAATAAGGATCTGATTCGGTTCAGGGCGTCGCCATAACCAGATCGCGACGATCAGCATCGTAATATTGGTAAAGGCTTTTACGGCCAAGGGTGCAGTAGTAAACAGCATGATGATCCCGCTGATCAGCATCATGATACTGGCCAGCCATTTGGCCTTACGCGGTACACTACCATGCGCGCGCCAATCTCTTAAGGTTGGACCATATTTGGGATGATTCAATAACCACTCATCCATTTGCGGCCAGCCTTTGGATGCTGCCCAGGCCGCCAGAATCAAAAAGACCGTTGTTGGCATACCCGGCAGGATTGCACCGATAAAGCCCAGGATCACAAACAGCACCACCAGACTTCGCCAAAACAACACTTTCATACATCAACCCTAGCCGCAGAATTCAGGTAGTATAAAGCGTTTTCCGATACTGTCCGTTGTATTTCTGCACTTTTCACAGGTTGTACTATGCCCTTTTCCAATTTAAACCAAAATCTTGTAGAAGCATGGCAACGTTATCAACATCCTCTGGTGCGTCAACTGGCATTTGCTGTTGGCAGTCCGAATATCCTGTCCCATATTCCAGATGAACTTGAGCTCATACATCGCTTTGAGTTGCATGACAGCCAGATCTGGCAGCAACATCTTAGCCGTTATCATCTACGTTTAGAGTTTCTTGATCAGCACCCAGAAGAATTAATTGAATTTGTGCAGCAACTGAAAAGCACGCGTTTAGGGCTGCGTTTTGAAATGCTGGTCTGGTTCTGGTTGCTTGATGATGCTTACCATCCCTATCGGCTGCTTGGCCATAGTCTGCAAAAAATTGAAGGCGCCAAAACCTTGGGTGAGCTGGATTTTCTGCTATTGAATACTGCTACAGAACAGATTGAACATTGGGAAGTAGCACTGAAATATTATCTGGCCGAAGCCGATTTTAGTCTGCCGCATTGGTATGGCCTGAACCGCACCGATACTTTAATCAGAAAAATGAAACATTTCACACAAAAACAATTCCAGTTTGATGAGGCTTTGCAGCATCCCATTCAAAAACGGTATTGCGTCCTGAAGGGACAGCTGTATTTGCCTACACATCATGCCGATCAGCCAATTCCCTCATGGATCAATACCGAGCGTCGTCTGGGCTTATGGGGACAGCATATTCCTGCTGCACAGCACGGTTTCTATCGTCTGCAACGACATGAATGGATTTATCCGCAAGCCCGGCCGAGCAGTTCAGCTGCGATTTGGTGGACGGATGGACTTTATAAAAAACTCGATAGCAATGACTTTTATATGTATCGCAATCCGGTGCTGATTCAGCATCCTTCGCATAAGCCCCTATAAAGCATTACATTTATTAACCGAAGCACTATGAAAACCACATATTTTTTAGAGCGTATATTTTCTACTCTAAGTCCCACATCATAATAATTTTATTATTGATTATACGGAGATGATGATGAAAAAAATTCTTGCTGCTTCATTAATGATGGCTTTTGTATTGACTGGCTGTAACACCGTAAAAGGCATGGGCAAAGATGTGTCTAAGGCTGGCGATGCGGTAACCAATACTGCTGAAAAAACCTCTGACGAAATCCGTCAAAACTAGTTTTTTCCTAAACGCTCACAGAACCCTATCCCAGATAGGGTTTTTTTATATCAGTCGTTCACATTCAAGCCTATATTCGCCTATTATAGAACCGAAAAAATTATCGACTGTTGAATACCGTATGAGCTCTTCCGCTACCCTCGATTTAAGCCTGCAACTATTACGTCAGCCTTCTGTCACACCGATTGATCATGACTGCCAGAACATCATGGCTGAACGTTTAAAGAAGATTGGTTTCAATATTGAATCCATGCGCTTTGAAGATGTAGATAATATCTGGGCACGCAAAGGCACAGAAGGTCCGGTCTTCTGTTTCGCTGGCCATACCGATGTCGTGCCAACAGGGAATCTGGATGCCTGGAACTCAGATCCTTTTTTACCAGAAATCCGTGAAGGCAAACTTTATGGTCGTGGCAGTGCCGACATGAAGACGGCTTTGGCAGCCATGGTAGTTGCAACAGAACGTTTTGTTGAAAAATATCCGAATCACAAAGGTTCTATTGCCTACCTGATTACTTCAGATGAAGAAGGTCCATCGATTAACGGCACGGTGAAAGTGATTGAAACACTGGAAGCGCGTAATGAGAAAATTACCTGGTGTCTGGTCGGTGAACCGTCAAGCACTAACAAACTAGGTGATATTGTTAAAAATGGCCGTCGTGGGTCTTTGAATGCCAATCTCACAGTCAAAGGCAAACAGGGTCATGTGGCTTATCCGCATCTGGCCGTGAATCCGATTCATACCGCCTCTAAAGCGATTGCTGAACTGTGCGACACAGTCTGGGATCATGGCAACGAATATTTCCCGGCGACGACCTTCCAGATTTCCAATATCAATTCGGGTACAGGCGCAACCAATGTTGTTCCCGGCACCATGAACCTATTGTGCAACTGGCGTTATTCAACTGAAGTGACCGCCGAAGAACTCAAAGCACGTACTTTAGAAATTCTGGATCGTCATGGTGTGGACTATGACATTTCTTGGACTTTATCTGGCCTGCCTTTCCTGACGCCAGTTGGTGAACTAGTAAATGCAGCTAAAACCGCCATTCTGAATGTGACGGGGACTGAAACTGAACTATCGACTTCGGGCGGTACCTCAGATGGCCGCTTTATTGCCCCTACCGGCGCACAGGTACTGGAACTTGGCGTATTGAATGCCACGATTCATCAGATCAATGAACATGTCGATATTGCAGACTTAGAGCCATTGGCTGAAATCTATGAGCAGATTCTCGTGAATTTACTCGCCAATTAAGTAAATTCATAACGCAATAAAAAAGGAACTCCATGGAGTTCCTTTTTTATATTTTATAGCCTGGATTACAGCCCGATTGTAGCCTGAATATTGGTCATATTCGGAATATGGAACAGCTGTTCGTTCATGCGCACATATTGAAAGATGGCAGGATCATTCACGGGCTGATCGACATCGACCACTTCGGAAATACGAATCCGGATGGTTTTCGGCATTTCATTACACATCAGGGCAAAGCGCTGAGTAATTTCATCCCCCTCAATCACCAGTGCCACCCCATTTTGACGTGACGGATCATTCACTGCATAGACCGGTAACTGTGCCTCATGCCATTCTACAGTTTTGACCTGCGTATTGCTATCCAGTGCTGAAAGGACAATATTTTGTGGCAATAGCATCGGATCTTTGCCATGACAGTCAATAATATAGGCATCAATAAATCCGGTCGATACCGTAATCAGATGCTGAAGTTCCTGCTGGCTAATCTGATCAGCCATTTTACTGCTTGAATTGGTCTGACTCATGTATTACCCCTGTTTTTCAGCAATGAGTTGTTGGATATTGGCCAGCAGTTCCGCTTCCTGGAACGGTTTACCCATATAATGCGTTACGCCCAGGCTGAATGCACGTTCACGATGCTTCTCACCGGTACGTGAGGTAATCATGATAATCGGCAAGTCACGGTGAATATCATGGTGACGAACCAGATTGGTCACTTCGAAACCGTCCATACGTGGCATTTCGATATCCAGCAACATCAGATCCGGTCTGACGTTTTCGAGCTGTTCGATCGCATCTACGCCATCTTTGGCAGTGACAATATCATAGCCTTGACGTTCCAGCAGACGCGACGTCACTTTACGTACAGTCACCGAGTCATCGACAATCATCACCAGACGACGTGCATTGGAATTACGCGAACCATCACGCTGATCATTCAGCTGTTTGACACGCTGTGTCGCCTGAATCTGGCGGGCAACATTCTGTCCATCGAGAATCAGACAGACCTGACCATCACCCAGAATCGTGGCACCAGCCACCACTCCGACATTGGCAAACTGCTGTCCAATCGGTTTCACTACAATCTGCGCTCGTGAACCAACCAGCTGATCGACCAGTAAGGCAATGGTCTGACCACTATTTCCTTTGATCAACAGCACCGGCAATGAATGTCCAACATTATTAAGACGTGGAATCGGCTGGTTGCCAACAAACTCAGACAGATAACGCAACTTATAGTTTGCGCCATCGATCTTGAAATAGTCATCTTTACTGTTGAAATAGCTTTCCAATGTGGTCGGCGCAATACGCACGATTCGGTCAATCTGCGCCAGAGAAATCGCATATTGCTGATCGCCCACTTTCACCATCAAGGCATCGCTGACCGCTACGGTCGTCGGTACGCGAATCGTAAAGACCGTGCCCTTGCCCAGTTCCGAACTCACTGACACATGACCGCCCAGCGATTTGATCTCGCTTTGTACCACGTCCAGACCGACACCACGACCAGAAATCTGGGTGACTGCTTTCGCGGTACTGAAACCAGGATGGAAGATAAATTGCAGGATTTCTTCCTGATCAATGACTTGATCCGCTTTGATCAGATCCAGACTCAGCGCTTTTTCACGAATCTTCTCTGCATTAATCCCCTTACCATCATCACTAAAGGACACGATTACATCGGTTCCCTGACGGCTGATGTTCAAGACAATAGAACCGACTTCCGGCTTGTTCAGTGCGATACGATCTGTCGTATCTTCCAGACCATGGTCAATCGCGTTACGCAGCATATGCTCAAATGGGGTGACCAGACGCTCGAGAATATTACGGTCCAGTTCACCTTCGGTATTCTGTACGATCAGTTCTGCAGGACGGTTCAAGGTAGTCGAGGTTTGGCGCACGATACGCTGTAAACGCGGCAACATCCGGTCAAATGGGACCAGACGGGTACGCATCAGGCTTTCCTGAATCTCGGCCTGAATACGGGATTGTTGCAATAACAGTCCTTCGGTTTCGCGAATCTTGTCGGCAAGCGTACTCTTGAAGTCGACCAAATCCGATGCAGATTCTGCCAGTGATTTGGACAGCTGGTTGAGCGACGAATACTGGTCCATTTCCAGCGGGTCAAAGTCGGCATAACGCGAATTCTCTGAACCATGTTTGGCAATAATCTGTGATTCCAGCTCGCCTTCCATTCGACGTAACTGATCGGCAAGACGCTTGATCGCCAGTTCCATCTCGTTCAAGGTATTGCCCAACTGACCCAGGTCCATCTCGATACGCGAACGGTTAATCGAGTTCTCACCGGACAGGTCAATCATCTTCTCGACCAGATCAGCAGAGATACGGATCATTTCGTTATTACTATCGCTGGTACCGCTATTCGCCCATTCACCCATCATCTGTGGCGGTTCAGTACCATCACCTTCAACAAAGCCGAAGTCGGTGCTGACTACAAGATTATCTGTTTTCGCCAGACGCTCAGGCAATTGCGCAGTAACATCCACATAAGCAATCTTTTTCAGACTGCTGTGAAGCGGCTCAAAACCGCTATAGTCGCGCTGGAAAATCGCCTGTCTTAACCAGACCAGCGTTTTCTGCAATAAGCCATCATAGGCATTCGAGTTAAATTGATAGACCGCAAACTGTTCAAAAGTCGTTTCTAGCTCATAGGCAATACTGGCCACTTCTTCAACATCAATCATACGTGCGCCGCCCTTGATACTGTGGGCAGCACGCTGTAATTGCAGCAATAAACTACGGTCACTACGCTGATCAAACCATTGATTGAGGAGCTTCTCGGCATTGGCCAGAATCTCTTCGGATTCTTCCAGGAAAGATTCTTCAACAATGGATTTCAGTTGGTCTTCTTCAGAACGTTCTACTGGTGTGTCTTCAGTAGCCTCAGGAGATTCCAAGATTTCCAGTAATTCTTCAGCTTCAGCCAGATCAGTTGCAGGCTGTTCAGTCGTTGCTGACTCTTCAAGTTGCGGTTCAGGAATTGATGTCGCTTCGACCTCTGCAACTTCAACTCCAGCGTTCGCGCTCTCCGCAGCAGCAACAGCTTGTCCAGACACCAGCGCCTGAATATTTTGCAGAATCGCAATCGCTTCTGGTGCAGGATAATCAATACCGTCTTCCCGAATCGATTGAATACGATCGGAAATGTTGTCCTGTACTAGGCGAATAATTTGGATTAAAGCAGGTGTCACGGCAATTTGCTGACGGATCACCCGCTCATAAATACTTTCCAGTTCATGCGCAATCAAACCGATATGCGAAGCTGCAATCATGTTTGCACCACCTTTTAAGGTATGCAAATGACGCATCAGATTGTTCAGTGAAGTCGTATCATCCTGTTTTTTGCTCCAGGTATTCAGATCTTCATCAATGCCTGCGAGCAATTCATCCGCTTCTTCCAGGAAGATACTTAATAATTCTTCATCAAAATCACGGTTGGTTTCAGTACTTTGCTGCTGCTGACGATCTGCAGCGATGCGTTGACTCAAACCAGCAAAATCGACACTGCCAGGCGCGACAGTTTCAGCCGCCTGCGCAGTCTCTGAGCTTAGCTCAATATTCTGACTGCTAGTATCTTCAGCAAATATCTCGAGATCCTGCTGCACAAATGCAGACAGTTCGCTGAGTATTTTTTGAATCTCATCATTCAGAATGACGCGCTGTCCTGCGGCCAAGGTATCAAATAAATGAATAAATTCCTGATGCGCCTGTGCGAACAGTTCATAAGCATAATCGCTGTTTAGCAGCACTGGCTTTTCAAGCAGCGCATCATAAGCCAATTTCAGGTCGGCAGTGAATTCATGAATGCCTTGCGCTGCCCGGCTTTCTGTATGTGCCAGCAATTCTGCAGCCTGCTGGCTGAGTGCCTGAATATATTCCGGATAATCGACTTGGGCGCGTTTATCAAATTCAAACTCGGCATCCAATAACAGATCAATATCCAGCTCAACCAGTTTGGACACCAAGCCTTGCGTCTGAATACTATTGGTTTCAGTAACTGCAAAGCCATAATCATTCCAGACACGCTCAAAGGTGGCATATACCGCATCCAGTTTTGCAGTATTGCCCTGACGTAGCAAATGCAGATAGTCACTGACAAACTCGGCATACTGAATCAGTAAAGCAGTTTCTTTTGAGGTTGAGACAATTTCATCTTGCAGCAGGGTTTTGAACAGATGCTCCACTTTAGAGCTGGCCTCAAAAATCTGGTCAATCTGCGCCATGGATGAACTGCCGCGCAAAGTATGAATCGCACGAATCAGCGCATTATAATCTTGTGATTTTTCATCTTCAGTGCGAAGGAAGGTGGCAATCGTATCCAGATGCTCTTCTGCTTCTTCAATAAAGATCGCCACAGTTTCTTCGATATCACTGCGAACCGGTACTTCTACTGGCGCTACTGTTAGCTCAGCTTCACTTGGCTCATTGTCTGCAAGCTCAAGACCTGTCATCTGACCTTCAGCAGTCAAATGAACTGCCAATGCCAGTAATTCTTCCAATGCAGGCTCAGGCGAAATTTGTTGTTGTAATTGTTGTCCCAAGAGCACCATTGGACGCAGGTCGAGATCCAATTGCTGTACATGTTTGAATTTTGGATATAAAGCATATTGATAGACATTCAGTACCGCTTGGGCAAATTTCTGTACCGTCGGTGTTAGCTGAATCGAACCGGACAAAACCCGGTTTAAGGTATCTTCAACCGCCCAGGCCATTTCCCCTGCCGATTTTGCCCCGACCATGCGGCCTGAACCTTTCAGGGTGTGAAAATGGCGGCGAATGGTCTTCAGATTTTCTTGATGATCTGGATTGCTCAACCATTCTGGAAATAAAGCATTTAACTCAACGAAGATCTCTTCGATTTCCTCAACAAAAATTTCAAGAATTTCTGCATCTTGGTCAAGATAACTATCTTCAGGAAGCGTTGTCGTTTCAACTAAATTTTTTAATATTTCTTTCATAGCTCATGCTTCTTACGTTATGCCGCCAAGAAGGGCGCTCAAACTTAATTGTGACCGTCACGCGATACCTAACGTATGAAGTTAAGTACATCTTGTCGAGGCTTTATCTGTATTTTCTGAATGTGTCTCAACCGCGGTCAAGACACATTTCCCCATCATGTCTGACTTTATTCTGGTAGTTTAAAGTCAGATACAGATTCACGTAATGCATCGGCCATGTTTGCCAGTTCAGATACTGAACGTGCTGTATCGAAGGTTGCACTGGTGGTTTGCGAGGTAATTTCCTGTACGACATTCATCGTGGTCGCAATATGACCTGCAGATGCTGACTGCAGTTTCGCAGCATCAGAAATGTTCGCAATCAGTTTCGCAAGGTTGTTCGATACTGTTTGAATCTCATCTAGTGCTACACCGGCATCTTTAGACAAGTTCGCACCACGTACAACTTCCGATGTAGTTTGTTCCATCGAAATAACGGCTTCGTTCGTATCCGTTTGAATGGTTTTTACCAGGCCTTCAATCTGCTTCGTTGCAGAAGCTGAACGTTCCGCAAGACGCTGTACTTCATCGGCTACGACCGCGAAACCACGACCTGCTTCACCGGCCATCGATGCCTGAATTGCTGCGTTTAATGCCAGGATGTTCGTCTGGTCAGCAATATCGTTAATCAAGGCTACGATGTTACCAATTTCCTGAGAAGATTCACCCAAACGTTTAATACGTTTTGAAGTTTCCTGAATCTGTTCACGAATCGTGTCCATACCCTCAATCGAGCGATGTACGACATCCGCACCGTTTGCAGCAATTTGTACTGAACGCTCTGCTACCACCGCTGATTCATCGGCGTTGGCAGATACCTGGTCAATCGACAGTGCCATTTCGTTAATCGCTGCAGAAGCACCGGCAATTTCTTGTGCCTGATGTTCAGATGCTTCGGCTAACTGGTTGGTAATACTTTGTGTAGTTGCAGTATATTGCGCAACTTCTTGCGAAGTTTCAGTAATACGCGATACCAGGTCACGTAACTGGTCGATCGCAAAGTTAATCGAGTCGGCAATCGCACCGGTAAAGTCTTCAGATACGGTTGCATATGAACGTAAGTCACCATCTGCAAGATCGGCGATCTCATCAAGTAAACGCAAAATCGCATTCTGGTTACGGTCATATTCTTCTTGTAAACGGCCTACACGCTGCTTATCCGACAAGCCACGCAGAGAAAGTAACTTGAATACACACAGCAAGAAACCGACTAATAATGCGATCAGAAGGACTGCCGGAACAACCGTTTTAAGACCTGAGTTACCCGATAATTTATTCAGGTTGTCCAAAAGCACATCAGATTGAGAAAAAATAGATGCGGCTGCCTGACGAACTTTTACGATCTGTGTAGAGTTTTTCAGAATAATCGCTGATGCAGATTCCAGTACGTCATCATATTCAGCCTTGATGCCTTCCAGAGATTCACGCAGGGTTGGATCAGCAATACGCTGTACACCCAGTTCAGCAGAACCATTCAACTGTGCATTCAGATAAGAACCGAAAGTTTCGGTATCGGCACTGAAGTCATCCGCTGATTCACGTGAACCATCGTTACCTGTCAGTACCAAACTGATTGAACGTAAGATACGTTCTGCAATGAATACCTGGTTTTTGGCAATAACTACCTGGTTCGATGGCATATCTTGACGTGCCATCTGGTCGACCATCAAGTTATATTCCGCCTGAATCCCCGGAATCGCTTCACCAATAGCGATGTTGGTGTCGTATAACTGGTTAATAATCTTTTGTTGCGAGGTAATCAGATCAATACTGCTGGATACTTCTGTCCACTGTTTATCAACAGCTTGCAACGCATCATTGTTAGAATGAATACTTTTAACTGTCTCAAGATTTTCAGCAAAAGCTTTTTGTGAATCAGTCAGGTTCTTCATAGCCTCAGGCGTACCCGAAGCTGTCGCTTCAGTCGCTTGGCGCGAAATCGTTTGCGAGAGGAGACGCAAATCACCCAGACTTTGAGTGAGTTCATTGGTACGTGGAACGCTATAAAAAAGATACAATAAAGTGATCAGTGCGGCTAAAAGACAGCCTGCTGCTCCATAGATCAGCGGTTTTGATTTCTCACTATCACCGAAGACACGTGATAACTGATCTACTTGCGTTTGAATCTTAGCTAAAAAAGCATTACCGCCTTTGCGGCCAGTGCTCTCACCTGTATTTTTCTTTTTAAGTTTAAAGCCCATGCAGCCTCTCCCCGGTTGACGCCTTGCTTAGTTTCGAGCGCGACATTTAATTTATAAATTTTATAGATGCGTTCATAAATTTTGGATTTTGCAACAGACGACTGAATAAAAACACATGCCACTGCTGGTTGTGCTGATGGAAAAACCCCTGACAATATTCTTGTAAGTTTTTATCCAATTCAGATTTCTTCGAAAAGAAACTTTTCTTATTGAAATGTTGTATACCCAAAACTTGATCTACGACCAAACCCACATACTGGTCATTATGGTTGATACATAATACTTTTTGAGTCGGTGAAAATTGACTGCTTTGCCCTGATACGTACTGCGTCAGATCAGAAACCGATAACAGTCTTCCCCGGATATTCGCCAGACCCAACACCCATGCTTGCGTTTTGGGTACCGGCGTATATTCTGGGGGATAAATCACTTCTGATACTTCCCCCAGCGGGGCAACAAAATATTGCCCCATCATCTCAAAAGCAATGCCCGACCATCGGTTAACTTCATTGCCATTGGAAACGTAGTTTTTATTCCCCCGTTTCGCAATGCGAAGCAATTCGATAAATCCATTTGCTGCCATAGAGCTTATCCTGCATTGAGGTGCTGCTTAATTACATCTATTAATTGTTTTTCATCGACTGGTTTTGTTAGATAATCCGCTGCGCCTTGACGCTTGCCCCATACACGGTCAGTGGCCTGATCCTTGGTACTGACAATCACGATTGGAATATGTTTGGTCGTTGCACCACGTGCAATCTGACGGGTTGCCTGAAAACCATTCACACCCGGCATAACCACATCCATCAGAACTAGGTCCGGCAATTCTGCCTGTGCCATGGTGACGCCATCTGCGCCATTGGCTGCTTCAATCACCTCAAAGCCATGTTTAGAAAGAATCTCTCTAAAGCGAAAAGTTTCTGTCGGTGAGTCATCCACAATTAGGATACGTGCCATGCCAATTCCCCAAAAAATCAAATATTAAGCACTAATATGGTTACGGATTGCATTGAGCAATTCATCTTTACTAAAAGGTTTAGTCAGGTATTCATCTGAACCCACGACACGACCTTTGGCCTGATCAAATAAGCCATCTTTACTTGATAGCATAATCACAGGAATATTCTGGTAATTCTGAGAGTTTTTGATTAAGGCGCAGGTTTGGTAACCATCCAGGCGCGGCATCATAATATCTACAAAAACGATATCTGGATTTGCTTCGGCAATTTTTGACAAAGCCTCAAAACCGTCTACTGCAGTAATGACCTCATAACCTTCGCGTTGAAGAAGAGTTTCCGCAGTACGACGAATGGTCTTTGAGTCATCAATAACCATAATTTTTAGATTTTGGAATTTATCGTCCATTTGTTTAACCCTTCCCATTTTAGAAACTATATGCCATAAGGCTCATAGGATTATTTTATTACGATCGATAAACATTTTTAACATAAAGTCACTTGTATTATCAATGAACATTTTCTACACAAGTAGACAAAATCATTTATTTTTAATAACAGCTTCACATTTTCTTATCGTTATTGGTTTTTTTTTGACTAACGGTAGTTTTTTATTGATAAATTTAAGTCTAATATAACAAAATTATTACTTTAAAATAAGTAATTTAGTCAACTTTAAATTCGGGGAGCCAATGATGAGTCAGTTTTTAAGAAAACTTGCTGTCATTGATAAAAATAAAATGACTGGTCAATTCATTGTTGTTGTGCTGCTACTGTTACAGGTGAGCTTAACGTGTGCGAGTAGTAACCAACTCCCGCAAAAAGCCACCTGGTATCGTTATTATGACAGCAAGGGTGTGGCCAATATCAGTACTAATGTCACGCCAAATCATATCCGTTATGGCTATGAAGCACTTGACCAGAATATGCAGGTGATTAAGCGTGCCCGTCCTTATAATGCCGAAGCGGATATCAGGCAAGCGCCACAACGTGCCAAGCAGGCGCAGCGAATTGCCGAAGATCATAAACTCAAGCGTGCTTATAACAATAGCCAGACCGCTTTACAGAAAAAGAATGACAGCCTGGTCCAGTTAAAAAAACAGATTGATTTTCAGCAAGAACAAATGAAGCAACTGCAAAAAGATCGGGTCATGTTTGTGCGTCAGGAACGTGAATATTTACGTAAAGGTAAAACCCCACCGGCACACCTGAAAACAACATTAGACAATAACCAGAAAAATCTCGCTTCCCAGAAAGAAAATATTCAATCTTTACAAAGTCGCTATCGAAATCTGGAAGCAGAATACGACAAAATTATCGCCCGTTTAAAAGCACTTGAATAAATACAAATAGCTAGCCGTGGTTTTGATCCATAGCCAGCTAAAAGGACTCATATGCAAACTGCACCGCATTCTCATGATTTAAATATGCCTTCCCCGCGCTCTATCCTGATCATGAGTGCACTTTGCTTAAATATGTTTTTAGTGGCTTGTGATAAAGATGAACCCGTACAGCAAACCGAAACAGCCAAATCCATTGAAGTCATTCCTCAAGATCTAGTTGCAGTTCAATCTGGCAATTCAGTTCAAAAAACCGCATTCACCGGCACCATTCGTGCAGTCAATCAAAGCAGCATACAGTCACAGGTCTCTGCTACTGCCACCAGCGTAAACGCACAGGTAGGTCAAACAGTTGCCAAGGGACAAGTGCTGGTACGCCTGAATAATCAGGACAATGCAGCCCGTCTGGCACAGGCACGTGCGAATCTGGCCTCCACTCAAGCGCAAGCCAATCAGGCCCGCAATATGATGCAGCGTAAAAAGCGCCTGCTCGATCAGGGTTTTATTTCAAAAGTAGAATATGAACAAAGTCAGGTGGACTATCAGGCACAGCTGGAAAATGTTCGTGCCCAGCAAGCCAATGTTGATATTGCCCAGAAAGCAGATCGTGATGGCATCATGACCAGCCCGATCAGTGGCGTGATTACCCAACGTCAGGTCGAACCGGGTCAAACCGTGGCGATTGGACAAACCCTGTTTGAAATTGTCGATCCAAAACGATTGGAAATTCAGGCACGCGTACCCAGTGATCTGCAATCAGACTTAAGACTGGGCAGTCAAGTCGAATACAGCATTCAAGGGAATCCAAATCGGCTCACTGCCGTAATTAGCCGGATTTCCCCAATTGCAGATCAGGCCAGTCGTCAGATCGAATTCTTTGCCAAGCCGAATGAAACCATTCCCTCGCTAAGTATCGGCTCCTTTGTCGAAGGCAACATTCTGAGTCCACAACAGATTTCTGGCCAGCTGATTCCATTAGATACTGTTCAAGACATTCAGAATAAACCTTATGTCTGGGTAATTCGCCAGAATAAAATTATCAAGGTCAACATACAGGTTTTGGAACAGCGTTATAGCGATAACATTGCTGTGGTTCAAGGACTGGAAAATGGTGATCAGGTCAGCCGGGTGAAGTTTAGCGAAGCTGATCTGCAAAAAACTGTCACCCTTCGCGCCAACTAAAGCCATTCACACAGGATCATTGATATGTGGTTTACCCGAATTAGTGTGAATTATCCGGTTTTTACCATCATGATGATGTTCTGCCTGATGGTGCTGGGGCTGGCTTCATGGCAGCGGATGGGCGTTGAAGAATTCCCTGATGTCGATTTCCCTTTTGTGGTGATTTATACCAACTATCCGGGTGCTTCTCCGGAAACGGTTGAATCGGAAATCACCAAGAAACTCGAAGATCAGATCAATACCATTTCCGGTTTAAAACAGGTCATTTCCCAGTCCAGTGAAGGCCTGTCCATCATCACCACTGAATTTAATCTGGATGTGACATCTACCACAGCAGCCCAGGACGTGCGGGATAAAATCGCTTCTGTAACTGCTGAATTTCGTGATGAAATTCAGGAACCGATTGTTGAGCGTTATGATCCGACAGCAAATGCAGTGATGTCAATTGTATTTGAATCCGACAACATGGATGTAAAAGCGCTCAGTTCTTATCTGGATCAGCGGATTGTGCCACAACTGCGCACAGTTCCGGGAGTCGGAACGGTCAATCTGCTTGGTGATGCGCAGCGCCAGATCCGGATTCAGGTGGAACCGCAAAAACTGCAAGCCTTTGGCATTGGTGTAGATAGCGTGATCAACACCTTAAAAGCCGAGAATATTGAAGTCCCGGGGGGGACGCTTAAATCGGGTAATTCGGAACTGGTCATTGAAATCAATTCCAAAGTGCTGCATCCCCTCGCCTTCGGCGATCTGGTCATTGCCAATAAAAACGGCGTACCAATTTTCCTCAGACAAGTGGCTAATATTCAAGACAGTCAGGCAGAGCTGGAATCCGCAGCTTTTCTGAATGGCAAAACTGCAGTTGCGATTGATATTTTGCGTAGTTCAGATGCAAACGTCATTGAAGTAGTAGACAAGAGCTATGTAACTTTAGAAAGTATTGAGGCGCAGCTTCCCCAAGGCACTACTTTACAAGTAGTGGTAGATTCCTCCAAAAGTATCCGCGGCACCATTGGCGATGTAGCCCGCACCATTATTGAAGGTGCGGTACTGGCTGTGCTGATTGTCCTATTATTTTTAGGCTCTTTCCGTTCAACTGTGATTACCGGTTTGACCCTACCCATTGCACTCTTGGGCACGCTGACCTTTATCTGGGCCTTTGGCTTTAGCATCAATATGATGACTTTGCTGGCGCTGTCCTTGAGTATTGGTCTGCTGATCGATGACGCAATTGTAGTACGTGAAAACATTGTCCGGCATACCGACATGGGCAAAGATCACGTGACTGCTGCACTCGATGGCACCAAAGAAATTGGTTTAGCTGTTCTGGCCACAACACTGACCATTGTTGCCGTATTTCTGCCTGTGGCCTTTATGGGCGGAATTATTGGTCGTTTCTTCTACCAGTTCGGGGTCACGGTGAGTATGGCCGTTCTGATCTCGATGTTTGTCAGCTTTACCCTGGATCCTATGCTCTCTGCACACTGGGCAGAAAAGAAAAAAGATCCAAACAAAAAACCAGGTCGGGTGAAACGTTTCTTTAGCTGGATCTCCGGCAAGCTGGATAACTTAAGCTATGTCTATGAAAAATTATTAAAACTGGCATTGCGCTTCAGATTGATTACTTTATTAATCGCGGTCGCTTCATTATTTGGTGCTTTGGGTTTATCCAAACTGATCGGCACCGAATTTGTACCGGTCCCGGATAAAGGCGAAATCCGGATCAAGTTTGAAACACCGGTCGATTCATCGCTTGAATATTCACAAGCCAAACTGCAGCAGGTGGATCAGATTATTCGTCAGCATCCGGATGTCAAAGCCACTTATGGGGTGATTAATGGCGCAACTGACCGCGGTAAAAACCATGTCAGTTTACGGGTGACTGTAACGCCGCGTACCGAACGTGAAAAGACCCTGAATGACCTGAATAATGAATTCCGCCAGCGTCTACAATCGGTTGCAGGAATCAGCATTACCTCGGTGGCATCCGCCGATGAAACCGTTTCAGGTGGCCAGAAGCCGATCATGATTTCGATTAAAGGTCCGGATCTAGATGAACTGCAAAAAATTTCCGATCGCTTTATGACGGAAATGGCGAAGATTAATGGCATTGTCGATCTGGAAACTTCATTAAAAGAACCCAAGCCGACTCTTGATGTACAGATCAATCGCGTCTTGGCCAGTGATTTAGGTTTATCGGTCAATCAGATTGCCAATGTAGTGCGTCCGCTGATTGCCGGTGATGATGTCACGACCTGGCAGGATGAAAAAGGTGAAACCTATGATGTGAATCTGCGCCTGACCGAAGACCAGCGCAGCTTGCCTAGCGATTTACAGAATATGTATATCACCTCAAATAAAACCGATGCCAATAATCAACCAATTCTGGTTCCGCTTTCGAGCGTGGCCAAATTTGAAGAAAAACTCGGTGCCTCGCAGATTAATCGACGTGATCTGGCACGTGAAGTTCTGGTCGAGGCCAATACTTCAGGACGTCCTGCAGGCGACATCGGGACGGATATCAGCCGCTTGCAAGAAAATTTCGATATGCCACCGGGTTATAGTTTCGACACTCAAGGCTCCAATGCCGACATGGCAGAATCCGCAGGTTATGCACTGACTGCGATTACCCTGTCGATTGTCTTTATCTATATTGTGCTCGGTTCGCAGTTCAACAGTTTTATTCATCCTGCAGCAATTATGGCCTCACTGCCATTGTCGCTGATTGGCGTGTTTCTGGCCTTATTCCTGTTTAATTCCACCATGAATCTATTTTCGATTATCGGCATTATCATGCTGATGGGACTGGTGACCAAGAATGCGATTCTGCTGATCGACTTCATCAAGAAGGCCATGGACCGCGGTGAAGACCGTTATGATGCAATTATTGCCGCTGGTAAAACCCGTTTGCGTCCTATTCTGATGACCACCAGTGCCATGGTCATGGGCATGGTTCCACTTTCCCTAGGGCTAGGTGAAGGTGGTGAACAAAGTGCACCGATGGCGCATGCGGTGATTGGTGGGGTAATTACCTCTACCCTGCTGACCCTGGTGGTGGTGCCGGTGATCTTTACTTACCTGGATGACTTTAAGAATTTTATGCTGCGTCAGGCACGTAAAATCATGGCATAATTTAATGCAACACAATGAGGTGACATTCCCAAAAGCTCACCTCATTTTTTATTGTATAATCCCTGCTTTAACGCTTAATTTTTTAGGACAGTTTCCATGCGCGCGAGTCGCTTTTTATTTGCAACGTTAAGAGAAACCCCGAACGATGCTGAGGTTATTTCCCATCAGCTCATGCTTCGTGCCGGTATGATTCGTAAGTTGGCTTCAGGTCTATACACCTGGTTGCCGATGGGCGTTCGCATATTAAATAAAGTTGAAGCGATCGTTCGCGAAGAAATGGACAAAGTCGGTTCACTTCAGGTCTATATGCCGGTGACTCAACCTGCATCTTTATGGGAAGAATCAGGTCGTTATGTACAATACGGCCCTGAACTTTTACGCTTCAACGACCGCCATGGCAACCCATTTGTTCTGGGTCCGACGCATGAAGAAGTGATCACTGATCTTGCACGTAACGAATTAAAAAGCTACAAGCAATTGCCTGCAAACTTCTACCAGGTACAAACCAAATTCCGTGACGAAATTCGTCCACGTTTTGGCGTAATGCGTTCACGTGAATTCATCATGAAAGATGCCTACTCTTTCCATGCCAACCAGGAATCACTGCAACAAACCTACGACGACATGTATGCAGCCTACTGCAAAATCTTCACCCGTCTTGGTTTAGATTTCCGTCCGGTTCAAGCAGATACCGGCTCAATTGGTGGTTCAGGTTCTCATGAATTCCACGTTTTGGCTTCAAGCGGTGAAGATGATATCGCTTTCTCCACTGAATCTGACTATGCAGCCAATATTGAAATGGCTGAGGCGGTGCTTGTCGGTGAACGTGCGGCACCAACACAAGAACTTAAACTGATAGACACGCCAAATCAAAAAACCATTGCGGATGTATCAGCATTCTTGGGCACCAATCCTGCCCATTCAGTGAAAGCGTTATTGGTTCAAGGTGTTGTAGCGGAAGAAGGTCAAGAAGCACCAGTCGTTGCATTATTCCTTCGTGGTGATCATGAACTAAATGAAATTAAAGCTGAAAAACATCCTTTAATTGCTGCACCTTTGACATTTGCTACTGAAGAACAACTTCAAGCCCTTGGCTTAACTGCTGGCTTTGTCGGTCCTCAAGGTCTGGTCGAAAAAGGTATCACCGTCATTGTTGATCGTGCAGCATCGGTATTGTCTGATTTTGTTGCGGGTGCAAATGCAGCAGATCAACACGCAACAGGTGTAAACTGGGAACGTGATGCGCAGTTCACTGAAGTTTATGACCTACGTAACGTGGTTGAAGGCGATCCATCTCCAGATGGTAAAGGTACGCTTCAAATCAAACGTGGTATCGAAGTGGGGCATATCTTCCAGTTAGGCAAAAAATACTCTGAAGCTTTAGGTTGTAAAGTCTTGGGTGAAGATGGCAAACCATTCACTGTAACAATGGGGTGTTATGGTATTGGTGTAACGCGTGTAGTAGCTTCTGCAATCGAGCAGAACTTTGATGAGAAAGGCATTATCTGGCCAACTGCCATTGCACCGTTTGAAGTTGCCATTGTGCCGATGAATGCACACAAATCTCCACGAACTATGGAAGCTGCGGAAGCACTCTATGCTGAATTACAAGCTGCAGGTTTTGACGTATTACTTGATGACCGTAACGAACGTCCGGGCGTGAAATTCTCTGATCTTGAGCTGACAGGTATTCCACACCGTATTGTAATTGGCGAAA
Source organism: Acinetobacter lwoffii (assembly GCF_019343495.1). NCBI lineage: Bacteria > Pseudomonadati > Pseudomonadota > Gammaproteobacteria > Moraxellales > Moraxellaceae > Acinetobacter > Acinetobacter lwoffii. The sequence continues at coordinate 2,950,932 of NZ_CP072549.1, read as the reverse complement.
AAGGCTTAGATGCAGGTACGTTTGAATATAAAGGCCGTCGTGATGCTGAATCTGTAAATATCTCGAAAGAAGAATTATTGGCAAAAATTGCTAAATAATTTTGCTTTCTTATAAAAAATCCCGCGTAATACGGGATTTTTTATAACTAAACTTAGCAGAATTTGTGTCCACCAAAGCAGTTCGGTTTAAAGTTCTGGCCTTGTAAAGTTAAATTAGTAAGAGGGAAATCAAGTAGCGCAGGATTTTTAATTTCCTTTACATCAAGTGCACTTCCTAGCACACAACCAAAAACCAGACTTCCACAATCTCGCACATTAGTGGTTAAATCATGGTTAATTCCTGCAATAGTTTGCTTTAAAACAGCATCTGAAATTGGCACACTATATGAAGGTGAAATACTTCCTAAATCCACTTCATCTTCCATTGCCAGCCACCACCCTTGTTTTGCCGCGACTGCTGCACCAGGCCATAAAATGCTTTGGGATTGCAAGGAGAGTGAAGCTGGATTATTTAAATATAAAGCATGAATAAGTCCGAGATTTTGTTTAACGGTAATGTCTGTCTGTAGCCCGGTTAAGTAGCCTGTAATATCTTTATCTAATTTTAATGCTCCATCCAATAATTCTGCTTTTAATGGTCCTTTAAAATCAATACGACCTACTGTCCCTGTCCCTTTTAGTACAACTTCTTTCATTCTTGTTCCTGACACTATCGTAGCAGGAATAGTAAAAGGTGCTGTTGTAGAATTTAACTGGAAAGCATAATTGCTAGATGTGTAATGTAAATCCAGAGGTAATGGTTGACCTAATATAGTGCCTTTTACCGTGCCCTCAATATTCATTCCAGTTGTAGCATAATCCATGACACGAGGAGCCGTTGTTGCAACTCCTGATGAGGATTTTGTTTTCATATAACCACTGAAACTGTTAATACCATTTGGTGTAGCACTATTTTCTGTCCCCATTGTCAATAGACCCGAAATCTTTTCCGCACTTAAACGAAAACCTAAAACTTCACGTGTAGACGCCTGATTTGGATTTTTTATGGCAAATTGTACAAATGGATTAGTAATCAGAGCTGAGGTCGCGGCACGATCCGCACCATTTGTAGGATTACCACTTAAGGCTATATGATCAATATCAATATCACAGCCGGTTGCACCATTAACACCGCCACACCCGAGCTGTAGCTTTTTTATATTGGCATTAATTTCCATCTCGGCTTCCAAGCCTAATTTATAAAATGAGATATTACTCTGGTCATAAGTAGCTCCTAGATTATCCATCTGGTTAAATCCAGACTGAACCTCCATTGACAATAAAGCCTGCCCATTGACTTCTGAGAGCTCTTGGTCTTCCAATGAGGTTAATGCAGATACCTGGCCACTTAGGCCCATCATAGCTACCACTAGACTTTTTAATATTATTTTTTTCATTTTTCTCATCCTGATTTTTAGCGTGGTGTGATTCCCATCGTGCTACGAATGGTTCCACCAGTCAGTGCAATACTTGCCATGTTTTGCATATTGCCATTGGTCGCCATGGCAAAATTGGTTTTAAATGGTGTTGCAATATTATTTTCATAATTGAGTTTGACCTGATTATCCAAAGTCACTGTATCTGCACTGACACGAACTTTTGCTTTGACACCCAAATGACCTTCCATCCGGTTAAAGTTAATTGACGAAGTTTTTAATACCCCGGCTGAATCAATATCTTCATTGGCAATACTAAAATAGCTGCCCAGATTATCTTTATTTGCAGTTTCTTCTGCGGTAAGGGGTCTAAACTTAAAATTTGCATCAAATGACAGGAAGTTGGTATCTGGTGAATCGCTGGTCGGATCCACTCCTGGAATGATGAGGAGCTCGCCGTTTCCATCAAGTTTAAAAGCAATATTAGTCAGGACATCATCACGTTTAGAAAAATTATCATGAGGCACATAGCTTCCGCATTTAGTGACTAATGCATTGGTACAATTATATTTAGAGCCAGGTAATTGACCAATCGCAAGTTCTGCTTTGGCAGCAATCAGTAAATCATCGGCACGAATATAGATCCCTTCATCTTCATAGCCAATAATACCTTCTGACTTGATCAAAGCATCGATATTCCTAAAACCGGCATAATAGTTAACAGGTTCACCATGCTCACCATTTTTACCATCAATCAAAATAATTGAGGTTGTGCTCGGCAACTCAGTTTTCTTGTCAATTCCATAGCCTTCTGTAGATGCCATAATGTTATAAGCAATTGCTTGCTTATTGTCTGTTCCATAAGTCGTTCCAGACAACGCAACATTGGCATTTAAATTATAAATAGGAATACCGATTCCCCAAGAACCACCATCTCCACCAATTTCCGCCAAAGAGTTATCTGATATGAAACGTGCCTTAGCAGCAATAGACTGAAAATCCATTCCACGTACGGCGATATAAGCAAAATCTTCTTCATTCGTGGTGGTACTGAGTGTCTGTTTAAGCACAGTGCTACTACTACCTAAAGTCTTTTGCATATTTTCATTAATTATGAAATCGAGACTTTTTGCAGTAATGGTATTTATATAGATATTTCCAAAGTCGATATAAGCATTTTTACCGTGTAAGGAGCCAGCAGCATTACGTGTAGTCAAGGGTCTGAGCTTGGAAAATTGCACAGCATGGCTTCCCTTACCGGTATGACCAATCTCAAGTGTTGTCGGTGCCATAGTTGCTGGAAGCCCAGTACTATTATCACCTGTAAAATCTGCAGACAAGCCTAGATTTAACCCACCTTCTCCGACCAGGCCACTGTAACCTGTTGCAGCTTTGTCCTGACGCTCTAGTACACCATTCACCTTGTTACTAACATCAAAAGTACCGATCTGGGTTTGATCGGCACTCATCGATAATCTTGCATTAGTGACTGCACCCGAAGCCCCTAAACGCATAATATTTTTGCGTTCGTTATTTGGCGTGTTATAACGCAAGTCAATATTAACCCCTGGATTGGTCGAATTAACCCGGCCAGCTGCGATATCGGTAATATCTTCAGCACGCTTTAGATCCACATAGTGATCTTGACTGCCATTTCGTGTGGTGAGTACCACGCCTTCATCCGGGTCAATGTACATATATCCTTGACCCGCGAAGTTAAAGTTAAAGTCATTTAAAATCAGACTATTTTCACCTAACTTATGACTAATCGTGGCATTTTTAAGCTGAAAATCGATACTGGCAATTGAATCTTTATTAAATAGACCTGCACTAGTTTGTAATAGCACACTAAGCGGTGTAGAGGTACTAATCCCTAATGCCCCCAAACTTTGATTTGATTGAGTACCCGCAGTCCGAATACTCTTCGCAGATTGACTACATGGATTGGTCGTACAGGCGATCTTTACCAACTTTAAATCTGCAGTGGCTTGAAATGGTGAAACACTTGCAGCAAGCCGAAGTCCTGCCCCTTGTGAAGTCGCTCCTACATCTATTTCAAGTTGACTAATGATTGGTTTATTATCTTTGCCAATAATCTCAAGATTATGTAGACCTAAACCCATTTTAGTGTTGGCAGTTGGATTTGGATCATACCAATTGGCTTGAGCAATATTGGCTTTAGAGATTTCATGAGTAATCACCATACCATCTTGTCCAGTAACTTCACTCAATTCTTGCTCTTCAATAGTTTCAAGTGCATAACCTTGTTGTATAAGACACATGCATACCGTTAGCAATTTCAACTTTATTGTTGTTTTTTTCATTTTTATATCCTTATGCTGTACTTGACGTTGTTACTAACAACGACTTTGTGCCCCACCTGTACAGTTATAACCAAATATTTTCAAATTGCCTGACATATGCAGATTTCCATGAACGTTCAACCCCATAAATCCTTTTTCAGCACCTTGATCAAACGAAGGAACATCTTGGGGCGCGGTTGTATAAGTTCCGTCGGCATTATAGGTACGCCCTGTATACGTACTATAAACACCTATATTGGCATAACCTTCTAAGGCGCCATCCCCTGTGCCCGTTTCAATGGAAACTGTATTAAAGCCTAAATTACGGATCTTTAAAGGCTGGTGATCATAAAAGGTAATTTGCATCGCCGTCTGTGGTTCATTACGATGATTAATGATGGTTGTCCCATCAATTGAAAATTTATCAATCTGAATCGTGCCTTGAATGCCTTTAAAGACTAACCACTTTTTATTTCCATTGGCATCGACATGGTTATTCGGTGCTATTGCCAGACGGCAAAATTGTTTTGTTGCTCCACAAGCGGTGGGATCTAGAACATAAAATACTTCTAGCGGGTTGCCACTTCCATCAAGCCGAGAAATTTTATCTTTACTTAAATCTGTCGCATAAACATGGTTTAAAGATAAAGTCCAGTTAAGATCTGCTCCGCCCTGCCCCACTGTATTGGTTAATGCTTGCTGATCAAGGGCTTCCAATCCGGCAAGACTGGCCATAGAAGTACATAATAATGCACAGAGTGTTACTAATTTGGACATTCTTATACTCCCTTAAAGACCAGTTGTTCTAATTTTCAGATGCTGAATCAGGACACCATCAATGACAGCAGATCCAAAATTCTTACTTACACCCTCAGTATTTTTAAATACGATTCCTGTTGAATTCACACCATCCTTGGCACGCAGCATATTTGTTCCTGAGATACGCTCTGTAGTCCCTATTGAGATACTACTGTGAGTCGCATTACGCCCTTGATAAAGTGCGGTGGTATCTGACACATTATTTTTAATCGGTGTACCACAACTATAGACATTACAGGTCGAACCCTTTAAATCTGTTGTACCCAATCCGCCCCCATAATTTTGATAAATTTGATTATAAATAGCAGGAATATTGGGAATACGTGTCACTTCTAAAATAATATTATTGCCTTCTGAACCGACAACGAAAGGCTGGTACATATTACCAAGCACCAAATTAATATTTGGACTATAGAGATATAAACCCTCAGAATCATGAAATATAGGAGCATCACTTCCATTCAAGGCCGGGGTCGGGACATTACCATCAAGTGCATCTGTTTTTGCTGCGGTACTGAGACGAATACCTTTACTGTTAAGATTACTATCGCTACTGCTTAGATTTTCTGGTCGATCATTGGTATTCAGACGAACAATACTCGCCATACCTAATGTTTGGCTGTAATTCTTATTGTCAGATTCTAAGGTTTGGAATAACCGAACTTGCGAGCCATTAAAACTCAGACCATTAGCAATAAATTGAGTTCTTAATCGATAATTTGTGTCAAGGCCTGAAGTCGGCCCACCTGTTATAGGATCTACAGCATTCGAGGAATTAAGCTCACGTGCAAAAATATCACTCCAGAAGCCCAGCTTGATATTATTATCACTTTCGACCCCTGCAATTGGACTTAATGGGGCTTCCAAAGCAATATAGCCTACATCTTTAGCAGCGTCCTTAAACTGTTTGACGTTTTCAGTTCCTGCCCGGAATAACCAAGGATTATCTGCTGATCCCCAGCTAAAACCCTGATTACTGTATCGTGTGCTTAAAGAACCATCGCTTTTCGATAATGCCAGACCATAAATAAATACATCGGCTTTAGTTCTTAAAGTGCTCACAGAGCTTTTAGCAGCTTCAGTTTTAGCAGCCTGATCTGCTCTAGCAATGATTTCAGCCATAGCAGCACTATCTGCATCTTTCATCATTCCAGCTAGAGCAGCTTCCAATTTTTTGTTGTATTCTGCTTTAACTAGTTCAATAATTCTTGCATCTACAATTGCTCCAATAATATTTTGTCTATCAACAGTCGTACTCCATTGAGTATCTGGAATCTGCCGATCTGCATTTTGGCCATACAGAAGCTGAATCATTTCCAATGTATTAGTTTTGGCTTTATCATCTAAACCAATTAAATCCCATCGTAAATGCTCAAACATTGTTGTGCCATCATCTACCAGATCATATTGAGTTAAAAGGGGGTTACCGGCTCCATTATAATAATCATCACGACGTTGGTCATAATAGGCTTTCATAAAGTCTGTATTATAATAATAATCAACTAATTCTTGTTTAAATGCGTCCCGGTTTGTTTGTGTATCATGAGTATTTTTAATCGTATTATAGTTATCATTATAAAAATCAGTTTTTAAGGTATCAAAGGCTTGCTGATACTCAGTTGCATAATTCTGCGTTCTTTCAACATGAAAAGCATTATCATATGTAGATTTATAAACTTTGTCGTATACACGCTGCCCAAGTTGGTTGTAATTCTCACCCGTCGGGATAATACGAATAAAGCCTGTATCTGCTTGTCCGGGGTTTTCAATGCCTCTGGCATAACTAGAACTAGCAGAAAGATCTTTAGGACCTTGAAACACCATTTTAAAATCATCAAGTACCAGCGCAACACCCTCACCGGTGGTGTCAGAAAGAGAAGAATCTGATAATTCCTGCATCGCATGTGCAGAAGGCAACAGGCTGAAACCGATTGTCATCGCCAAATAACTTTTGCGAAATTTAAATATATCTTTTATCTGAGCCATCTCACTCTTTCCTTTTTATTCGATGCTCCGCACCTTATGCTTCAGCTTCCCAGCCGCCAATCTTTGATTTTTTATAATGCATCGCATCTTTTTTATGGTTATGCGGAATCCATTATGCTGATTTTTGATACAGATGCCAAAGCCAATTAGGCGAAAAATAGCAGTTTCCGATGAATGAAAATCTCAAAAAAATAAACGGGACATAAAGTCCCGTCATTCAATATTTTAAAACAATTAGGTCTTCGGCAAAGTAACGCCTGTCTGACCTTGATATTTACCACCACGATCTTTATATGAGGTTTCACAGACTTCATCAGATTCAAAAAACAGCATCTGCGCTACACCTTCACCTGCATAAATACGCGCAGGAAGATTGGTCGTATTTGAAAACTCTAAAGTGACGTGTCCTTCCCACTCTGGCTCAAGCGGAGTCACGTTAACAATGATGCCACAACGCGCATAAGTAGACTTGCCCAAGCACACGGTCAAAACATTACGTGGAATGCGGAAATATTCGATGGTACGCGCCAAAGCAAACGAGTTAGGCGGAATGATACAGACATCCGACTCGATATCAATAAAGCTGCGTTCATCAAAGTTCTTCGGATCGACAATTGCAGAATGCACATTGGTGAATACTTTAAATTCACGTGCACAACGCACGTCATAACCATAGCTGGATACGCCATACGAAATCAGCTTTTGACCATTTTCATCCAAACGTACCTGGTTTTCTGCATACGGTTCAATCATGCCGTGTTTTTCGCTCATTTCGCGAATCCAACGATCAGACTTAATTGCCATTGATATAATCCAAAAATCTTAAGAACAAGTTATTGCGACGTACTTTAACTGAAATTGACACTAATGAAAATAAGTGAAAGGCTTAGAGCTAAAGTTGCCAAAAAATTGCTGATTGAGATCAGCTTATAAACTTAAAAGTGCAGAATAGCTTAAAGGAATGGAAAAGCTCATTAATACCAGCGAAGCCGTTTTCTGCAGGTTTTTCTGATTGAGCCAGCGACTGTTTTTTCTGGCCAGGATTGAACCCAGAAAAGTCCAGAAGAATGCAATCGGGATCAACAGAAGCAAGAAAACCAGCATATGAGTCACATAATGTTGGCCGCTTTTCCAGACAATGACAGGAAAGATCGCTGAGGCAAATAAAAGTGCTTTAGGATTAAGCAAGGTTGCCAAAAATAATTCTCGTGCGCGAATCGAGACATTTTCAAGATTTTCGCTTATTTCTGCAGTCCGCCATAATTTCACAGCGAGAAATAGAATATAGCCAGCACTAAAAAGTTTGAGAATGGTCGGTAAAAGCGGAAGATGAACGGAAATTTTTCCGATCAGAATGCCCCATAAGCTAATGGCAATCAGATAACCAAAGGCTTCCGCAGGAATTAAACGAAATGTTTTTTTAAATCCGACCTGAATGCCTGAAGATGCCAATAAGGTATTGGTTGGGCCTGGTGTTAAAAGAATGGTTGCCACTAAACCAATAAAAAACCATGAAATCATAGTTTGACCTCGCTCTAATCCGAGTAGCATAGAAGAATTCGGTCAGTGCTGCAAAAAAATAATTGTAAGAGAACATATGATCTAAAATTTAAATTTATTTATTTTAATTAATTCAAATACTTATATAAATATTTAGGATAAATACCCGATAGTCATTTCAGTCAATTTCGGTCATTTAAATCGAGCTAATTTTAAAAATAAGAAATAAAAAGCCCTAGCTTTTAACTAAGGCTTAAATATCTGAATTATCTATAGAATTAGAAAATTCGGCTATGATCTTTTTCTGCTTTAGGTAGCTGCGCTGCAATTTTCTCTGCAATCAGCATATAGCTTTCTGCAGCAGCATCTTCGGCAATGACAGAAGGTGTACCGGCATCCGCATTTTCACGAATTTTAGCATCCAAAGGTAAACGGCCCAATAATGGGATTTGATATTGCTCAGACAGTTTATCGCCACCACCTGTACCAAAAATCTGTTCCTCAAAACCACAATTTGAGCAGATATGGGTCGACATGTTTTCAATCACGCCCATGATCGGAATCTGCACCCGATTAAACAATTCAATGCCTTTGGTCGCATCCAGCAATGCCACGTTTTGTGGTGTCGTCACAATCACTGCGCCCGTCACCGGAATACGCTGCGCGAGAGTTAACTGGATATCGCCTGTGCCAGGTGGCATATCAATCATCAGCACATCGAGGTCTGGCCATAGGGTCTGATTGAATAACTGCATCAATGCCCCCGTGGCTTTTGGACCACGCCAAGCGACTGGAGTATTGTGGTCTCCAGTTAAATGGCCAATTGATAACACCGCCATTCTATAGGCTTCAATTGGAACAAACTGCTCTGCTTCGATCATTGGCGTTTTGCCGGCATTGCCGAGCATGGTCGGGATACTTGGACCGTAAATATCGGCATCCAGTACGCCTACGCGCAGGCCTAATTTCTGTAGAGCCAAAGCCAGATTTACAGTCGTGGTCGATTTACCTACGCCACCTTTGCCGGATGACACCAGAATCACATTTTGAATCCTTGGGTGTTTTGGAACATCACGCTGTTGCGGCGCAGCTTTTTGAATAGGTGGATTATTTGGATCAGCTTCTTCAGCTTTTGCAGGCTGTGCCGACGCATCAACCACAGGGGGAAGATTGGGTTTTTCTTCCGCTTTAGGCTCGCTTGAACAGTTTTCACCTTCAGCATGATTATGCCCGCAACCACCTTCTTTCTTATGTCCAGTTTTCTGCTGAATCACATGCATATTCAGTTCTTGAATACCACATTTTTGCAAAGCTTCCGCCAGTTCATCATGAATCTGTTGCAGCTGCGCTTTTTCTTCTGGATAGGTATTCAAAGTGATTTGCAGAATCTCACCCTGTACATTGACCTGCGTAATACGATCTTTCAAGGCATTGCTGGAATTTGGCAAGATATAGTTTTGCAGTACGTTTTGCACAGCTTCTTCGTTCACCTCCTTGGAAGGCGAAAAAACCGATTTAAGCGAAGAAAGCCAAGACATAGGTTACTCCAAAAATGTAGATCGACATCTGAATCGCTTAGTTTAACGGGGTTTTAGGCGAAGGTTAAGCACTGTATTGGAGAAGATGAAACAGATATCTTCAATTTCCAACCATTTTACTCGGTTTTGTGAAATATTTTATGGAATCTTGGTGAATAGAAATAATGAAAGAAAAGAGAGATGGACTATTTTGATGTAATAAATTTTTTTACTGATCTTATGCGATCAAGCCACTTTAACCCTCTGTAATTAAAGTGGCTCCCTGATCACAGACTATTTATGATTTTTATTGTTTTCAGATTTGTCCTGTTGATCCTTAGTATTTTTATCCTGATCTTGTTTCGATTCATCCTTTTTGGACTGAGAGTTGCTTTCTGAATCTGTATCTTTGGCATCTTGCTGCTGATTAGAATCACCTTCCTTCGATTGATTATCTTTCATTTTATTCATCGTATCAGTTGCCATCTGTTTCAGCTCAGCGAACTTAACCGAGGCTTCGCTGAATAAATCTGTGATTTTCTGTCTGGTATCTTCAAACTTATGCATGGCTTCATCTTTTAAATTTGCCATACCTGCCTGCTGATCGGTCTGACCATCTTTAGCATTTTGTTTATCTGACTTGTTAGATGATTTATCTTGAGAGGCATGATCCGCTTTGGTCTTTTTCGCATCATCCGAACCTTGCTCAGCATTTTGCTGGTTGTCAGATTTGCCATGTTTCAGCTCATTCAGAAGCTTTTCACCTTTTTGCAATAGCTCTTCACCGATCGCTATCGCTTTGGCTTTTAAGTCATCCATCTTAAAGCTTTCAGTTTTTTTATCGGACTGATTCTCTTGAGAACTGTCTTTTTGCGTTGATTGCTCAGCATTTTCATCTTTACCGTTATGCTGGGTATCAGACTTCTGATTAGCATGGGTCTGGGCACTTTGCCCGTTCTTATGTTCCTGATTATGCTGTTTATCTATCTCGTTTTGCTTTTGCTCTTTAGCAAGCTGATCATTCAATTCGCGTGCATGTTGTTCTTTATCTTGATTTTGCTTCGACGTATTGTTTTGGTTCTGCTGAGTCATGAGGTACCCTCCTTAGGCATATCATATAAACAATCAGCCATTTTTTTAGCACAAAGCATCACGCGAATCGGGCGAAGTAAGCAAACTGCAACAAAGCCTGTACAAGTTGTTGCTATTGTTTGCAGGATGTAGCATGAGCTGAGTCAAATCTGTATTGAAAAGCTATATGCTAAAGATGATGCAGGCTTTTGTATTCGGGCTGTCCAAGTCCATCTATTCGCAGGGTTTCAGCAAAGCATTTCTTTGTAATCCCCTCGGCATCATGTAAAATTATGGCCCATTGCATAATGAATACGAATGAGAGAGTGAATCCGTGCGTAAAATTTTAGTCACCAATGCCCTTCCTTACGCCAATGGCCCGATTCATATGGGTCACTTACTTGGCTATATCCAAGCAGATATTTGGGTACGTGCCATGCGTGCGATGGGTCATGATGTGACTTATGTCTGTGCGGATGATGCTCACGGAACCGCGATCATGCTACGTGCCGAAGCGAATGGCATTTCACCTGAAGCGCAAATTGCCAATGTGCAAAAAGAACACATTCGTGACTTTGACGGTTTCGGTGTGCATTTCGATCATTATGATTCTACACATAGCGATACCAACCGTGCCCGTGCGTCAGAAATCTATGTGAAAAACCGTGATGCGGGCAATATTGCAGTTCGTCCGGTGACCCAGCTTTTTGATCCTGAAAAAGGCATGTTCCTGTCAGACCGTTTCATTAAAGGCACCTGTCCTAAATGTAAGGCGGAAGATCAGTACGGCGACTCATGTGAAGTCTGCGGTGCAACTTATAATGCGACAGAGTTGTTGAATCCGCATTCCACTTTAAGTGGCGCAACTCCAGTCGAAAAATCATCTGATCATTACTTCTTTAAATTGCCAAATTTTGGTGAATACCTGCAAAAATGGACTCGTGATGAAGGTCGCTTGCCGGTATCGATTGCCAACAAGCTGGACGAATGGTTTGAAAATGGCTTGAATGACTGGGACATCTCACGTGATGCGCCATACTTCGGTTTTGAAATTCCAGATGCGCCAAACAAATATTTCTATGTTTGGGTGGATGCGCCGATTGGTTATATGTCGAGCTTTGAAAACTACATCAAAACCAAACGTCCTGAATTGAATTTTGATGACTACTGGAAAAAAGATTCTGAAAATGAGGTCTATCACTTCATTGGTAAAGACATCGTGTATTTCCATGCCCTGTTCTGGCCGGCAATGCTTGAAGGTGCAAACTACCGCACGCCATCAGGCTTATTCGTGAATGGTTTCTTGACTGTCAATGGCCAAAAGATGTCAAAATCTCGCGGCACATTTATTAAAGCGGAAACCTATTTAGAGCATTTAAATCCTGAATATCTACGCTATTACTTCGCGTCGAAACTTTCTGACAAAGTTGAAGATTCTGACCTGAACCTTGATGATTTCGTTCAGAAAGTAAATTCAGATTTGGTCGGTAAAGTCGTAAATATTGCCAGCCGTTGTGCAAAATTCATTAACACCAAATTTGATAACAAGTTAAGCACGACATGTGCTGAACCTGAATTGGTACAAAGCTTTATTGATGCCGGTAGTTCAATTGCTCAAGCTTATGAAGCACGTGAATTCTCTGCGGCGATTCGTGAAATCATGGCACTGGCAGACAAAGCCAACCAGTACATCGACGAGAAAAAGCCTTGGGCACTTGCTAAGCAAGAAGGTCAGGAACAACAGGTTCATGATGTATGTTCTGTGGGGATCAACCTGTTCCGTCAATTGGCAGTTTACTTGGCTCCTGTATTGCCGACACTAGCTCAACAGGTTCAAGATTTCTTGCAACTTGAAAGCTTCGATTTTGCTTCTCGCAAAACCATTCTAGTGGGTCATGAAATTGCATTGTTCCAACCCTTAATGCAACGTGTAGATCCAAAAGCGGTTGCTGCCATGGTGGATGCATCTAAAGATTCTTTAGCTGCTCCTGCTGCTGAACCAGCAAAAGCTGAGAAGAAAAAAGAGAAGAAGATTGAAAAGAAAGCTGAACCTAAAGTCGGTGAAGCTGAAATCATTAATATTGATGATTTTATGAAAGTTGACCTGCGTGTGGCTGAAGTTTTGGAAGCGGCTACGGTTGAAGGTTCTGACAAACTGCTTCAACTCACTTTAAACGTTGGTGAAGCTGAGCCACGTAATGTGTTCAGTGGTATTCGTGAGTTCTACCAACCTGAAGACTTAAAAGGCAAACTGGTGGTGATGGTGGCGAACCTTGCGCCACGTAAGATGCGTTTTGGTATTTCGAACGGTATGGTACTTGCAGCGGGTAATGGCGAAGGTGTTTGGGTGATTTCACCTGAATCTGGTGCTAAACCGGGTGATAAAGTGTCTTAAGATTTCCATTTTAAGCAAAGAAAGCCTCTACTGATGTAGGGGCTTTTTTATTAGTTATTTCCCTCATCCCAACCTTCTCCCAGAGGGGGAGGAGCATTCATTACTAAATAAATTTTTGTGTAGTTCCCTCTCCTTATAGGAGAGGGTTAGGGAGAGGTCAGAAACTATTGCCTTACTTTTGAAAGATCAAAAGTAACAAAAATCTTTTGTTAACTTGATGATACTTCCATGTATCACAAGTGAACGGCGACATCCATGTCGCCTCCAACTAAATTAATACCATCATTAAGTCAACTTTTTTATTACATCGAACAGACCAAATGTTTAAATAAAGTATTGGCTTAACACTATTTTTAGTTTGAAATCATTTTAATTTGAGCCAAAAAACTTGAGTTGCAATATTTAAATACTCATATGCAACATTAGTTTTTTGCGCAAAGGCTTCATCACGAGTGATTAGATATTCACAAAAACAACCATAAGATGCATGTGACATGTCACTGAATGATGCAATAGAACGCTTTTCTTTATGTAATCCTTCATCTTGATAATAACCGATCAGATTTAATATAGTATAAATTTGATTTACTTTTTGAAAAATATAGTATTCCTGCTCTGAACCAATTAAATTTTTCAATTGAAAGAAGTCATCTAACTCATTATTTTCCAATTCAGGATTGTTTTCTTGAAGTAATTTCCATATTTGATTTAAAGCATTTGGTAATTTAATTTTTTGTAAGTTATCATGATTGATATTCAATGATTCTCGTAAAGATTTATGAGGTGATTTTTCTTTATTAGACTCTTCTAAATGCCTTACCGATCTCTGAATATATGATTTATATTTATCTCGCTGATTCATTAGGTTCGGGATTTTAACTTTAAATTTTTCTATTTCTGATAAAAGATAGTCATCTTTGTATGTACTGTTCTTAAGATCACTTAAAGATTTTTCTAAAAATAGTAATAAATTATCAAAAGCTTCAATTTGTTTGTATTCAAAAGTTTTAAAATCCTTTACACCACCATATAAAGCAAATAAATTCTTAGTTGATGGATTAATCATTTTGTTTAAAAAATTATTTTCAATATAATTATTAAAATGAACTAGTGGATCATCCCAGGATCTAAAAATAGTATTTGTTAAAGTCCCATGCTCATTAGTAGTTAAGGCGATATAGTGTGCATTTAACTCCCTTAAGATATCTAAAAACTCGACACAATATTTACTGCTTTTCCCCTTTATTACTGATCTGTAAATTTCTTCTAAAGTAATGGGTGAATAAACAGCTTGTACTTCTTCTTTTAAATATCTAAAAAAATCTGAATCTCTACTAAGCAATGGCTTTTCTTTATATTCACTAAATAAGTCTAGAATATTTTGATCTAAATAAGCTAGAGGTTTTCCTGAGTGCTCTGGTTCGCTCATACAATGCTCTCATTAAGTAATTATCTATTTTCTTCGAAATAATCCATCAAAAAAGCCTCTATCTCTAGAGGCTTTTTTATAGCTGGGTCACTTAGCCTTGCAACACAAATTCCCAAATCACATAGCCCAGTCCAAAACCCAGTAGTGAATATAAGGTAATAATGAAAAATACAAAGCTGGCATTGTTTTTTCTTTTCCAAAAACTCATCGCGACACCCAAAGCTTGTTCGTAATACCCCATGTTAACGAGCTTTTCATAAAAAGTGAAATGTATCTAAGCATTTTATTTATAATAATATTTTCATCAAAAATAAATTCTTTACTTTCAAAAAATCAATATACAGATTCAGACTTAATTTTTAGTACAGATGCCAAATCGGCATTGCTATTTAAAAAAATGGTAAATATATTCATATTCTTTTTTGCTGGCATCCGTGCTAATACATAGAATTGACTTTAATTACATAAGAATAGCCATGAAATACTTCACATCTTCTCTCGTCATGTCACTGCTTGCTTTAGGTTCAATGACGGGTATCTCTCAAACACATGCACAAACCGTTTCTAGCACCCAACAACAAAAACAGGTTCCGGGGTATTATCAGTATAACTTCGGAGATTACCAGATTACTGCCCTGCTGGATGGTAGCAATTATCTGTCCAAAGCCTTATTTAAAGATATTCCAGCAGCCCAAGCCGATCAGATCTTGAAAAAATACTACGTCGATCAGGCCAAAGGCATCCAGACATCCGTGAATGCCTTTCTGGTCAATACAGCCAAAGAACTGGTTCTGGTCGATAGCGGAACTTCAAGCTGTAATGGTCCACACCTAGGTTCAGTGTATTCCAATTTACAGGCTTCAGGGCATAAACCTGAACAGGTCAATGCCATCCTGCTCACGCATTTGCATCCTGACCATGTATGCGGCATCAGCAATAATGGCGTGGCCAATTTTCCCAATGCCAATATTTATGTGTCTCAAACTGAACTGGATTTCTGGATGAATTCTAAAACAGCAGACAAATTACCAAAAGCCAAGCAGGCAGGTTTTTTGGGCACAGTCGATAAAATCAAGAAAGCCATTGCCCCCTATCAGGTCAAGAATCAGCTCAAAACCTTTAAAACTGGCGATAAAATCCATGCTTTCGATGTCATCAGTTCGGCTGGACATACACCGGGGCATTTTGGTTTTAGCTTAAAATCACAAGGTCAGCAGATGGTGTTTATTGGAGATATTGTGCATTCACATACGCTGCAGTTTGATCGCCCACAGACCGGCGTTGACTTTGATGTCGATCCGAAAAAGGCGATCGAAACCCGCTTAAAATATTTTGCTGAATATGCGAAAAATGGTCAGACGGTAGCAGCACCACATTTGCCATTTCCGGGGATTGGACATATTTATTCTAAAGACAATAAAAGCTATCAATGGATTCCGGTACATTTTAAAGATTAATTGAATACTTCAATAATTTTATCTAAGCATGAAACCCTAATTTTTTAGGGTTTCATTTATTTTAAATATCCTTCAGCCAGATTCCCTATGACTTGGTAAATTTAAAACTTGAATGACGCTTTGAAATTTAAAAGCAATAGTTTCGTTTATTTTTAAATTTTTTCTTAAAAATCTTTTACTTTTTACGTGCACCTTTAGCATGCTTTTTTAGCACCGTTTTTCTTACGATAAATATAAACACCTAAAAATATAATATAAATCTGAATTTTATGAACTCTCGCCATGTCTTAGTTTGGTGCAAAAAAATAGTAACGTGCTTTATATCGAGTCTTATCAATTTCAAGAAATTCTTCATCAAAATTTCCCTTGCTTAGCCCTCTTCTACAATCAATTTGCCTCTATATACTGATTTTCTTTTGTGATCCCGCGCACTAAATTGGAACGCACCATGCAAAATATAGACTTATTATTTCTTCTTCTCGGTGCAGTTCTAGTGCTTGCCATGCATGCTGGATTTGCTTTTTTAGAGCTTGGAACAGTTCGACATAAAAACCAGGTCAATGCCCTAAGTAAAATTCTAACCGACTTTGCCATCTCCGCCATCGCCTATTTTTTAGTGGGCTACTATATTGCCTACGGTCAGCACTTTTTCCATGATGCTGCAACCTTGTCTGCCGATCATGGCTACAATCTGATGCGCTGTTTTTTCCTGTTGACTTTTGCTGCAGCAATTCCAGCGATTATCTCTGGAGGGATTGCAGAGCGTGCCAAAATGCGTTCACAGGCTTTAGCGACATTATTTCTGGTTGCGCTGATCTATCCGTTTTTTGAGGGTATGATCTGGAATGGCAACCTTGGTTTTCAGGATTGGCTGACCCATGCATTTGGTGCAAGTTTTCATGATTTTGCCGGCTCAGTTGTCGTTCATGCAATGGGCGGCTGGATGGCACTTGCCGCAATAATCCTACTTGGTGCGCGTCATGGCCGTTACAAAAATGATGGCCGGATCACCGCGCATCCTCCTTCATCAATTCCTTTTTTGGCTTTGGGTTCATGGATTCTGATTGTGGGATGGTTCGGCTTCAATGTCATGAGCGCGCAGCGGCTGGATGCCATTTCTGGACTGGTCGCCATTAACTCTTTGATGGCCATGATCGGTGGAACAATAGCAGCCAAAGTTGCGGGGAAAGATGACCCGGGCTTCCTGCATAATGGTCCCTTAGCAGGTCTGGTGGCGATTTGTGCTGGATCAGATGTTGTTCATCCCTTGGGTGCTTTTTTTATCGGGATCAGCGCCGGTATTATTTTTGTGAAACTTTTTACCTATACCCAAAATAAACTTAGAGTGGATGATGTATTGGGAGTCTGGCCTTTACATGGTGTTTGTGGTGCTTTTGGTGGATTAGCTGTGGGTATCTTCGGTCAGCAATGGCTCGGAGGAATGGGAGGAGTGTCTTTAATTTCACAACTCATAGGTACAGTGCTGGCGATTGTCATTGCTTTGGCGGGTGGTTTTTTGGTGTATGGCCTGCTTAAGGTTTTGATGGGTATTCGCCTGACTGAGGAAGAAGAGTTCAATGGTGCAGACTTGTCGATTCATCGTATTTCTGCTAATTCGGAAGAAAATACTTTTTAATAGACATAAAAAAAGCCTCTACGACTAGGGGCTTTTTTTATTTATAAGCAGAGCATCTAGATGAAGTAATTACTTCATACCAAAAATTAATTTTAAGCCAAGTACCGTCATAACTGCGCCTGCTGCGCGGTCAAACAAAGCCTTAAACTTCAAATAAACACGACGTGGCTTTTCCGCAGATAATGCAACTGCGACTAGTGAACACCAGCCTGCATCAATAAAGAAACATAAGACAGGCAAAACAAAATAAAAATACGTTGGAATTTCTTTGGGCAATAACGCGGTAAAAATACTGGCCAGCACAATCGCAATTTTGGGATTGGACAACTGTGTGATTAAACCAGTGGTAAAAGCACGGCGTAAAGACATCTGTTTGCTAATGGTTGTATCCGCTTCGATCGGATCTTTGGCATGTTTAATGATTTTAAACGCCAACCAAAGTAAATATAAACCACCACAAAGTTTTAAGGCCAGGTACGCTGAGGGTACAGCCAGTAAAAATGCCTGCAAACCGAGAACCGCCAGCAGACCAAAAATCGCTGCACCGAGACCAGTACCCAAGGCAGTAAATAAACCATGTTTACGTGAAATGGCAATTGAATTTTTTGCCACATAAATAGAAGTTGGCCCGGGACTCATTGCGCCTAACATCAGGGCAAAAGCAATCGAACCTAAAATCCAGAATGATTCCACGAAATAACCTGACTTAAAAATTGAAGGGCTATTTTAAGCAAAAACCTGACGATTTGCTGTAAAAATTTCTGGATTTATCATGAATTTTAACTATGGCAATTACTTAAGGTTTTAACTGATCCTGAGCACTTAAATGCTTGTCTAGCAGTTGATAATCCTGCTCATGTACAGGTACGCCACCAATAATCATGGTGCGGGTTTCTGTTTTAGGTTTATTCATCGCATCATCACAGCCCGACAGACTGAGCAGCATGCCGACCCACACAGCATAGGATAATATTTTCATTATTCTACCCTCCTCAGGGTTTCCTCTGTTTAGATTAGCATTGTTATTTAAATTATCAGCAGAATATTTGTGACAATCTACAACCAACTCCATAGCTCTCAGCGAATAATGGCTTATTGAAAAGCTCTGATTTTTAGCACTTCCGCTATAATGTTTTAATAACCTACTATCTTAATGTCTATGTTTGAAAAAATTGCTCAAAATATTCCAGATCAACAGATTAATTTTCACGATATTACTTTAACAATACGTCGTCTGGATCTGGTGCATCCGCAAATTTCGGGCAACAAGTTTTTTAAACTGAAATATAATTTTCTTGAAGCCAAAAGACAGGGTTATCAGCATATTCTGAGTTT
Source organism: Acinetobacter lwoffii (assembly GCF_019343495.1). Taxonomy (NCBI): domain Bacteria; kingdom Pseudomonadati; phylum Pseudomonadota; class Gammaproteobacteria; order Moraxellales; family Moraxellaceae; genus Acinetobacter; species Acinetobacter lwoffii. Next base: position 2,932,070 of record NZ_CP072549.1, on the reverse strand, counting down.
TGGAGGTGCTTATTCCAATCATATTGCTGCTACTGCATTTGCCGCACAGCAGTTTGGTTTTCAGAGTGTTGGAGTGATTCGGGGTGAAGAACTGGCTGATCGACCATTGAATCCAACATTAGCCACCGCCCAAGAATTCGGGATGCAGTTGCATTTCGTCAGTCGTGATGAATATCGGCGCAAGCAACAGCCTGAGTATTTGGCCGAACTCGCTCGACAATTTCCTGAACATTATGTGATTCCTGAAGGTGGAACCAATGCTTTGGCGATTCAAGGGTGTCAGGAAATATTAAAAGATAGCGATGCGCAATTTGATGTGATTTGTTGTGCAGTAGGCACCGGTGGCACCATCAGCGGATTGATCGAAGCCAGTCACGCGCATCAACAGATCTTAGGATTTTCCGCACTGAAAGGTTCATTTTTAAAAGATGAAGTCGCCCAACTAATGAATAAAACCAACTGGAACATTCTCGATGATTATTGCTGTGGTGGCTATGCCAAAACTAGTGCAGCCTTGGTACAGTTTATCCGGGATTTTGAAGCCGAATTTGCAATTCCACTGGAGCAGATCTACACGGCTAAAATGCTGATGGGGATTTTTGATCTAATCGAGAAAAATTATTTTCCGGCTGGATCAAAACTGTTGGTGATTCATACTGGTGGTCTGCAAGGCCGTCATATTCCCTTTGGTTTTACAGCAACCTAAGCTTCAATCGGTTGATTATTATTTAAGGCAATTAACCCTTTGACCAAGCGGTAGATATGCCAGATAAAGACCAGAAATACAATCAGGAAACCAATCAAGATCACAGTCAATAAGCCACCGACGATATAGCCCAGCAAACTGATCCAGAAGGTTTTAATTTGCCAGTCGACATGACTTTCCAGCCAGGTACCGCGCATTTCATCACGCTTGATATAATTCATCACAATCGCAATAAATGGGGTCAGACCAAGAAAAAATCCTAAAATATAAAGAATATAAGTAATGAGATTATATTGTTTTAAATCTTCCGCGCTTGCCATTCGCTTTTCCTTGTTATTATGTTTTTAGTTTGTACAAAAACTATGCATGAGTTTTAGACAGCTTTCAAATATTTTATGTTTAAAATCCACTGTGAATCTGCAATCACGGAACTGATTTTTCTGGAATAGAGAAAGCTGAAATAAAATTGTCTATAATGCTTCCCTTTTCTTCTCCCTTGAGTGTGTGATGTCTTCCAAGCAATACGATGTTCTAGTCATAGGTGCCGGTGCCTCAGGTTTAATGACGGCGTATATGGCTGCGCAACGTGGGCGTAAAGTCGTGGTAGTGGAAAAAGCCAATAAGGTTGGCAAAAAAATCCTGATGTCTGGCGGTGGTAAATGTAATTTCACCAATCTGGAAGTCGAACCGAGCAATTACATTTCACACAATCCACATTTTGTGATTTCAGCTTTAACGCGTTATACCAACTGGGACTTTATCGGCTTGGTATGTGAATACGGTATTGCCTATGAAGAGCGCAAACATGGACAGCTGTTTACCTTAAATGGTGCAAAAGATATCTTGTCGATGCTGCTGGCGGAATGTGACAAAACCGGTCTGGTCGATATCAAAACCAGCTGCGAAGTGAAAGCAGTCAATCCAGTCGATGATCAAGGTTTTCAGGTGGCAACCTCACTGGGATACTTTGAAGTTGAATCTGTCGTCGTGGCATCCGGTGGTTTATCGATTCCTACACTTGGCGGTTCAGGCATTGGCTATGAGATTGCAAAACAGTTTGGACATCACGTCTATCCAACCCGTGCCGGACTGGTTCCATTTACCTTCTCTGACGGATTTAAAGAAGTCACCACGCGCTTAAGCGGCAATGCCGTAGAAGCAACACTCTCGAATGAGCTTAATAGCTTTACCGAAGCGCTACTATTTACCCATCGCGGTTTAAGTGGGCCAAGTTCCCTGCAACTTTCCAACTACTGGAATGTCGGGCAGAGCTTTAAGGTAGATTTTTTTCCAAGTGTTGATCTGTTGGATTTCTTCAAATCCAAAAAACAAAGCCAGCCCAAAGTCTTGTTACGTACACTACTCAATGAATATTTACCGAAAAGTGTGGTGGCTGAATTACAAAGTATAATCTGGACTGAAAGCGCTGAAACTGCCATTGGCAATATCAGTGATGACAAGCTGGAACAGATTGCGGCACGTCTGCATGGCTTTGAAGTGAAACCTTCAGGAACTGAAGGCTACCGTACAGCGGAGGTGACTTTGGGTGGTGTAGACACCACGGAAGTATCCTCAAAAACCATGGAAAGTAAAAAGCAGAAAGGCTTGTATTTTATTGGTGAAGTGCTGGATGTTACCGGACATTTGGGCGGTTATAATTTCCAATGGGCATGGTCATCGGCACATGCCGCATCGGAATATATTTAATCAATAGATAATCTGGATTGCTACTTAACTCATTCCAGATAATCTGTTTTAAACAGGTTAAGATTGGCCGTATTGGTTAGACGGTCAATCGCCAGCTGCATTTTTTGAGCTTCTCGCAGACATAGCGGTAAGTCATCTGCTGAAGATGCCATGAATTTATGTTGCAGTGCTTTCCACATATTGTTGATCTCCTTTTCTTTATATTTTTAATGCAAGAAAAATACCAAAATAATTTTAGTATTCACTTGAATATTCTATATTTTTTAAAAAATAAATTCTATTCCTAGCGACTGAGCAGGATTGACTTCTCAGTTAAATTCGTCTGCCTCTGGTATTTTCTTATCCAGCTCCCGCTCAGACTGCTCGTCCTGCTTGCTCTTTACAAAAATAAATCGATAGGCAGCGGTAAAAAAGCCAATCGTAATTCCTGCAATGACTAAAGGCGCCAGAACTTTGTTAGGTTTCTTGGTATTCATTCATTTTTCCTTATGACTGAACAAAATCGACCACATGAGCGTGGTCGATTTTGCTTAAAAATAAAAGGTTATTTCAGGTCATCTTTTTTCTGAGTTGAACGGTCAATATCGACATCTGGCTCTTTTTCTCCGGTTGAACCAAATGGATTATTGGCTGGTGGATGAGTCGGATCGACTTTTACTGAATCTGGTACGGCCTGATCCGCATCCGGATTGACAGGATCAATACCTAATGACTCATCATCCTGTGGTGCAGTGGTAAGGATTGCCGGGGTAGTATGGGATAAATCCGTACTCATAGGCGTACTCTTGTCTGAATCCTGATTTGGCACGATGCCTGCTCCTGGAGTTGTGATTGAGGAATCGCTAGTACCCGTAGCAGTTTGCGAACCACCAGAGGACTGGCTCATTGAGCTATCTGTAGAACTCATACCCATCGCCGCACCTGTAGTACCTGACATGTCGGCTGCACTTGTACCTGTGGTCTTGCTACCTAATCCAGAAAATATGCTGTTCTCAGCTTTTTCTTTGACTGGATTGGGTTCTTTAGCTTCTCGTTTGGCTTTATCAATCAAATCTGTGAGTACACGCTCCGCAGGTTGACGACCACCCAAACCAAATGCCAAGGCAAATGCCACTGCTACAGCACCCAAAGTTAGACCAAATGCCAAGTTAACAATTGAATCGGCAATACCCATGGCACGCAGACCCATTGCCACAACGAGTCCCATGATCAGAACACGAACCAGATTGGCTAACCAGCGTGAGCTGTTATATTCACCACGTTGTACGATATTCGCAACAATATTTGCCAGCCAGAAACCGATTACCAGAATCACCGCACCGAGCAGGATATTGGCACCGAAGTAGATGAACATTGCAATAAGACCACTGATCTGTTCAAAGCCCAGACGGTTCGCTGCTTCAGATACCGCAAATAGCATGGTGAATAAAACGATCAGGAAACCGACTACACTGGAAAGTTTAGTCGTGCCTAAAAAACGCTGGATATCCAGTTTGGCAGGAATTTCATCAACACCTGTACCGGCAACTACTTCAACCACCAGACGTGCTACCAGTTTAGACACCACATACGCCAGAATCAGAATCAACGCAGCAGCGATGATATTCGGAATGGCATTCATGATTTCATACAGCATGGCTGTAGCAGGCTGAGAAATGGCCTCGATACCCAATGCTTCAAATGCAATGATCAGTGCGGTAATGATCACCACGGCGAAGATAAATGACCCAATCACCTGGGAAACATTCGAGTTTTTAAAGATGCCTACTTTTTCAGCATGTTGTTGTACGTTCAGACTGTTTAATAGCCCTTCAACAATACCGCGCACAATTTTCGCCAGGATATAACCAACAAAAATGATGACTGCAGCAATGAAGATGTTTGGTAAGTAGCTTACGACATCGGTCAGCATATTTTGAACTGGTAACAACAGACCGTTGAGACCCAAAATAGACAGTACGATTGGCAAGAACAGCAATAAAATTAACCAGTAAGCAATTTCACTGATGTTTTTACTAATCGGACTGACACCGACTTCAGCACTAAGTTTTTCATCGAGTTGCGTTCGGTCCAGTAGCTTTTGTAACCCTATCTTGACCAGATTGGCCACAATCCAACCTATGAATCCGACTGCAATTGCACCTAGTAACTGCGGGATAAATAACAGGAATTGCTGGATCATATTACTGAATGGACCGCTGACACTGGTAAGATTAAGTACATTCAGCGCACCAATCACGGCAATAATCAGAATAATCCAGAACACGACGCGGGCGATAATGCTCTCCACATTGGAGTGATGACCTGTCGCCGTATTTAAATGTGTATTGGTGCCCAGTTTTTGCAAGAGCTTTTTAACGCCTGCCGAGACCAGTAACGCAATGATCCAGCCAATTACTAATATGGCAATTGCACTAAGAATGGGATGGAACTGATCCCAATAGTACATGGCATCGAAGCCACCACGCGGGCTTCTCATATAATCATTCATGTTGTTCTACCCTCTTTGTTATTAAGCTATTTATCTGAAATCGGGGGCATCTCCCTGAAACAATCAGCCCCTTCTTTTTCCGGATTCATATTAGATTTGATGTTTTCAGGCTCAAGCCAGGTAGATGGCACTACCTTAAAACATCACCATCCATTGCAAAAAAGCCCCAGTGGTTCACTAGAGCTTTTCAGGTATTTTCAGTTATTGAGTCGCCTGTCCATCAGTCGCAGTTGCTGTTGCTTCCGTGCCATCACCCACGGTTGCTGTAGCTTCCGTTCCATCATTCATGGTGGCGGTGCCTTGTGTAGGCTCACCGACTGGAGTTGAATTATTTGGGGTAGCAGGCTGTACATTCGGATTTGGATGTCCTGCAGGAGCATCATTCGCATCTGGATTCATGTCAGCAAACATATAGAACAGTAGTGCGAGTAAAAAAATACCGACCAAAATCAAGATATAAACAGGGATACGCTTTTTCTGCGTCACGTCTGCCTGATGATTTAAAGGTGGTTTTTTATTGAAATCATCGACCATAACCATCCTCACTCTTTGTTATTCATAAGTAGATTTTTAGAATAACAAGCTGTGAATAGGGCTTCTGTGACAAAACATGGTGAGATGGTGACGGGATGTAAGTCACTAATCCATCAGAATTCTCTGCTAGATGCTACTTTAAAATAGCCGTTTGGCTGGGCTATGTTGCATATCGACTGGGGTTTCGTGTTCATCTTTCAACTGCACCCCTGAAAGCTGTAACTCACAGGATTTACGCATCAATGCGACCAGTCGCTGGATAGCTAGTGGATAGGCCAAGCCCGCAGAACGGACATTGGAAATACAGTTGCGCAAGGCATCATGACACCCTTTAAAAGCATTATAAGTGTAATAAATTCCCATACTATCGGGTGAGCTCAAACCCGGCCGTTCGCCAATTAGCATGACCAGCATTTTCGCCTGTAAAATTTCTGCCAATTCATCACCCAGTGCCACACGACTGCCACGGGCAATCACTAAGGGGGCAATCTGCCAGCCTTGTTCTTTGCATGCCTCTAGCAAGGCCGGAATAAAATGCAGGCTATTTCCTCAATGGCACGTGCTGATAGTCCATCTCCCAGCACAATGGCTACATCCCAATGTTGCTGATGTTCGGCCCGGTATTGCTGCAATATCGTTTTGGACTGTTCTGAAAGCACACGCCCAAGATCGGGACGTTTAAGATAAAGATCTTTCTCTACCGCCTGGCTTTCAATTTCCAGAATAGGCAGTCCCGTTTTAGCTAAGCCAGATTTTAAGAATTCAACATCAAGTGGCTTCAGTACCGCATCTTTAGCTTGCGCATGTGCCAACTGAAATTCCAGACTTGGTCGAGTCGGCAAGCTGCCCCCAGTTCGACCTAAGGCAATCCGTGCATCAGTAAAGGCTTTTAACTTCTGCCAGGGATTATCCTGCAATTGAGACTCAAATTTCACATCAGCAATTAGTTTCATAGCACTTCTTCAAGACAAGATCAGACGTGAAAATTGCTTCGGCAATTCGGTCGGCCAGTGCAACTGATTAGACTGTTGCGCCAAAATTCCCTGCTGCTCCAGCCAGTGGTCAAATTCAGGAGCTGGTTTCAGTCCTAATAACTGTCGAATATAAAGAGCATCATGAAAGGATGTCGTCTGATAGTTCAGCATCACATCATCTGAACCGGGAATCCCCATGATAAAATTCAATCCGGCATTGGCAAGCAAGGTCAGCAGTATATCCATATCATCCTGATCGGCATCGGCATGATTGGTGTAGCAAATATCACAGCCCATTGGTACACCGAGCAGCTTGCCACAGAAATGATCTTCCAGCCCGGCCCGGATAATCTGCTTGCCGTTATACAGATATTCTGGCCCGATAAAGCCGACTACAGTATTGACCAGCAAGGGATTAAACTTACGCGCCACGGCGTAGGCACGCGCTTCCAAAGTCTGCTGGTCCACGCCATGATGCCCATTGCTAGACAAGGCACTGCCCTGTCCGGTTTCAAAATACATGACATTTTGGCCCACGGTGCCGCGTTGCAGGCTTAGAGCGGCTTCATAACCTTCCTGTAACAGCGCCAGATTGATGCCGAAACCGGTATTGGCTTTTTCGGTTCCCGCAATAGACTGAAACATTAAATCAATCGGAACATTTTTATTGGCGAGCTGAATGCCGGAAGTGATATGGGTCAAAACACAAGATTGAGTCGGAATATCATATTCCTGAATAACGTGATCGAGTAGTTTGAGCAGCTCAGTCAAATTCTGCAGATTATCTGTAGCTGGGTTGATTCCGATGACTGCATCACCATTGCCGTACATCAGCCCATCCAGAATAGATGCAGAAATTCCCATCAAATCATCAGTCGGATGGTTCGGCTGCAAACGTGTCGACAGATGACCTTCCAGACCAATGGTATTTCTAAAACGTGTGATTACACGACATTTTTTTGCCACCAGAATCAGATCCTGATTGCGCATAATTTTGCTCACTGCTGCGACCATTTCCGGAATCAAGCCCATTTTTAAAGCAGCAAGTTTTTCTGTGGTGGCATCTGCACTCAGCAGCCAGTTACGAAAATCCCCCACAGTAAAATGCGAGATCGGATAAAAAGCATCGGCATCATGTTCATCCATAATCAGGCGGGTGATTTCATCCGCCTCATAAGGAATCACAGCTTCATGCAAAAACTGCTGTAACGGTACTTCTGCCAGACACATTTGTGCAGCGATACGCTCGGTTGCATCCACGGCCGCAATCCCTGCCAGCTGATCACCAGAACGTTCAGGGGTAGCCTTGGCCAATAAGGTTTTTAAATCCTCAAAGACATAATGCTGACTGGCCACATTGATCTGATACAGCATAAGCGTATTCTCCCTGCAAGATGGTTTATTTCAATTCCTTTTCTGCTGCCTCGATACGCGCAAATTCTTCTTCCGGTGTCCCGGCCACCAGATGATGACGGCTATACAATAGGAAATAGAGAATCAGTACGACATAAATCGCAGCTGCCATTAACCAGACTTTAGGATCGACCAGAAAGCCAGCCACTACGGCAATCGCCGCAAGTACCAGCGCAATTGATGCAGTCACAATACCACCAGGTGCTTTATACGGACGCGCCAGATTTGGTCTGGATAACTTAAGCTTGATGTACGACATCATCATCAGCACATAGGAAATGGTGGCACCAAAGACCGCCATCAGAATCAGCAAATCACCTTCACCTGAAAGGGATAGCAGGAATCCGATAATGCCCGGAATAATAATGGCCAAATAAGGTGCATGATTGCTGTTGGTTAAGGACAATTTTTTCGGTAAATAACCGGCACGTGAGAGCGCAAAAATTTGACGGGAATAGGCATAGATAATCGAGAAGAAACTGGCAATCAGACCCGCCAGCCCGACAAAATTCACGAAACTTGCCATCCAAGTATTGGCCCCATAAACCGCTACTAAAGCATCAACCAGTGGCGCACCGGAATCTTTCAGCGTATCTGCACCTGCTGCGCCAGGACTGATTAACAAGATACTTAGCGCAAAGAATGCCAGAATCAGCATGGAACCAATCAGGCCACGTGGCAAGGATTTGGCTGGTTCTTTGGCCTCCTCTGCTGCCAGCAGCACCCCTTCAACTGCCAGAAAAAACCAGATCGCATAAGGCACTGCTGCCCAGATGCCCAGATAGCCCAATGGTAGGAAACTGCTTGCACCCGCCGCTTCCGTACTGACCGCAATATCAAACAGGTTTGCACTATTAAAATGGGGCAACATGCCAAAGATGAACACCATCAAGGCTACCGCAGCAATTGCGGTAATCACAAACATGATTTTGAGTGCCTCACCGGCACCTTTCAGATGCAAGCCCATAAACACCAGATAGCTCACCAGATAAATGATCCAGCCGCCAATACCAAACAGGGCTTCGCAATAGGCACCAATGAAACAGGCAATTGCTGCCGGTGCGATAGCATATTCAATCAGGATGGCACTTCCGGTCAGATAGCCGCCAAAGGGACCAAAAGCAGTCCGGGCAAAACTGTAACCCCCACCCGCAGTCGGCAGCATGGTTGACATTTTGGACATGGCCAGGCACATACACAGATACATAAATGCCACCACAATGGTCGCAATAAACATGCCTCCCCACCCCCCCTGTGCCAAACCAAAATTCCAGCCAGCGAAGTCACCGGAAATCACATACGCGACCCCCAGACCGACGAGAAGCAGCCAACCTACGGCGCCTTTCTTGAGCTGGCGCAAGGCAAAATAATCTTCTTGTACTGCTGTTTCAGTCACACTGGTATCAATCACACTTTTTGACTCTGACATAGCAACCTCGTTGTTTTTATCGTTGTTCCCTGAAGATATGCATAAGCCATACCGGTTCCGCAGGCTTTAGTGAAGACAGTTGAGACGCTGCCTTTCAGCGATGAAATGCGTTATAATTATCCACCTTCTCATTTATACACCCGAGTTATATGGCGTATCGTCAACAAAGTGTATCGCTTGATCTTGATACTGACGTCACACATCAATGCATGCTGCACTACAGCCGTGATCAGCATCTGATTGGAATTATTGAATTCAGCAAGCCAAGCTTCCTGCTGCGCTGGCAGGATCTGGAATATTTCCGCCGTCGTACCGAAGAATTTTCCGTGATGCCTTTTCCGGACTGTGTCAATGCGATGATTATCGATATTCGAGATGTAACGGCATGGTTGGATAATGAAGTGCCGATTATTCCGTGGCGATTATTGGAAGAAGACTGTCCGGTTCGCCTGGTGGTGCCTGCAGACCGTATTGAGCACTATGCCGGATTCTTTGAACCGACCTGGCTCAGCCCCGATGTCGAAACAGCTATTCAGGAAATCCGTGAATCCATGGATATGTTTGTGCATTAAGCTTGAATCGAAAAAACCTCCGTAATGGAGGTTTTTTTATGGCTTATTCTTTTTTCATCTTTTTAGCTTAATCCCTTTATCTATTTGTATGAAGCCATTTATCAGCAGATTTTCTTTGCTGATTCAGTAACATTTCAGCAATAAATTCAGCTTGAGTCATGCTGGATTTATCCCCTAAGATGAATATAAACGAGCACTTAGACTTTATAGCAATAATCCAAATACAGTCTCAGCATTAGAAATCGGCTCAAGCATAATAATTGAAAAATGGAGTTTTACGATGAAATCAAAATATCAGTTCGCCACGCTGCTGTGTGTCAGTGCCCTGACCTTGGGACTGAGTGCCTGTAGTGATAATCAGGCGCCAAATCATCAGCAAAGTGGCGAGAATGCTTCCGGCACACTGAATAAAATTAAACAGTCCGGCACCATTGTTCTAGGTTATCGCGACTCCTCGATTCCATTTTCCTATATTGCCGACAACCCGAATCAGCCGGTTGGCTATGCGCATGACCTGCAACTGAAAGTGGTCGAAGCCGTTAAACAGAAGCTGAATCTTCCTGATTTAAAAATCCGTTATAACCTGGTGACCAGCCAGAACCGGATTCCACTGGTCTCCAACGGTACAGTAGATCTGGAATGTGGTTCGACGACTAACAACAAGGAACGTCAGCAACAGGTCGATTTCTCGGTCGGCTTCTTTGAAGTGGGTTCTCGCCTGTTAACCGCAACCGATTCCGGAATCAAGGACTTTAGCGATCTGAAAGGCAAAAAGCTGGTGACCACGGCCGGTACCACATCGGAACGTTATATCCGTCAGCATGAAAAAGAATTGGGCATTGGTGAAATCATTTCCGCCAAAGATCATGCAGAATCTTTTTTAATGCTACAAAGTGGCCGTGCTGCAGCCTTTATGATGGATGACATTCTGCTGGCCGGAGAAAAATCCAAGGCTAAAAATCCGGAGCAATGGCAGATTGTCGGGACTGCGCCAATCAATGAAATTTACGGCTGTATGCTCCGTAAAGGCGACACCAAATTTAAGCAGGTGGTCGATGACGCGATTAAAGCCACGTATAGCTCAGGTGAAATCAACAATATGTATAAAAAATGGTTCCAGTCGCCCATTCCACCGAAAAATATCAATCTAAACTTTGCCATGTCGGACGACTTAAAAAGCTTGATTAGCAACCCGCATGACCGTGATCAATAAGTTCTAAATTTTATCCACATTGCTTGGGCATGATCTGCCTGAGCATATTTGTTGGAGTTGCGATGAATTACAGCTGGAATTGGGGTGTCTTATTACAGCCGACCGGGATTGGCGATAGCACCTATCTCAACTGGATTATGACTGGCATCGGCTGGTTGGCCGTGATTGCGATTGTGGCCTGGTCGATTGCCATGCTCCTGGGTAGTCTTCTGGGCATCATGCGGACCTTACCCAGTCCTACGGCTCGAGCAATTGGGACTACTTACGTCACTATTTTCCGTAATATACCTTTACTGATCCAGTTATTTATCTGGTTTTATGTGGTGCCCGACTTTCTACCGGACAGCATTCACAACTGGTGGATCAATGATTTAGGCGCCAATACCACGGCGCTAATTTCTGCCAGTATCGGCTTGGGGCTGTTTACCGCAGCGCGGGTTTGCGAACAGGTACGTACCGGAATTGAAGCCATCCCACCCGGGCAGGTCAATGCGGGCTATGCCATGGGTTTTAGTACCGCACAATTATACCGCTATGTGATTTTACCGCAGTCTTTCCGCATGATCTTGCCACCGCTCAGTTCTGAACTGACCAACTGCGTCAAGAATACTTCGGTGGCTTCACTGGTTGGGGTTGCAGAAATCATTTCCCAGATGAAAACCATCAGCGAATATACCCAAAATACCATTGAGATTTATACCTACGTCACGCTGATTTTTATCCTGATTAATGTCTGCTTAATAGGCTTGATGAACTTCCTGGAAAAGCGATTTCAGGTGCCTGGTCTGATTGCAGGAGTGAAATAATGGAATGGTTCACTGCGTTTTTTCAGGATTTACAGTTATCGGCACCGGCCCTCTGGCATGGTTTCAGTATCACCTTAAAAGTTTTATGTTTTGCCACGGTTGGCGGAGTTTTGATTGGTACCTTACTCGCCTTGATGCGGCTGTCTTCAATCCGAATATTGAACTGGATTGCCAAAGGCTATGTGAATCTGTTCCGTTCGATTCCCCTGCTGTTGGTGCTGATGTGGTTCTATTTCGCTGTGCCCTTTATCTATACCGGGGTGACTGGAAACTACCTGACCATGGATACGGCATTGGTGTCCAGTATTGTCGCCTTTATGCTGTTTGAAGCCGCCTATTTTTCCGAAATTGTCCGTGCCGGGATTCAGTCTATTCCCAAGGGACAAACCGATGCCGCCTCTGCACTGGGCATGAGCTATAGCCAGTCCATGCGGCTGATTGTGCTGCCTCAGGCTTTTCGCAAGATGACACCCTTGTTATTGCAACAGACCATTATTTTGTTTCAGGATTCCACCATGGTCTATGCGATTGGCCTGCTGGACTTTTTCCGTACCAATTATGTCCGGGGTGATCTGATGTCTTTACTGACTCAATATATTCTTTTTGCCGGTTTGGTGTATTTCATCGTCAGCATGATCGCTACATATATCGTGAAAAAATTACAACAGAGGTTAACTGTATGAGCGAAGCTAAAGTCATGATTGACCTCCAGCATGTCAGCAAATGGTATAAGGATTTCCAGGTACTGACTGACTGCACGACGCAGATCCGGCAAGGTGAAGTTGTCGTTGTCTGCGGTCCTTCAGGCTCAGGAAAATCCACCCTGATTAAAACCGTCAATGGCCTAGAACCTGTCCAGCAAGGCAATATTCTGGTGGATGGGATCAAAATTAATGATCCGAAAACCAATTTAAATAAATTGCGCAGTCGCGTTGGCATGGTCTTTCAGCATTTTGAGTTGTTCCCGCATCTCAGCATTATGGAGAACCTGAGCATTGCACAAATCAAAGTATTAGGTCGTTCTGAAGCCGAGGCCAAGCAGAAAGGGCTTGCCTATCTGGATCGTGTCGGCTTAAGTACACAGGCCAATAAATATCCGGCACAGCTTTCTGGAGGACAGCAGCAACGTGTTGCGATTGCCCGTGCACTGAGTATGGATCCGATTGCCATGTTATTTGATGAACCGACTTCTGCACTTGATCCTGAGATGATTAATGAAGTGCTTGATGTCATGGTCGGACTGGCCCAAGAAGGCATGACCATGATGTGTGTCACGCATGAAATGGGCTTTGCACGACAAGTCGCCAATCGGGTGATCTTCATGGATCAGGGTAAAATTGTGGAAGATTGCAGTAAAGACGACTTCTTCAATACACCGCGTGGTGAGCGTGCCCAGCAATTCTTAAACAAGATTCTGCACTAAGCTATCGTCCTTAAATAGGATCATTCACAAAAAAGCTCATCTTGGGATGAGCTTTTGACGAGGCTAGATTCAGCCTTACCAGTAATTCTCGACCGCGATATTACCTTCACCACGACGGTTCATGGTCAGGCCACGGGCTTTTAAGGCTTCTTTGGTGTCATCGACCATATCCGGGTTACCACAAAGCATGACATGCGTTGTTTCCGGATTAAGCGCTATACCTGCTGCTTTTTCCAGCTCACCATTGGCAATCAGAATGGGTAAACGGTCGTGTAAAGGTGCATCGGGTTCACGGGTAATAATCGGGATAAATTTAAAACCGGTATGCCCTTCACCAAAGGTCTCGGCGATTTCCTGAATCCGGTCAACATAAGCGAGTTCTGCCCGGGTGCGTACACTATAAACCAGATTGATTTTTTCGTATTTGCTCCAGGTCTCAAAGTCTTGCAACATGCAAATAAACGGTGCCAGCCCCGTGCCGGTACCCAGTAACCATAGGTCTTTAGGCAAAGGCAATTGATAACGTGCCAGAGTCAGATAACCATAAGGAATTTTTTCCAGATGCAGCTCATCCCCGACTTTGAGGTGCTGTAAATTGGAGGTAAATTTACCTTCAGGAACGACAATCGAGAAAAACTCCAGAGTTTCATCAAAAGGAGATGACACTACCGAATAGGCACGAACCACCAGTTCATCCCCCACTTGCAAACCAATACGCGCAAACTGCCCTGCGGTAAACTTAAAATGTGCCGGGCGTGTCATCGTAAAACTAAATAATGTATTGGTCCAACGGTGTACAGATAAAACTTTTTCTCGGGTAAATTTTTCAATTGACATGATTTCAACGTGGCATGAAAGACTGTGCTCATGGTAGCATGGCAACATAATTTATTAATATTTTTTAAATGTTAAGGCTCTACCCATGCGCATGACTTTACGCCAATTGGCTGTTTTTGTAGCAGTGGCACAAGAGGGTACCGTAACGAAGGCTAGCGATGCCGTCAAGCTTACACAAAGTGCGGCTAGTATGGCTTTAGCAGATCTGGAAGATGGTCTGGGTGCTCCACTATTTGACCGTCTAGGCAAACGTTTACAGCTAAATGACCTGGGGCGCTTTCTTCTCCCTCAAGCCCTGGAAATTTTAGGTCGTTGTGAATCTTTTGAACAAGTCGCTAAAGGTGAGCTTCAAAGTATCGATTTACGTTTGGGTGCAACCCTGACGATTTCAGATTACCTGATTCCTGACCTGATGGCCGATTTCTTGAAAATCAAGCCGCAAGCACATTTACAGCTTCAAGTCGGTAATACCCGTCAAATGATTGAAGCGGTGAATCAGTTCCAGCTGGATCTGGCCCTGATCGAAGGATCTTGTCATCTGCCACAATTGCAATGTATCCATTGGCGTGATGATGAGCTGGCTGTGTGCTGTGCGCCAGACCACCCTCTTGCGCAATTGAACCGTGAACTAACCGCTGAAGATTTCAAATCTGTAGAATGGATTTTGCGTGAAGAAGGTTCAGGTACCCGTGAGGTGTTTGACAATGCCATCTTGAAAGATGTACCAGATGCCAATATCCGTCTAACACTCGGTCATAATGAAGCGATTTTAAAAATTGTAGCGGGCGGAATTGGTATGTCCTGCATTTCCAAACTTGCGATTGAGCCTTTACGTGAAAAAGGTCAACTGGTAATTCTGGATACACCATTCTGGTCGCTGACTCGTCCTCTGTTTATGCTGGTACATCGCCAGAAATATCAGGGTCCAGGTCTGAGAGCCTTTATGAATTTTTGTGAAAGCTAAAATATTAGAAGCACCTTCAGGTGCTTTTTTTAGGATTCATCAAAACTGACTTTCACATGGTATCCCATCGCCGTCACCATCCATTTTAGTATTTGGACAGTTACGAATGAAAAATAATGCTTCCTCATAAGAACCCATCTGACTACAGTGTTCTCGACCATCGCATTTAAATTGAGATACAGATGGCGAAGTCGTTTCTGAAGTTTTCGAATTAACTGGGTTACTTTGGCTTCTTAACTCAGTGCCTTGATTTTCCAGGTTCTTCCTGCCCTGCTCAGATAATCCTTGCATAGGTAGATCACCTTGCGCTGCTCGCTGTTCAGCGACAATTCGTTGCTGCTCTACCATCAGTCCTTCCAGCTTTTGCTGTTTTTGAACTTGGTAGCTTTGGTATTTGTTATAAACAAGAACAGCAAGAATCACCATAATCACCAGTCCTGATATTGTGATTATTTTTGATGTAGTTGATGATTTTTTTTTTCATAACGTAGAGAAGCTCTGGTTTCAGTATCTCCATGTAGATCATTGTTTTGTGTAACAGGAACTTCTTGCTTAATATCCAAGCGAATAATATGGTTTGCCTTAAACTTTCCATTATCTTCCACAATCAAAAACTTTAATTTTTCCCCCATTTTTGGCGGAATATTTTTATTGGGAAAGTCTTTGACATGGAAAAATAAATCTTTGGATTGCCCTTCGATCTGAATAAAACCAAAACCACGATCTTCGTTATAGGCTTTGATTTTCCCCTCTTGAAACATAATTCGCTCTTATCTTTAATATTTTTTATGATTGTAATCAAAAAGAGACTGAAAATCTTTTGTAAAATTCTCTAAAGCAGAAACATAAAAACTAGAAGTGCATCTTATGGCGGAAGAATAGATCCCTAGTTAAAAGTAAAAAAAATAAAATTTCTGTTTTTATTTATACTTCGCCAAAAATCATAAAACCAACAGCTGATGCCAATGCCAGCCATAGGGTCGGACTAAAGAAAAGTGAATTACGTACAGGAACACCGACTGTGGGTGCCAAGGATTGCAAGGCGACGACTTCTGGCACAAATTCATCCTGCACTTTAATATCCAGACGTACCATGTTGTCTAATTTCATGCTGCCTTGTTGGGGAATGATTCTAAATTTAAGCCGCTCTCCAATTTGTGGTTCAATTTCAGGCGAAGGTAAATCCTGTAACTCGAAACTTAAATCTTGAGCTTCTCCTATCAACTCCAAAGTACCCATACCACGTTCGGAATCGTAAGTTTTAATTTTTCCATCCCTAAACATGACACTTTTCTCTATAGAATTCATTTAATTTGTATTCTAAGCCAAAGGAAATGTTCAGCATTGTTGCTGTTTGGTGGATTTTTTATGTGCTGTCTGTCTCTTTGAATATCTAAACGGTGGCACTATAAAAAAGAGGCTCGAAAGCCTCTTTTTAAATGTGACTCAACACGATTTAAGTATGAAGATTATCCATTAACCACGGAAGTTATTTAACAATGCCGATGTAATTGATTTATTGTGTGTCGCCACTTTGGTTTTTTTAGCTTTCTTTGAGTTGTCTTCGACACGTTCAATCTTAATCGCTTTGTACTTATCGCCATTTTCAACAACATTAAATTTTACGCGTTCATTACGTTTTGGCTCGCCTTCTGCCGCAGGGAAGTCTGAAATATGGAAGAATACATCTCCCTCAGCGCAGCCAATAAAACCGAAACCTTTGGCAGGGTCATACTGTTTGATTTTGCCCTGATACAATTCATCTTTCATGCTATTGTCCTATCCTGAAAATGCCCTGTCTACATTATATAAAAAAGAGGCTGTAGTAGCCCCTTTTTTCATCATATTCAAAAATTAGTCTTTTTGAACTGAACCAAAGATTTTATCGCCAGCATCGCCAAGACCTGGAACGATATAACCATTTTCATTTAAGCCATTATCGATAGAAGCAGTAAAAATCACCACATCCGGATGCGTAGCTTCTACACGCTTAATGCCTTCTGGTGCAGCAACCAGAACCATCACACGAATATCTTTACAGCCGCTGGCTTTCAGTACATCAATGGCAGCCACTAAAGAAGAACCAGTCGCCAACATTGGATCAATGATCATCGCGATACGGTTTTGTACGTCTGGAACCAGTTTTTTATAATAGGTACGTGCTTCCAGAGTTTCTTCATCACGCTCTAAACCAAGTACTGATACTTTTGCACTTGGAATCAGGTTCAAGAAACCGTCGAGCATACCAATACCGGCACGTAGAATTGGCACAACCGTGATTTTTTTACCCGCAATACGGTCAACTGTAACAGCACCATTCCAGCCATCAATATCATGTTCAACCATTGGCAGGTCTTTAGTTGCTTCATAAGTCAGAAGCATGGTCACTTCTTGAGCTAACTCACGGAAATTTTTGGTACTAATATCTGCACGACGGAGTAAACCAAGCTTATGTCGAATGAGTGGATGACGGATTTCATGGATTGCCACGGGAGAACACCTAAAAGGTTAAAGATAAATTTCCGCTATTATAAAGGCTTTTATTGATTTGTATAAATAAAAAAGCCTCCAATCATGGAGGCTTTTTTGTAATAACGTCAATCTTTACAGATATTAGTTAAAACCACTTTGAACCAAAGTGAAAATGAACTGTTGCAATTCAGGTGACATGGCAAAGAATGCATATTTAGATACTGCAATCATCGGATCTGGGTAGACACCAATCACAAGTACCGCAAGCGCAGCAAGAAGTACCATGATACCACCGACTTTTTGACCCCAATGATTCACCGCATCTAGACGTGGTGTTTCAGGTGGTGTCATGTAAAGCACAACCATCACACGTAGGTAGTAGTACAGACCGATACCAGAACCCAGGATGACCATGGCAGTCAGGAACCAGGCTTCGCCTGCAACTGCAGTTTTAATCACCAGGAACTTACCGATAAAGCCGGCAGTTAAAGGAATACCTGCAAGAGACAGCATCATCACTGTCAATACAGCAGTCAATACTGGACGGCGCCAGAACAGACCACGGTATTCAGCCAGACTACCCGCTTCATCCGTATTGTTATACGGACTAGACATTAGCGTAACAACACCGAACGCACCGATCGTGGTTAATACATAAGTAATCACGTAGACGTTTACACTTTCAAAAGTCGCGAAACCTTGAACTTGTAAGAAATCCGTATTACGTGAACTGACGATGGCAACCAGCAAATAACCGAAGTGTGCAATTGAAGAGTATGCCAGGATACGTTTCAAGTTCACTTGGCGAACCGCCAGCAGGTTACCTGCAAGGATAGACAGAACTGCAATGATTGAAATGATCGTTACAAAGCTGTCTGCCAGGATTAAACCTGAAGACAAAGCATAACGAACAAACAGACCAATCATGGCTACTTTCGCAACAGTCGCAAGGAAAGTCGCGACTGGGGCTGGGGCACCAGCGTATACATCTGGTGTCCATTTGTGGAATGGTGCCAGCGATAATTTAAATGCTACTGCAAATACAATTAAAGCCAGACCAATCACGACAGCCGGTTGACTGAATACGGTAAACAGTTTGCCTGGTTCAGCAACGAAACTTAAAGTACCTGTATATGCATAAATATATGCCATACCCATGAGCAGCATTGCAGACGCAGTTGCTGAAAGCACCAGATATTTCACACCCGCTTCAAGCGATTGAGAACGTTGATGTGTATATGCCAACAAGCCATATACGGGAATCGACATTAACTCAAGGCTAATAAAGAATGATGCATAGTGTGAGCTAGCTACCATTAGCATGGCACCCGCAACGGATGTCAGCATCAGGATATACAGCTCTTCACGGTTATCTTTATAGGTTTCGATATACGCGTGAGATAGCGTTGCACATGCAAGTGCAGCAACCAGGATCACAAACTGGTACAGCATCGTAAATGGATCTACGATGAACAGATTCATCACGTTGGCAGGTGCAAATACGCCCGCCAACAAAACGAAAATGATATAGAACGCAGCAAGGTTTAAACCAATCACTGTGGTGGTAGCCACCAGGTTATGGTTACGCTTGATTGCGGTCAGCAACATCACGACGATCGCAGTTAACGACACGATCATCACAGGTGCTAGAGGCATAAGCTCAGAAAAAGACATTGTGAAGTTCATGGCTTATTGGATCTCCACATTTTCAAGTTGAGTCGTTACTTGATCAGCAACTTCAACCACTTCTTGAACTGGAATGTAGCTATTCGCTAACCACGCCATGCTTGAGTTAGAAACGTCAAGGAAGCTTTGTGGATATAGACCAAGCCAAAGTAGACCAAACGCACAGATCAACAGTAATGCGATTTCACGTGCATTTAGATCTTTTAATGGATTTGTATAGTGCTGCTGTTGCGCTTCATTTGGTACACCAAACAGGGCTTTGTGAATCAGGATCAGACCGTACAGACCCGCAAATACCAAGCTGATTGCCGCAAGAATGGTAAACGCCGGGAATTTCGCATAAGCACCCATCAGGATCAGGAACTCACCAATGAAGTTACCTAGACCTGGAATACCCACCAATGCCGCAACGAAGAACATCAGGAAGAATGCAAGATATGGGAACTGACCACGCATACCACCCATCAAACGCATATCACGTGTATGCACACGCTCATATACCTGACCACACATAATGAACAGCGCAGCAGATGAAATACCATGTGCCAACATCATGATCATCAGACCCTGGAAGGTCAGGATGTTACCTGCGTAGATCGCAAGTAAAACGAAGCCCATGTGTGAAATAGAGGTATAAGCCAACAGGCGTTTCATGTCGGTTTGCTGGAAAGCACACCAAGCACCGTAGAAAATACCGATTAAACCAAGAATGATTGCGAAGTCTGCAAACTGTGCAGACGCTGCCGGGAAGAACGGAATCACGAAACGTAATAAACCGTACGCCGCAGTCTTAATCAAGATACCTGCAAGATCGACAGAACCCGCTGTTGGTGCTTGCGCATGCGCATCTGGTAACCAGCCGTGTAATGGGAAAACTGGAAGTTTTACCGCAAAACCGATGAATAAACAGATCATGAACGCATAAGCAACCGCTGGCGCCTGAGCATCAAGCGTATTCGCCACACCTAATAAATAGTTATAGTCGAAACGGATTTCACCCGTCATGGTATAGCCTACAGTCACCAGACCCAAGATACCAATCAGCATCACCAAACCGGCAACCTGCGTGTAAATGAAGAACTTGTTAGCTGCATAAACACGTGACTTGCCTTCTGCCCCTTTATGACCCCAAAGGGCAATCAGGAAGTAGATCGGTACCAGCATCATCTCCCAGAAGAAGAAGAACAGGAATAAGTCAATCGCCAGAAACACACCGATGACGCCACCCAACGACCATAAAAGGTTCAAGTGGAAGAAACCAACGTTCTTTTGAATCTCGCCCCATGAACAGCCTACTGCCAATACACCCAAGAGTGCAGTCAAGCCAACCATAAGAAGTGATAAACCATCCACTGCCAAGTGAATGTTAATGCCCAGGGTTTGAATCCAAGGCAATTTGAATTCGGCAGCCCACGAAGGTGTAGCACCGCCTAATTCATAGTTATAAGTACCAGTCTGCCAAAGGACGATGGTCAAGACCAAGGTCACCAGCATACCGATCAGCGCGATATAACGCGGCAAGTGTTGGTCGAGTTTATCGACCAACCAGCATATGAAACCTGCAATGAACGGAATGAGGATCAGAGCCGGCAAAATAATATTGTTTGGAGCTTCCATTTTATTTCCCCACGACCTGAATCACGATCAAGATCATCAGTAGGACAACGACACCGAGCCCCATACTAGATGCATATTCACGCAGTGAACCGGTTTGACGTGAACTTGTAAAGCTGTGACCACCTTTAACAAGTGCAGGAAGTACCAGCCATAGGCCATCAATTGGATCACGACCAAAGATCTTCGCGAACAATAAATATGGCTTCACGAAAATGATGTCATACAGCGTATCGAAACCTAATGCATTACGGCAGATGTTGACCAGGCCAGCACCTACAGAAGTGGCTGCAAAACGTTTGACTGCATTGTAAGCAAAAGCGAACAGCACGACACCCACTGCAAGACCTGTCAAAGCAACAGCAATTGCGATGTATTCAGCACCATGTGCACCTGCTTCAAGCGCTTCAGGAATAATGAAGGCTGGAATTTGTGCAGCATCCAGAATGCTCATTACCGGTGCTTTTAGGACGATCGCCAGACCTGTTGAAAGTACAGCAAGAATTGCCAGTGGCGCCCAGTAAGTTGCACCTTGGATTTCATGATAAGGTGTGTTTTCTTTGCCAAAGAATACAACCCAAATTAAACGGAATGTATAAATAGAGGTTAAGAATGCACCTGCAACACCGACCCAGTACAGCGTGTTATATACTGGCAAACCAGCAATATGACTTTGCGTCCAGACTGCAGCAAGAATCGCATCTTTTGAGAAGAAACCAATCGTCAGGAATGGAATCGCTGCCAATGCACCGCCACCAATCGCGAAACATGCAAACAGGAATTTGTTCTTGTAGAACAGACCGCCCATCTTGAAGATGTTTTGTTCGTGATGGTAAGCCAGAATCACCGCACCAGACGACAAGAACAATAATGCCTTGAAGAATGCGTGAGTCAGCATATGGAACAGACCTGCCTGGTATGCTTCAGCACCTACCGCCATAAACATATAACCGAGCTGACTCATGGTTGAGTATGCCAGAATACGTTTGATGTCGGTTTGAACCAGTGCAGCAAAACCAGCCACAAGCAAGGTCACCGCACCTGTGATCGAAATAAATACCATCACTTCTGGTGCAAGTTCAAAGACTGCGAACAGACGGCAGCACAGGTAAACACCGGCTGTTACCATTGTTGCAGCATGGATCAATGCAGAAACAGGTGTCGGACCTGCCATCGCATCGGCTAACCATGTTTGTAACGGGATCTGTGCAGATTTACCTGCCGCACCCAAGAATAAGAGCAATGCTGTCCAGATGGTCAATGAAGAACTTTGCGTCATTACAGTCGCCGCATTTTCAACGATGTACTGAATGTTCAAGGTACCGAATTGCTGGAAGATCAGGAACATGGCAATCAGCAAGAATACGTCACCGATACGGGTCACGGTAAATGCCTTGATTGCCGCCAGACCGTTTGCAGGGTTCTGGTAGTAATAACCGATCAGCAGGTATGAACACAGACCTACGCCTTCCCAACCCAGGAATAACAACGCCAGGTTGTCACCCAATACCAGCAATAACATGCTTGCAACGAACAGGTTGAAGTAAGAGAAGAAACGTGCGAAGTCTTCTTCACCGCGCATGTACCATGATGCAAAGATGTGAATTAAGAAACCCACGCCTGTCACCATGCCCAGCATCAATAAAGACAAGCCATCCAGTTGCAAGCTGATGCCCGGAGCAAAACCGCCAACACTGAACCAGGTCCAAAGATGTTGCACAACTGCAGTTGAACCATTATTCACAAAGTCCATACCTGCAATCAGTGCGAACAGTGCAGATAAACCGACTGCACCCACACCAATCATCGCTGCAACAGATTCCGGAAGCTTGTTGCGCCCCGCCGCTAACAGGACAAAACCAATGAGCGGAAATAAAATTGTTAGATATAAATAACTCATCCGCGCATCTCACTAGCAGCATCCACATCCAGGTGATGGAAGCGATGATAGAACTGAAGGACGATCGCAAGACCAATACAAGCCTCTGCCGCAGCAAGCGTCAGGATCAGGATAAACATGATCTGACCATCTGGCTGTGCCCATGCACTGCCCGCCAGGACGAACGCTAAAGCAGCAGCGTTCATCATGATTTCAAGGCTCATTAAAATAAATAGTAGGTTGCGTCGCACCATTACACCGTAAAAACCCAGTGCAAAGAGAATAGATGCAACGATCAAACCATGCTCTAAAGGGATGTTGCCCATTATTCTTTTTCCTCTTCTGCATCTGGTTCACGTTTACCCAAATGGAATGCAGCTACCAAGGCAGCAAGCAATAACATCGCGGCAACTTCAACCAACAACAAGTATTGCGTAAAGAGTGCTTGACCCACTGCTTTCGGGCCCACCATTTCTGTACCCATTACCAGTGAAGCTTGTGTGTAATCAGAGTTTAATACCCATACCAGCACCAAACCGATCAGGAAGCTCATCAACGCCGGATAAGCCCAAGCCGATGAAGTCAACCATTTGCGTTCTTGTTCAACGGTCTGCTCACCCAGGTTCAGCATCATCACCACGAACACGAACAACACCATGATCGCACCCGCATAAACAATTACTTCCAGCGCACCAGCGAATGGCGCACCGACGATCAGGAACATGCCTGCGACTGCAAGCAATGACACGATCAGACTTAATAAAGCATGTACCGGATTCGCGTTAGTCACCACGCGAACCGTAGAGACAATGGCCACGAGGGCCATTAAATAAAATGGCCACATCATGGTAATAGACTCCGTACATCAACAGGTGCACTTTCACGCTGTGCTTGACCTTTGTCCTTGCCTGCAACTGCCATACCGGTTACACGGTAGAAGTTATAGTCAGGATATTTACCAGGACCAGAAATTAGCAGGTGTTCTTTTTCATAGACCAGGTCCTGACGAACATATTCGCCAAGCTCGAAGTCCGGGGTCATCTGAATCGCAGTGGTTGGACACGCTTCTTCACACATACCGCAGAAAATACAACGCGAGAAGTTGATACGGAAAAATTCCGGATACCAGCGACCATCTTCACGTTCTGCTTTTTGTAGTGAAATACAGCCTACCGGACAGGCAACTGCACACAGGTTACATGCCACACAGCGTTCTTCGCCATCAGGGTCGCGCGTCAATACGATACGACCACGGAAGCGTGGTGGCACGATTTCTTCGGCCGGCACTTCCGGATATAAAATGGTGTCACGTTTACGTGTTGCGTGGCTGAACACCATCCACAACGAACGAACGATTGACCCGAATCCAGCTAGAAATTTAAACATTTTGTTCTCCCTGCTGTCTTAGGCCTGATTCATCAGAATCACAGCACCAGTTACCAAAAGGTTAACCAACGCCAATGGCAAGCAAATTTTCCAACCAAAGTTCATCACCTGGTCATAACGTGGACGCATTAATGAACCACGCGCCAGTACAAACATCATTACAAAGAATGCTGTTTTGATAATGAACCAGAATGCTGCTGGAAGGAACGGAATATCAAGGTTGAATGGCGCAAGCCAGCCACCGAAGAATAACGTCACGATCAATGCAGAGATCAGTACCACGTTGACGTATTCCGCAACGAAGAACATCCCCCACTTCATACCGCCGTATTCGACATGGTAACCTTCTGCCAGTTCTTGTTCTGCTTCTGGTTGGTCAAATGGGTGACGATGCGTTACCGCAACACCCGCAACCACGAAGATCAGGAAACCTAGGAACTGAGGAATAACAAACCAGACATCTTTTTGCGCTTCAACGATTTCACGCATGTTGAATGAACCGGCAATTGCCACCACACCCATCAACGAGATACCCAAGAACACTTCATACGAAATGGTTTGAGCTGCAGAACGTAAACCGCCCAGTAAGGCATATTTGTTGTTTGATGACCAGCCACCGAACAGGACTGCATAAACTGCAATA
Organism: Acinetobacter lwoffii; assembly: GCF_019343495.1. Taxonomy (NCBI): domain Bacteria; kingdom Pseudomonadati; phylum Pseudomonadota; class Gammaproteobacteria; order Moraxellales; family Moraxellaceae; genus Acinetobacter; species Acinetobacter lwoffii. The sequence continues at coordinate 2,907,321 of NZ_CP072549.1, read as the reverse complement.
CCCGCCATTGCCATAAAGAACAACAGGCCGATGTTCATGTCTGCTACACCTAAATAAGGTGATACAGGAATAACCATGAACGATAGCACCGCAGTTGCCATCGCAACTGCTGGCGCCATACGGAACGTCAATTTGTCAGCAAATTTTGGTGTCCAGTCTTCCTTGAACATGATTTTCAGCATGTCGGCAACAATCTGGAACATACCGCCCGGACCAACACGGTTCGGACCGTAACGGTCTTGCCACAAGCCGAGTAAACGACGTTCAATAAAAGACATCAACGCAGCGATCAGTACTACAACCAGCAAGATCACAATCGCTTGAATGACTGAATAGGCAATTGGCCAGTTTTCAGCCCACAGCGGCGTTTGACGGATTAATTCTTGTTCCATGAATTACACTCCTACCGCGACTGAAACAGGCTCTGCAAGAGATACCGTCGGTGCCAGACCGATTGGGTAGCCAATATAACCTGTCGGTAAATATTCAATCACTTGAACTGGAAGAACGATTGACGTTTCACCTGCTTTCACCGTGATTGTCTGACCATCTTGAACATTCAGGCGCGCTGCATCCTGCTCACCCACTGCAAATACCGCTTCAGGAATACGTGTTTCCATCGCTGGTGTTTTTACCGTGAATTCACCTGAACCAAAGATATGGTGCATTGGTACCAGACGGAAGCTTTCAGCATTGACCAGAACAGGTGCCGGTGCAACGAATGTACGTGCCGGACGTTTTGCCAAACGGTCGAATAAACGAACGCCTGAATCACCACCTTTGAGTGAACCACCTACAGTTTCCTGGAACTTGTTCCAGGCTTGTGGCGAGTTCCAGCCTGCAGACCATGCAAATGGAACCAGTGGAGATGGAGTCTGGTCTCCGACATAACCTTCCATCGAGAACGTTAATGCAGAGTCTTTATCTGTAGGCTGTTTCGGCTCATGTACAGACAATGGCGAACGCATTGAAGTACGACCTGAGTAACGACGTGGTTCACGTGCCACTTTCAAGCCATGAACACGGAAGCCCGCATCAGGTGCAACATCCAGAATGCCCTCAAGCGCAGGAACGTTCTTCGCCACTGACTCGATTACGTCATCCAGTAAAGTCCAAGAAATCGCTTTGCCTTTTACGCCTGTTTCCAGAGCGTGTAACCAGCGCCAAGATTCCTTGATCGCCAATTCAGGATTGTAGTAGCTTGGGTCATACACTTGGTAGAAACGTTGTGCACGGCCTTCTTGAGAAACGACAGTACCATCACCTTCAGCAAACGAAGCGGCAGAAAGTACGATGTCGGCTTTCTTCACAGTTTCAGTTTCAGAGTGATCCAGAACGATCACTTCTTTGCCTGCAAGTGCAGCATCGACCTGTGCAGCAGGAAGACGACGGTAAAGGTCGTTTTCAACCACAATCACAGTATCGTAATCTTGTGCAAATGCTTGCTCTAGGCTTTGACCACCCAAGATCGCCATACCCATCGAGTTCACTTCAGGAACCGTCAAGGACAGACCTGCATTACCCAGATTCTGTGCAACTTGTGCAGCAGCTTCCATAATGGCAGGATCTTGCAAGCTTGTACCCGAGATGACCAGTGGTTTCTTCGCAGCTTTTAAAGTGTCCGCAATGGTTTGTGCAAATGCTTTGGCATCGTCATCTAAACCAAGAATCGTTTCACCAGCAACTGCTGCAGCAACCGCAAAACCTAAACGCGCGATATCGTTTGGAGAAGCAACCACTTCGCCTTCAGCAACATCAGACAAACGGGTTTGTGTCGCAGCCAGGATGTAAATCGGAGATTTTGCATCTTGGGCAATACGTTGTACCGGCTCAGCTAACCATTCTTGCGTACGGCGCTCTGCCGCCATCTCTTTGCCTTTATTTTTCGCAGCCTGGCGAACAGATAAAGCCATACGAGGCGCAGTTTGGGTTAAGTCTTCACCTAAGATTAGCACTGCATCATAGCTTTCAATTTCACGCATGTTCGGGTTGTAAACACCCTCGGTTTGCATGATAGAAGCTGCCAACTCAACCAGGTTTTGCTCTTTTTGAGATAGACCTGTTGAGAAGTTCTCTTGACCCACCAACTCACGAAGTGCGAAGTTTGATTCAAGTGATGCACGCGGTGAACCAATACCCAATACTTTTTTGCCCTGGATATTTGCAATGACCGTGTCTAGTGCTGCATCCACTGAAACAGTTTCAACAGTTGCACCTTGACGGAATTGTGGTTGACGCGGACGGTCCTCACGGTTCACATAACCTGTACCGAAACGGCCTTTGTCGCATAGGAAGTACTGGTTGACTTCACCGTTATAACGGTTTTCTACGCGGCGAAGTTCGCCATAACGCTCACCCGGAGAGATGTTACAACCTGAAGAACAGCCTTGGCATACGCTTGGCGCATACTGCATGTCCCATTTACGGTTGTAGCGAGCCGAATGAGTTTTGTCGGTGAATACACCTGTTGGACATACTTCAGTCAGGTTGCCCGAGAATTCAGACTCTAAAGTACCTGATTCAGGACGACCGAAGTACACACGTGATGCATTGGCATACACGCCGAAGTCCGTACCACCTGCGTAGTCTTTGTAATAACGCACACAACGGTAACACGCGATACAACGGTTCATTTCGTGAGAAATGAATGAGCCAAGCTCCTGGTTGTAATGGGTACGCTTCGTGAAACGGTAGCGACGACGGTCATGCTGCGTCATTACAGTCATATCTTGTAAATGACAGTGACCCCCTTCTTCACAGACTGGACAGTCGTGCGGATGGTTGGTCATCAAGAATTCAACAATCGAAGCACGGAAATCTTTGGCTTCTTTGTCTTCAATCGAGATGTAGGTATTGTCAGATGCTGGCGTCATACATGACATGACCAAACGGCCACGCGTATCTTCTGGATTCGCGTACTGGGTCACGGCACATTGACGGCAAGAACCGACAGAACCTAAGGATGGATGCCAACAAAAGTATGGGATATCAATGCCAAGACTCAAACATGCTTGTAGCAAGTTTTCCGAGCCGTTGACTTCATACGATTTGCCATCGACATGAATTGTAGCCATAGTCGAATTCCTTAAGCTTGTTCTACGTTGCTGGTTTGAGCGGCGGCATTCACAACCTTCGCTTCAAATTCGCCACGGAAATATTTGAGTGCGCCCATAAGCGGCTCCATTGCACCCGGTGCGTGGGCACAGAAAGTTTTACCAATCCAAAGCTTACGAGTCAGTTCTTGTAAGTGATCGATATCTTCTTTCTTACCTGTGCCATCTTCCAGTGCTTTCAGCGCTTTCACAGCCCAAGGTAAGCCATCACGGCAAGGCGTACAGAAACCACATGATTCGCGTGCAAAGAATTCTTCGAGGTTACGTGTCGCTGAAACCATACATTGGGTTTCATCTACCACCATCAACAAACAAGTCCCTAAACGCGAACCTGCTTTCATGATGCTTTCCGCATCCATAGGAAGATCAATATGCTCGGCAGCCAGGAAGTCAGTCGATGCACCACCCGGTAACCATGCTTTCAGTTTTAAGCCGTCACGCATACCACCCGCATGGTCTTCAATCACTTCACGTGCTGTCGTACCAAATGGAAGCTCCCATAGACCCGGGAATTTTACCTTACCTGATGCACCATAAATCTTGGTGCCTGGATCTTTCGACTTACCCGCAGACAAGTTGATATACCATTCAGGACCACGCAGCATGATGGCTGGTAAGTTGTTGTAGGTCTCTACGTTGTTGACAATCGTAGGACGACCCCAAGCACCTGCAACTTGCGGGAATGGCGGTTTAGTACGCGGGTTGGCACGGCGACCTTCTAGCGAGTTAATCAATGCAGTTTCTTCACCGCAGATATAACGACCCGCACCGGTATGCACGTGTAACTCGAAGTTCCAGCCTGTACCAAGGATGTTATCCCCTAAGTAACCTTTGGCACGAACTTGCTCAAGTGCTTCATTTAAGTACTGAGCAGCTTCAATGTACTCGCCACGGATAAAGATATAACCGTGTGTTGCTTCAAGCGTATAACCCGCAATCAGCATCCCTTCGATCAATTGATGCGGAAGATCTTCCATCAACAAACGGTCTTTAAAGGTACCTGGTTCCATCTCATCGGCATTACAAATCAGGTAACGTGGACCTGAGTTGTCGTTTGGCGCCATCAAAGACCATTTAATGCCTGCCGGGAAGCCTGCACCACCACGACCTTTAACAGTCGCTGCTTTAACCACTTCCAATACATCTTTAGGCGACATGCTCAGTGCTTTTTTAAAGCCTGCATAACCTTCCAGCGCTTCGTAATCATCTGCATTACGTACGTTGGCTTGTTTGCTTAAACGCCATGTTAATGGATGCGTTTCCGGGTTACCGTCGCCATAAATTGGTTTTGGTTCAGTATTCATACATACTTCTCCAACAGCTGTTTCACCGAAGTCACTTCAACCAGACCGTGCGTGTCTTCATCAATCATTAAGGTTGGACCTTTGTCACAGTTGCCCAGACAGCAAATTGGCAGCAAAGTGAAACGACCATCTGCAGTCGTTTGACCAAACTGGATTCCTAATTCGCGCTGGAATGCTTCTGCCAAAGTTTCCGCACCCATCAAGAAACACGCAATCGAATCACATAATAAAATTACGTGACGACCGACCGGCTGACGGTAAATACGGTTATAGAACGTTGCCACACCTTCAAGGTCTGCAACGCTCATGCTCAGCATTTGTGCGATGGCATTCATTTGCGCATCATCTACCCAGCCATTACGGCGTTGTACACACTTCAGCGCATCTAGACACGCTGCACGTGGGTATGGGTAGTGCCCCATGTGATGTTCGATATCGTGAATTTCGTCCGCAGTCAAAATTCCTTCAACATTCACACGTGGCTTTTTATCAGTCAAAATCATCATAATGCGTTTACCCCTTAGCGATCCACGTCAGCCATTACGACGTCAATGGTCGCTAAATAAATGATTAAGTCAGACATTAAGCTGCCGTTAATCACAGAAGGCATTTGCTGTAAATGCGTGAAGGTTGGTGTACGAATACGGGTACGGTAACTCATGGTTGACTTGTCTGAAGTCAAGTAGTAGTTCGACGCGCCTTTCACCACTTCCGCCATCACAGATGCTTCACCCGCCGGCATTACAGGACCCCAAGATACACTCAGGAAGTGCGTAATCAAGGTTTCAATATCTTGTAATGTCTTGTCTTTTGGTGGTGGAACAGCCAGTGGATGGTCTGCTTTATACGCACCAGACGGCATATTATCTAAACATTGTTTGATAATTTTCAGTGATTCTTCAATTTCACGGTAGTGAACGATGACACGTGCATAGGCATCGCCTTCGTACTCCACTGGCACTTCGAAGTCGTAATTTTCATAACCGCTATATGGGCGGTATTTACGTACGTCAAAGTCAATACCTGTAGCACGCAGACCTGTACCTGTTACACCCCAAGCCAATGCAGATTTTGCATCGTATTGCGCAACATTACGGGTACGACCCACAAACACCGAGTTTTTTAGCGCTGCAGTATGGTATTCCTTCAAACGTTTCGGCATCCAATCCAGGATTTCACGGATCAGGTGCTGCCAGTTATTTGGAAGGTCATGTGCGGTACCACCGATACGGAACCATGCCGGATGCATACGGTAACCGGTGATCGCTTCAATCGCGTCATAGATTTTCTGACGATCGGCGAACATGTAGAAGACTGGCGTCATACCGCCGGCATCCTGAATCGCAGTACCAATGAACAGCAAGTGGTTATTGATACGGAACAGTTCAGACATCATCACGCGGATACATTGCGCACGGTCAGGTACAGTAATACCCGCCATTTGCTCTACGCCAAGCACGTAAGGCATGTTTTGCGCACAACCACCGAGGTAGTCGACACGGTCTGTATACGGAATGAATGAATGCCAGGTTTGACGTTCAGCCATCTTTTCCACACCACGGTGGTGATAACCGATGTCAGGCACACAGTCTTTCACTTCTTCACCGTCCAGCTGCAAGATCACACGGAACGCACCGTGCGCAGATGGATGGTTCGGACCCAAGTTCAGGAACATGAAGTCTTCATCGGCATTGCCGCGCTTCATACCCCAATCTTCAGGGACGAAACGAAGATGTTCCTGTTCGTAGTCCTGTTTGGCTTTATCTTGCAAATACGGCGTATATTCAGTCGCACGCGCAGAATATTCTTTACGTAGCGGATGACCTTCCCAATAGGTTGGCAACAAGATACGACGGAGCATTGGATGCCCTTCGAAATTGATCCCGAACATATCGTAAGCTTCACGTTCGTACCAGTTGGCATTTGGCCAAATATTGGTTGCCGTTGGAAGATTCAAATCGCTTTCAGCTAAGGCAACTTTAATACGAATGTCAGTATTACGCTCGAGCGACAACAGGTGATAGAACACGGTGAAGTCAGACGCAGGTAAACCGTCGCGGTGCGTACGCAGACGCTCATCTACCGCTGACAGGTCGAACAACATCACGTAAGGACGTGACACTGTACGCAAGAACATTAAAACTTCTTGTACACGTGCGCGCTCAACCCAGACTGTCGGGAAATCCTCGAAAGTCGTTTGCACAAAGAAGTTCTCACCAAATTTGGTTTTGAGTTCTTCAATGATGGCAAATGCTGGGCGTGAATCAACAGGCGTTGATTCTGGCATAGCAATGTCAGTTTCAGCCATTGGCTTGGCTTCCTATTTAATACAAATTCAGTCAACCTAAACGACAATTACACCCATAGCGGGTGCACAACAAAACAACCTGTCGTTTAAATTATTTAATTTCATCCATAGAGCGTAAGTTCTTCACAGCAACACGCTGGTCTTTCTTACGGTCACGTTCCGGCATCATCTTTGGCTTATACACTGGCTTAAGATCATCACCGATCACCGCAGAAAGCGGACGACGCTCTAGTTGAATCTGGTCTTGCAACAGCATCAATGCCTGAATCAAAGCTTCAGGACGTGGTGGGCAACCTGGAATATACACATCGACCGGGATGATTTTATCCACACCTTGTACGACTGAATAAATATCGTACATACCACCTGAGTTGGCACATGCACCCATTGAAATGACCCATTTTGGTTCAAGCATCTGTTCGTACAGACGCTGAATTACTGGCGCCATTTTTACGAAGCAAGTACCCGCTACAATCATTAAGTCCGCCTGACGCGGTGAAGCACGGATAACCTCGGCACCAAAACGTGACAAGTCATGCACGCCGGTCAAGGTCGTTGCATATTCTACGTAGCAGCAAGATGTACCAAAGTTAAATGGCCAAACTGAGTTTTTACGACCCCAGTTGACTGCTGTATGTACCACATCCTCTAAGCGAGTCATGAATACATTTTTATTCACTTCTTCTTCTAGCAACGGATCTTCTACAACAATACGTTCCTGAAGTGGATATTGGTCAGCATTCGGATTCGCACGGGTTAATGTATATTTCATCCCGTCTTACTCCTTATCAGATAATTGAGTTTGTGACTTTTTCACAAAACCAGATGATTGAGCCGGGATTTGACCCGTTGGATCCATCACCAATTCTTCAATTGAGTTGAAGCGCGTAATTTCTGCAAGATCCATATTTGGCGAACCAATCTTAGCTTTAATTCCTGCTGCCTTACGTCTGTCTGAAGGTGCCCAATTGAGTGCGCCTGTCGATAATTCGTAAATCAAACCAACAAGTAAAACTATGATAAAGATAGCTGCAGTTGCAAAACCAATCCAACCTACCTCACGAACAGAAACTGCCCATGCATATAGATAAAGTGCTTCTAAATCAAACACTACAAAGAAAATTGCAACTAAATAGAATTTTGCAGACAAGCGGATACGAGCTCCACCTGCGCTAACTACACCTGACTCAAACTGCTCCTGCTTGGCACGGCCCCATGATTTACCCCCGAGGAGTAATGGGACAGTCAGCATAAAGACGCATAAAAATGTAACGCCGATCACGAAGGCAATAATTGCCCATTCGTATGGAGTAATAGCACTCATGCGGGGATAACTCCTGGCAGGCCTATTTGTTAACAAAGAATGTATGTATTGGCCTTCAAATACACCAAACACAAAATTAATCCCGCCAATTGTACCTGATTTTGGATTTCACTTGCTAGTTTATAAGCCTTAGTCTTTGGGATGATTTTTTAGACATTTCAGCATTTAATTTGACTTTAATCATTCAGAATTCGTTTTAATCGTTTTCCTAAATTAAATTTTAATTATCTACGCGAATCTCAACTTTCTAAACTATTGAAATAAAAAGGACATAACACAATTTAGATTTCGACCAAGAAAACTACCTCGTGTTATGTCCATTTACGAATTTATCATTTCTGTGTATTTATTCATAGATTCTTGCTATTCACTTATCGTCACAAAGCCATTAAGAACGAGAGGATTTCCTCCAGCTTTAACCGATATTGAAATAATTACTATACAAATTGTAGGTGAATTTTTAGGATTGGATTCTGATAAAAATATCTGGAAATATTTTAAACACAATTACTTAGACTGGTTTCCAAAATTAGGTTCTTATCCTAATTTCTGTAAACACTGTGCAAATTTATGGCAAGTCAATCAGCAAATTATGACCAAGATTAGAAAAACCTTTATGCACGATAATATTCATTTTATTGATGGCTTTCCTATTCCTGTTTGTCGCTATGCTCGAGCAAAAAAACATAGAAATTTTAAAACCGATGCTGGCTTCAGTTATTGTGCAGCTAAACAAGAAAAATATTATGGTTTTAAAGGACATATTGTGATTAATTTCTCAGGAATGATTACAGATTATACTTTTGCTCCAGCAAACTGCGATGAACGAGATGTTGCACCTGAAATTACACAGAATATTCATGGTCTGCTTGGTGCTGATAAAGGGTATTTAAGACCTGAACTAAAAAAATATTATGATTTACAGTCTGTTGATTTACAAACACCATTTAGAAAAAATATGGTTGACCATCGACCGAAAGAAGCTATGAGAATACTGATGAATGCCCGAAGGAAAATTGAAACAGTCATAGGACAACTAACAGCGCAGTTTAATATACAAAAAGTCAGGGCTAGAGATCTATGGCATTTATCTCATCGTATCACTCGAAAAATTCTTTCACATACAATTTCAGTCGTTTTAAATTCTCAATTAGGTAATCCTCCTTTACAGTTGGAAAACTTAATTAAAAGTTGAGATTGGCGTTTATCTATTAATTTTTTTATAAATAGCGCTGCCAGAAAATAGACTGATCGATAAGTTGCTTTTCTCGCCCACCCATTTAGATATAGTCCTTTTCACTATTGAATCCAAGTTAAATCGGATAAAAACTTATTTTAACAACTATTTTTTCTTTCAAACTATTTGATTTAACTTGATATTTAATGTGATTTTTTACATCTAACTGTTGCTTTACCCCCCTGCAGCTACTTGGTAATCTTGGATTGGCAATTGTGTCTTTTTGCAACATGCTCAACGGACTGATTCAGAATATGTTATTTCTATTTCTAAACCACATCATGATATTAATAAAGTAACAATAAGGAGTCCTTGCATGTCTCTACGCTTTTCCCATCGACCTAATTATTTTTTATTTGCTCAATTACTGGTTCGCCATATAGAAAATTACATCCAGAAAAATCCTAATATAAACCAGGCAGCTTTTGACTTACGTGACATCCATGCACTTTTTCAAGAAGATCATGCCTCCTCCAGCATCAATCTGGATGGCATTATGAATATCGCTGACGAATATAAAGTCGAAACATTATCAGGCGACCAGAAACTGATTCAGCGCTATAATGTCGATGCGAAAAACACCAAACTGTTGATCGACTTTAACCCTGAAGCGCTACAAAGCTTAAAAGAGGGCAAATCACTCATTGAACCTGATGCGACCATTCAGGAATAAAATCTCTTCCAATAAAAAAACGATGCTGATGCATCGTTTTTTTATGACCAAAATCATTTACACAATATCAAGCTAAATGATCACTCGCTTCCTCTGGCTTTTTTTCCAGCATTTTGCGCTTACTCTTCTTGACATAACGTTGTGCCGGCCAGGTCATGGTAAAACGCGCACCACCCAGCGTCGGACTTTGATCCACCTGAATCGTGCCACCAAACCAGTACGCAATCCGGCTGACAATCGACAAACCTAAACCATAACCACCCGACGCACGGGTACGGCTATCATCCAGTCGGGCAAAGGCTTCAAAAATGCGGGCACGATCTATTTCTGGAATCCCCGGCCCGTCATCTTCAACGCAAACATAGGCCTGACCATCCTGATCCAGACCGCCGCTAATCAAGATTTTATTATCGCAATAACGTACAGCATTGCCGACCAGATTCTGAATTACACGATGCAGATAACGACGCTCCGCCTCTACTGTGACCGCAACAGGCATTGGATGTAATTCGATGATTTTCTGGGTTTTCAGCGCTTCAGTTTCTTGTGCCACCTGATTCAGTACGTCATACAGATCGATTTGCTCAAACTCAATCGACGGCATGCCCTGTTCCAGTTTGGCATAGGTCATGATCTCATCAATCAAGGTATTCAGCGCTTCAATATCTTTATCAATCTGTTCCACCTGTTGCAGACGATAATCGTAGTCATCTTCATCCGCCATCATTTCCACACCAAAGCGGATTCGTGCCACCGGTGTACGCAACTCATGCGACACCGCACGCATCAACTCACGCTGCGCTTCGATCAAACGCTGGATATGATCTGACATATTGTTATAGCTAGACGCCAGTGTAGACATCTCGTCACTGCCTTCCACAGGAAGACGCAATGACATATTACCCGATTTCATTTTGTTTAAGGCATAGCTGACTTCACGCAACTTACGCTGCATCGGAACCAGAAGACCATAAACACCCAGACTCAACACAAAAAGGCTTAATAAGGTAATACCGGTCGCCAACTGGAATGGCATCCAGTTAAACAAGGGTACCGGCCCCATGACCAATACTTGCGAAGTCGAACCAGGAATCGGTGAAATAATTGAAATCGTGGTGCCACGAATAGAGGCATTATCGCGGTATAAAATGATGCTATGGTCCAGACGCAGACGTCCGATTTGCTCGGAGTCTAAAGGTAGATTCTGGACATTTTCGATAGAAACCGGATAAGAAAAATAATCCTGAATACGAGCCAGATATTCTTTTTCCTGACCTGGATAGTAGACCAGATAGTCCAGGATAAAGACTGGTAAGGCCTTCATCTGGCGCTCAGTAATACTGTCGGCCTTAATATAAAGGTAATGACCCGGGTCATCGCGCAGCCCAACCACAATATAGGCAATACCTGATTCGGCGTCCCAACGCACCACCGCCTTACGTTCGGCAATACGGCGCCCTTCAGCACGGGTAATATCGACCTTACTGGCTTCTACATAATGGATAGGTAATTCCAGCAAATCGGAGGCATCAGAAACCCAATCCATCTTTTGCTGGAGATTTGGCTGGCGTGCGACCCCTTCACTGATGATATACGCCATACCATCAGTCAGGGATTCGCGATATTCTTGCGCACGCTGATAGTTGATAATCTGTACCAACAAATAGCCGAACACCGCCACCAAGACGACAAGGATGACGAGTCCTGCGTATATACGCAAAAATATACTGTGTTTAAACACCTATAATTTATCCTGCTTGTTCAAGCAACAAACCACATTTGCTTAAAGACCATTGGTCTCTTTAACAAAAAGATAACCCTTACTACGTACTGTTTTAATACGCTTCGGATTTTCTGGATCGTCACCGATTTTTGGACGGATACGAGAAATACGCACATCGATTGAACGATCTTGGCCATCATATTCGATACCACGTAAACGCTCGAAAATATCTTCGCGAGAGAGAATACGGCCAGCATTCGATGCAAGCAACCATAACAGGTCATATTCTGCGCTGGTAAAATCAACCAGATCGCCATTTAAGGTCACTGAACGGCCGCCATTGTCGATGACCAGATCATCAAATTCGATGCGCTGTGCCACTTCATCTTCAGGCACCTTGTCAGTACGACGCAGCAATGCACGGATACGCGCCAGCAATACACGCGGCTGAACTGGTTTAGCGACATAGTCATCTGCACCCATTTCCAGACCCAAAACCTGATCCATGTCTTCAGTACGCGCAGTCAACATCAAAATCGGTTGATGATAATGTGGACGTACTTCACGGCAAATGGTCAAGCCATCAGCACCTGGTAACATCACATCCAGCACCACCATATCTGGCTGCTCGGCAATAATCCGACGAATGGCACGGTTACCATCCGGCTCTACCCCCACCTCAAGTCCGTTACGAATGAGGTATTCTTGCGTTAAACGAGCAAGACGCTCGTCATCTTCAACAATTAAAATCTTGGGTAACTTTTCTTCTTGGCTCATGTATTGCCCCTTATTTGGTGGATCTACGCTATAGGCGTATCCTTTTGAAATCCAATAGATACGTTTTTAATATGCTTGCAATATACACACGTTTACATTGTAAACAAGATAGCGTTCACCAAACTGATACATCAAGATAGCATTTTGTAATATTTTATCGTGCATTTTTTGGACAATTATGCTTGAAACAGTGGCTTAGATCTGAGTTGCGATTTACACAACTATTACATGGACAAAATATGACTGCTTGATTCAGCACTTTTTAGTTATCCACAGTGTTATCTATAAGCACTTTCTTTTGACTTTGTTATGCTATGCCTTGCCTGATAAGGCTTATACAAAAATCAATAAAAATAGCGATATTTTTACAAGGATTAAAGCACAACTTAAGAAAAATATTTAGCTAAATGTCAATATTGATCTACCCTAAATTTTCCCGTATCTTGTGTTCAATTAATTTTAAAACCACTAGGTCTTGTGTTTATTCCTCAAACACTGTGGCATAAATTTTGCCCAGTTCAAACGGTCTATAAACATAAAAATAGATGACAACGGAGCTATGCTAACATGAGCGTAATCACTTCAACTCCTGGTCAACTTCAGGTGATTAAACGCACCGGTGATGTTGCCGCTTTTGATGCAGAAAAAATTTCTGTCGCAATTGGTAAAGCGTTTTTGGCGGTTGAAGGCCAACAAAGCGCTGACTCGAGCCGGATCCATGATCGTATCGAGCAACTGACGGAAATGGTATTAAATACCTTTAAACGTCGTTTACCTTCTGGCGGAACGATTCATATTGAAGAAATTCAAGACCAAGTTGAACTTGCGCTAATGCGTACGGGCGAACAGAAAGTTGCACGCTCTTATGTCATTTACCGTGAACAACGTTCTGAAGCACGTAAACAGTTAGGTGCTCATCATCACCCGACCCTGCAAATTACTGATGCTGAAGGCAAACTCAAGCCACTAGATTTAAGTGCTTTAACTGCGCATGTTACTAAAGCAGCAGAAGGCCTTGAAGGGATTGATGTACAAGCGATTGTCGATGAGACCGTGAAAAACTTGTACAACGGCGTAAAAGAGTCTGACATCTCGACCACGATGATGATGGCGACCCGTACCCGTATCGAGCAAGAACCTAACTATACATATGTGACTGCACGTTTATTGCGTGATGACCTGGTTGCGACTGGTTTGAAATTCCTGGGTCTACCTGTAGATACAGTTGAAGGCGATGCGCTGGAAACTTACCTGAAAAAAGGGATTGAGCTTGAGCTGCTTTCTCCAGAGTTGTTGAACTTTGACCTGGCGAAACTGGCTGCTGCGATTCAACCGGAACGCTCTAACCAGTTTACTTACTTGGGTCTACAAACTTTATTTGACCGTTACTTCATCCATTCAGATGGTGTACGTTTCGAACTTCCGCAATTGTTCTTTATGCGTGTTTCTATGGGCTTGTCGCTCAATGAAGAAAACCGCGAAGACCGCGCGATTGAGTTCTATAACTTATTGTCTAGCTTCGACTACATGGCTTCTACGCCGACCCTGTTTAACTCAGGTACGCTACGTCCACAGTTATCGAGCTGTTACTTGACTACAATTGATGATGACCTGTACGACATCTATGGCGCAATGCGTGATAACGCAATGCTGTCTAAATGGGCAGGTGGTTTAGGTAATGACTGGACGCCAGTTCGTGCCTTGAACTCATACATCAAAGGTACAAATGGTAAGTCGCAAGGTGTTGTTCCGTTCCTGAAAGTGGCGAACGATACAGCTGTTGCGGTGAACCAGGGCGGCAAGCGTAAAGGTGCAGTTTGTGCATACTTAGAAACTTGGCACCTCGACATCGAAGAATTCCTTGAACTGCGTAAGAACACTGGTGATGACCGTCGTCGTACCCACGACATGAACACTGCGAACTGGGTTCCTGACCTGTTCATGCAACGTGTATTCGAAGATGCAGAATGGACTTTATTCACGCCTTCTGAAACACCTGATCTGCATGATTTGACCGGTGCAGAATTCGCTGAGCGTTATGCACATTACGAAGCGATTGCCAAAGAAACAAACATGTTGCACAAGAAAATCCGTGCAAAAGATTTGTGGCGCAAAATGCTGTCGATGCTGTTTGAAACAGGTCACCCGTGGATCACATTCAAAGACGTATGTAATCTGCGTTCACCACAGCAACACGTAGGCGTGGTTCACTCTTCTAACCTGTGTACAGAAATCACGCTGAACACCAGCAAAGAAGAAATCGCAGTATGTAACCTGGGTTCAATCAACCTGGTACAACACGTTCAAGGTGGTGTTCTTGATCGCGAAAAACTGGCACGTACGGTTAAAACAGCCGTTCGTATGCTCGATAACGTGATTGACATCAACTACTACGCTGTTCCGCAAGCACGTAACTCGAACCTGAAACACCGTCCAGTTGGTATGGGTATCATGGGCTTCCAGGATGCACTGTATGAGATGAACCTGGCTTATGGTTCTGATGCTGCGGTTGAGTTTGCTGATGAATCGATGGAAGTGATTTCGTACTACGCGATTTCAACATCTAGCGATTTGGCTGTTGAACGTGGTACATACGAAACATTCAAAGGTTCATTGTGGGATCAAGGTATCCTGCCAATCGACTCGCTTGATCTGGTTGCGAAAACTCGTCCAGAACGCATGTTCGAAGTCGACCGCACTCAACGTCTGGACTGGGATACTTTACGTGCCAAAGTTCAAAAAGACGGTATGCGTAACTCGAATGTGATGGCAATTGCTCCGACTGCTACGATTTCAAACATCTGTGGCGTGTCTCAGTCAATCGAGCCAACCTTCCAGAACTTGTATGTGAAATCAAACCTGTCTGGCGAATTCACCGTGATTAACCCGTATCTGGTACGTGCGTTGAAAGAACGTGGTCTTTGGGATGCTGTGATGGTCAATGACCTGAAACACTTCGAAGGTTCTGTGCAGAAGATTTCCCGTATTCCGGAAGAGCTTAAAGCCATCTTCGCGACTGCGTTTGAAGTTGAAACTCGCTGGATCGTGGATGCTGCATCACGTCGTCAAAAATGGATCGATCAGGCTCAGTCTCTTAACCTTTACATCGCTGGTGCAAACGGTAAGAAACTGGACATCACTTACAAGATGGCCTGGTTACGTGGTCTTAAGACGACTTATTACCTTCGTGCATTGGGTGCGACTTCTGCTGAGAAATCAACCATTAACACTGGCGCATTGAACGCAGTTAAACCTGCAACTGTTGCGGCGCCTGTTGTAGCAGCAGCTCCTGTCGTTGAAGCGCAAAAACCTGAAGCTCCTGCAGAGGAAGAAGGTTTTGCTCAAGCGGCGCCAGTGCCAATGGCATGTTCAATTGACAACCCTGATTGTGAGGCTTGTCAGTAATTGGCGAGTTTCTAGAATCCCCCTAAATCCCCCTTTTATAAAGGGGGACTTCCAGAAATCAAAATAGGTGGATGGAAGCCCCTCCTTTATTAAAGGAGGGGTTTGGGGAGGATTTAGAATTTAATACAAATAAGGAAACCTCAATGCCCCATATGACTCACAACTACATGTTAGGACTTGCGGCATTGCTGATTTCCTTTGGCATTACCTTTTATTTACCAATTGCTTATTTCTGGCTCAAAGTTCGCCAGCAGCGTAAACAAAATAAGTAGTTTTCTTTAGACGAATTACTTCTTTTGATTATGTCAGCAGATTAGCTGATTGTCGAAAATGAAAAAAGGGAACATCGCGTCAACGATGCTCCCCTTTTCCCTAAAGATCATTAGGCTGTCTTTAGGGCGATAACTTTTTTACCAAAAAGCTAGGGAATATTCTGAACTAGTTTAAAGCAATCGTCAAATTAGCCTTTGTTGAAAGCTCAAATTTAGGAGTATTCTCATGAGCAAATCAAATGACCGCATGGTATATCAACGTGGAAATGAATGGGTAAATAAAGCAAATGGTAATTCTACCGCTTCATCCATTCACTCAACACAACGTGATGCAATAAACTCAGCTAAAACTATGTTAAAAAACTCTGGCGGAGGAGAATTGACAATCAAAGGTACTAATCAATTGATTCGTCAAAAAGACACAATTTCCCCAGGAAATGATCCAAGAAACATAAAAGGCTAATTTATCTCTTAAAAAACAACCTCGATTTAATCGGGGTTGTTCTGTTTTTAAAAAAACTATAACCGATTGATTTTATTATTTTTTTCAACGGAAAAACCAATAAAGAAATTCTACTTAAAAAACAAAAGAATAGAAGAACCATAGTCGTTTTTTCATCAAAAAAAATCTTATTACCTATTAAATTTTCGCGATCAAAACTACAATACATTCCAAATTTATTAAAAACTAAATCGCCTCGCTTAACAAATGTTCGTTGTTTCTTTAAACACCAGATAGTCCAATGTACATAAGTGAAGCGTATAATTTGAGAGAATTGATATGTCTATCCTAAGTTGGGACGATTTCGAAGATGATTCGCAAAAACCGGCTGCACCTGAACAGCAGCCTGCGCCCGTCGAGCCGCAAAAAGCGACTAATTCACAGATGGTATCTGATGCAGGCAACGCATCGCCGGATGTGGCAGCTGCACAACCCCTTAGAGCCACTCAAAACCGAGGATCAAATCCAACCGATTCGCTGGCAAGAGCATCTGCTTCCCTAGAGCAGCTTGATGTTGCTCCAGGCCTTGAAGAGCTTGAAATGGGTGCACAGCGTGTACAGGTTGACGACAAGGCGATGATCAACTGTCGTGCAGACTTGAACCAGCTTGTTCCATTCAAATACGAATGGGCTTGGCAGAAGTATCTGGACGGATGTGCAAACCACTGGATGCCGCAAGAAGTCAACATGAACCACGACATCGCGCTGTGGAAGTCTGAAAATGGCTTGACTGAAGATGAACGTACCATTGTGATGCGTTCACTTGGTTTCTTCTCGACTGCCGATTCACTGGTTGCAAACAATCTGGTACTGGCGATTTACCGTCACATTACCAACCCTGAATGCCGTCAGTACATCTTGCGTCAGGCATTTGAAGAAGCGATTCACACACACGCTTACCAGTACTGTATCGAGTCGTTAGGTATGGATGAAGGCGAAGTCTTCAACATGTACCGTGAAGTACCGTCAGTGGCACGTAAGGCAGCGTGGGGCCTGAAATATACTCAGTCTTTAAGTGATCCTACTTTCAAAACTGGTACCCCTGAAAACGACCAAATCCTGCTTCGCAACCTGATCGCGTTCTATTGTGTACTTGAAGGTATTTTCTTCTACTGTGGTTTCAGCCAGATCCTGTCGATGGGCCGTCGTAACAAGATGAATGGTGTTGCCGAGCAATTCCAGTACATCCTGCGTGATGAGTCAATGCACCTGAACTTTGGTATCGATATGATCAACCAGATCAAGATCGAAAACCCGGGTTTATGGACCACTGAATTCCAGGAAGAAATCATCCAGATGATTCTTGAAGGCACGATGCTGGAAATCGAATATGCACGTGACACCATGCCACGCGGTGTACTTGGCATGAATGCTGGCATGATGGAAGAATACCTGAAGTTCATTGCCAACCGTCGTCTGGCGCAGTTAGGCTTGCCTGAACAGTTTGCTGGCGTGAACAACCCGTTCCAGTGGATGTCAGAAATGATGGACTTGCGTAAAGAGAAGAATTTCTTCGAGACGCGCGTAACAGATTACCAAACTGGCGGTGCGTTAAGCTGGTAAGGTTTTTTACCGTCACGCGACACATAAGTTGTCATTTACGACTCATAGTTTGTCATAAAAAACCGCCAATACTGGCGGTTTTTTTACATCACATAACAATTAAAATTCTTTTGTCACACTCAGACCAGCGCTCCAGTTCCGTCCTTCTGCCGGCTCAAAGAAACGGCTATTACTTTCATTGACAATCACCGAACCAGAATAATCTTTATCAAACAGGTTATCTAAGCGTGCAAAAGTTTTTACAGACCAGTCTTTCACATTCCAGTTATAACCAACGTTTGCACCAGCGACTGTGTAGCTTGGCGCATATTCAGTATTGGTATCATTGACATAAATACGATCTGAGTAACGCACGTCTAAACCCGCACTCAAACCATTTTCAGGTTTCCAGCCTAAACTTAAAAATGCCTGATTTTTGGCAATCCCCGGAATATAGTTTCCTGATTCAACTCTCGACACTGCAATACTGCCATTCTGATTTAAAATTTCAGGAATATCTGCATCAAAAGTTGCATCTATATAGCTATAGCTGGCCTGTGCAATTAGGTCACACCATAGGTTTTTATTCCAGGAGAGTTCAATACCTTCTCTTAAAGTTTTATCGGCATTACGGAAAGTAGAGCGACCATTGTCATTACCTGCAGAAACAATGTCATTCTTCGTCTTGGTCTGGAAAACTGCAACAGTAAAATCACCTAATGTATTTGCAGATTTCAATCCCATCTCATAAGTTCTACTTTCTGCTGCTTTTAGATCAAGTGTGCGACTACTGCCATCTGCTGGATAAGACATTTCGGTAAAGGTGGGCGTTTCAAAGCCTTGTGCATAACTGGCATAAGTCATCAGCTCAGGAAAAATCTGCCAGCTTAACGCAGCTGAAGGCAGTAATTTCTGATAATCGGTTTTACCCGAATTATTGCCATTCGCCAGAAACTTGTCTTTAGACTTGAAATGTACATTGCTATAGCGCAGGCCGGCATCTAAAGTCCAATCGGGAGCAAAATGATAAGAAGCTTGCAAATACGGATCTAAATTCCACAGGGTATTATCTTCATCTCGACGCAGTTCGCCTTTGACTCCCAAGCGATCACCTAAAAAGTTTTGATAGCCTTTACGGTCTTCGGTCATGGCATCTACGGCGACACCTGCAATCAGTTTAGTATTTGGTAGAATATCTTTACCCGTCCAGCGTAAATCTGTCCCATAAAAATTACGGTCAAAATCAATGACACCACCGGGATGATTTCGGGCTAGTTGAACTGTATTAGGTTTACAAATATCAGTATTTTCTTCATATGCACACTTTGGAATCGACTGATATTGCGTGACTGCGCGCTGTCCCCAGTAGGCCATGCCATACAGGTCATGCTGGTCATTGATCGGTTTATTCCAGGTCAAACCTGTTTGCAACTGCTCAATTTCTTTACGTGCATTATAAAGAAGGACGTTGGTCGCGACCTGTCGGGGATTGACCTTCCACTGTTCTCGGGTTAAACCGCCCGGATCATCCGCTGCAATTTTAACGTAGTTATTCATCCAGTTGATTTTAGAACCATCTTCCAGATCCCAAGTCAGCTTGGCATTATGCAGAACTTTATGTGCACTGCTGTGGTCACGGTAACCATTGGTATCAAAATAAGAGGAGCTAATGACATAGCTTGGCTCTGAAGCATTCTCTGAACCGCCTTGCAAAACCAGCTTGGTCTGCCCTTTGTTCTGGCTCCCTGCAGAATGCCCCAGTTCAATTGAGTCAGCGCCTTGCCCTTCCCTTGTGGTGGTTAAAATCGTTCCTCCGGAAGAGTTGCCATACAGTGATGAAAATCCACCACCCAATACTTCAATATGGTCCAGACTATTCAAGTCAATATTCGAGGTTTGCCCCTGTCCATCCGGCATTGTTGCAGGGATTCCATCTACATATAAACGCACACCACGCACACCAAAACTGGAACGTGCCCCAAAGCCTCGCATCGAAATTTGTAGGTCTTGGGCATAGTTTTCACGATTGTTTAACTGTAATCCCGGAATGCCTTTTAATGTTTCCGAAAGATTCACATTCATGCTGTTATCTTGTTCTTGATTCAGATAATACACTGACGCCGGTGTGGTCAATCGCTCCCGATCTGTACGGGTCGCTTGAATGACAATCGTGTCTAACCTTTGGACTTCTTGTGTATCATTTTCTGCATAAATGTTCTGACCTGCGCAAGCAATCAGGCAGGACAAGGTCGATCTCACGAATGGAAATTTCGGGCTTTGGTACATAAATGACAGGCCTTATTTGAAAGTGGTTTAATGCGGCAAATACCTTATCGAGATGGCGTACATCTCATGATTCAACTCATTTTGTTTTAAGCATCGATACCAAATAAGTATGCTAATTCGATGACATATAGTTCGCTCAATGAATAGGAATATTTTGAGCTTAAAAATTCTGTGTTCGATAAATTTAGACTTAATTAATCCTTTATCTGAATTTCGCTTAAAATCAGCCATATACAAAGCATATTATTTTAATGCGATCTGAATGAAATTGAGCTTTCAGCAACAAATCAACATCATTTCTCTGTGTCCTTAAAACTGGATGTAGGCATTCAACAATACATAATAAAAAAGCCTGACGAATCAGGCTCCTTCATACTGATTTAAAAATTTAACTATTTATTGTCTGGCAAGGCATAAGCCACCAGAGAGTCGCCCATTTTAGTCCCAAAGGAACCATGACCACCTGCCATAATGACCACATACTGCTTGCCATTGGCTTCATAGGTCATTGGTGTAGCCTGACCACCTGCAGGTAGACGGCCTTTCCACAACTCATCACCGTTGTTCACATTGATGGCGCGAATGTAGTTATCTTGAGTTCCGCCCACAAACATCACGTTGCCCGCAGTTGAAATAGGACCACCCAACATCGGCACACCCATTTTGAATGGCGGCAATGGAATGCCCGGCATACTGTCACGAATGGTACCGATACGGCGTTTCCAGGCCACTTCATGAGTATTTAAGTCCACACCTGCAACAAAGCCCCATGATGGCTGTTTACACGGTAGACCGAATGGAGACAGGAACGCACTGATTTCAACGCCATAAGGCACACCATACATCGGTTGAACGCCGGCTTCTGTACCTGCACCTTTAGCCGTCTTAGGACGGTTCGGATCTTGAGGAATCAGTTTTGATACAAATGGCAGGCCAATCGGGTTGGTTAATGCAATTTGACGGTCCGGATTCACCGACATACCACCCCATTCAAACACACCTAGGTTACCCGGGAAGACCAGCGTCCCATTTTCAGAAGGTGGGGTATAAATGCCATCGTAATTCAGTTTGTGGAAAGCAACACGGCAGACCAACTGGTCAAACATGGTCGCACCCCACATCTGTTTATCGGTCAATTTATCTTGTGGCGCCAGATTAAAGTCAGAGAAAGGTTGAGTTTTAGAATAGAACTCGCCTTTGGTCTGAGGTCCGCGTTTCACAGATTGTGGTACCGGTTTCTCGGTAATTGGCACAATCGCTTTACCATTACGGCGGTCTAGCACAAAAGCATTACCCGTTTTGGTCAAGACATAAATGGCTGGAACCATATTGCCGTTTTTGTCTTTAATCTCGGTCAATGTTGGCTGTGAAGGTACGTCCATATCCCACAAATCGTGATGGGTAGTCTGGAAGTTCCATACCAGTTTGCCGGTCGTCGCATTCAAGGCCAGCATCGAGTTGGCATAACGCTCGTCCAGTTCAGTACGATGACCACCGTAAATATCCGGTGTACCGACACCCGTTGGTACGTAGACGATATCCAGCTCTGCATCATAGGCCAAAGGTGCCCAAGCATTTGGAGAGTTATGTACAAATTTTTGACCCGGTGCAGGAATCAAATTCGGATCTTCAGCGCCTGTGTCAAATACCCAAAGCAGTTCACCGGTATTGACATCATAACCACGGATCACACCCGACGGTTCTTCAGTTGAATAGTTATCTGTGGTTGAACCCGCAATAATAATGGTGGTGCCGGTTACTACAGGCGGTGAGGTTGGAATATAACCACCCGGATATGGGAATGGCATATCTTTTTGCAGATCAACTTCACCATTTTTACCAAAGTCAGAACAGACTTTACCGGTGGTTGCATTTACCGCAACCAGACGCCCATCATTGACCGGTAAAATGACTTTTTGCGGACATTCAGCCGATGTGGTTTTCTTCGCAGCGAGACTGCTTTCAAAACCAGCCGTATTGTTGACATCATAATAAGATACACCACGGCAGGTTAAATGCTGATAGGTATGATCGGCTTTCAGTTTTGGATCATAAGTCCATTTCGCCTTACCAGTTGCTGGATCAAGCGCAGTCAATTTCTGGTGAGTGGTACAGATGTACATGTTGTCACCCACCTTGATTGGAGTAACCTGATTGGTGGTTTCACCCGAGTCATTTTCAGTCTTGAATTCGCCCGTGTGATATTCCCAAGCCACCTGCAAATCTTTGACGTTTTCAGTATTAATCTGCTTTAAGGGTGAATAACGCAAACCGGACTGGGTACGGCCATAAGCTGGCCAGTCTTCATCTGCCACACCGGGAATTGGCTGGTGGGTTGCGGGCTGCTGGGATTTTAATTCACCGCGAATTTCTTGCGGGTCATTAAATACAGCATAAATCATGACGGCAATAGTAATGGCCAATGAAGCACCCAAGGCAATTTTCGCACCTTTGCTTTGATCAAAGCCACGTGTTACCGCCGGAATAAGCAGCGCTAAACCAAACAGACCTAAAATATCCAAACGCGGCGCAAGTGCAAAGAAATCTGAACCGACTTCCCATAGGCCCCACACCACTGTTGCCAAAACGAATATGGCATAAACCAGAAGTGCAGCGCTTTTTCGTTTATACAAGAGAACTGCGGTCGCAATAAAGAGAATACCTGCAATGATGTAGTACCAAGACCCACCCAGCACTGCAAGATAAATCCCTCCAATCAGCAGTCCTATACCGAAAACAGCGGCAATGACCGCTAAAATCGTTTTCAGTACTGAACCTGATGATGAAGTATTCATATTGAACACCTATAAAAGTTTTTTTGAAAGTCCATGCACATGACAGGCATGAGCACCCTTATTGTTAAATTCTGAGTTATAAATACATCAATGTCTTAAGCAGGCATTGCCCATTACTGCAACAAAGCACCTAGAGATTCAATAGTGTATTTGCAACTAAAAACTATATTTTAAAATGACGTATTAAACTTGATTCCGCCCACCCAGACATTTTCACCATCTTTATATGCACCGATGTGACGCACATATTGCACATTCGGGCGAATGGTGAGCCAATTAGTGGCATGTAAGCCATAATAAATTTCTGCATCGATTTCTTGATGACGGTCAGCACTGACATCGTCATTCATGTTGATGCGTGCAATACCAAATGCGATTTCATCTTGAGGGCGTGAATCCATTGCACCCTTATAAACCAGCCCGATATTTTGCATATCACTGACATTATTGGTTTTGGAGTCATGCACTGTCGCATTCACAAAGCCGGTCAAACCACGCGAAGTATCTCCGTGATGTGCAGTCAATTGTTGCTTGGCAACAATCCAGCCCCCATGGTGATGATCGGTTTGATCTGGATTGGAAATGACTTCAGCCTCTGCTGTACTGTAGTAATAACCGGCACGGTATTCACCCGGTAGTTTCTGTTCACCCAGTTTAGGTGCCCAAACCACTTCTGCAGGAAGCATTGCCCCTTTGGAACCATCCGTACTCAGGTTAAATCCTTTACCACGTTCCAGATTCTCAGGGTTGTATTCATAAGCACCGACTTGGGCATAAAATTCAGGGTTAAGGTTATATTTGACCCGTGCAGCCCATTGGCTTACCGGCCAGTTGTACCACTGATCGCCAACCCAGTTCCCGACTTGTGAACCGCATAGGGCCAGATTCTGGAAATCACAGTCAAAACTATTGAAGTCTTCACCCTCACCAAAGCGTCCGACTTTCACATCCAGTTTTTGTTCCAGGAATTTTTTCTTGATCCATAAATCAGTCAGGCGCCAGGTTTGACCACGGCCCCAGACTTCTTGCACTGAACTCAGATGGCCATTTAAAGCAGCAGCGCTTTGAGACAGTGACTGACCGTTACGCTGGGTCACTGTTATTTGTGCTTCGGTGTCTTGCCAGCCTGCAATTTTTGCCAGATCCAGATGTGCCCCAAAAACAAACTGGTCCGCATATTCAGTTTTATGGTTTGAAGATCTTAGCGCATCGATCAAGGTTGCCATTTCACCGGTATAACCAAAACTGAAATCATAGCCCTGATTTTGGAGTGCTGTACGTTGCCCGTTCCAGTCACCGAGCATCCACGGGCTTTCCGAACTGAAAGCAGCTTCAGCATGCACAGTGGTCGTGGTTAAGATGAAAGAGGCACAGCAAAGGTAAACGGCCTTCGATAATGGGGAGAGATACATTGAATGTGATACCTTCATCACAATATGAAGCTTTTTATTATACGCCTGTTGATTTTAAAAATCGTTACTAATAGATAAAAAGTATGAATAAAATGTTATATTTATTAGTATTATTATATGCTTTTTGTAAATTTAAAATTTATAAGTATCTGTTTATCATCATATTAAATTTAACAACATCAAACCATAGTTCCAAAGAAAAATTTGATATTCATCAGATAGATTTAGCTTTAATTTCTTATAAAAGATTCAGAGATAAATCAGCTCCATTACTATTTAATTTTCTTCATTTCAAATCATGCAACGCTACATTTTTTGTTGATTGAATACTGAATCACTATTGCGATAAGGCTTTTAAAAACATGAAAAAATTATTGTCATTTCACCATAAACTTTTAAAAATTAGATTATGCTAAAGTTATTCTGATAAGAAATTGCGTCGCTTTAAAACAATAATCTAGCTTAATAGACGAGAACAAGCATGAAAGGTTCAATCCTTGATTTTTCTATTCAACACAATACCGGTTTTATCTCGGGGGATGATAATCAGCGCTATAGCTTTAATGGCGCAGACTGGCGTAGTGAGCGTCCACCTTCACGCGGTGATCGGGTCGATTTTATCGTCAATACCGCGGGTGAAGCATCTGAGGTTTATTTAACCTCAGGCAGTTCTATTTATCTGGGAGAAAAAATTTCCAGTCAGCTTGGCAAATATTCAAATCTGGATCAAGCCGAGGAAAATTACAGCAGCATTGACTGGTTTGTAAAATGTCTGACCAACTATGCAAACTTTTCCGGCCGTGCACGCCGTAAAGAATTTTGGTTCTTTATGCTGTTTTGTGTAATTTTAGGCATTGTTGCTGAGGTAATTGATACAGTTTTAGGCACTAAACCGCTGGTGAATAGCTTGCTTAATCTGGCACTTCTAGTCCCAAGTCTGGCCGTTGGCACGCGTCGCTTGCATGATGTAGGACGTTCTGGTTGGTGGCAATTACTGACGCTTACCGTGATTGGCATACTGGTACTGATCTGGTGGTGGGCAACTGAAACCAAGCAACAAAACAATGAGTATGGTGCTCCTGCCAAATAACCGAACCTTACAAATCCCGTCTTGATGCGGGATTTGTTTATCGATTATTTAATGACTAAATATCAGCAAAATCAGACTTTATCCATGCTGCAAGATCAATTAGTGAAATTTCCAGATGCTGTATGGGTGCAAATCTATAAAGATAAAATGCAGCTGATGAATATAGATGGCACGATTACGCATACTCTGCTACCCGATGTGCCTTATGCCCATCCGCGGAGTATTATTGCCGACTTTGATGCAGCGGCGGTGACGCTAAAACAACTGTTACCCTCCTCAATGATGAAGAAACTATTTAGCTCTATAGCATTGCTGCAAATCATGGATCTGCCTGAAGACGGTTTAACCGAAGTTGAAAAGCGCGCGTTACTCGAACTCGGTTATGAAAGTAGCGTGCAAAATGTCATCCTGTTTGACCATGCAGGAAATGCTCTGACCAAAGCCAGAGTTCCCCCCCAACATCGAATGACGATCATCAACATTTTACTGGTGATCATCATTATGGTGGTGCTGGCATCGACCTGGTTTTTGACGCTTTAAATGTTCATCCAAGAGCAAAAATCCCGCACGCTGCGGGATTTTTATTGAGATAACCATCTAATAAGAGAATTGATCTCTATAGATGAACCAGCTTATAGACATCGCCTCTCTAAAAATCAGCTCAAATAAAATAAGCAAAAATTAGGGTTTATTTAAAATAATCTAATAACTGATTAAAGCGGTCAATTTTATATTTAGGTTGTGCCACCTCTAACTCTTCCTGACTGCCATAACCATAACTTACCGCTATAGTCTCAATACCATTGTGACGGGCGCCAAAAATGTCATGCTCACGGTCACCGACCATCATGCATTGATCGGCCTGTAACTGTTGCTGCGCTAAAATATACTGAATCAGCTCGGCTTTATTGGTGCGGTCACCATTCAGCTCACTACCATGAATGTCAGTAAAATACTGGGCCAGATCAAAATGTTCCAGAATCTGTTTGGCATACACTGTCGGTTTTGCTGTAGCGACAAACAAGCGATAACCACGGCGTTTCAGTTCTGCCAGCGTTTCTGCCACACCCTCAAAAACATGATTTTCATAAAGACCCTTGACTGCAAAGCGCTCCCGATAACCCATCAAGGCCTGCTCAGCCAGCACATGATCGGCTTCAACATTTAAAATTTTGGCTAGTGAGGCTTTTAAAGGAGGACCAATAATCCAGTCGATATTGATCTCGTCACTAATCGGATGACCAATTTTTTCCAGACCATAGCGTGCAGACGTCGTAATCCCCACTTTCGGATCGGTTAATGTCCCATCCAGATCAATTAAAATATTCTTAATCACCGCCTATCCCCTCTCATCAGCACCGATATAAATTAATATCGAGAGTTCATTCAAATTTGCCTATACTAATGCAATTTTAGTGAATGAAGGACATCATTTTGCGCCCTACCGTACTTTGCTTTTCCGGTTTAGACCCTTCAGGTGGAGCCGGCCTTCAAGCAGATATTGAAGCTATTGGTCAAAGTGGTGCACATGCGGCAATTGCCTGCACAGCCCTCACTATTCAAAATTCACAGCAGGTTTTTGGTTTCGAAGCCACTTCCAGAGAATTGCTATTGGCACAGGCCAATGCTGTGGTAAATGACCTGCCCATTCGTTGCGTAAAATCTGGCATGTTAGGCACCACAGACAATATCGTGGCTCTGGCCGAGTTTCTGACTGTACATCCAGATTATCTGTATGTGCTGGATCCGGTTTTGGTCGCCAATAGTGGCGGCTCGCTGGGTAATCAGGAAACGCTGGTCAAAGCATTTACCCAGCTGATTCCATTGGCCACCATTTTAACGCCAAATACGGTTGAACTGCGTGCCCTGACGGGTGAGCAAGACCTCAAACTGGCCACTCAAAAATTGTTTAAAATGGGTGCACAGGCTGTTTTGGTCAAAGGGGGGCATGAAGATACGCCTGATTATATCCAGAACAGCCTGTATATCGCAGGTGAGCTGGTCAACGAAACTCGCTGTCCACGTCTGCCAGGTGAATATCATGGTTCTGGCTGTTCACTGGCCAGTTTCATTGCCGGACGTCTGGCCATGGGTGATCAGTTGAAAACTGCGGTACAGCATGCTGAAACCTGGTTATTTGGGGTATTAAAAAATGCTGAAATTCCTGTTCCAAATGGCCAGAGAATTCCAAAGCGTTTTTAAGATCACACTTCTTAAAATCAAAACTAAAAAAGCCTGAGTCATTCAGGCTTTTTTATCACTGCTATTTTTTAAACAATACTATTTGGCCTGATAAATGATTTTGCTTACATAGGTCGGTAAATTCCAAGCACCACCGGCGAAGCCTTTGCATTGTACGGTCAGACCACTGAAGCTTTTGACAAATTTCTTGCCATTCCAGGCCCATTCGTTCTGACTCAGACAATCGCCCAAACCACGCACTTTATGCCCGGAAAATATCTGGCCTTGGTTAAATGTTTCTCCCGAGGTCGTCACCAACTGTTTAAATTGCTTGTTTCGATCCATCAGCCAGAAGCCACTACCCATATTATAAGCCCCACGCCAGCATGGAATCTGAATCAGTTGATTCTGGGCATTAATGGGATAAATGGTCATAACATCATCATCCAGAAAACGCTGGCTAAACAGCAAATCACATTGATCTTCCTTGGTGGTGGCTTGCAGTTTTCGAATCATCTGCTGACTTGTTGCCGTATTCAGTTTTGCTTGAGTGACTTTGCCTGACTGATATTTTGGTATCTGAATTTTCGGTATCCCTGCGGCTTTAAGCACCGCCTGATTGGATTTTATCCCCGGACTGATCAAGGCTGAGGGCGTAGAAAGTCGACGCTGAAATTCATCCATCTTGAGTAAAACGGCACTGGCGCCGGCGGTCGACAGGTTCCAGCGTGATTGCGCATTTTTAAATATCACTGGACTCGTTCCCTGCACCGCTTTCAGCAAGGCACGCGTTTGACTGCTATTGAGTTGCCCTATTCCCTCCCTATTCAGACCAATCACGCCATAAGGTGTGCTGGCAATTTGCAGCTGAAGCTGTCTGGTCGGTGTGGCAGCAGCTAAGGGTAAAATCTGGACCTGAGCTTTGATGCTACTGTTTATCCCAGCAGCACGCTCAAGTAGCACCGAAACCGGCTGATCGATATCTTGATCCGATTGATAACCGGCAGCGCGGCAGGTGCCGGTATTATCACAGGCAATTTCCCAGTCTTTATGTGAAAAATGCAGGCCCTGAATGGCCGCCAGACTTAATGAGCTGATACTGGCTAGACCAAATGTGACACTCATGGTTTTGATGCTGTAGATCCATTTTTGTTTCATCGTTTAGTCCTTATTTAAAACGCTTGCCGAGGTAGCAGGCTGCATCTGCTCAATCTGCTTCTGTTTATCTTTTTTCTTGCGCTCATTGCTCAAAGTCGCCATTAAATCCTGTGCCAAAGCCTTAAGCAGAATCATATCTTCGGCCTGCATCTGTCTCGGTTGTTTATCCAGCAGACACAGACTCCCCAGCGCAATTCCATTTTTATCTTTTAAGGGCACACCGGCATAGAAACGGATATGATGCTGTCTTAACTCTGACAGATGCGGAAAGCGCGGGTCACGCTGCAAGTCTTCAATCACCAAAGGCTCATTCTGATAAAGCAGATGGGTGCAAACTGAATCCTTGCACATTTGCCGGGTTGCAATAGGTTCTTGGGTAAAAGGACTGACTGGAATATACATTTCGTGCTGATTCAGCCAAGAAATTTGTGCGTAATCAACGTCAAAGGCTTGACGAGCTTCTTCAATATATTGTTTATAAAGGGTCTGATGACGATGATCCAATAACCCCAATTCATTTAAAGCCTGCTGCCGTTCTTTTTCATTCTTGATCTCCAGATTCTCAAACCAGCTTTCGCCTTCATTCAAGGTATAAGTTTCGATAGTCAGAATCAGATCATCGACATTATTGACCAGTGCCTCCAGCTCAAAACGTTGTTGCAGTTCATCCAGAAGCTCCAGCTGCCTCATGCTCCAAGTCGCAAAAATGATTTTCATCTCAGGATATTGCTGCGCCAGTCTATATTTCAGCAACCGAATCTGTGCTGCAGGCGCATGATGAAAAATCGACACACATAAAATCTTGATCGAAGCTGGCAGTACAATACCCTTTCCTGATTCACTCGATTGAATCAGCACATCCGGATCATTTCGGGCAGCAATATTTTTGAGATTCAGCGCGTGTGCCACCATGGCAGAAATCTGGGTGTCAATTTCCCAACGCGCACCGACACAATAAACTTCGGGCTGCTCAGCACTTAATTTACTTGGATAGGCTTTTTGAAACGCATGATTAAAGAACTGCAAGCCCTGATAAAGACGCAACCGGTGTTCGGCAGTGACATCGGTATCATGTCCTTGAGAATAAATCCGAATGGCTGGAATGGCCACTTCGCCATAGAACATTTGTACCCGACGGGCCACCTCCTCTGCACTGGGCTTTTTCGGTAATTGCGAACAGATGTAATCATTGGCTACCTGCATTGCATCATTGACTTCATCAGCCACCAGTCGTTGGTAAAAGCGTTCGGAGGGTGACAATACTGGCGTACTGCCAAGTAAGGTTTTGACAAAACCCAGTGCCGGTACATAATTGGACAAAACCAGCAGGCAGGCAGTCAAAGGCGTCGACAAGATCAGCCCTACCGGTCCCCAGAGGGTGGTCCAGAACGTAGCAGCCAGAATAATTGCCAAAGTAGACAGACCGGTACTTTCCCCATAGAGCCACGGTTCAATCACGTTATTGCTGATGAGTTCCAGCACCAGTATCAAGGCCACAGTCCAGAGCACCATGTCCCAGCCCGGATCAACGGCGAAAGCCAGTGTAATCGGGAAAATAGCTGAAACGATCGGGCCAACATAGGGTACAAAACGCATAACCACCGCGACCAGCCCCCACATGATCGCTGCTGGCACGCCAATCAATAACAGCCCAATCGCCATGGGAATACCATAAGTGACATTGACCAGCAGCTGCATGCGCAAATAGGTTCCGATACTCTTGCCGGCATCATCCAGCGCATCGGTGCCGATATTCAGATTACCACCCAAGAGTTTCAGAAAGCGGTCATGCAGGTCTTTACCATTGAATAAAATCAATACCATAAACAGGAACACAATCCCGATAATCGCCAACGGATTCAGGATTTTATTCAACCAGTCCAGCGCAGCCTCTTCACTCGTTGGCTCTAGGCCCACGACTTTGACATTCTGCACATTCGGGTCTTCTGTTTCCTGTTCTTGGGTGTCTATCGAATTTTCTACCGTGTCAAAGGTCTGGATCGCACCGTCCCACATACTCGGTCCCTGACGATAATTTTCGAGCATTTTCAGTTTTTGCTGGATGGTGTCCTGATATTGCGGCAGTTCCTGACTCAGCTTGCCAAGCTGCACCCCCAGATAAGTCGCTGTGCCGCCCAGAAATGACAAGGTCAAGCACATGACCAGGCCAATCGCCGCCCATTGGGGACAGCCCCAGCGCTTTAAACGGGAAACCAGAGGAGAAAGTAAAAATGCCAGCAGAATGGCCAAAGCCAGCGGAATAAAAATATCCCGGCCAAAATACAACGCCGTCATGACTACAGCAGCAATTACAAAGCCTGCCATCATTCTGAGTGCATGTTGGGTGCGCTGCCGCTCGGACTGATCTGGCATCAATACTTCAGTCTGTTGTTGCAGGTTGGCCTGTCTTGGTTTTACTTGACTGTTCTTGTTGTTATCCACCTGAAAAGTCCTAAAATATTATTCCTTCAACATAATTTAGGACTTTCTATATTTTTGTTACAAAGGTATTCCTGTAATCATTTGCAAAGATATTTCACTTAAATCTTTTCAGATGAGTGGATTAACTCACGCTTTTGATCCGGCGCATTTTCCGGGTTTCGAGTTGCACAGGAACTGAAGTATGTTGATGCAGCAATTGCCATTTGCCCTGCTGCTTGCTCAGGCACATGCTGACCCGACACCAGCCCAACTGGAAAATCGGTTCAATCACCGCATAATTCACCCGGACATAACCATCGACTACAGCCAGATCAGAAGTGACATGAATGTTCATATTCTGCCGCTCTACACGTATTCCTTCGGGCATAAAGTGCCGATATTGTTGCCAGAGAGCCTGATAGGCTTCGACACCTTTCACTTCCATACTGACATCGACCAAACGGATTTCCGGTCGGCACAATTGAACAATATCCTGAATTTCGAGTCTGGCTATGGCATTGTCCCACTCTCGAAGAAATGCCATGACTTCCCGAACCAATTGTTCATCCCCAAAAATCTGCATTAAATTTTCCTCAATCGGACAAGTCAGACCTGAAATCTGGGATTCAATCAACTCACCCGATTTCTGATCTTTTGTTCTTATTATTTTGCCTATGCTAAAGCGTTATTCTCGCTTTGCTCTCCCCACTGCCTGATTGGATACAGCCCACCTGAAGATTATTTTTTAAATTATTTTTATTTCAATCAGGATAAATATGCTGTTTCTAGATTGGATGATTCAAAAATCAGCAGCGATTAAAAGTTACTTTAGAACTTTTATTGCATGCCTGTAAATGACATAAAGCGTCATTTAAAAATAGAAATAATTTTAGATCTGAATAAGATAGCGGGCTGTTACAGACCAAGTCGATCTGTTTATAAATTTCGTATGGCATTAATAAAGTTTTAAGGCATTTGATCCATGCCATATCAACAGATAAAAGCCATCATTCAGATAATGGCTTTACTATAGGTCTGCTTTGGCATTTCAATGATTTCGACACAAAGCTGTATTTTTAATTCAGGCTGTGGCGCAATATATTGCTGCATGACGTCGAGCACCAATTCGGAAATTGCCTGACGACCTTCGACACTGCACCCGCTCAACAGTAAACTTTTGCATGTACATAGGCCTGATCTGTAACAAGATTCAGTCCAATCACATAATCCTGCTGCATAATCGCACGGCTTTTCAAATCATTGGAATCGGTGACATGGCCGGCTTTAAAAAGTGCCTGATGGATCGCGACCAATAAAGGTTTGATCTCGATGTGTTGCAGATTGTCAGAATATTCCAGATGCAGGTGCGGCATTAAAAGGAGCTTGGATCGAAAACGTGAGGATCAGGGCGACAGGAAAATAATCTGCCCAGAATTTCAGCAATAATGAGAATAATACGATTAATCAACCGTATTATTCTCTCGTCAGAATTTTAGTCTAGGGCTAAATTTAAGCTTTCTTTACATATTCTGATTTCAGTTTCATCGGGCCGATTCCCTCGATTTTACAATCGATATCATGCCCATCGGCAGCATCAGGCAGCAAGCGGATACTTTTGACTTTGGTGCCCACTTTCACCACTGAAGATGAACCTTTGATTTTCAGGTCTTTAATCACCGTTACGCTATCACCGTCCGCCAGCACATTGCCATTGGCATCCTTAATGATCACTTGCTCTTCAGTGATTTCACCTTCTTTCCACTCGTGTGCGCATTCTGGACAGATCAGTAGATCGCCATCTGCATAGGTATATTCAGATTGACATTTTAGACAGTTTGGCAGACCCATAAGAACCTCGAAAAAAAGAGAAAAATAAAATAAATGAAACAAATAAGCGCACAGTATAGCATCTTTGTCAGGCGCGCTGATGGAGAGGACATTGGGATGAAACCAACACAGGAGATCCAAGGAATTAATTGTCTGAAATCTGCGGATTAACCAGCAAAGACAGGAGTTGCAGTGATTCCTGCCAGCTCAAATGACACACCGCCGGCGGCACCACATCCGGATAACCTACCTGAATAATATGCAAACCGGTACCGATTGACACTTTTTCAAAGATGATCGTCACCTCTATTTCACCCTGCAAGTCGGGGGTAGAAAACTGATCGGTATAGCGCAGCAGCTGATTGGGAATGACCTCATGATAAATGCCATGAAAATGATGCTGGGTTCCGGTAGAAAAATTGGTAAAGGTCGTTTTATAGCTGCCGCCGGGTTTGACTTCCGCATGTTCTACTTTGGCAATAAAGCCATGTGGTGCCAGCCATTTGGCCAGTGCATCCGGATGCACAAAGGCACGATACACCCGCTCCGGTGGTGCACTAAACACACGATGCATTTTTAAGGTGTAACTCATTTTTTCTTGTCCTTTGTTCTTATTATTTTTTATTGCGGGATATTCCCTGCATTTGTTGTGACTAAATCCTCAGCATCATCAGCCTGAGTTAAGTACTCATTTGAGTTATTTTATCCAGTTTTGAGCTGGCTATATATAATGAGTATGTATCTATACTCAAGCTCAAACCTTCGTATAGCAATTAAAGAGTAATAAAAAAAACCCGGCAGCACCGGGTTTCTTACTTTAAATCATTTAAATACAAGCATGCTCAGCTACTACGCAGGCTGCTCTCTTCGTCATCCAGCTCATCATCATAGACATAGGCCATACAGCCCCAACCATCATATTCACCCTGAAATTGTGCAGCGATTTTGCTGAACCATTGTTCCAGATCCACGATATCTTCGTAGGCAGGCTCCATATATACATAAATCGTGATGATCCATTCCAAGGTATCGCTATCTTCGTCCTGAAACAGGCTAATTTTTTGCTCTTCTTTTAATAGATGCAAGGCACAACGATCTGCCTGCGCTTCATCCGCAAAGGCAATCGAAAATTCAATTTCGTGCGCTTCTTGCAAGTCGTCGCCATCCTGATGCATTTGCCACAGTACATTGCCATTTTCATCGTCAGGGAATTGATTGTAATCACGTGACATAGAAGTATCCTTATTATGATGCTGTTTTATTCTGCATTTAAGATTAGCTGATTTTTGTACAATTATCGAGATACAGACAAAAAATATTATCTTTTAACCATAAATAAACATATGATTTTTATAAATATAAAAATAAGTAAGGGGATCAATATATTCAAGATTCCTTAAGACCAAAAATCCTGAAAAATATCAGGATTTAAACCAACTTATGGCATTCAGAATACTCTGGTAAAAATCTTCTAGACCTATGAATGTCATGATCTACGCGATGTGTGAATGCGGATGATCCTGTTTCAGTTGCAAAAGCAGTGCAGCGAACTTGAGCTCCTCTAAACGCAGATCAAGATAGGATTCTTGAATCATCGCCTGACTCAGTGCCTGCCCGGTATAATTCAGCAAGACATAATCATCCTTTAAGGCTTGCAGCATCTCGCCCAGATTTTCTGTGCTTAATTGAGTGAGATATAAATCTGCCTTACAGTTGAAAGCCAGACTAAGGATTTCAATAGTACTTCGACGGCGATTGTCGTCGACATAATTACAGCTCGCCACCTGCTGTTTTTCTACAGCCTGCTGAATTCTGTCACGGACATTGCATAAATGCCGAACCGCATCCGTTTCACTATAACCGTCAATCAGCTGCTGTAAAACCTGTGTTGCGGGAAGTTGCAAACCGAAGCGCTTGGCCTGTATTTTATGCTCTAAAGCACTCAATACCTCTTGCAAGCGATGCTGTTGTTTGGCCTGTTCATAATAACCGTGCAAACTTTGTCGGGCCTCCTGCTCAACCTCGGCCACGGCCTGCGCCTGAAACTGGGCAAGATAATCTTTTACTCTTGTGATATAGGCTTTGAGATCATCGATCATGATCGAAGCATCCAGCTTGGTCGCTTCAACAAAGTTTTCGGCCTGCAAAGTCCGGTTAATAATATATTGCTCGATATCCCAGATATCCTGATATTTTTTATATTTATTCAGCGCAATGTTTAAACTGCCATTCTGTAGCCGCAATTGGGTGATTTCATAATTCAATTCATCGACTTGAGTTTCATAATCTGCCAATTTGCTGCGGGAATGATCCAGGTTTTCCTGTAAAAACTGGATATTGCTGCGTAATGAGGCCTGTACCTTCAAGCTCCATAGCAATGCACATATTAAAATACTCGCGAGAACGAAGAGAGCCATACTGAGCATCGTTCTTTCCTTTAACCCCGGGCAGCGCCCTAAACCATCAAATTAAAAATTTATTATAAACTCATGATTAATTTTGCATCACTTCGGACAGATAAGCAAAGCCGTTGATCACCACTAAGTCATTCATTCATTTTATTTTTCTACAAAATATTTATGTACAAGTCATGTATGACTGACTGCTTTCCGGCTCAAGTCAAATCCATTCTGAAACAACTTACGATATTTTTTATATCAAAAGATATAATTTAAAAGTTTAAAAATAATAAAAGCAAAATTAAAAAACCTGAAAAATAAAGATATCAGGCCTATAGCGAGAGATAAAAGAATAAAAATTCTCTAAGCTCATCATCAAGAGATAAACCGAACATTAAAATTTATATTCGGTAGTGACAGCCGATCAGGCAATGGATCAGTAGAAAATTTCATTTGAACATGCTTGTAAAGCCACTCATTTCCAAGCTGCTATCGAAATAAATTCTCACACTTTTTTATTCGGGTTGCCCAGTTTAAGAGCTTGATCCTCATCATATTTATGAGCTTAAAAAGCATGTGTCCGGTTGGCTCTGATTATCAAGCAGAATCAAATTAGAATGGTATGGCTGCCTTAATTTCGACCGCAACACCACTCAAAGGCTGGGTAAAAGCCAAATAACTGGCATGCAAGGCCATACGATTTAAAGGACTGCGCTGGGGTTCAGGATGATAAATTTTGTCGCCAGTAATGGGATGACCAATATGCAGCATATGGACGCGAAGCTGGTGGGAACGGCCGGTAATGGGGGTCAGTAACACCCGACTAATGTCTTGCTGAGGTAGATATTCTAATGCCTGATACAGGGTTTTGGCAGCCTTGCCCAGTTCAAAATGCACAATCTGACGCGGACGGTTTTCCCAGTCGGTAATCAAAGGCACTTCGACGCTGCCCTCACCTTCGAGTTTGCCTTGTACCAGCGCGACATAATTTTTAAGTACCGTGCGTGCCTGAAACATTTTACTCACCGCCACTTCTGCATCGCGGTGTTTGGCAAACATCAAAATACCGGAGGTGGCCATATCCAGACGATGGGTAATTTTGGCCTGCGGATACTGGTCCAGTACCCGCAAATAGGCACTGTCGTGATGTTCAGGTAAACGCCCCGGAACCGACAATAATCCGGCCGGCTTTTCAATCACCACCAGATCATCATCTTCATAAACGATATGCAGCGGTTCTTGCGGTGGACAATAGACAAAGTCATTGTTGATGGGCATTTTAAGGGTACAGCATCTGGAATAATGCGCGCAAAATAACAAGCGGCTTCTAGGCTGTCAATTACCGTGCTTGACCAGCTCAGCTTAATCTGCCAGATAATAATCGACCGTCGAGACCACGCGTACTTTTTTCAAATACGGCGTATTGCTGTCGCGATCTTCAATACTAAACAGCCCCTGATTGGCGGACTTGATTTTGCCCAGACTGCTTTTTGAATCTGCAGCAAATTTTTCCGCTACACTGCGCGCATTTTCGGTGGCCTGTTCAATCATCGCAGGCTTGATGTCATTCAGCTTGGTAAATAAATATTCCGTTCTTTGTCCAGAATCATCTCCGGCAAAGGCAATGCCTTTTCGACCCAAAGCCACCAGACGACTTTGTGCCGCACGCACTGCATCTATTTTATGGGTATAGACTGTAATGGTCTGGCTGGCGGTGTAACGTAGCGCGACATTGGCATCCCCGCCATATTGCTGCGCGTATTTATCGGTGATACTCGGTGAAGCACTGGTAATTTCTTCCGTGCTAAATCCTTCATTTTTTAAGAAGGTCTGAATTTCCTGGGTATTGGTTTGCATGGTATCGTACAATTCGGCCAAATCCTGACTGCCGGCATTAAAGCGGATTGGCCATACCGCCACATCGGCTTTGACTTCGCGTTCCGACAAGCCTTTGACCGAAACTATACGTTCATACTGTTTAATTTTCAGCGCGCTATTGCCCAGAATCCATCCTGCAATAATCATTCCCAAGCCGATCAAGGCGCCTAAAATCAGGGCCGGTTTGAATTGATTCATCCTTCAACTCCTTTGAAATCTTTTTTCGTTCTTATTGATCCTGCCACGCTATCAAGTAGCGATAAAATGATACTAATTCAATCTTATTTTTATCACTCGAAGATTCAATCACAACATCGTACTTAACCTTGATTTATCAGATAGATTGCAATTAACGGCGTCAGGTTAAACAGCAGAATGCCAATTTTATACACAGCCATTCCTGAATAATGAATCACATCAAAACTGGCATCTGACAGCCGAAACCATTTTCCATGCACCTGCTTCATCCAGTTTCGAGCAAAAATAAAGACCATGAACCAGATCATGAGAATGACATAATTAATGAGTGTGCAAAACAGTAAAAAACGGCACCAGATATCGAGATTCATGAGGATTCCCCTAAGGGGCAACTGATGTTTTTAAAATAACAGATCATGCTGATAAATGAAGGATGGATTTGTATCCTGCTTGGATAAATAGTTTTCTTAAATTTATGATTTATATTTATTTTAATTTTTAATTCTACGTATATTGCTGGAGAATTTTTTAGGGTGTTGGGAAAACTCGCAATGGTTTACTTCAACTATCATTCTTTGTAAGACCTGATCTTATAGCCTATAAACTTTTGGTCTATAGCGTCCTAAGCCGAATCGAGACCTTTTGGGTTCGTACTGCACTCGCGTTTTGCGCCGCTCACAGCATGCTACTCTTTCCGATCCCATCACACCCTTGAAAGCTATATTAGGTAAAGATGGACGGGATTAATTTCCTATGTTTTTTTAATTTGCATTAAATCTGAAAATTTATTTCATTATTAACCCACATATAGAGAAATAAATTCCATTTCCAATTTTTTATGCTTTTTTATTCGCCAAAATGAGACTTTATTGCAATTTATATTCAGGACAGGATTGCTGTTTTATTGAAAGAATGTTCCCTGAATCCATTGCGCACTAAACCACCAGGCACTAATCGCGGACATCCCGCACAGAAGATTAGCCAGTACCTTATTAATTCTAGTCAACTCAGAACTATAAATTTTCAAATTAAGCAAATAAGCGATCACAGCGTAAACCGAGCCAATCGCGCCCCCAAAAAGAATCAGGATCAGTGGCCATGCAGAATAGAAATGGGCTTTTTTATCTAATTTTCCTGACTCTGGTGCGTGCTGTTGAATATCCATAGGTGATAGCCCTCTTTCTAATATATGCACTTTCACTATTTCTAGGCAGATATTTACTCTTTAGAAAATATTTGCCTTCTAGGTCTTTCACTCAAGCAAGAAGCAGACCAGTTTTATCGTACAAAGAGCTGTCGGGTATGATGATTGATATAGGCATTCAGGCCATCGCCATATTGAGCAAGCTGTTTCATGTTTTCGACATGCTGATAGCCGGCACTGCTATAGCTGTAGGTATAAACTTTCGAGGTTTTCTTAAATTGAACCCGAATAAACTCATTACCAATCTCGTAATTGGCAACACCTGAGTCATGATTAAGATCAAGATAATATTGCAATTGAGCTGCCCTAAACACGATGAATCTAGGGTTTTATATGGGGTTTTATTGGTTAATTTTCAAACAATAATATTTTAAGAAAATAAAATCTATAAAAAAAATATCCCATTATTTAATGGGATATTTTTTAAATCGGAGTGAACTATTTAACAATTAGGATCCACTACAAAACTTGTCTGGCTGAATTTTTGCCATGCACCAGTAGCAGCACCATCCACAACGAGAATAGAGATAATTCCCCAATCCAAGAAAACACCTAATAAGGTTGTTGGATCAAAAGTTTTTTGTGGAATAACGATGTTGGTTTGGCAGCCTTGCTTCTCTGCTTTAATTACATAATTTTCTTTCTTTTTGAAAGTATAAACAGTATTACGCTGACCCATATATTCTTCATTGACATATAACTTAGCCAATTCATCGTTACTACGGATATTCACAGTTTGTGTTGAACCATTAAACATCGTCGCACAGCCTGAAGTAAATAACATCACACTTCCTATTACTAAAGCTGTAAATTTTTTCATTGTTTCCCCCCGGAAATATCTAACCTTAATTCTAAGTGGTTAGCTAATTTTTAAAGCAGACAACCTATACCTTTTATAACAATAGTTCAAATAATTTTTTGAATTTATTATAATTTTTTACTTTAAACCAAGATTCTCCTCCCGATATAAAACTGTTTTCTCATAATAATTTTTTATTTCTATGTATGAGATTTGGATACCACAGCAAAAAGCCCTATCGAGTAATAGGGCTTTCGTTCAAAACAGAGGGTAACTGTTTGAGTTGTTTTGCTTAGGCATTCTTATTGTTAAATTGATTGCCTTGGCATTTGGTACACGGTGGTAAACGATCAGTACCAATTTCTAAGTAGGTGCGGTGTCCGCATTGAACACAAAAATAGAAGCCTGTTCCGGGTTTTTCGCCAGCAGTAACCATCTTTGTTCTCCATGGTTTTAGAAATGGTCTGTCTAGTATAACTCTCCAGTGATGAATGTCTATTGTCCATTTTTGTAAATGATGATGGCATTTGGGCGAAGAGGATATGGCTCAAATTTATTATTGCTACTTTAAGTTATGAAGTTTGTTAACATTACTAAATAGGGAGCGAGAAACCCTAAAACCGTCACATGATTTGAGGCAAAATTTATAAGATCACTATACTGAGTTTTATATTCATGTGTTCCCACTGCAGTACCTAATTGTTCAAGTCTTTTTTCTACTTCTAAAGCAAGTTCATCCTCAATCTGAGAATGTTTTAAATCACTTATCAAATTTATAAAATCTTCTGGTAATTGAGTATTAGTAACTTCTTGTTGGATATTACTATTGCTATTCCCTGATGATAAATTTCCCACATTTCCCGAAATATTAATATTAAAAATCTGGCTTACTTTATCTTGTGGAATTGGATTCGAATTGATTTCTACATCTCCTGCATCTTTATTAATCATTTCTATTTCCAATGCAAAATTTAAAATTTTTGTTTTTACAGTATCAACCATACCAATCACAGCAGAGGCAGGAATGACCTTCCAAGCTTGTATACAATTATAGCCTTCATACATAGCTGAACCATACTTAGCAAGAATTATTAGATTCCAGTCCTGAGTTAAAACCCCACTATCACTACTAGATAAACTTTCTAATGTCGCAATAGGACTGTTAAATTTTGCAATTGAATAGTTTTCTTGAAGTTCTGATGGTAAACAAAAGATTGGCATATCAGCATTTCTTAATCCACTTCCAAAAGCACCAGAAAAATGCCCTTTAGAGTTAACACTTAAAACCCTATAGTTGGGTAATATTTCTGTTTGAGAATACCCATTTAACTCAGATTCAACCCAGTTTTTAAAATCATCATTTCCTAATCGATAAGCTAGAATTTTACATTTCCTTAATAAATCAGAAACTTTAACATTAGAATTTACCGCATCATTTTGAATTTCTCGTAATAAAGACATTTTACCCCCAAATAAAAACCCCACTTCACAGTAGGGTCTTTTTTAAACAATATCAACAACTTTAATCCACCCTTGCGAAGCAATGCTTCTTATCTTTCAAAAACATGAGAACTCCCTCCTTTTAAAAAGGAGGGTTGGGGTGGATTAAAAAGAAGTAACTTAAATCAAGCCACATTCCCTTCCAAGAAATCCTGTGCAAAGCGCTGTAATACCCCACCCGCTTCATACACATGTACTTCTTCTTCAGTATCCAAACGGCAAGTCACAGGCACTTCAATAATCTGGTTCTTACCATCATCGGTTGAACGCTCAACCACCAAAGTCAACGTCGAACGTGGTGCGATATTACCAATCACGCTATACAGCTCAGTACCATCAAGACCCAAAGTCTTACGGTCTGTACCCGGCTTAAACTCAAGCGGTAAAACACCCATACCGACTAAATTAGTACGGTGAATACGCTCAAAACCTTCTGCCACAATCGCTTCTACACCTGCCAGACGCACACCTTTCGCTGCCCAGTCACGACTCGAACCCTGACCATAATCCTTACCGGCAATAATAATCAACGGTTGTTTACGGTTCATGTAGATCTCAATCGCTTCCCACATCCGCATTACTTCACCTTCAGGTTCCACACGCGCTTTCGAACCCTGCTTGATGGTGCCATCAGAACGCACTACCATCTCATTAAACAGTTTCGGGTTGGCAAAAGTCGCACGTTGCGTCGTGAGGTGATCACCGCGATGCGTTGCATAGGAGTTAAAGTCTTCCTCAGGCACACCCATTTTTTTCAGGTATTCACCTGAAGCACTGTCGAGCACAATGGCATTCGATGGTGATAAATGATCAGTGGTGATGTTATCGCCCAAGATCGCCAGCGGACGCATATTTGACAAGGTACGCGGTGCAGCCAAAGCCCCTTCCCAATACGGCGGACGGCGAATATACGTACTTTGCGGACGCCAGTCATACAACGGACTTGTTGCTTTTTCATTCACACCCAAGTCGAACATCGGAATATAGATTTTTTTGAATTGTTCTGGTTTTACAGCAACTTTCACCAGCGCATCAATTTCTTCATCCGATGGCCAGATATCTTTTAGATAAATCGGGTTGCCGTCTTTATCAGTACCAAGTACATCTTTTTCGATATCAAAACGAATCGTACCGGCAATCGCATACGCTACCACTAAAGGCGGTGAAGCCAAGAATGCCTGTTTCGCATAAGGATGAATACGCCCATCGAAGTTACGGTTGCCCGAAAGCACCGCTGTTGCATACAGGTCACGGTCGATAATTTCTTGCTGAATTTTTGGATCGAGTGCACCCGACATCCCATTACAGGTCGTGCATGCATAGGCCACGATACCAAAGCCCAGTTTTTCTAAATCTTTAAGTACGCCTGCTTCTTCCAAATACAAAGCAGCCGCTTTAGAACCCGGTGCAAAAGAAGATTTCACCCAAGGTTTACGCA
The DNA here is from genome assembly GCF_019343495.1 of Acinetobacter lwoffii. NCBI lineage: Bacteria > Pseudomonadati > Pseudomonadota > Gammaproteobacteria > Moraxellales > Moraxellaceae > Acinetobacter > Acinetobacter lwoffii. Next base: position 2,864,555 of record NZ_CP072549.1, on the reverse strand, counting down.
CCAAGCCCAATTCATTGGCCTTACGTGCTAGCAAACCTGCCGCCACCGTATTACGTGGGTTGGAGGTATTGGTACAAGAGGTAATCGCCGCGATAATCACCGCGCCATCTGGCATTAAGCCTTCTGCTTCTTGCGCACGAGCTGCTTCTAAATTACCGGCAATACCTTTTTCTTTCAGATCAGCAGTTGATACGCGTGCATGTGGATTCGATGGGCCAGCGATATTACGTGTCACAGTCGATAAATCGAAACGCAGCACACGTGGATATTCCGCTTGAGTCATATCCGATGCCCAAAGCCCGATCTCCTTGGCATAAGTTTCAACCAGTTTGACTTGCTCAGGCTCACGACCGGTCAAGGTCAGATAATCAATCGTGTTCTGGTCGATATAGAACATCGCAGCCGTTGCGCCATATTCCGGGGTCATATTAGAAATCGTGGCACGATCACCCACCGACATGCTGTCAGCACCTTCACCAAAGAATTCTAAATATGCGCCAACCACACGCTCTTTACGCAGGAATTCGGTTAATGCCAAGACGATATCCGTTGCGGTAATACCCGGCTGACGTTGGCCCACCAGTTCTACACCAATAATATCTGGCAGACGCATCCACGACGCACGGCCCAGCATCACGTTTTCAGCTTCCAAGCCACCCACACCAATCGAGATCACGCCCAATGCATCGGTATGTGGCGTATGCGAATCTGTACCAACACAGGTATCCGGGAATGCCAGACCGTCACGGTTCTGAATCACTGGAGACATTTTCTCCAGATTGATCTGGTGCATGATGCCATTACCGGCAGGAATCACATCGACATTTTCAAAGGCAGTTTTGGTCCATTCAATAAAATGGAAACGGTCTTCGTTACGACGGTCTTCAATGGCACGGTTTTTCTCAAAGGCATCCGGATCAAAACCACCAAACTCAACTGCCAGTGAATGATCGACAATCAGTTGGGTTGGTACTACCGGATTGACTTTAGACGGGTCACCGCCCTGATCGGCAATCGCATCACGTAAACCGGCAAGGTCCACCAGTGCCGTTTGCCCCAAGATATCATGACACACTACACGTGCCGGATACCACGGAAAATCATGTTCCTGTTTACGCTCAATCAGCTGGCGTAAAGACTGTTCCAGAATGGCAGGATCACAACGACGCACCAACTGCTCTGCCAGGACTTTGGAAGTATAAGGAAGTTTGGCATATGCGCCTGGCTGAATATCTTCTACGGCCTGTCGCACGTCATAATATTCCAGCTGGGTGGATTGCAGCGGTTTACGGTAGTTGTTGTTCATAAGCTTGCCTGCTCTCGTTTATCTCTATTTTTATTCATCAATAGATATTGATGAGTTACTTTTGTAATAGCAGCATTGTACGCTGCACAAATAGCATTTCCCAAATTTTATATTTTTCAAGTACTTAATTATAAAAATCGGTATTTTCGTAAAAATTTGTTACATAGACTTTAGAATTTTTGCTTTAAAGCAGTCTTTTGCTAAAAAAATCTGAATAATTCGCCTTATTCTTTAGTCTTATGTTGCAAAATATTTCTCTATATTTTTATTTTACTATTCCTCTAAACCACTAATATCATTAATAAATAATTAATTTTATGTGCATTTTTTTAAAGATAAAAAAATATAGTCGCACTGGTTTTTATAGGCTTGTCCTGCCGCCGCATTTAGCAAAATTTCAATCCCCTAATTTGGGATAGCAGATTTTCCAAAACTATCAGAAGCTCAGTGTGACACATGTCACATTATTCGTAATCCTCACATTAAAACAATAACCATAAGAGGCAGAACTGAGATGTTGAAAATCGCAATATTCGGAGCTATAGCCGCCATTTTGACGCTCTTAGCTCGCGGTTGGGATGGAACAAAAAATCCATCGCCGCCGTCAAATCCCTCTAACCCGTTCCAACCCTCTCATCCCTCACACCCAACACCTCCACCCAAACCCTCACATCCCGTTCCGACAACATCAGACAGCTTGATTAGCAACCCACCTCTGTTACCGAAAAGTGCCAAAGGCAAATATGAGCTGATCGTGGCTTATAAAACCAGCAAGCTCTACAACCCCAGAAACGGCTTATGGGATCAGGTACTGCTGAGAGGCTATTTAACCAAACCGAGTTTATTTGATAAGAAAAAAACTGGTGAATATGTTGAGGATCAGTTGGTCGGGCCACAGATTCGGGTCAAACAGGGTGAAACCTTGGCACTTAACCTGAATAACCAGCTTCCACCCGAGTCAGAAACAACTTGTCCAACTCATGTTGAGAATGTAAATGAACCTCACTGCTTTAATACTACCAACCTGCATACCCATGGCTTCTGGGTCAGTCCTCAAGGCAATAGCGATAATGTTTTCCTGAAATTCAAACCTCAGGAAAAATTTGATTATCAGTTCAAAATGGAACCGAATCATCCCGCAGGGACTTACTGGTATCATGCCCATCTGCACGGTTCAACTGCTCTTCAGGTGTCGAATGGCATGGCCGGCCCATTGATTGTTGAAGGCTCAAGAACGCCAAAAGTCAAAAATGGTAAAGTCACCTCAACTGGAGATATGGATATTCTATGGAAAGAAAAAAACAGTTACCCGAACGAAAACATCCTGTTGTTCCAGCAAATCCAATATCGCTGTAGTAATCCCGATCCTAATGTCACATTCGCTGTTCCCAATAACTGTGAAGGTGTAGGTATAGGCATGCTGGAAAATTATAATGACCTGTCTATTGGCGGCTTCTGGACCAACCAGAATTACTATACGTCTATCAACGGTAAAATTTTAGGTGAGATCAAAGCAGAACAGAATCAGTTTAACCGCTGGCGCATGATTCATGGTGGTGTACGCGATACCATTGGTTTAATGATTAAGGAAATTCCCAACTCCAGTAAGTTTAGCGCAGAACAAACCATTAAAGCCTGTTCAGCCTATCAGGAGGCAGACAAGAAAGCTGAATTTGAAAAGCTGAATAGCTTGAATGTGCATACCATCGCGCAAGATGGCTTAACCATGAATCATGTACAGACCAGAACCCTGTCCGTGTTCCATCCTGGTTATCGTCATGATGCAATGGTTGCCTTTCCGACCACCAATAGATACTGCATTTTTGACACCAAATTGAATATCGATGATGAAATTAACGCGCCATTACCGAATGTAGGCCCTCAAATTGCTCCCACTCACCGCTTCAATGCCCAACTGCTGGGATGGGTCAATGTAAAAGCAGCCAAGACCAAGCCTCAGACTGCTGCCCAGTTCCTGAAAGATCGGGCACAAAAAATTGGTTTAAACAAAGACATCCAGAGCCAGTTATCTCAGCTTAATCTTTCTGCGTTTAGTGATCATCCATCACTGATGACGCCGGAAATTGATAAAGTAGTCGCTGCCCGACCAAAACAATATAGTGCTTTTTCGCTCGGTCCCGACCCTAGAACTGGCGTGTTCAAATTTGGCTTCCGGCATAAAAAAGATGGAGATACACTGAGTTTCGGAGATTTCTTTGATGGAGATGGTTCAGTGGATGGCGAATATGTCCGTCAATTACAAGTTGGACAGACTGATGAATGGGAACTGACCAGCGCTGGTTTTGGTGGTCATCCGTTCCATATTCATGTTAACCCGTTCCAGATTGTTAAAATTTTGAATCCTCAAGGTAAGGATGTCAGTGAGGCAGTGGCACCAGAAGATCCGGTGAATCCAGTTCTGGATGATGTGCAATACCGTGGCATGAAAGGACAGTTTAAGGACACGCTTTTTGTAAAACAAAACTATACCTATATTGTCCGCAGCCATTACAAGAAATTTGAAGGTGACTTTGTACAACATTGTCATATCCTCGACCATGAAGATCAGGGCATGATGGAAACCGTACGGGTCTGTGGAGGCAAATTCCCTTGCGATTCGCCATTACCGGCTAGCCATCACCACTAAAGATCCGCTCGCTAAAAGCCAATGATTTCGATTGTTGGCTTTTTTGTTTGCCTCTATTTGATGCTTGCTGCACAATAACTGCATTGATTTATAGTATTCAAACCGGGGCTTATTATGGCAGCGTCTCCTGCTTTTACATTGTTTAGTCTGAATGGTGTAGATGCACAAAAATTCCTTCAAGGTCAGGTGACTTTGAATACTGAAACTTTGGCGGAAAACCAGACCCGCTATACTGCAATCTGCAGTCTGAAAGGACGCATTCAATTTGGCTTATGGCTTAAAAAAATCAGTCCGGAAAGCTTTGAAATCGTGAGCATTGCAGATCAGGCTACGGAACTGGCCAATCATATTAAGAAATTTGGCGCCTTTTCAAAAATGAAACTGGAACTGGTTGGTCCGGTTTATCCAGCCGTCAATGGCATTCATACTGACTTTATGGCGACTGAAACCGATGTAACGATGTGGGAACAGCAAGCTATTGAATCAGGTCAAGCCTGGATTCAGGCTGCCACCGCGACCCTGTTTCAACCACAAGAATTACGTTTGCATCAACGCGAAGGCATTCACTACGATAAAGGTTGCTACCTGGGTCAGGAAGTCATTGCACGCTTGTGGTTTAAAGCCAAGCCAAAACACTGGTTACATCTGGTTCAAGGCACAGGTGTCGCGCCTGATGTTGCGACCAAACTGAGCAATGATGTTGAAATCGTCAATAGCATCACGACTGATACCGGTTATAAAGCACTCGTGGTCGCAAAACCTGAGGCATTGACTGAGCTAGGTCTAGAAGTTCTGGAACTTCCTGAAGCCTTAAGTGGTGATGTGGCGCGTCCGCAATAATGACTACTTAGCACATAAAAAAAGCCAAGATGAAATTCTTGGCTTTTTTGTTTTAGAAACCATGAAACAGCTTGTTCATGTCTTTCACGACATAATCTTTGAAATGATAGGCCCGCGCATGCTTGGCATCAAACTTTGCCGTGAGTTCACCTTTTTGAAAGATATATACTCGGTCTTCCTGACTCATCAAAAAATCTGCCCCAAGTTTCATCAGCAGCGCATCAATCTTGTCTTCATCGGCAATCGATTCATCAGCATTGATTCTGTCATAGTGACGTTTAATGGTTTTGACAAACATGGTGAAATCCTGGGAGGCTGATTCAAACCGAGATTTAATCAGAGAAGTCGACTGAAGCAAAGTAATCCTTTTAATATCTGCAAGATTGATCAAAACCTGTCCAAATCATGCATCGATTTAAACGGTGTATTGTGCTTTGATGATTTGTATTTAGTGACAAATTGTATATTTACAAAGCACAAAATCCTTTTATGATGTAAGTGAAAATGATTAAAACCGCATCAAGGAATAAGGTGCCAGCAATAATAAGGTTATAGGAACCATGAAAAAATTAGTACTCGCTACAGTTCTTGCCCTTTCTGCGCAATTCGCTTTGGCAAATACCGTAAAAGATCAAGTCGATCCCCAATTTCAAAAAGTTGAGGCCATGGTCAAAGCCAATAATTTTAAAGGTGCCTATGACGCTTTGAATCAATTGGCCAGTCAAGGAAACGCCCAGGCTTTATATAACTTAGGCTATTTGACCCAAACCGGCCAAGGTACAACCAAAGACGAGAAAAAAGCCATTCAGCTCTACGAACAGGCAGCCAGCAAAGGTTATCCGGTGGCCAATTATGTATTGGGTAAAAATTATGCAGCCGGCACACTCGGACTCAAACAGGATTTGACCAAAGCCAAACAGCATCTGGAACGCGCTTCGGCAGCCAAATTTGATGATGCCAGCATTGATCTGGCCATACTGCTGTTTTCTGAAAATACAGCAGCGTCAAATAAAGCCGGACTGCAAAAGCTGCAACCGCTGATCAGCAAAGGCAATATGCAGGCCATTCATGCCAAAGCCTTATATGACATCAGCAGCGGTTTCAAAAACAAAGATGAAAAACCGATTCAGCAAGGCCTAAGCAGCATTCAGGAACTGGCAAAAAAAGGTTATATTCCGGCGCTGATGGCAGTAGGTAATATGTTTGCCAATGGCAGTATTGTTCCGCAAAACCTGCCAGAAGCGAAGAAAATCTTTGCCGCACTGGCGCAGCAAAATGTTCCACAGGCCAAAGAGTCTTTGGCAGCGGTAGACAAAATGCTGGCTGAGCAGAAAAAAGCACCTGCGAAAAAGAGTTAAGTTAATTCCACAAAATTAAAATATAAAAAGCCCCATGCAATTTGGGGCTTTTTTTGTGGTGGAGCATCCATCTTCTAAAAGATTATCCCCACCACAAGGCAATTAAGCCACTGGTCACGATAAAACCGGCAATGGTACTCATCAACAATGGCGTTAAAGTTCGATCATTCAGACCATACGCCTGTCCCAACATGCCAAAAATCGTCGGCATCGGCAAAGCTGCAATGAGCGTACCAGCATGGACCATTTCCTGACTTAAATCAGTTAACTGGCTCAGTCCCAGATACATCAATAACGGCATCATGATATTGCTGGAAAATACCAGATAGAAACTTTGCAGATTGACATATTTCAGACTCATTCCTACGATCCCGCCGCCAATGGCAAACAAGGCCAATGGTGAGGCCGTCTGACCAATCAAGGCGAAGACCTGATCGAGATAGACTGGAATTTTAATCTGGAAAACCGCACAGGCCATGCCGAGCATGACCCCCATAAATAAGGGATTCTTCAGCAAGGTCAGCAGTACACTTTTCAAAATGGCGCCAAGATTTGCCTGATGTTGTGTGCCCAGCGCAGCCATGACCAGCACCAGCGGAATCAGCAACACGCTTTCAATGATGACCACCAGAGAGGTATAGGTCATCGCCTGTTGCCCGATCAATAAGCTGAGCACAGCCGTACCAATCAGGCCAGTATTTGACATTGCAGCGCCCAACGACAGCACTGCACTTTGCGAATGCGTATTCTGAAAATGACGGCGCATAATCCAGAAGCCGCTACCATAGAGCAGCAAGGTCACACTGCTGTACACGGCAAAGTATTCAAAATACCAGATTTCATGCAGGTCTTTGGAGGCAAGGGACTGAAAGAACAGCAAGGGCAAGGCCACTTTAATGACAAAAGCACCGACCGTCCCAACCTGCTCTTTGCTTAACACTTGACTCTTTACAGTCAGATAACCCAGTGCCAATAATAAAAATATGGGCACAATGACCGCAAAAATCATAATGCAGTATCCTCTTGTCAGTGATATTCCATTATAAGAATTTCTGAGACTAAAGCAGTGTTAAAAAGGCTCAAACAGGTGATTCAAACCATGCGGTGCGCAGCGCAGATATTGCGGTGAAATCTTGATTTTTTCATCAAGTGCTGCCGCTGCATGCCAAGGCCAATGTGGATCATAAAGAATGGCACGAGCCAGTGCGATAGCGTCGGCTTGGCCCTTTTGTAAAATATCTTCTGCCTGCTTAGCTTCAGTAATCAATCCCACGGCAATCACGGGAATATTCACGACTTTCTTGATCGCATCTGCAAAAGGTACCTGATAATTCGGCTTCACATCAATGTTCTGTTTGACATGCAGCCCGGCACTGGAGATATGAATATAGGCAGCACCCGCAGCTTCTAGTGCTTTAGACAATTCAACTGAAGAATCAATGGTCCAGCTGTCTGGCTGATCCATCCAGTCGCTGGCTGAAATACGCACTCCAATTGGATAACCTTCTGGAACCGCCGCTTTCATGGCTTGTAATACTTCCAGAGTCAGGCGAATCCGGTTTTCCAGTGAACCGCCATACTGATCATCACGTTTATTTGAAAGTGGTGACATGAACTGATGCAGTAAATAACCATGCGCTGCATGCAGCTCAATCAGGTCAAAACCGGCATCAACTGCACGTTTGGCACTTTCTGCAAAGTCAGCAATGACCTGCTCAATTTCCGACTGGCTTAAGGCTTTGGGTGGATGTTCATCGGCCTGAAAAGGAATATCACTGGCAGAAACAGTTTGCCAGCCATGTGCTTCATCCGGCTTAAACTGACCTTTACCTGCCCATGGTTTATCTGTTGAAGCTTTACGCCCTGCATGTGCGAGTTGAATCGCAAAAGGCATCGGGGAAATGGATTTGACTTTTTCCAGTAAGGTCTTGATCTGCTTTGCCTGTTCGTTATTCCACAAGCCCAGATCGGCATAACTAATCCGGCCTTCTGGCTGTACCGCAGTCGCTTCGACGATACATAAACCTGCACCCGATAAGGCATAGTTGGCCCATTGCTGCTCGTGCCAATAGGTAATTTCCCCCTGCTCTGTTGCAGAGTACTGACACATCGGCGCAATTACGATTTTATTTTGAAGTTGCAGTGATCCAAATTGAATAGGTTGAAATAGTAATGCCACGCTGTATTTCCTCTTTTTATTGCACAGTTTCACTCTAGAAATAAAAACAGGCTCCCAAGAGCCTGTTTAGTTATAACGTGAACGATCAAACTTTAGAAGATGATTCGTGTAGTCAAACCAAGTACCAGTGCATCATCCACATTGTTGCTTGAACCTGGATTAATGACATATTGCAGGTTTGGACGCAGCATCAGCCACTTTGTTGTGTTATAGCTATAGTTCAGTTCAATATTGTATTCTGCATCAGCATTGAAAGCTGGCCGTGAATCAGCAAAGCGATCATTCACATGCACACGGTTGACCGCCAGACCTAAAATGTCGTTCGGTTGACTGTCCGCAAGACCGATATATTTCAAACCGATTTGTTGTGAATTATCCACTTTATTGGTATCGCGGTCATGCCAGGTAAAGTTGGCAAATGAATGCAAACCCTGACGGCCCTGACCTGTAGACGTTAACTGTTGCTCTACAGCTAACCAGCCGGCAAAGGTACGGTTTTTGGCATCAGTAGGATTGGCAATATCCTTTTGGTTGGCAACATCATCGGCCGTATTGTACATCCCGCCAACCCGGTAGCTGCCTGGCAGGCCATTCACTAATGATTTCGGTGTCCAGATTACTTCTGCTGGAATTGTCACGCCATCTGCATGGTCGGTATCCAGACTCCAGCCTTGACCTTCTTTAGCGCCATTACCATTATCCGGATTAAACTCATACACACCGACTTGTACGGCAAGTTCAGGATTGAGTTGCTGCTTCACGCGCGCACCCCATTGTGCTACAGGCGTATTCATCCAGATATTGCCCTGCCATTTTCCCATTTGCGCTGCACAAAATGCAGTACTGGCAAAATCACAAGCCATGACATTAAAGTCCATGCCCAGACCAAGACGACCCGCCTTAATACTGAGTCCCTGCTCTTTATAATTCTTTTCAATAGACAGCTCGCTCAGACGGCTATCCTGATTACCACGTCCGAAAGTACCTTGTACATTGGCCAGTTGCGGTGCACTAGGATCCTGCAAGTCACGGACAGAGGTACTTTGACCCTGACGTGCACTCATCACGGCACGTACGGTGACGCCATTCCATCCTGCCAGCTTTTCCATGTCCAGTTGAGTACCTAGCCATAATTGGGCAGAAGTTAATGGATCTGCGCCCTCATTACGACCACCATCAGCAAGATAGGCGGTATCGGTTAACAGATTAGCTTCAAATTTAATTCCCTGTTGGGCCAGTTCTGTACGTTGACCATTCCAGTCACCCAGTAAATATTGACCTTGTGGATCAAATGCAGATTCCGCCTGAGCGGTTGTCATGGCAGCCATTAAAGGCAATAGAGCTAGACCTAAATATTTCATGTAAAACCTAAACATTCGGAGAGAAAAATAAGCAAGGTTTTTAAATTGCTATTAGGTGCATGAATTTACATAACTTTTCATATAAATTCTCAGCATTTTTTTTATTACTCATTAAACTTTTAGTTATGCCTTAAACATAAAAATATAATTTTTATTTTAACAATTTCAAATTATTTATATATTTTTCATTAACTTATAATTTATTGATATTTTCTATTCGATTTACTCCCAAGAAAATTTGTTATAAAAAAATAGAAACCTAGTTTATTCTTTAAACAATTACAGCTTAAATAAATATGAAATACCCAGTCATTTTCCAGCGATTTCGCCCAGATTAACGCTTGCAATCCCGGCCAATTCACCCAATATTAGCTGCATCTCCCTCGCCACTGATGTGTTATGCCTGAATTACCAGAAGTTGAAACCACCAAAACCAGTTTATTGCCTTTATTAGAGCAACGCGTAAAACGTGTTGAAGTACGTCAGTCAAGTTTGCGCTGGCCTATTCCGGAGAATATAGAAAAGCTGGTGGGGCAAAAATTACTGAAGCTCACTCGCCGTTCTAAATATATTCTGGCGGAGTTTGAACACGACACCATGCTCTGGCATTTAGGCATGTCGGGGAGTTTCCGTCTATGCGATGGCAATGAAGAATTACGTAAACATGATCATCTGATCATTCAGTTTGATGATATCGAACTGCGTTATCATGACCCTCGCCGTTTTGGTTGCATTCTTTGGCTGGATGCACAATCACAAAGCAAATTGATTGACACGCTGGGGCCAGAACCCTTAAGCGAGAACTTTAATGCCGAGTATTTATTTGAAAAATTGAAGAATAAAAATGTTGGCACCAAAGTTGCAATTATGGATAATCATGTGGTGGTGGGCGTAGGCAATATTTATGCGACCGAAAGTCTGTTTAATCTGGGGATTCATCCGGCACAACCGGCCTCGACTTTAAGCTTGGTGCAGATTGAAAAGCTAGTACTGGAAATCAAGCGTATCTTGAAACAGGCAATTGATCTGGGTGGTTCAACCTTAAGAGACTACACCAATGCCATGGGCGAAAATGGCTATTTTCAGCAAACCCTGTTGGCTTATGGCCGTGCCGGTGAGATGTGCGTGAACTGCGAGACCACGCTTGAAAATATCAAATTGGGACAACGGGCTTCTGTTTTTTGTCCTGAATGCCAACCTTTGAAAAAGATCCAGCTCCCTGTCAAAAAAGTGGCAACTGTACGAGGGAAAAAGTCATGAAAACAGCCATTGTGCGTCATATTCTGGTTAAAGATAAAGAAACTGCTGAACAGCTTAAAAAGAAGATTTTAAGTGGCGCCGACTTCAATAAAATCGCCAAACAATATTCAACCTGTAATTCTGCCAAACGTGGCGGTGAGCTAGGTGAAGTGAAGAAAGGCCAGCTGGTTCCAGTGATTGATAAATTGGTATTTACTGCCGCTGAACGTGTATTACATGGTCCGGTCAAAAGCCAGTTTGGTTTTCATTTGGTCGAAATCAAGTTTCGGATGGATTTTTAATATTTATAAATCCCTCCTTACCTCCCTTTGTCAAAGGGAGGAGTTCCCCCTTTATAAAAGGGGGATTTAGGGGGATTAGAAAAATTAGACTTGAGGTGGACGCTTTTTCAATTCATCACGAATTTCACGCAGCAATTCAATATCGGCTGGGGTAGTCGGAGTTTCCTCGACTGGGCCTTCTTGTTTACGTAAACGGTTCATGAATTTCACCAATAAAAATACGACCCAGGCCAAAATTAAGAAATTAATTAAAATCGTTAAAAAGTTACCGTAAGTCAGTACATTCACACCCGCCTTAGTCAAGGCATCCAAAGATTGTAAATTGTCTGGGTTTCTTCCTAAGATAAAGAATTTTTGCGTAAAATCGACGCCACCACCGGTGATCACGGTAATTAAAGGCATAATAATGTCTTTCACCAATGAATCGATGATCTTGCTAAAAGCGCCACCGATGATGACACCAATTGCCAGATCCATCATGTTGCCTTTGATCGCAAACTCTTTAAATTCTTGAATAATACTCATAACTGCTCCCATATTTTATTTTCAAGTTTTGGGTCAAATTATACCTGACTAAATACTTTTAATTTTGACTTAGTTTAATGCGTTTTAGTAAATAGCAATGTGAGCATCGCTTAAATATAAAAAAACCGTAATCTTCGAAAAGATTACGGTTTTTGAAAACCCGAAATAATCTAGCGATTATTTACCTGAACGGTTACGTTTACGTTCGTTTTCAGTCAAGAAACGCTTACGGATACGGATTGACTTAGGTGTTACTTCTACTAGTTCATCATCTTCAATAAACTCAAGCGCTTGCTCAAGTGTATATTCAATCGCAGGAACCAGCGTTAACGCATCATCAGTACCAGAAGCACGTACGTTGGTTAACTGTTTTGCTTTAGTCGGGTTAACTGTCATGTCGTCTGAACGAGAGTTAATACCGATGATCATACCTTCATAAACTTCTAACTGTGGTTTCGCAAATAGACGACCACGGTCTTGAAGTGTGAACAGTGCATAGCCCAGGCAAGTACCTTGAACCATTGAAATCAACACACCGTTTTGACGTTTCGCAACAGTACCTTGCTTCATTGGACCGTAGTGCGAGAAGCTAGACGTCATGATCCCTGTACCAGAAGTCATGGTCAGGAATTCAGAACGGAAACCAATCAGACCGCGTGAAGGAACAGTTGCTTCAATACGGATACGGCCTTTACCGTCAACTTCCATATTGGTCATTTCGCCTTTACGATGACCCATTTGTTCCATTACAGCGCCTTGGTGCTGTTCTTCAACGTCAAAAGTAACGTTTTCGTATGGCTCTTGTTTTTCACCATCAATTTCTTTAATGATTACTTGTGGACGAGATACGCCCATTTCGAAGCCTTCGCGACGCATGTTTTCAATAAGAACTGAAAGGTGAAGCTCACCACGACCAGATACTTTGAAACGGTCTGGACTGTCAGTATCTTCAACACGTAATGCTACGTTGTGAATCAATTCGCGGTCTAGACGTTCACGGATATTACGTGAAGTTACGAACTTACCTTCTTTACCAGCAAACGGTGAGTTGTTTACCTGGAATGTCATCGATACTGTAGGTTCATCTACAGACAATGGCGGTAAAGCTTCAACATTTTTCGGATCACAGATGGTGTCAGAAATGTTGAGTGCATCGATACCCGTTACACAAACGATATCGCCTGCAGAAGCTTCTTCAACGTCAACGCGATCTAGACCATGATAACCCATGATTTTTAAGATACGGCCGTTACGTGTTTTGCCATCTTTATCGATTACAGTTACTTGTGTGTTTAATTTCACTGAACCGCGTTGGATACGACCAATACCGATAACGCCTACGAAGCTGTTATAGTCAAGTGAAGATACTTGCATTTGGAATGGACCATCAACATCAACTGCTGGTGGTTCAACGATGTCTACGATCGTTTGGAACAACGGAGTCATGTCTTCAGCAAGTTCTTCTGGAGAAGGACCAGCAACACCACGAAGGCCTGAAGCATAAACAACTGGGAAGTCTAACTGTTCGTCAGAAGCACCTAAGTTATCGAACAAATCAAATACTTGGTCAATTACCCAGTCTGGACGCGCGCTTGGCTTGTCGACTTTGTTAATAATCACGATTGGTTTCAAACCACGTGCGAACGCTTTTTGCGTTACGAAACGAGTTTGTGGCATCGGGCCTTCTTGTGAGTCTACAAGAAGAAGTACGCAGTCAACCATCGACATTACACGTTCAACTTCACCACCGAAGTCGGCGTGTCCCGGGGTATCCACGATGTTAATGCGGTATTCAGTATTGGTACGTTCATCTAACCATTTGATTGCAGTGTTTTTTGCAAGAATGGTAATACCACGTTCGCTTTCAATAGCGCCAGAATCCATGACACGCTCGATCTCACCCGCGCGATCACCGAGAGCACCTGATTGTTGCAAAAGTTTGTCTACAAGAGTGGTTTTACCATGATCGACGTGCGCAATAATGGCGATGTTACGGAGAGTTTTAATATCTGACATGTAAATTCAATGCGTATGTAATTTGAGGGCAAATTATACAGAAAAATACAAAACTTTTATAGTCACTGTAACCACACTCCTCAACTTTTTTTGCCCAGTTGGGGCTTTTTTGATTTTGTAAAGACGTGTAACTCGATTAGAATAGCGCCACCCAGCCTTAATTCGCATTGACACATGTCTGATTTTAATCAATCTCCTCCTTCTAAAGATCAACTCGACTTGGTATATGGTCTGGAAGATCGACCAAAACCACTGATTGCTTTTCTAGCTGCATTCCAGCACTTACTGGCAATTATTGTCCCGATTGTGACCCCTGGCCTGCTAATTTGTCTGGCGCTTGGTGTTTCCAAAGAAGACACCAACATGATTTTATCCATGTCCTTGGTGATCTCGGGCATCGCGACTTTTTTACAGTCTAAAAAAGTCGGACCTTTTGGTGCCGGTCTGCTGATTGTCCAAGGAACCAGCTTTAACTTCATCGGTCCAATTATTGGTATTGGTTCAGCCATGGTGGCTGCAGGCACACCTGTAGAAGCAGTCATGGCTTCTATTTTTGGTGTGGTGATTGCAGGTGCATTTATTGAAATGGGCGTGTCACAAATTCTGCCTTGGATCAAAAAACTGATAACCCCTTTGGTCACCGGTATTGTCGTGCTGCTGATTGGTTTGACCTTAATTAAAGAAGGTTTAATCAGTATGGGCGGTGGTTATCAGGCCATGAGCGATAAAACTTTTGCCAATGCTGACAACCTGATCATGTCTTGTACCGTCTTGGCGTTGATTATTATTCTGAACCGTATCCGGATTACCTGGGTAAAAAGTTCTGCCATTTTGATCGCCCTGATCTGTGGTTATGTTCTGGCGGGCTTTATGGGGCATCTGGATTTCTCTGGTCTAAAAGATGCACCTCTGGTACAGATTCCAACCCCAATGCATTTCGGTTTAAGCTTCTCCTGGAGCCTGTTTATTCCGATGGCATTCATTTACCTGGTGACGTCTTTAGAAGCGATTGGTGATATCACTGCGACTTCAAAGCTTTCCAACCAGCCAGTTGATGGTCCAAAATGGATGCAGCGCATTAAAGGCGGTGTACTGGTGAATGGCGCGAATTCATTCCTTGCCGGTATTTTTAACACCTTCCCAAGTTCGGTATTTGCACAGAACAATGGTGTGATTCAGTTGACGGGCGTAGCGAGTCGTTATGTCGGCATCTGGATTGCTGCTTTGCTGGTTATTCTTGGTTTGCTGCCTGCAGTTGCTGGTATTATTCAGGCCGTTCCGCAAGCGGTACTGGGTGGCGCAGTCATGGTCATGTTTGGCGCAGTTGCAGCATCTGGTATTAACATTCTGTCTGGTGTTCATCTGGACCGTCGCGCCTTGCTGATTATTGCGATTTCACTGGCACTGGGTTTAGGTGTTGCACAAGTTCCACAAATTCTTGAGCATCTTCCTGAGTTATTCCGTAATATCTTTAGCTCAGGCGTTGCCACTGGTGGTATCGCGGCCCTTATTCTTAATGTTGTACTTCCTGAAACAAAGAAGTAATTTCATGTCCAAAGAACACTGTCTAGGTCAGGCTTAGGCAGTGTTCTTTATATTGGAGAGATACCTATGGATCCTAAAAGCGAAGTTTTATTAAGACAATATGATTTTTTGTCGGGTCGCATCCTACTGATTAATGCACCAACAGATGATCTGCTCGCTGAATTCGATGCCTCTATCAATCCCGCTGTCTGGACATGGAATTTTAACGATTTTCAATATTTCCAGTCACAACAAGCAGATGTGCATTTTGGTGCAGAGATGCCTGAAGCTGAGTTTGATCAGGCGGTTATTTTTGTACCCAAGTCTAAAGAACTGTTGAATTATTTACTGCACACTGTGGCAGCACAGCTTAAACCGGGTAGCAGTGTTTTTCTGGTCGGTGAAAAGAAAGGCGGGATAGAACGCGCAGCCAAACAGTTGCAGCCTTTTGGTAAAACACTCAAACTTGACAGCGCGCGTCATTGCCAGCTTTGGCAATTGGTTCTAGAACATACGGTCGAGAAAAAAGCACTTGCAGACTGGGCGCAGCGTTATACCGTTTCGACACCAAATGGCGACTTAATTATTTGTGCACTTCCAGGCGTATTTAGTCAAAACCGTTTGGATGTAGGAACTGCCACGCTATTACCTTATTTGTCACAAATCACTTCAGGTAAAATCGCTGACTTTGGTTGTGGTGCAGGTGTGATTAGCGCATATCTGGCAAAGTTGAATCCGAAAAACCGGATTTTTGCCATGGATGTCGATGCCTTTGCACTGGCTTCTACGCAAATGACCTTTGCAGAAAACCAGCTTACTCCTGAACAGATTGAAATCAAAGCGGTTACAGGCATTGAAGATGCACCCTTGTTCTTGCATGCCATCGTCAGTAATCCGCCTTTTCATATGGGAATCGAGACCGATTACACGGCAAGCGAAACCTTATGTAAAATCTCGCGCCGTCATTTAAAATCGGGCGGTGAGCTTTGGATCGTGGCCAACCGTTTCTTGAACTACCCGACCCTGATTGAACAAAACTTTGGTCGCTGTACAGTCAAAGCGGATCAACAAGGCTTTAAAGTGCTCTTCGCCAGCACTCAAAAAAATGTTAAGGAATCATGATGAGCGAAACGCAAAACACGATGCAGCTGCAGCGTAAGCTGGGTGCTCGTCATCTGAATATGATCGCCATTGGGGGATCAATTGGTACAGGTCTATTCCTGGCTTCAGGTGCGACCATTGCCAACGCGGGACCAGGCGGTGCACTGCTTGCATATATACTGATTGGGATCATGATTTATTTCTTGATGACCAGTCTAGGTGAACTTGCCACGCATAACCCGACCTCAGGTGCATTTTTCACTTACGGCACTAAATATGTCGAAGGTGGTTTTGGTTTCGCTCTGGGTTGGAACTACTGGTACAACTGGGCCATTACCGTGGCTTTTGAGCTGGTTGCCGTTCAGTTTATTATGAAATTCTGGTTTCCAGATATTCCGGGCGTGTACTGGAGTGCCATTTTCCTGGCCATTATTTTCGGGATTAATGCCCTGACGGTAAAAGGCTTTGGCGAATCTGAATTTTTCTTTTCTCTGGTTAAAGTTCTCGCGATCATTGCTTTTATCATCATCGGGATCTGGATGATCGTGAAGATCATGCTGACCCCGGGTGCAGAAGCATTTGCCAACTGGAGCATTGGTGATGCACCCTTTGTCGGTGGTTTCCAGGCATTAATTGGCGTAGCGATGATTGCCGGATTCTCTTTCCAGGGTACCGAAATGGTCGGTGTTGCGGCAGGTGAATCAAAAGATCCAAAGAAAACTATTCCGGTGGCCATCAAACAGATTTTCTGGCGTATCCTTCTGTTTTATATTGTATGTATTTTCATTATCGGCACCTTGATTGCCTATAATGACCCACGTTTATTACAGGCCGCTGCAACAGATAATATTGCGCTTTCGCCATTCACCTTATTGTATGAAAAAGCCGGTTTTGCCTTTGCCGCCAGTATCATGAATGCAGTGATCCTGACAGCCATTCTATCTGCGGGTAACTCCGGCATGTATTCGTCTACTCGTATGCTGTTTGATATGGCACGTAAAGGCAGTGCACCTAAAATGTTTGCGCGTCTGGACCCGCGCGGTGTGCCAATGAATGCACTCTATGCCACGACCGCAATCGCAGCTCTGTGCTTCCTGACTACTTTCTTTGGTGAACAGGAAGTCTTTAACTGGCTGCTAAACATGTCAGGGATGTGTGGCTTTATTGTCTGGCTCGGGATTGCCATTTCCCATTACCGTTTCCGTAAAGGTTATCTGGCACAAGGATATAAACTCGAAGATCTGGCTTATCGCGCTAAATTCTTTCCTTTCGCCCCTTGGTTTGCGTTTATCCTCTGTGCGATTGTCGTCCTTGGACAGAACTATCAGGATGTTTTGTCCGGTCAATGGATGGGTGTGTTATCGACCTATATCAGTATTCCGCTATTCCTAGCCATTTGGTTCGGCTACAAATGGAAGAAAAAAACTAAACTAGTATCTTATCAAGAGATGGATGTACAGCCCATGAAACTTGATCAGGAATAAAAAATTATTCATTAAAAAATCAGCTTACGGGCTGATTTTTTTATTTCTTGAATTAACTATGACGCATCACGAAATTGCGATCATCAATCACAATCACTTGCTGGCAAATTCCGCCTACCTGACGTTGCTGCTCAAACACATGCGCCGGCATTGTCTCAAAGCTATCAAAGAAGCTGATTTCATTTTCATCGATTCCATAAACTAATGAATGATTACCCACACCTTCTAGGGTATCGTAAAATACAATCACGAAACGTCCTGCTTCTACATTTTCCTGAATTTCTGTATAAGACAATGGCTGTTCTGTAACAGGAATATTTAAGCGATGGGCTTGTTGATAGAAATCGACTTCAATTGGCTGTTTATCTGCATCATGTTCAGTATAAAAATTAACATCCAAACCCAGTGTTTTTAAAGCAACCGCAAGTGCGATACTGGAGCTTCCCATTTCAGGGTCATGTTGACAGAGCTGAGTTAAATCAGGAATATTCAAATCAATTCCATAATGATGAAAAATCATCCATATTGCAAAAATTCCGCTATTGGCTTCCAGATTTTGCAAATCTTCAGGAATTTCGACACTCATATTTTTACTCAACGACATCTTAACAGGCTAAGTGTAGTCAAAATACAGACATAAAAAAAGCAGCTCCGAAGAGCTGCCTTTTTAATGAGTGTTCAATAATGAATTATTGAGCAACTGGTTGTTCAGCTAAAACAGTACGGCTACCAGTGATTGTCGCGAATACACGACGGTTCATAGCACGACCTTCTTTAGTGTTGTTGTCAGCAATCGGTTGATCCCAAGCGAAACCTTGAGTAGACAAACGAGATGCATCTACATTGTATTCGTTTACAAGTGAAGATTTAACAGAGTTAGCACGAGCTAGAGATAAACGTTCGTTCAATGCACGTGGACCAGTGTTATCAGTGTGACCTTCGATGCGAGCAGTAGCATTTGGATATTCAACTAGTTTCTCAGCAACTTTCGCGATTTCTGGTTTGTATTGATCTTTGATGTTTGATTTGTTGGTATCAAAGAACACACGAAGTTCCATGTTCAGGTCTTCAGTCAACTCTTGTGGAGCTGGAGCAACTGGAGTTACTGGCTCAACTGGAGCAACTTCTACCACTGGAGCAGCTGGTTTCAAACGGCCACCTAGAACTACGTTAAGACCAGCAAGTGCTGTATAGTTCCAGAACTGTTCGTCGAAGTGATAAGTACCACGAGCTTCTGTACGGAGCGCCAATGCATCGTTAATGTGCCAGAATGCACCGATACCTGCATTACCTAGAGTACCTTCTTCAGTGTTACCACGGTCAATCGCATTTGCTGCATTTACAGAGTTCTCACGACCTACGCCATCAAATTTGTATTTGTAGTGACCGGCACCTGCTAATAGATAAGGCTTCACTTTGCTGTCATAGTTGCCAGTGATTAAATCAGAAGTAACATAGAAGTTACCATTGATTTGAGTTGATTTGTACTCAGCACCAGGTAGAACTTGTGTATCAGGACGTTGTTCACGATTACGCGAACCATTCATTTGGCTAACATCGCCTTTCACTTGGTTATATTCAGCTTCGAAACCTAACCATGGAGTTAGTTCAACACCAATCGCAGCGCCAACGAACAAGTCGTCTTTCATTTCGCCTTGACCAAGTTTTGAAGATAATAACTGTGATTGACCGTTGTTGTGTTTAGTGTCCTGCCAAGTATAACCAAGCATTAACGGAGTAACAGTTACGCCTGCATTGGCAGCAGCAAAAGGTGCAGCTACAAGCATAGCTAAAGCAATACGACTCATTTTCATGGATTTATCCTCCAGAGATAACAATTGTTGTTCAAGCTCAAGCCCGTAATTAGGCCATCCTGAGATAGGCTTTTTATTACCCCAGTATTATTCTTAAGCTATTCACATGGCATCATACAAACACTTTCTTCTTTTTCCAAGTGCTTGATAAATCTAATCAAGTAAATTATTGACAAAATTACTTACAATTTCCGTTGTAATTCGGTAAATTTTTACTCAATTTTTTATTCTGAATGACCTATTGTGATTGCCAATTATTTTTAACAGCTTTCTTGAAACTTAAGTAAGCACTGATTTACACGCTCAATAAAGCATAAAAAACGTATAATTAATAACATCTTTATTATAAAAATAATATATAAATCAGGTAACTCTATGTATAAAAAAATAACAAGAGCGTTCACTATTGTTGAGTTAATTATCTGTATTGCAATGATCGCAATTCTCGTCAGTATCGCCCTACCGTACTTCCATGAGTATCGATCGAAACAGGAAGCCAAAAATATTCCGATCAAATTATCTCAAATTAATCGTTATGCACGCAGCCAGGCTGCAGTGTTTCACCAAAATATTGTGATCTGCCCTAGTCAGGATTCTCTGAGTTGCCAAGCCAATCAATGGAACAAGAACATGCTGGTTTTCATCGATAAAAATAAAAACAGGCAAGTGGATACAGGCGAACAAATTTTACAAATTGATGTACTTAACCTCAAATACGGTAACCTGAGTTGGCGAGGAGCTTTAAGTTTACCGAGTGTCACTTATCAAGCGCACACTGCCCTGCCGATTGGTTCAAATGGTAGTTTTTATTATTGTTCTACCCATCTTTCTAATCAACAGCGTATTGTACTCAGCAAAATGGGGCATATCCGGATTGAAAGTCTCTCGTCTTGCTAACAGAACTATCCAGTTTATGCTTCGCTGCGATTAACGCTTCAATCCTGAGTTTTTTTCAATATACTGCTTAAGTTTGAAAAAATTGATTAAAACTCATACGGAGAGAGAACAATGACTGACATCCTAATTGTCAATGGTGCACGTACAGCCATGGGTGGCTTTCAGGGGAGTCTTGCCAGTGTAACTGCGCCCGAACTCGGTGCGGTCACCATTAAAGAAGCAATTGCCCGTGCGGGTCTGCAACCAGCGGATATTGAAGAAGTCATTATGGGTTGTGTACTTCCGGCAGGCTTAAAGCAGGGTCCTGCACGTCAAGCGATGCGTCAAGCTGGTCTTCCAGATTCTACTGGTGCTGTGACCATTAATAAATTATGTGGTTCAGGCATGAAAGCCGTCATGCAGGCTGCTGACATGATTAAAGCCGGTTCTGCTGATATCGTGGTTGCCGGTGGCATGGAATCCATGACCAATGCACC
The DNA here is from genome assembly GCF_019343495.1 of Acinetobacter lwoffii. Lineage (NCBI taxonomy): Bacteria > Pseudomonadati > Pseudomonadota > Gammaproteobacteria > Moraxellales > Moraxellaceae > Acinetobacter > Acinetobacter lwoffii. Next base: position 2,843,486 of record NZ_CP072549.1, on the reverse strand, counting down.
CTATGTATTGCCAAAAGCACGTGGCGGTTTCCGTATGGGTCACGGTGAAATCAAGGACCATATGTTTCTAGATGGATTGGAAGATGCTGAAACAGGTCGTTTGATGGGTTCATTTGCCCAAGATATGGCAAATACCAAAGGTTATAGCCGCGAGCAGATGGATGATTTTGCAATTCGCTCATTAAAGCGTGCACAAACTGCGGTCAATGAAGGCTACTTTGCTGATGAAATCGTGCCAGTAACAGTTAAAACCCGCAAAGGCGATGTGGTCGTTGATAAAGATGAACAGCCGTTCAATGCCAACATCGATAAAATTCCAACTTTACGTCCAGCGTTTGACAAAGACGGTACGATTACGGCGGCTAATGCCAGCTCGATTTCAGATGGCGCATCCGCTCTGGTCATTACTTCAGCTGACAATGCAGCAGCAAAAGGGTTGAATCCTTTAGCCAAAATTGTGGCGTATGCATCGAATTCTCAACATCCATCTGAGTTTACCATTGCTCCAGTCGGTGCAATTCAAAAAGTACTGGATAAAACCGGATGGACCGCTTCTGATGTCGACCTTTGGGAAATCAATGAAGCCTTTGCCATGGTCACCATGTGTCCAATGGATGAGTTCAAGCTGGATCCTGAAAAAGTCAATATCAATGGTGGTGCATGTGCACTCGGCCATCCTGTGGGTTCTACCGGTTCACGTATTATCCTGACTTTGATTCATGCACTAAAACGTACCGGTGGCAAGAAAGGGATTGCAGCTCTATGTATCGGTGGTGGTGAAGCGACTGCTGTGGCGATTGAATTACTTTAACCTCTTCCCTCACCCCATCCCTCTCCCATAGGGAGAGGGAGTTAAAAAATCCTCCTAAGCTGGAGGATTTTTTTCGCTTACATTTTGATAAAGCTTGCTCGCGCAAAATACCGCAAAGTGGCGTAGATTAAAGCAAGCAAATAAAAGGGAGTTCTCCCATGCAACTGAATCATTACCTCAATTTCCAAGGTCAGGCTGAAGCAGCCTTTAACTTTTATAAATCAGTTTTTGGAGGCGAATTTTCAAGTCTGAGTCGTTATGGTGAAATGCCAACTGAAGAAGGGATCACGCTGTCAGAAGCGGATAAAAATAAAATCCTGCATATCTCACTTCCCATCAATGAGTTTACAGAACTGATGGCATCGGACACGAATGATCAATTCTGTGCACAAACCAATACGGTGTTCATTCCAGGTAATAACCACTATATTTCCATTAACTTAGACGCCAGCGAACAAGCTGAAGCACAACGACTCTTTGATACTTTATCGGTGAATGGTCAAATTGAGATGCCGCTAGAAAAGACCTTTTGGGGTGCACTTTATGCTGCCTTTAGCGATCAGTTTGGAATTCACTGGATGATTAACTGTCAACTTGAAGAAAATTAAAGGTTTTTATCAAGATATAAAAAAGCCGGAATCAATCCGGCTTTTTGACAGCAACTTAATTTAAATTAAGCACCTGTTTGATAATGTGCCTGTGCAACCGCAGTCGATGCCTGATACGGATTTTTGAAATCATTCAAACCGGCAGCAGCTTCCTGAATATCTTTACCTTCTTTAATCACGAAAGTATCGAAACCAGAACGCTTCATGTAGTTCAAAACATCTTTGAATACATCCCCAGTAGCACGCAATTCGCCCTGAAAACCCTGACGGCGAAGAAGTGCTGCAAATGAATAACCACGGCCATCATTAAAACCGGCAAACTCAATGAAGATTGCGTCTAGCTGGTCAAGTGGAAATTCATGGTTTTCAGGAGAAGCATCTACAGTTAAGTACAATGCTTTTTTACCTGATATATTGGCAATCTGGTCTAACTGGTCCACAGTCAGAACCACATCACCTTGTGGCAAAACGTCATCTTCACCAATTAATTGATAGGTATTGTCTGCAATCGTGCCATCTTTAGAGAGCACTTGAAGTGCGGTATTAAGCATATGCACGCTCCTTGAATGGTTGAATGCCGACACGGCGATAAGTATCGATAAACTCTTCACCTTCCTGACGCAGGTCAAGATAAGTATTCAGAATTTCTTCTACGATATCCGGCACGACTTCAGCTGCAAATGATGGGCCAAGAATGTCACCAATTGACGCATCATGATCTGCGTTACCGCCTAAAGTGATCTGGTAGAACTCAGCGCCTTTCTTGTCTACACCTAGAATACCAATATTACCAACGTGGTGATGACCACAAGCATTCATACAGCCTGAAATATTCAGATCCAGTTTGCCTAAATTGTAAATCGTATCCAGATCATCAAAACGGCGTGAAATTGCTTCAGAAATCGGAATAGATTTCGCATTCGCCAATGAACAGAAATCACCGCCCGGGCAGCAAATAATGTCGGTCAAGAAACCGATATGCGCACGTGCAAGGTTGTTTTGGTCAAGGGTTTGCCATACAGCGAACAAATCTTTTTGTGGGACATCGACCAGGGAAATGTTTTGTTCATGCGTGGTACGCAGCTCACCGAAAGTGTACTGATCGGCAAGGTCTGCAATCAGGTTCATTTCTTCTGTGCTGACATCACCCGGTGCAATCCCGGCACGTTTCAGTGAAATCGTCACGATACGATAACCTTTCACTTTATGTGCATTGGTATTGATGTTGAACCACTGTTTGAATTTTGGATATTGTGCAAATAGTTCAGTGAAATCTTCATCTGCATAATCTTGGTAATCGAATGGCGTGAAGTTCTCATCCATTTTTGCCAAAGTGTCTGCATCGATTTTCAGTGTTTTAATCGTATGCTCAAATTCAGCTTCAACTTTCTCGGCAAATACTGCTGGTGTTAAGGCTTTTACCAGAATCTTGATACGCGCTTTATATTTGTTGTCGCGACGGCCATGCAAGTTATACACACGAAGCACTGCTTCCAAATAAGCAATCAGGTCTTCACGTGGCAAGAACTCACGAATAAAGCTGCCAATCACTGGCGTACGGCCGAGACCACCACCGACTTTGATTTTATAGCCCATTTCGCCTGCTTCATTACGCACGATATACACACCGATATCGTGAAATGCAGTGGCGGCACGATCGGTTTCTTCAAGCGCAGAGACTGCAATCTTGAATTTACGTGGCAAGAAGGCAAATTCCGGATGGAAAGTTGACCATTGACGGATCAATTCACAAGTCGGACGCGGATCAGCAATTTCACCGGCAACCACACCGGCATACTGGTCGGTCGTGGTATTACGGATACAGTTGCCTGAGGTCTGAATCGCATGCATTTGCACCGTCGCCAGTTCAGCCAGCATATCCGGCACGTTTTCCAGTGCCGGCCAGTTAAACTGGATGTTTTGACGGGTCGAAATATGCGCGTAGCCACGGTCATATTCTTTTGCCAAATCAGCCACTTTACGAAGTTGTTTTGAGTTCATCAAACCATATGGCACGGCAATACGTAACATTGGCGCATAACGCTGTACGTACAGACCATTTTGCAGACGAAGCGGACGATACTCATCTTCAGTGAGTTTGCCGGCTAAATAACGTTCCGTTTGGTCACGGAACTGTGCAACACGTTCATTAATCAGTTGCTGATCGAAATCAGTATATAAATACATGGCGTACAGCTAGTAGTTTCTATTATATCGCCGGCAAGGATAGCGAGATTGAACCTATCAATAAAATGCTTTTTATACATATTTCATAGCGGTTTTATTGATAAGCCTGCCAAAGTTTTACTAATTTCAATGTTTACAGCATTTCTTTTAATTTAAAGTAATAATGATGAAAATCTTCAATCATTATTACTTATTTTCATATAGGAAAAATTTTCTCTCATTTTATTGGTAATCTTATTAACACGCTAAAAATACTACCAATTTTGACTTTCTCCCAATTGCTGTCCTACAAATTCATAACGTATTGTTGAACGTGAAAATTTAATCGGGCAAGCCAATTGTGGTTCGGTCTGCTGACTATTGGATTTGAGTGGCACCTGTACTACCCATCCCCGCTGCTGGGCCAGATCAGAATGTAATGCTTCCTCAAGTTTTAGCACCGGTTCGACACAGACATCCAGCGCGGCAAACAGCATTTGCCATTCAGCTAATGACTTGGTCTTGATTTTATTCTGAATCGCCTGCTTCACCGCAGCATGATCTTCAGCGGCATAAGAAGTGCCTTTTTCCAGAAGAATCGGCAGCTCTAAAGCCTGTGCCAGCCCCTGCATAAATTGTGGCTCCAGACTGCCAACTGACAGATAACGCCCATCCTGGGTTTCATAATAGTCGTAGAAAGTCCCACCATTCAGATATCCGGCTTCCGGTCGCTGATGCTGATTGCCGGCCAGACTGGCAGAAGCCGCCAGATTGCTCATCGTCACCACGCAATCGGTCATGGATATATCAATATATTGCCCTTTTCCGCTTTGCTGACGTTCAATCACCGCGGCCAAAATCGCAATCACGGCATGCATGGAACCACCCGCAACATCAGCGACCTGAATTCCCAAGGCAGGTGGGCCATTTTCAATCCGGCCACTGTGTCCGGCAATTCCGGATAAAGCCAGATAATTAATGTCGTGCCCTGCCTTATCTTTATATGTACCAGTTTGGCCATAACCGGTAATGGAACAGTAAATCAATTTTGGATTAATTTCGCTTAAGGTTTGATAATCTAAGCCTAGACGTTGCATCACCCCTGGACGGAATTGCTCAATCACAATGTCATAATCTGCAATCTTGGATTTAACCAGTTCGATATTTACAGGATCTTTCAAATCCAGTGCAACCGATTGCTTGTTTCGATTCAAATAACTTTGTGAAGTGGCCTGTCCATTGGCAAAGGGTGGCATTAATCGCAACAGGTCCGGTCGGGTGGGTGATTCAATATGCACAACTTCTGCACCTAAATCAGCAAGATATAATGTGGCAAACGGGCCGGGTAAAAGTGTAGAAAAGTCGAGGATTTTCAATCCTTTTAATACATATGACATTGGAGTATTTGCTCTACTTATATTGCTTTTTTCAACATCTTAGGCACATAAATGCACAAAAACAATGTCATGTTCAGCCATTTACCTTGATAGTTTCGGCAATCTAATATGTAAGAAAATGGCAAAGGTATTCTTGTAAATTGCCATTGCTTTATTATTTTTCGTCATTTAGGTCAATTATTAGTGAACATTAAAGAGACTGAAGGATTAAACATGAGTCGTGATACGATCAGTATCCATTTCGTCAATGCAGCCTTATCTGGCGTTAAGCGTCTGGGCATGGATGTCGATACTTTATTGTCTCACGTCGGGATTGAAGCAGAATTGCTGCATCAGCCCAAAGCGCGTATTTCGCCTGAACAATATACCCGCTTTATTAAAATGTTGTGGATGGTAACCCAGGACGAGCATGTCGGCTTTGACAAACAGCAACGCCGTCTGGGTACGTTTGCGATCATGTGCCAGCTGATCATTCATGCCAAAACTCTGGGTGATGCACTGGAACTGTCTTCCCAGTTCTACAAACTCTTTGGTGATGACTGGTCGGTGACCCTGGAACGCGACAAACACGAAGCACGTCTGGTTCCGCTGATTCCAAATGCGATGGATCCGGATCATTTCATTACTGAAAGCATGCTGATGATCTGGCATGGCTTGGCGTCTTGGCTCATTGAGCGTCGCCTGCCACTGGAACGCGTGCATTTTAGCTACCCTCGTCCAGACCATGCCGATGAATATGATGCCTTATTCTTTGCGCCGGTAATGCAGTTCGATATGCCACGCACCGAGATCACTTTTGCTGCGGATTATCTGGATTTGCCAATTCGCCAGAATGAAGAAACTCTGGAAGAATTTTTGAAAGCAGCGCCGGCCCAACTGCTGGTGAAATTCAAAAATACCAACTCACTGACTTCACGTATTCGTGATGTGCTGAAGAGCCAGATTGGCGAAGAAATGCCAACATTAAACGATGTCGCGTCGATGCTTTATCTATCACCGCAAACCTTGCGCCGCCGTCTGGCAGCCGAAGGCAAAAGCTATCAAGGCGTAAAAGATGCCTTGCGCCGTGATGCAGCAATTCACCTGTTACTTAATCCGGATCTGACCCTTGAAGATGTTGCACAACAAGTCGGTTTCAGTGAAACTAGTACTTTCCACCGCGCCTTCAAGAAATGGACAGGTGTGACTCCGGGTCTGTATCGTCAATTACATGGCTATCATTAATCAAGTAATGCCGCAAAAGAGCATGTAATAATAAAACCAGTTCTCTCCGCCTAAGCAAAAGCTTAGGCTTTTTTATAGCTAAAATTGGCTAAATCGCTCAAATGATCTGGCCCGTTCTCGTCATTGCACTTCAAAAATTAAGTATTACACTCGAGTCATTAGAATAATTTTCATCAAATCAATAAAAGGGACATGCTATGAGCGAGGCATATATTATTGACGCCATTCGTACGCCACGCGGAAAAGGCAAAAAAGATGGATCTTTACATCAGGTAAAACCCATTTCATTATTGACTGGCTTACTCAACGAACTTCAGGCTCGTCATCAGTTTGACACCGCAAAAGTAGATGATATCGTGCTCGGTTGTGTCACCCCGATTGGTGATCAGGGGGCCGATATTGCCAAGACCGCTGCCATTGCTGCGGGTTGGGACAATGATGTCGCTGGCGTGCAAATCAACCGTTTCTGCGCTTCCGGACTCGAAGCTGTCAATCTGGCCGCACAAAAAGTCCGTTCTGGCTGGGAAGATCTGGTCGTTGCAGGCGGCGTCGAATCCATGTCCCGCGTAGCGATGGGTTCTGATGGCGGCCCTTGGGCGCTTGACCCTGAGACCAATATGGCCTGTGATTTTATTCCGCAAGGTATCGGTGCAGATTTAATTGCCACGATTGACGGTTATACGCGTTCTGATGTAGATCAATTTGCCGAACAATCACAACAGAAAGCAGCTGCCGCTCAAGCCAATGGTTATTTCAACGCCTCTGTTATCCCGGTAAAAGACAAAGCTGGTGTGGTGATTCTGGACAAAGATGAATTTATCAAACCGACAACGACCGCAGAAGGCCTGGGCAAACTCAATCCAAGTTTCGCCACTATGGGGCAAATGGGCTTTGATGCAATTGCCCTGCAAAAATATCCTGAAGTGGGTGCTGTCAATCATGTGCATCATGCAGGGAATTCTTCAGGCATTGTCGATGGTGCGGCTGTGGTTTTGATCGCATCGGAACAAGCAGTAAAAGAACAAGGTCTGAAGCCACGTGCCAAAGTACTGGCGACGGCACTGGTCGGTGCAGATCCGACCATTATGCTGACCGGCCCTGCCCCGGCTGCTCGTAAGGCCTTGGCGAAAGCCGGTTTAACAATTGATGATATTGACCTGTTTGAAGTCAATGAAGCTTTTGCTGCCGTGGTGATGCGCTTTATCAATGAAATGAAGGTTGATCCTACCAAGGTGAATGTCAACGGCGGTGCAATTGCCATGGGACATCCACTCGGTGCGACTGGAGCCATGATTTTAGGCACTTTGCTGGATGAGCTGGAACGCCAGGGGAAAAAACGTGGATTAGCCACACTTTGCGTGGGTGGTGGTATGGGCATCGCAACCATTATTGAACTGGTATAAGGAGAAAAATAATGAGCGCAATTCAATATCAAAAAAATGAAGATAATATTGTTATTTTAACGTTTGATTCTCCAAACCAGTCTGCAAATACCATGAATGCCGACTTTCGCACGGCACTGGATGAAGTCGTTGCCCAGTTACAAGCAGATGAAGATATTGCCGGGATTATTTTCCGTTCAGCGAAAAAAACTTTCTTTGCTGGCGGCGATCTGGATGAACTGATTCAAGCCACTCCTGAACATGCAACTGAATTCTTCAATATGATTGAAGAGATGAAAGCCAAACTACGCTATATCGAAACTCGCGGTATTCCTGTCGTTGCTGCACTGAATGGTACGGCGCTCGGCGGTGGCTGGGAAATTGCCCTGTGTGCCCATCATCGTATTGCCCTGAATGACCCTAAAAGCAAATTTGGCCTGCCTGAAGTCACACTGGGTTTATTACCAGGTGGCGGTGGTATCGTCCGTAGCATCCGCCTGCTCGGTCTGCAAAATGCCCTTCCTTTATTAATGGAAGGCAAACAGTTTGGAGTCGATAAAGCTAAATCTTTAGGGCTGATTCATGAGGTCGCAGACAGTACCGATGAACTGTTGAAAAAGGCCATTGCCTGGATCAAAGCCAATCCAAAATCTCAGCAGCCATTCGATGTAAAAGGCTATAAAATTCCGGGTGGTAGCCCTTCGACACCAGCAGTTGCCCAGATGCTGGCAATTGCTCCGGCGATGCTACGCGATAAAACCAAAGGCTGCTACCCTGCACCTGAAGCGATCATGTCGGCTGCGGTAGAAGGTGCACAGGTCGATGTCGATACAGCCCTGACCATTGAATCGCGTTACTTTACTTATCTGGCGACCGGTCAAATTTCTAAAAATATGATTGGCACCTTCTGGCATGGTCTGAATGCAATCAAATCCGGTGCCAGTCGCCCTCAAGGTCTTGAAAGGTGGAAAGCCACTAAAGTCGGTATTTTAGGTGCGGGCATGATGGGTGCTGGGATCGCCTATGCCACTGCCAGCAAAGGCATTCCAGTGGTGCTAAAAGACATTTCAATCGAAGCGGCTGAAAAAGGCAAAGCCTATAGCCAGAAACTGCTGGATAAAAAAGTCGCTCAAGGGCGTTTATCAGCCGAGAAACGAGATCAGTTTTTAAGCCTGATTCAAACAACCGCATCTAATGCAGATCTAGCGAGTTGCGACCTGATCATTGAAGCGGTATTTGAAAATCCCGCGCTCAAGGCTCAAGTCACGCAAGAGGCAGAGCAATATCTTGTCAGCAACGGCGTAATGGCTTCGAATACCTCGACCCTGCCGATTACAGAGTTAGCCCAAGCTTCAAAAAATGATCAGAACTTTATCGGCCTGCATTTCTTCAGTCCGGTCGATAAAATGCAGCTAGTGGAAATTATCAAAGCTAAAAATACCTCGCCAGAAACGCTGGCCAAAGCTTTCGATTTCGTGCAGCAGATTGGCAAATTACCGATTGTGGTGAATGACAGCCGTGGCTTCTTTACCAGCCGCGTGTTTGGCACCTTTGTACAGGAAGGCTTGCGTCTGCTGGCAGAAGGCGTACATCCGGCACGAATTGAAATGGCAGCTCTCAAAGCCGGTATGCCGGTAGGCCCGTTGGCGATTCAGGATGAAGTATCCTTGACCTTGTCTGAACATGTGGCCAATGAAAGATACAAAGCTTTAGAAGCACAGGATCAGACCATCACTAAATCACCCGCTGATGACGTGATTCACAGTATGATTCACGAATTTAACCGTAAAGGTAAGGCCGCAGGCGCAGGTTTTTATGATTATCCGGCCGATGCCAAAAAGCAGCTCTGGTCTGGTCTCAGCCACTGGAAAAAAGACAACGATATTTCTGAACAGGAAATGATTGACCGCTTCCTGTTTGTACAGGCACTGGATACGGTTCGCTGTCTAGAAGAAGGTGTTTTGGAATCTGTAGTCGATGCCAATGTGGGTTCCATTTTTGGTATTGGCTTTGCCGCCTGGACGGGCGGTGCAGTACAATTCCTGAATCAGTATGGTTTAGCCAAAGCCGTGACCCGTGCCAAAGTACTTGAAAATAAATATGGCGAACGCTTCAAAGCCCCACAACTCCTCAAAGATCGCGCAGCACACGCCCAGCCGATTCAATAGTGTGGCCACTTAAATAAAAGAGGAACGTGTTTCCTCTTTTTTATTCTCTGAATTTACTTCAAGCAATAAACAGAGTCATGTGATGACAGATTTTGATCTGCTTTTTGATCAATTTATGTTATAAAGTTACATAAGTTTGGTATCCACGTGGGTAAAACCTATGACTGATCACAGTTCACCTGAAAAATCTCCTTGGGGTTGGAAAGCACTTATCATCTTCTGTATTTTAGGTGGATTATTCATGCTTATTTTTTGGCTCGCGATAAGTAATGAACCGGATTACATGCCAAGCCAGCAAAATAAACAGACTACCCAGCAACACGCTTTTAAAAATGCACCAACGATGTCTCCAGAAGCCATTGCCAAAGCACAAGCAGATCGTGAAGCACGTGAAGCTGCCAATACGGCCCATCCAGGTACGACAGCCGCTGAACACAATATGTCAGCTGAAGAACATGCCAACATGAATAATGCCGAACACAGCTCAAATGCAGCGCATGGCCACTAATTCAGATTCAGGCTATGCATCAAAAAGCGAGGTCAATGCCTCGCTTTTTTGTATTTGAATGGCTGAAAATTAAAGCTTTAAATACATATCAATATGCGGAATACCACAATCCAGATATTCCTCACCTTGAACTTCGAATCCCAGCGCTTGATAGAAGCCAATGGCGTGCACTTGCGAAGACAGCTTGACCAACTCGCGCTGCTCTGCACGCGCATAGTCAATCACGGCCTGCATCAAGCGCTGACCAACACCTAAACCGCGTGCTGTTGTTAGGACTGCAACCCGACCGATACTATTATTTGACAATAAGCGTGCTGTAGCAATCGCCTGATCCTGCTGAAAAACAATGAAATGTACAGCAACCGCATCCTCAACATCCCACTCATCTTCAGCTGCTATATGCTGTTCTTGAATAAACACGGCTTCACGAATCGCTTTGGCATACACTGCCAAAGCTTTCCAGCTGCCGGACACTATTTTCAGTTCTGGGTTGTTTAGCATTTAGAACCAATTCCCTGCTGATCCCACTGGTCATTGAGCAACAATTCCAGTGAATGTTTCTGGATACCATACATCTCTTTTAAGGCCTGAATTTGTGCCAGAACCGCCTGATCAGGTTGTTGATAGTCTTTACGTTTTGTCGCCAGAATCATTTTATTTTTACTGGTATGTTCCAGCGCCACAAATTCAAAAACTTTGGTTTCATAACCATAAGCTTTGAGCAGTAAAGCACGAATGGTATCGGTCAACATTTCTGCCTGCTGTCCGGCATGAATACCAAACTGTAACATCGGGCTGAGGACTTTTGGCGCCTGCAACTGCGGACGCAATTCCTTATGACAACACGGTGCACACATGATCATCTGCGCATTCAGGCGAATCCCGCTATGAATCGCAAAATCTGTTGCTACATCACAGGCATGTAAGGCAATCATCACATCCAGACGTTCTGGCGCATAAGTACGCACATCCCCCTGGAAAAAGTCCAGCTGATCAAAACCAGATTGCTGCGCGACATTCTGGCAGAATTCAACCATTTTCGGATTAAGCTCTACCCCCGTGACATGCGGCGTTTGACCATGTTTTTGCATATAGTCATATAAAGCACAGGTCAGATAGCCTTTACCCGAACCAAAATCCACCACGCGCAGGCCTTCGGCTTGTGGCTTAATCTGCGCCAGGGCACCTGAGAAAATTTCCACAAACTTATTAATCTGCTTCCATTTGCGCGCCATGCTCGGAATAATTTGCGCTTTTTGATCGGTAATCCCGAGATGCTGGAGAAAGATACTGTCCTGATCGACAAAACGTTGTTTAATCCGGTCATGACCTTGTTCAGCAGGCTTCGCCTGATTCATCGCTACTTTATGTTTACTGCGCGTTAACATGGCTTTTTTCTTGTTTTTTTTCAGCTGTAATTCTTCATCGACGGTGATCAGATTGGCTTGTTTGCAACACGCCAGTAGTGAAGTAACCTGAAATAATGCTTCATCCAAAGGATAATTCTTGGTGACATCCTGCGTCTTGTAACGATACAGGCAGCTCAATACGCGCTGTTCATTTAATGTAATGACTCGCAAGGTCATTTTTTCTAAATCCTGCAGTTCACCTTTATACTGGCTTAAGATCAGGCGATCAAATTGATCCCTTTCAACAGCTTGCTGAAAGGTGTCCAAGAATTGCTGTTCCTGATCTGAGAGAGTTGCCAACGTTGACATAGATAAAACCTGAAATGAATTGCGCATCAAGTTTAAATCTTCTTAACCTAAAAGCAAAATTGAATTACTATACAAGTGTATATTTGAAGAAGAATGACAATCATGCAGAATGCTCCACTGGTTCCAGATTATGATCAAAATGAGGAACGGATTAACTATATTAGTCATGGTGTAGGTGCCGGACTATCTATTATTGCCGGTATTCTTTTAATTATTAAAGGTTCTTACCTAAGTACAGGACAATGGATAGGGCTTTGGGTTTACGCGCTGAGCATGATTGTGCTGTTTTCTGCTTCCATGCTTTACCATATGGCCACCACAGCAGACCGCCGTTATTTTTACAAAAAAGTCGATCATACCGCGATTTATTATTTAATTGCCGGAACCTATACCCCTTTTCTGTTAATCGCCATTCCAACCCCCAAAGCTCAGTATTTATTGATTGCACTCTGGGTGATTGCCCTTCTTGGTACACTTTTCAAGTTCGTTTTCATTCATCGTTTCCAGAAACTTTCTTTGGCGGCTTATCTGGCCATGGGCTGGCTGGCGCTGCTGGTGATTGATGATATGCAGCAATATTTAAGTGCTCAATCTTTAACCTTTCTCATCATTGGTGGACTCGCTTATACCGTGGGTGCATTGTTTTACGCTTTAAAAAGAGTAAGATATACCCACGCTATCTGGCACATATTTGTATTGATAGGCGCAGGATCACATTTTCTGTCTATCTATCTTTACGTGATTTAATCATCTCCTTTTTCATTTCAGTGACCCTGAGCGAGTTGAAGCGAGAAGATTGCAGTTGTTTTTTTAAAAAATTACGCCTTTTTTAAAAAGATTACGCTTTTAAAACTAAGTTTTTTTATTTTTAGTAAGTGTAAGGTTTTCCATGGCGTCGTCTAATTCTGCTGCTCAGCCAGCACAAAATTCAAAATTTCGCGTTTTAACAGCAAGCTTGGTAGGCACTACAATCGAATTCTTCGATTTTTATATTTATGCCACCGCTGCTGTCATTATTTTTCCGTATCTGTTTTTCCCTGCAAGTACAGATCCAATGACCGCAACCATTCAGTCTCTTGCGACTTTTGCCATTGCATTTATTGCCCGCCCGATTGGTGCTGCATTATTTGGTCATTTAGGTGACCGGATCGGACGAAAAGCCACCTTGGTCGCTGCTTTGCTGACTATGGGGATTTCAACCGTTGCGATTGGCCTGTTACCAACTTATGCTCAAATCGGAATTGCTGCGCCACTGTTACTTGCACTGTGCCGTTTAGGTCAGGGCTTGGGTCTGGGTGGTGAATGGTCAGGTGCCGTACTTCTTGCAACTGAAAATGCTCCTGAAGGCAAGCGTGCCTGGTATGGCATGTTCCCGCAACTCGGTGCTCCAATCGGCTTTATTCTGGCAACAGGTTCTTTCCTGACCCTTGGCGCTTTCATGTCTGAAGCTGACTTTATGGCTTGGGGCTGGCGTATTCCGTTTATCTCAAGTGCCTTGTTGGTGATTGTCGGTTTATGGATTCGTCTAAAATTGCATGAAACCCCTGCTTTCCAGAAAGTGCTGGATAAACAAAAAGAAGTGAATGTTCCTTTTGTTCAGGTATTCAAAAAGCATTCCCGCATGCTGGTTCTAGGTACGATTGCTGCAATCTGTACTTTCGTTGTGTTCTATCTTACTACGGTATTTGCGCTGCAATGGGGAACCAAACAACTTGGTTATTCTCGTGAAGAATTCCTGCAATTGCAGTTAGTTGCAACCCTATGTTTTGCTGCATTTATCCCACTTTCGGCAGTATTAGCCGAGAAGTTTGGCCGTAAGACCACTTCGATTGCGGTATGTGTCATTTCTGCGATCTTCGGTATTTTCTTTGCAGATATGCTTGAATCTGGCAGCACCTTGGTGGTGTTCCTGTTCTTGTGTATTGGTCTGGCGATCATGGGCTTAACTTATGGGCCAATCGGTACTGTATTGTCTGAAATCTTCCCGACTTCAGTACGTTATACAGGTTCTGCATTAACCTTTAACTTGGCTGGTATCTTCGGCGCATCATTTGCACCGCTAATCGCAACCAAGCTGGCAACTGCCTATGGTTTGTCTGCAGTCGGTTATTACCTGACCGCAGCATCTATCCTGTCGCTTGTCGCGTTTTTGCTGATTCGTGAAACCAAGAATGATGATGTAAACAATCAGATCTAAGGTTTTAAATCGATTAAAAAGCCAGCACTCGATGCTGGCTTTTTTTATGATTTCACAACAAAACTTGGCTACTTATCTCGTTAAATTTGCTCAACAATCAAATGAACTCAATTTAAAAAATGAGGCAAGGCCATGCAGGATCTTATTGAATACCTATCGCAGGAGCAGTTAGTCAATATCATTATTTTGCTGGAAGATGATAAAAAATTAGAAGCTGTTCACTATATCACCGAGAATACGCCCTTGGATGAAGCTCAGGCACTGCAAGTGATTGATGAAATTGTGCGGGAACATGACGTGGTCATGAAGCATGAAAGTACCGGCCCACGCTTTAGTGATGATGCCGGTGATATCGACCTGGTGACACCGCCACTGGAAATCCCCACCCATCCTAGTTTGAGCACATCCACAGAAGCTGAAATCACTGCGCAACAATTACGTGAAAATGTGCCAACCCGAAAAATCGAAAAGAAAATCTGGATGATGGCAGCCGTCGCAGTCGTGTTATTGATTCTGGTCTGGATTATCAGTTAACGCAGTACAGAATGCCGACTGAATTTAGATTAGTTCAATAATATCAATGGTAGGTGGCACCCGAAAACGGAAAGGTACACCGACCAAGCCGGTACCAACAGTGACGAACACATCTGCATGTTCATGACGGTACATGCCCTTTTTATGTCCCAAAATTGAAACCTTTTTCATGACGTAATTAGTTAGCCAAGGCAGCTCTACCTGTCCGCCATGGGTATGTCCAGACAACATCAGAGGACGCGTCGGCAGTTTTGGAATCATATCGACCGTATCAGGGTTATGCGAAAGAATCACCCAAGGCTTGTCCTGAGGCAAGTCGGGCAAACTGCGCATATCGGCTTTACCAGCCCAGAGATCACCCACGCCCAAAAGTCGGAATTCATCAAATTCGACAATTTGACCTTCAATATCCATAACCTGATTGACTTGCAATGCATAGTGCAATAATTCTCGAATTGGCGGTCCGGGATATTGCTCATCGTGATTACCATTGACCGAATAAACAGGAGCGTGAATCTCTTTTAAAATGGCCAGTTCCTGTGCCAGTTTATTTTCTGGCTCGTAAGTCCAGTCGCCAGCAACCACCACCAAATCAGGTTGAATATGATTTAATTTGTGTACAATTTGTCGCAACTGCCGCTCATGACCTGAAAAAAGACCAATATGCAAATCTGCAATCAGGGCGATTTTCACCGGCTGCTTTAAACGTTTATCTGCATTGATCTGATATTTTGTCGTTTTCACTTGAATTAGATGCGGCTCGATAAAGCGTGCATAAGTCAAAACCCCACTAAGCAAAAATACAAAAATGGCTTCATGCAGTGAATAATAACCCGTCCATCCAGCATAAATACTGAAGAAAACCAAAGGGATTAATAAATAGGCAAGATAAAAAGCCAGCAAATGACCAAAAGCTTTAAAGGGATGAATGGTTTCGGTACGTGATTGGCTCGACCATGCCTGAGCCACAGCCCAGATGGCTAAAATCGCCATTCCCAGATAAAAATAAAACAGTACGGAATTCGAATCCCACATAAATTGGCCTTATTCAGTCGAGCAGCAGATTACTGGCTTTATATTTATCTTTTCATAGCTGGCAATTATACTCAATTCTAATTTTTCATTCTTCGACTTATATGGCCACTGCTCCCCGCGATCAAGTTCATCTTCAATCCTCAAGTTTTATACGCACTCATCGCTATAAAGCCGGCATTTTACTGAGCTGTAGCCTGGTACTGGGTCTGCCTGCGTGTAGCACCTTACCCAAGCAAACCGAACAGCCAAGCCAGATGGCATTTGAAACGGATACATCGCGAACCAGCCTGGCACAAATTGTTGAACCTTTACGTGATCAGAACATCGGGTTGACCGGTTATCGCGTGCTGTATGATCCGCTTGAAGCACTGGCTGCGCGGATTCAGCTGATTAATAAAGCGGAACGCAGTCTGGATCTGCAATATTACATTTGGGATAATGACCGAATCGGTGCCCTCGCCCTGCATGCGATTATTCAGGCAGCGGATCGTGGCGTAAAAGTGCGCCTGTTGATGGATGACAATAATGCCAAGAAAATGGAAGGGATTTATCTGGCCTTAAACCAGCATCAGAATATCGATGTCAAACTGTATAATCCCTATCGCTTTCGTAAATACCGCGCCATGGACATGGTGCTGGATTTAAAGCGCATTAACCGCCGCATGCACAATAAAAGTTTTATTGCCGATAACCAGATTGCCTTGATTGGCGGGCGCAATATGAGCAACCAGTATTATAATGTCAGTGAAAGCTATCAGTTCTCTGATGTCGATGTGATGCTGGTCGGTGCGGCATCGGATGAAATCATTCATTCCTTCGATGAATACTGGAATGATGATTATGCCTATCCGGTGCAAGAGGTTGTGAATCCACGGCATCATGGCTTACGTTTTCCAAGCTTAAAAGAACAGCTAGAAACCCATAGTCAGGATCCAGCGACTCAAAATTATCTGGATCTGGCCAATCGTTCCAGAGCCTTTGACCAATGGCTGGAACAAAACATTCAGCTGGATTGGGTGGAAGCTGAAGTGGTCAAAGATCCACCGAGCAAAATCAAAGCCAAGGCCAAAACCGAAGAACACCTGAATTTCCAGTTATTACAGCGCCTGGAAAAACCTGAACAAAGTGTCGATATTGTCTCTGCCTATTTTGTCCCGGAAAAAATTGGTGCAGACCGTTTAAAGAAACTGGCGAATGAGAATATCAAGGTTCGCGTCCTGACCAACTCTTTTAAGGCCAACGACGTTGCCGTGGTGCATGCCTTTTATGCCAAATATCGTCAGGATCTATTGGAAAATGGGGTGCAGCTGTATGAGTTCTTGGCAGCGCCAGAAGCTAATCACCTAAATGCCAATACTGAGGAAATTTCGAAAAAAGCTAAAGTCAGCCTGAAAGGACTGAGCCGTTCCAGCCTGCATGCCAAACTGATGGCACTGGATCAAAAACAGGTGTTTATTGGTTCTTTTAACTTTGATCCGCGTTCAGCCTATTTGAATACTGAAATTGGCGTGTTGCTGAACAGTCCGTCTTTGGCACGTGCAGTACACGACACCATGGACAAAAATTTAAGCAAATATGCGTATAAACTGGTGCTGGATGCGAATCAGAACATTAACTGGAAAATCAAGAAAGCCAATGGTGACGTTCAAACGTTTACCAAAGAACCAAAAATGAAATGGTATCAGAAAGCTGGACTTAAACTGGTGTCGTGGCTGCCTATTGAAGGCTTTATGTAAGTTTGATTCTTTGAACAAAAACCATAAAAAATCCTCTTATTGAGGCTTTTTTAATACCCGTGACTGAAGTTCAACCAGGCCAGTCTGCATTTTTTCCTGGACCACACGGGTGAGGCTTTCAACCGTATGCCCTTCAGTGGCAATTGCAGGTAAAGCCACTAAATGTGCAATGACTTGCGGCATTTCCAGTACTTTTTTGACATGGGCGGCAAAACTGATGTCATTGACAAACGGCGCAACCATATCCAGTTCGCCCTGCTGATTCACATAACAAATCAGACAGATTTGTACAGGACGCTGCGCTTCAATCGCGGCGCCTAAAATCCGGCCATGCACTTTTTTGATGGCTCGCCCATCAGAAGTCGTCGCTTCAGGAAAGAACAGCACCGGAATATTCTGTTTGAGGAAACCGGTAATTTGTTCACGAATCCTGACAGAATCCCCTGAACCACGTTTAATAAATAAGGTACCCCCACCCTTGGCCAATTTGCCTAAAATCGGCCAGTTCTCAATTTCTGCTTTTGCCAGAAAAAATACCCGCGCCCCTGAACCCAGAACTGCAATATCCAGCCATGACACGTGATTACTGACCCATAAGGCGGGTTCACGCGGAATCTCGCCATGCACCTGCACTTCGATATTGAATACTTTGCATAACTGACGGCAAAAATGTTGCACATAGCGCGTATTGGTCGGGTTATTCGGATTTTTATATAAGCCATGACGAAAAACCAAGTAAAACCCTTCACTAATGGTAGCCAATGAAGCTGTGATTTTCCGGCTATACAGGAAAAACTTGGCCAAGCCTTCGATATCTGGAGTCTGGTTTTGTACAGTTGAGTTCATAAAAACGTCATTAAATCCTAAGCGAGATACAGGGAATATCCACGAATTAAACTCATTCTATACTGTTCATTCGTAACTTGCATTGATAATAAAAATCGACCAATAACATCTATATCTTCAATTTTAATTGGATTAAAAAATCATTCAAAATAAAACTATCTAAATATTAGATTGAAAAGGATCGTAGCCATGCCAGATCAAACCCAGCCCGCGAACGACACACTACAACCTTTACAAGTGCTCAAATATATTTTGGGCGGCACCTTCATCTATGTCTTGGTACTGGTAACACTTGCACAACTGTTTATCAGCGCACTTTAAACCAAAGCCGCGCTAATTTAGTATCTGCTCAGCTCTTTTTCAACTACACTAAAGTTTTAAAGTGGAGATTGGCCTGAGTGGAATATTTACAACAACATCGAGGGAAAGAGCACGTCATTCTGGTGAGTGTCAGCGTACAGATGCTGGAAGACCTTGATGCTGAAGAGTTTCGTTTGCTGGCACAGTCTGCAGATGCTGAAATTCTGGAACATATTTATGCTCAGCGGGTGAAACCCGATGCCAAATTTTTTATCGGCTCCGGCAAGGCAGAAGAAATTGCTGAACGTGTTGAGGAACTGGATGCCAATCTGGTTATTTTTGACCATGCCCTAACCCCAGCCCAAGCCCGAAATCTGGAACAGGTGATCAAATGCCGTGTGGTCGATCGTACTGAACTGATTCTAGATATTTTTGCCCAGCGTGCCCGTACCTATGAAGGTAAGCTGCAAGTCGAACTGGCACAGCTGCAACATTTATCTTCACGTTTAATTCGTAGTCGTGGCAATCTCGACAGCCAGAAAGGCGGGATTGGTTTACGTGGCCCGGGTGAAACCCTGCTGGAAACAGACCGCCGTTTGCTGCGTATCCGTATGGGACAACTCAAGGCACGCATTGATAAAGTCCGCCAGACCCGGATGCAAGGCCGTGTGGCTCGTCAAAAAGCGGCTGTGCCGACGGTATCTTTGGTCGGTTATACCAATGCCGGCAAGTCTACCCTGTTTAATCTGCTGGCCAATAGCGATGTCTATGCAGCCGATCAGCTGTTTGCAACCTTGGACCCTACTTTACGGCGTCTGGAATGGGATGGGATTGGCAATCTGGTGCTGGCCGATACGGTCGGTTTTGTCCGTAACCTTTCCCATTCGCTGGTGGAATCCTTTAAGGCGACTTTGGAGGAAACCGTAGAAGCCACGCTGTTACTGCATGTCATTGATTCAAGCAGCCCAGAGATGCTGGAACAGATTGAAGCCGTTGAAAAAGTGCTGAAAGAAATTGGGGCCGATGTTCCCATCCTTCAGGTTTACAATAAAATTGACTGTAGCGGTGAAGAAGCCAAAATTATTTATCGACGCCCGGGTGAACCGGAACGCGTCTATGTCTCGGCACATACTGGCGAAGGTATCGACCTGCTGCGTAAAGCGGTACATGAATCTTTGATGGGGCAACTGCAGTCCTTCGATTTAATTCTCAAACCCGCCTATGGCAAGCTGCGCAACCAGCTGTACAGCTTGAATGTGATTCAGTCTGAACATTATGATGATGAAGGCCAGCTGCATCTTCATATTCGAATTGCCCCACAAAAACTGGAACAGTTGATTAAACAGGCGCATTTACCTTTAGAGGAAATTCTGGGCAAACAGGCGCAGCAATTTCAAGGTCCACTGGAAACGTTTGAAATCCAGTCAAAGATCGAGTAAAACTTGATAAGTAAACTTATTAAATATTAATGATCATAGCAATGAACTGGATAAAACGAATAGATTGGCCAGCATGGATCGGCACCCTGTTACTTATTATTGTCTTTCGGGAAGCTTCGGTCTGGTTAATGACCCAACTGAATCATCCTGAATTAGGCAATCTGGTCGGGTTATTGAGTCTTTTAATTGCGCTGTTTACCTGGCGCTACTTTGGCAAACTCCCCGCTCGCCTCGTGGATACCAATAACAAACTGATGAAGGAAAGCGCCTTTGCTTTCCTGCCTGTCAGTGCAGGTGCACTGATGATGCTGGTACATATGGGCCAGAAAATTCCGGCCTTTCTGTTCATCATGTTTTTCAGCACCCTGATTCCTTTATGGATTTACGCCAAAATGGCCAAGCGCTGGTTATAGGAGTTCCGCATGTTATCTATTTTGTATGGCTTTGCGGTTACGCTCAGCGCCTATCTGATTGCCAAACCCTGTAACCGGTTCATACCGCAAATTCCCGTCATCGTGTTCAGCATGTTCTTTGTACTGGCGATTTTATTTGTGCTAGGCATTCCCTATGAAAATTACATGGATGAAGTTAATCCACTCTTTAACCATTTACTCGGCTATGTGACCGTCGCATTGGCTATCCCTCTGGCCGCGATGCGCTATGATGACCTGCCGCTCAAGGCCATTATCGGCATTTTAGTTTTTGCCAGTATTAGTGCTGTCGCCTTGCCGATGGGACTGGCTTATCTGCTGCATATGTCCTCTGCAGACATTATGGCGTTTGCTACCCGTGCCGTGACTACTCCAATTGCGATTAATATTGCCACCCTGCTGGATGCACCCATCAGCATGGTCATTCTGATCGTGATTCTTTCTGGTGTGATTGGTGCAGCTTTTTCTCCATTTATTCTGAGACATATCAATGATGAGCGCGCTTCCGGACTGGCTTTAGGACTGGCCGCGCATGCTATTGGTACAGCTCAGGCCTGGCAGCGCGGCAGTGTTGCAGGTCGTTATGCTGCTTTTGGCATGGCGGTAAATGCGGTCTTCACCGCGATCTGGTTGCCAACTTTTATACTTTATTTGCAAAAAATGTGACTAGTGAATCAAATTATTCATTTGTTTTATAGGGTAATCGTTCTTACTATAGAGTAAGAACACTAATCCAACCTAGGAACAGATATATGAATAAGGTTCAATTTTTTTCAACTTTACTTTTAGCCTCTTTCAGCCATCTGGCTTTGGCCTCTGACCTTTCAGGGACATGGAGAAATATTGACGACAAAACTGGTTCACCTAAAGCATTCCTCGAAATTCGTGAGACGGCTTCCGGCGTCTATGCTGCCAAGATCACAAAAATCACCCCGCGTCCTGGATATACCCCGAAAGAAAACTGTGTGTCCTGTCCTGCACCTTATACCAATAAACCTATTCTCGGCCTGGATGTGCTCACTGGCTTAAAGCACATCGGCAATAACAGTTTTGCTCAAGGCAAGCTGCTTGATCCATTATCAGGGAATCTTTATAACACCAAAGCAAAATTAAGTGCTAATGGGAAACGTCTGATCCTACGCGGCTATATCGGCGTTTCAGCACTAGGCCGTAGTCAAACCTGGATTAAGCAGGATTAATTCCTGCTTTATTAAATAAAATGTGACGGGGTTATGCTTTAGTAGATAGAAGCTTGCATTTTAATGCATTAAGTTGTATGAATATTAAACATATGCTTTTTTCATGCAATATAGATTATGAAAGTGTATTAACGTAGTTTGCATCATCGTTCACCACATGGGATTAGGTGAATGTTCATAAAAAAATAAGGATAAGGATATCGCATGTATAAAATCGCACTTTTAACTCTTTTTTCAGCTTCTTTATTCACAGGCTCTATGGCTTTTGCTCAGGAGTTATCTGGTCTCTGGCAACAGATTGATGATAAAACCGGTTCACCTAAAGCATTGATTGAAATGAAAACTCAGGCTGATGGCTCGTATACCGGAACGATTACTAAAGTCACACCTCGCCCAGGTTATACACCACGAGAAAAATGTGTCAAATGTCCATCACCTTATACTGATAAACCGATTTTGGGATTAGACGTCATTAAAGGACTAAAACCTACCACCAAAAATAACTATGCACATGGCCGGGTACTCGATCCACTCACCGGCAAAATTTATGATTTAAAAGGCCGGATTTCTGCCAATGGGAAACGACTGACTTTACGTGGATATATCGGGATATCTGCAATTGGTCGCACACAAACCTGGATTCGCCAGGATTAATAAAAACAGCACTTTTGTGTTGGGGATATTTTATTCATCTATAAAAAAGGGATAAATATAATGAAACAAACTAAATTAGGATTAATGTTCATCGCTGCACTGATGACTGGGACTGCTTATGCACAGGATCTGACTGGCATCTGGCAGCAAATTGATGATAAAACCGGCTCACCAAAAGCGATTATTGAAATTCGTCAAAATGATAATGGGACTTTTGCCGGAAAAATTATCAAAGTGACTCCACGTCCAGGCTATACTCCACAAAAGACCTGCAATAAATGTCCCGCGCCTTATACCAATCAGCCGATCATGGGCATGGATGTATTGACTGGTTTAAAACATGTGGAAGGCACCAACAATTATGAAAAAGGTAAAGTGATTGATCCATTGGCAGGTAAAGTTTATGACGCTCGAGTGCGTCTAAATGCCAATGGTAAACGTTTAACCTTGCGTGGTTATGTGGGTGTGTCCGCTTTAGGCCGTAGCCAGACCTGGATTCGCCAAGATTAATACCTAATTCTCATTATTCAAAAAAGCTGCCAAATTGGCAGCTTTTTTTAGTGTATCAACTCTATAGTATTCAGATAAGTGTTGACTATTTTAGTAAGATTTCTAACATGAGCGGGCGATGATAAAAATTCTTTGGAATGACTCTCTATGTTTAAAAAAATATTACTTGCCGCGCTTACAGCAGGATGTATGACGAATTTGTGGGCAGACGATATTACCGGGACCTGGCAACAAATTGATGATAAAACGGGGGCGGCTAAAGCGATTATCGTCATTAGCAAAGAAGCAAATAATACCTATTCAGGCAAAATTGTAAAAATCACGCCTCGCCCAGACTATAATCCACGTGAAAAATGCAATAACTGCCCTGCACCTTATACCAATCAGCCTATTTTAGGCATGACCATTTTAAAAGGCCTAAAACTGGTTGAAGGCACCAAAAATTATGACAAAGGTCGTATTATCGATCCATTGGCAGGTAAAATTTATGATGCAAAAATGCGTTTAAACAATACCGGTAAACGTTTAACCTTACGTGCCAGCATAGGCGTTTCAGTTCTAGGCCGTAACCAGACCTGGATTCGAGCAGACTAAATTTTAAAACTAAAAAAGCCACGTAATCACGTGGCTTTTTTAATAGCTTTACTTACATCACCGGATTATCCACTGCAAACATCTGCTGATCTTCTAGGCGGAATGCCATGAGTTGATTACCCCAGACACAACCGCCATCTACATTCTGAATCTTGTTCGAAATGGTTTTACCGTTCAAGGCGGCCCAGTGACCAAACAGGATCTGATGAGTTTGTGCGGCCTGTGATTCAAACTCAAACCAAGGTTTAAATCCTTCCGGCATCGGATCATCCAGCGCATCTTTAAAGCTGTATTCCAGACGTCCCTCAGCGTCAGTTAAACGCATTCGGGTGAGGTAGTTCACGATACAGCGAATACGTTCATGGCCTTGTAGCTGATCCGACCAAAGTGCGGGTTCTTTCCCGAACATTTCTTTCAGAAAATCATCCAGCACCTCGAAGTCATCATGAGCAATGATCGCTTCGACTTCTTGTGCCAATTGAGCAGTTTTTTCTGCACTCCAGATATTCGGAATCCCAGCATGCGTCAGGATAGTCTGCTCATTTGGAAATAGACACATTGGCTGTTTGCGCAGCCAGTCAATCAAGTCATCACTGTCGATCGCATCAATCACATCACGAACATTGTCTTTTTCTTTCACCGGTTTGATGCCGCGGGCATAAGCCAGCAAAGTCAAATCATGATTTCCCAAGACCGTCGCAGCCGCACCTTGTTCAGCCAGCTTTTTGATAAACCGCAATGCTGCAATTGAGTTTTCACCACGTGCAACCAAATCTCCAGCAAACCAGATAAAATCTTGTTCTGCATCAAACTGGATTTCTTTAAGCAAAGCTTTCAAGGCCTCAAAACAGCCTTGAACATCACCAATCACATAATTATATCGAGCAGTACGGTTCATCGTAATTTAAGCCACCATTTGATCTGAAAGTGCAACAAACTGTTCGAGGGTCAGGGTTTCTGGACGCGCCATCGGGTCAACACCCGCTTTTTCAAAACCCTCTTCAACCAGCATACCCTTCAAGCTGTTACGCAAGGTTTTACGACGCTGGGTAAAGACATGAGATACCAGACGTGCCAGCGCTTTTTCATTCTTCGCCACAATCGGTTTAACTTTATAAGGCTCTAAACGGAATACCGCAGAAGTTACTTTTGGAGGCGGATTAAAAGATCCAGGTGGCACTTCGAACAAGAAAGTCGGTTTACAGAAATATTGAATCATCACCGACAGACGGCCATATTCTTTGGTATTGGGTGATGCGGTAATGCGATCCACGACTTCTTTTTGTAGCATGAAATGCATGTCTTGCACTTTGTCACCAAATTCCAAGAGATGGAATAACAGTGGCGTTGAAATATTATAGGGCAAGTTACCGACCACACGTAATGGACGATCTTCCTGGAACAACTGAGAATAATCGTATCTCAAGGCATCGGCTTCAATAATGGTTAAACGTTCCGGATGCGGCACACGACCCGGCAGGCCAGCAGCTAGATCACGATCCAGCTCAAGTACGGTTAAGGCATCACATTCACCAATTAAAGGTGAAGTCAAAGCAGCCAGACCTGGGCCAATTTCTAGAATGTTCTGACCTGGACGCGGATTGACTGAGCGTACAATTTTGGCAATGACACGCTGGTCATGTAAAAAGTTTTGACCAAATCTTTTTCGAGCCTGATGCCCTTCATCTTTTGGGTTTAAGGCATTAATTTGATACATAAAAACATTTCCAACGTGAGTGATGAACAATAATCAGTGGCGCGCCAGATCGAGGGCTAAATCGACAGCAACGTGCAGGCTGGAACTTTTCGCAAGTCCCGTCCCCGCAAGGGAGAGTGCTGTGCCATGATCAACAGAAGTTCGAATAAACGGTAAGCCGAGGGTAATATTAATGGCTTCACCAAAGCCCTGTGATTTTAACACAGGTAAGCCCTGATCGTGATACATCGCCAGAACAGCATCAGCATCTTTTAGGTTTTCTGGAGTAAATAAAGTATCAGCAGGTAGGCTTAAACTCATGTTGATACCTTGGGCACGATAGCTTTCGAGTACCGGATTGATCACTTCAATTTCTTCCATCCCCAAATAACCGCCCTCCCCGGCATGCGGATTTAAACCGCAAACCAGTATATTCGGCTGTTCAATCTTGAATTTGGATTTCAGGTCGTGAATCAGAATATCAATCACCTGATGCAAGCGTTCAGGCGTAATCGCATCTGCCACGGCACGTAAAGGAAGATGGGTGGTGGTCAAAGCCACGCGTAAAGTTTTGGTGGCCAGCATCATCACCACACGTGGAACACTAGCAAATTCCTGGTAATACTCGGTATGACCACTAAAAGAAATGCCTGCTTCATTTATCACGGACTTTTGTACAGGCGCAGTCGCGACGCCGACACTTTTTCCTGACATGGCATAGTCTGCGGATCGACGCAGTTGCTCCAGTACATAAGCCGCATTGTTCGGATTCAGTTCACCCAATATCACCTCGTGCTGCACAGGCACATGCTCTACAAAAAGCTGACCGATACCTGAAGATGACTCCTGTCCTTGATATCCAATCAGCTCAACCGATAGTTTGAGTGTCTGAGCACGTTGCTTGAGCATATCCATATCCGCCAACACCACAATTGGGCGCTCATCAACACGACCTGCAAGACTCAGGCAAATATCAGGACCAATTCCGGCAGGTTCCCCACTGGTGACATATAAAGGCAGCATCATCTTCTCAATTTGGCAAAGCTAAGAAATATTATAACCCGATCACGCCTACGCTGTAGTGATCATTGCAAAGAGTACTTATAAATCAATATTTTGATACGATTGAAATTATGGTTACAAATATAGTTGCAGTTTTTGCAGCATATAATGACTTAGGTCTTTCTTTCACCATGGAGATTAGATAAAATACAGCGCTTGAAATTTCAATTTTCATTTGTGATTCTTCACGTATTCGTTTAGAATCGCGTCTCCTTTAGTTTGGACAGATTCCATAGTCCAAACCAACTATAATAGGTAGTGGTTTAATGAAAACTCTCAGCGCTAAGCCAGCTGAAGTTCAACACGACTGGTACGTTGTTGATGCTTCTGGCAAAACTTTAGGTCGCCTTGCGACTGAAATCGCTCGTCGTTTACGCGGTAAGCATAAAACTTCTTATACTCCTCACGTTGACACTGGCGACTACATCGTTGTTATCAATGCTGAAGAAATCACTGTGACTGGTAAAAAGTCACAAGATAAGAAATACTATCGCCACACTGGTTTCCCTGGTGGTATCCGTGAGACTAACTTTGAAAAGTTAATCGCTCACAAACCAGAAGCAGTTCTAGAAAAAGCTGTTAAAGGTATGTTACCTAAAGGTCCTCTTGGTTATGCAATGATCAAGAAAATGAAAGTGTATGCAGGTACTGAGCATCCACACGCTGCTCAACAGCCACAAGTTTTGGACATCTAAGGGATAACAGCACATGGCTACTAATTATGGTACAGGTCGCCGTAAGACCGCAACTGCACGTGTTTTCCTATCAGCTGGTACTGGTAAACTCGTAATTAACAACCGTACTCTTGAACAGTATTTCGGTCGTGAAACTGCTCGTATGGTTGTTAACCAACCACTTGAGCTTCTTGAAGCTACTGACAAATATGACCTTTACATCACTGTTGCTGGTGGTGGTATTGGTGGTCAAGCAGGCGCTATCCGTCACGGTATTACTCGTGCATTGATCGCTTCTGACGAAACTTTAAAACCTGCTCTTCGTCAAGCTGGTTTCGTTACTCGTGATGCTCGTGAAGTTGAACGTAAG
Organism: Acinetobacter lwoffii; assembly: GCF_019343495.1. Classification (NCBI taxonomy): domain Bacteria; kingdom Pseudomonadati; phylum Pseudomonadota; class Gammaproteobacteria; order Moraxellales; family Moraxellaceae; genus Acinetobacter; species Acinetobacter lwoffii. The sequence continues at coordinate 2,816,227 of NZ_CP072549.1, read as the reverse complement.
AAACTTGGTTTACGTAAAGCTCGTAAACGTCCTCAGTTCTCTAAACGTTAATTCGTTTACCGAATCGGACAAAAAACCCTGGATTTTCCAGGGTTTTTTTATGGCGGTTAGTGGGTCATTTAGAACTTTTTTCTTGTTATTGTTCATGTACATCCTTACCCCATACCCCTTCGTGACACCAGAATGACTTCATCAAATAATAATTTGCGATCCCAATACAGATAAACAGCAAAATGACAGGAAGCTTGATCAGCATCTTATTTTCCTCCAGTTGTTTTTCTTATAATCTACCTCGGCTCAAGCCGATTGATCTTTGATGCTTGGTGCTTTTTAGGTTGAATTTTAGTATCCTAGTCTATTCATTAGAAGCTCATCAGGATTTATGTCAGTCGAAAGCGCGCCTCTTCAAGGAATCACTCTCTATAGTCATGCCGATGACTTTCGTTCCCATTGGATTCGCTATGTGCTTACCGAAAAACAGATTAAATATAACCTGATTTTGGTGGATGCCGATGATGAGGATCTGGCCAGTCTCAATCCTTATAATCAATTGCCGATGCTGATCGAAAATGAACTCAAATTATTTAATACTTCAATTATCTCTGAATATGTAGATGATCGTTATCGTCAGAATAAACTGTATGCCGATGCTCCAATGCCGCGCGCAGAGCAACGACAATATATCTGGCGCTTTGAAAATGACTGGCTGAAGCTGGCTGATATCATGTTACGCCATCCTGATACGCTAGATAAGAAAGCCAGAACTCAGGCACAAAAGCAGTTACAGGATATCCTGATTTCACTAATGCCACTATTCCAGCATTTTCCCTATTTTATGTCTGAACAATTTAGTATCCTGGATTGTATGTTGGCACCAATTTTTATCCGTCTGAAACAGATGGGCGTAGAATTACCACAGCAGCAATGCCGTCCGTTTTATTTATATTGCCAACGAATTTTTAGTCGTCCTGCCTTTGTAAAATCCATGACATTGCAGGAAAAGAACCGTTATTCAGTGCAACTCAAACATCCATAGAGAAACATCATGTCCGAACAAGAATTCAACCTTAGCCCTACCCGTCCCTATATGGCACGTGCAATCTATGAGTGGGTTTGCGATAACAATATGACGCCTTACCTGCTGGTGGATGCCACACGCCCAAATACCATGGTTCCTGAGCAGTTTATTAAAGATGGACAGATTGTTCTGAATATTGTGCCACATGCCGTGCATGCGCTGCATATGAGCAATGATGCCATTAGCTTCTCGGCTCGCTTTGGTGGCGTTTCTCGTGATATTTATGTGCCTATGGCAGCAGTACTCGGTATTTATGCACGTGAAAATGGTCAAGGTTTATTCTTTGATCCAGGTGAATATGAGCATACACAAAATGATGAAGATGCTTTAAAATCAAGCACTGAAGAACAAACTGAACAACCAAAGAAAAAACCGACTTTAAGACTATTAGATTAAAAATAATGGAGCAAGTGAATGGCTTTTGATTTAGTACAATATTTTGTTGAACAGATAGAGACTCAAAAGCCTGAGCTTCTAAAAGAATATACAAAAGAAGAAAGACGAAAATATATATCAGAAATCAATGCCTTAACTTTAGGAAAACTTATTACTGAATGGCGTCATAACCCACAAAAAATTTATAATGAAATCAATCATCCTGATGAATTATATATCCTGGAAATCGTGCGTCATCTCGCTACCAGTCCGGAAAATCAATCCACTCTGGATCGAGCCCAGCTTGAGCACAGCACTTCAGAAATTTTTCATTTACAGCTTATTGAATTAAAACAACTGCATGATACCGGCAACCATAATATCCATAGCATTCAGGAATTACTGACCGGGCAAATTGAACATTTATCTGGTCAAGCAGATGATTGGGTTTGGACAACAAACAAGCTAACAGAACTCAAAGGCTCTAAACCAATTGTGCAAGAAGAGCTATCATTGGAAGCATCAATGAAGGAGTTTAATCAAATGGTAAGCCAGAATCAGCAGCATCAAGATGTCGAAGAAGTCATTGTTATCAATACCCCAACATGGGCAAAGATTGTTGAACCCATCGTGGCGATTGTCATTCTTTGGGTATTAATCGCAGCCGTAATGCGCGTGTTTGGCTAAAATAGTCTGCAATAAAAAACCAGCGATTCGCTGGTTTTTTATTTTGTAAGGTTTATAAGATCAGCTTGTAAACTCTTATAGCGCTAGTTTTACAGAGATCCCAATAGGTCAAACAAATTAACAGGAATTCTCTGTCTCAGAAGAATCTGATCAACTTTGAGATATAGATATGTTAAATATCTTATCTAAAATTCCACGCACAAAAAAATCCCCCTCTGCCTTAGCGGAGGGGGATTTTCGAATAATGAGCTGGCGATGACTTACTCTCACATGGGTAACCCCACACTACCATCAGCGCTAAGAGGTTTCACTTCTGAGTTCGGGAAGGGATCAGGTGGTTCACTCTTGCTATGGTCGCCAGCACAACTGTTTATGGATACTTGCTTTGGTCTTATTTAGTCACTTTTCAGTGTATGCCAATGCTTTTTCCAAATCTTGCACTCGTTCAAAACAGTGTTTTGAACATCGTTCATTAACAGATATATCTGAGTTGGGTATTTTGTTCTTTAGCGTTCACTAAATCAAGCTGTTTTGCTTAATATCGAATCAATTGATCCTCACTTCTTTCGAAGTTCGTACAACAACTGTTTGGGTGTTGTATAGTCAAGCCTCACGAGCAATTAGTATTGGTCAGCTTCACATATCACTATGCTTCCACATCCAACCTATCAACGTCGTAGTCTTCAACGGCTCTTTAGGAGACATAAAGTCTCGGGGAAATCTTATCTTGAGGTAGGCTTCCCGCTTAGATGCTTTCAGCGGTTATCCCTTCCGAACATAGCTACCCGGCGATGCCACTGGCGTGACAACCGGTACACCAGAGGTTCGTCCACTCTGGTCCTCTCGTACTAGGAGCAGATCCTCTCAAATTTCCAACGCCCACGGTAGATAGGGACCGAACTGTCTCACGACGTTCTAAACCCAGCTCGCGTACCTCTTTAAATGGCGAACAGCCATACCCTTGGGACCTGCTTCAGCCCCAGGATGAGATGAGCCGACATCGAGGTGCCAAACACCGCCGTCGATATGAACTCTTGGGCGGTATCAGCCTGTTATCCCCAGAGTACCTTTTATCCGTTGAGCGATGGCCCTTCCATACAGAACCACCGGATCACTAAGACCTACTTTCGTACCTGCTCGACTTGTGGGTCTCGCAGTTAAGCGCGCTTTTGCCTTTATACTCTACGCGTGATTTCCGACCACGCTGAGCGCACCTTCGTACTCCTCCGTTACTCTTTAGGAGGAGACCGCCCCAGTCAAACTACCCACCAGACATGGTCCTCGTCCCGGATAACGGGACAGAGTTAGAACCTCAATATTACCAGGGTGGTATTTCAAGGACGGCTCCATCGCAACTAGCGTCGCGACTTCAAAGCCTCCCACCTATCCTACACAAGTAAGATCAAAGTTCAATGTCAAGCTGCAGTAAAGGTTCACGGGGTCTTTCCGTCTAGCCGCGGGTACACCGCATCTTCACGGCGAATTCGATTTCACTGAGTCTCTGCTGGAGACAGCGCCCCCATCATTATGCCATTCGTGCAGGTCGGAACTTACCCGACAAGGAATTTCGCTACCTTAGGACCGTTATAGTTACGGCCGCCGTTTACTGGGGCTTCGATCAAGAGCTTCGCTTACGCTAACCCCATCAATTAACCTTCCAGCACCGGGCAGGCATCACACCCTATACGTCCACTTTCGTGTTTGCAGAGTGCTATGTTTTTAATAAACAGTTGCAGGGGCCTGGTTTCTGAGGCTGTCGGCCGCTCAAGGAGCAAGTCCTATCACAGACAACAGCGTACCTTCTCCCGAAGTTACGGTACCATTTTGCCTAGTTCCTTCAGCAGAGTTCTCTCAAGCGCTTTGGTCTACTCGACCTGACCACCTGTGTCGGTTTCGGGTACGATTCCTGTGTAACTGAAGCTTAGAGACTTTTCCTGGAAGCATGGTATCAGCCACTTCACTGTACAAGTACAGCTTGCTATCAGTTCTCAGCATAGAGTACCCCGGATTTGCCTAAGATACATGCCTACAACCTTCCACCTGGACAACCAACGCCAGGCTGACTTAACCTTCTCCGTCCTCTCATCGCATTACACAGAAGTATTGGAATATTAACCAATTTCCCATCGACTACGCCTCTCGGCCTCGCCTTAGGGGTCGACTCACCCAGCCCCGATTAACGTTGGACTGGAACCCTTGGTCTTTCAGCGTGCGAGTTTTTCACTCGCATTGTCGTTACTCACGTCAGCATTCGCACTTCTGATACCTCCAGCAGACTTCTCAATCCACCTTCATCGGCTTACAGAACGCTCCCCTACCACGCATAATAAATTATGCATCCGCAGCTTCGGCATATAGTTTTAGCCCCGTTACATCTTCCGCGCAGGCCGACTCGACTAGTGAGCTATTACGCTTTCTTTAAAGGGTGGCTGCTTCTAAGCCAACCTCCTAGCTGTCTATGCCTTCCCACATCGTTTCCCACTTAACTATAATTTTGGGGCCTTAGCTGGCGGTCTGGATTGTTTTCCTCTTGACTACGGACGTTAGCACCCGCAGTCTGTCTCCCGGATAGTACTCATTGGTATTCGGAGTTTGCATCGGTTTGGTAAGTCGGGATGACCCCCTAGCCGAAACAGTGCTCTACCCCCAATGGTATTCGTCCGAGGCGCTACCTAAATAGCTTTCGGGGAGAACCAGCTATCACCAAGTTTGATTAGCCTTTCACCCCTATCCACAAGTCATCCCCTGGCTTTTCAACGACAGTGGGTTCGGTCCTCCAGTTAGTGTTACCCAACCTTCAACCTGCTCATGGATAGATCACCTGGTTTCGGGTCTATACCCAGCAACTAAACGCCCTATTAAGACTCGGTTTCCCTACGGCTCCCCTATTCGGTTAACCTCGCTACTGAATATAAGTCGCTGACCCATTATACAAAAGGTACGCAGTCACCGAACAAGTCGGCTCCCACTGCTTGTATGCATGCGGTTTCAGGATCTATTTCACTCCCCTCACAGGGGTTCTTTTCGCCTTTCCCTCACGGTACTGGTTCACTATCGGTCAGTCAGGAGTATTTAGCCTTGGAGGATGGTCCCCCCATATTCAGACAAGGTTTCACGTGCCTCGCCCTACTCGACATCATCATATAAGCCCTTTCGTGTACAGGACTATCACCGTCTACGGTCGCACTTCCCAGAGCGTTCCACTAGAACTTATATGACTTAATGGGCTCTTCCCCTTTCGCTCGCCGCTACTGAGGGAATCTCAATTGATTTCTTTTCCTAAGGGTACTGAGATGTTTCACTTCCCCTCGTTCGCCTTGCAACACTATGTATTCATGTTGCAATACCTACCTTATGGTAAGTGGGTTTCCCCATTCAGACATCTCCGGATCACAGGATATTTGCCGCCTCCCCGGAGCTTTTCGCAGGCTATCACGTCTTTCTTCGCCTCTGACTGCCAAGGCATCCACCACATGCACTTAATTACTTGACTATACAACCCCAAACAGTCGTTTATCCTTACAAGTAGGATAAGCAACAGATCGTGTCTTTCAACACTCTCATACAGTTGGCGTTTCGTAGATTTAACTACTGTACAGCTTCAATTAGATTCATATACCAAAACGCTTGATTCAGTTAATTTCGCTAGAACTCATTTCTTGTAGTTGCCTACTTGAAACGAGTTTGAACAAATTATTTCAACTCAAATATATTCTGTTAATGATTTTTCCAGCCTTCGTCAGGTCAGGAAACTGTGATAAATCACAGAGATTATCAAGTGCGCGTATCATAACGCTTGTACTTGCTAATCTCTAGGATCTAAACACTTGATCGCTTAAGGACTAAACTAACAATCAACTGATTGTCTATTTATTAGCTTTTGTCTTTATACATTCCGTAGGAATGTATGGTGGAGACTAGGAGAGTCGAACTCCTGACCTCCTGCGTGCAAAGCAGGCGCTCTACCAACTAAGCTAAGTCCCCAGCTTATCAATAAGTCAATGTTTCTGATTTTCCGTACTTCGTCAGTAGTGGTGGGTCTGACAAGACTTGAACTTGTGACCCCACGCTTATCAAGCGTGTGCTCTAACCAACTGAGCTACAGACCCTCAGATACATCGTATGAAGAACAACTTGTTGTGGATTCTTACCAATCGTCAATCTTTCGTTAAGGAGGTGATCCAGCCGCAGGTTCCCCTACGGCTACCTTGTTACGACTTCACCCCAGTCATCTGCCACACCGTGGTAAGCGTCCCCCCTAAGGTTAGACTACCTACTTCTGGTGCAACAAACTCCCATGGTGTGACGGGCGGTGTGTACAAGGCCCGGGAACGTATTCACCGCGGCATTCTGATCCGCGATTACTAGCGATTCCGACTTCATGGAGTCGAGTTGCAGACTCCAATCCGGACTACGATCGGCTTTTTGAGATTAGCATCCACTCGCGTGGTAGCAACCCTTTGTACCGACCATTGTAGCACGTGTGTAGCCCTGGTCGTAAGGGCCATGATGACTTGACGTCGTCCCCGCCTTCCTCCAGTTTGTCACTGGCAGTATCCTTAAAGTTCCCGGCTTAACCCGCTGGCAAATAAGGAAAAGGGTTGCGCTCGTTGCGGGACTTAACCCAACATCTCACGACACGAGCTGACGACAGCCATGCAGCACCTGTATGTAAGTTCCCGAAGGCACCAATCCATCTCTGGAAAGTTCTTACTATGTCAAGACCAGGTAAGGTTCTTCGCGTTGCATCGAATTAAACCACATGCTCCACCGCTTGTGCGGGCCCCCGTCAATTCATTTGAGTTTTAGTCTTGCGACCGTACTCCCCAGGCGGTCTACTTATCGCGTTAGCTGCGCCACTAAAGCCTCAAAGGCCCCAACGGCTAGTAGACATCGTTTACGGCATGGACTACCAGGGTATCTAATCCTGTTTGCTCCCCATGCTTTCGCACCTCAGTGTCAGTATTAGGCCAGATGGCTGCCTTCGCCATCGGTATTCCTCCAGATCTCTACGCATTTCACCGCTACACCTGGAATTCTACCATCCTCTCCCATACTCTAGCCAACCAGTATCGAATGCAATTCCCAAGTTAAGCTCGGGGATTTCACATTTGACTTAATTGGCCACCTACGCGCGCTTTACGCCCAGTAAATCCGATTAACGCTTGCACCCTCTGTATTACCGCGGCTGCTGGCACAGAGTTAGCCGGTGCTTATTCTGCGAGTAACGTCCACTATCCAAGAGTATTAATCTCGGTAGCCTCCTCCTCGCTTAAAGTGCTTTACAACCAAAAGGCCTTCTTCACACACGCGGCATGGCTGGATCAGGGTTCCCCCCATTGTCCAATATTCCCCACTGCTGCCTCCCGTAGGAGTCTGGGCCGTGTCTCAGTCCCAGTGTGGCGGATCATCCTCTCAGACCCGCTACAGATCGTCGCCTTGGTAGGCCTTTACCCCACCAACTAGCTAATCCGACTTAGGCTCATCTATTAGCGCAAGGCCCGAAGGTCCCCTGCTTTCTCCCGTAGGACGTATGCGGTATTAGCATCCCTTTCGAGATGTTGTCCCCCACTAATAGGCAGATTCCTAAGCATTACTCACCCGTCCGCCGCTAGGTAAAGTAGCAAGCTACTCTTCCCCGCTCGACTTGCATGTGTTAAGCCTGCCGCCAGCGTTCAATCTGAGCCATGATCAAACTCTTCAGTTTAATACTATGTAGTGCCTTAAAGGGCACCAATCTTGGCTCATCAATTTTCTGACAAATATTTCTCAAATAAACTTCGAGTAATTTCTACCATCAATCAATGAAAATAATTTCGATCAATCAACCAGTAAAAATCCACACAAGTTGTTCTTCATAATCTCTTAATGATCTTCTTGCTGATTCGTCACCAGCAAGCTAGGTCGGCTATATTACTCTCTATCTCTAGAAAGTCAACCAGTAATGAAAACTATTTTTAAACTTTATTTCTAAAACCCAACTCAATCAAACTTAACTAAGTCACTGTTTTATCAGAAGTTTTAATCTTCATCACCGCCGATGGATGTGCATTCTACAGCATTTCAGAAGGCTTGCAACACCTTTTTCAAGAAAATCATTTTGTATGTATATTTTTTAAGCTTTTCGTGTGTTTTCATTCATTTTTTATACAAATTTGCTTAAATGATGTCTATTCGTGAATATAACGTTTATTATTTTCATACTAATAAGTAGTGCTACTTACACAGAAAAGGCCTCAGGTTACCTTATGCATCGTTCTATTTACTTATCTATATGCTTATTTTCTTTAGCTTCAAGCGCACATGTTTTCGCTGAGGTGGCCACCGGTGTGGAAAATCTGGAAAACGAGCCTGCAAAAACGCCGCTTAGAACAAAGATATCAACCAAAGCTCAACAATTACAAACGCAACTGAAAGTTGATGCCAGTGCAGCACAGGCAGAAGAAGTTAAAGATCCTTTTCAGCCCTTAAATAGAAAGATCTATCAGTTTAATGATGCGATTGACCGCACCGTGGTACGTCCCATAGCTGTACAATATGTGGAAAAGGTTCCTCAAGACGTTCGTAACAGCTATACCCAGTTCCGCAGTAACCTAAGTGAACCTTGGAATGTGGTGAATCAGTTGATTCAAGGTCGTCCTGCCCGCGCTGCTAAATCCCTAGGTCGTTTTACCATTAATACCTTAACAACTTTAGGACTGGCTGATCCAGCACGTCGCCTTGGCTTGAGCCATGAAGAGGAAAAATTTGGAATTACTTTAGGGTATTATGGCGTGCCTTCCGGCCCTTATATCATGTTACCATTTTTAGGTCCAAGTTCTGTCCGTGGCGTAATCGGTACTGCTGTAGATAGTCAAGCTCGTCCACAAAAATACATTCTCGAAGATGAAGATGGACTTTACTGGACTGATCAGTTTTGGCGTGCCATCGATACCCGTTCAGAAATACTGGACGTTGAAGGAGTGCTGACTGGCGATCGCTATGCGCAGATTCGCGATATTTATTTACAACGTACCAATTATGCAATTGCAGAAAAGAAAGGTACAGAACAAGATACGCTTTTCCTAGAAGATGATTTTGAAGATGACAATTCTGATGATGCACCTTCTAGTGATAGCAACATTGAATCTTCAAACGAAGATCTTTAAGTTTAAGCTTCATGTATGATTGCTAGTGAAAATCTGTTCGCTAGCAATACTTTGCTTGTTATAGTACATCTTATAGCCAATCCTGGGATTGAATCACTTTTTTATGTATTTCATTCAACCGACTCGTGATATTCCTTACTTAGATCAAGTACTTGATACGCTTCCTCATGTTCAGATGATCTATCTGGATGATCATGAACTGTATGACTCTACGATTATTGCGATTGCAGATGTACATGATTATCTGAAATATAAGTGGAATCTGCCTACGATTGTACTGGCCTTAGAAAATGAAGGTACTGCTTTGGCTCAGGCCTGGGAACAAGGTGCTTTAGCCGGCTGGATCTGGAACAAGCTTCCCGAGAATCCAGATCTGGCATTACAAAAAATTGATGCACAATATAAGCGTAACCAGGATAGCCGTGACCTGCCTTCTGCTGCAGAACTACAAAAAAAATTGTTACCGAATCCGATTGAACTGACCAATTACGAGGTCGAAACCTATTTTCAGCCTTCAGCCTATCTTTCAGGGGATTGGTATGATTATTGGAAAATCAGCGACAAAGAAGTGATTTTCTATTTGGCCGATGTATCCGGACATGGCGTCACCAGTAGTTTGCTCACGTCCTGGATGGCAGCTTTCCATGGTCGCTCCAAGACGCCGCGCGAGCTGATCAAGAAGCTGAACGGTATGCTGATGCAGGAAAATATTGAAAAGCACATCACCATGATTGCCGGGATTCTTAATCTGGAAACCCATGTATTGAAATGGTCTAGCGCCGGACATTATCCACCACCAATTATATTTGAACCCAATCAAGAGCCTAAAATTCTATCTTCCAGTAGTTTCCCTTTGGGCTTAACCGAAGATCTTGAAGTTGAGGAAAATGAATGGGTATTAAGTCGCAATGCGCGCTTTATTATCTGTTCGGATGGCGCACTGGAACCCTTTGATGGTGGTTTAAATGAACAATTCTCGCAATTATTACACCATTTGCAGAATCAATCTTTTCAGGCTCCCGAACATGTGGCTGACGATATCGCCTTTTTAAGCTTTATCCGCGTAAATTAGCAGTATATTTACAGGCTTTATAAGCACTTAATTTGATTACTACTTTCAGCCACTTGAGTATCAATACACCCTATGGGATAATTTAATATCCTTCTCTGCAAATGGCATTTATATGTCAACAGGTCATGTTGAATATGCAAGTCTGAATGGAACGCATATTTTTAAGCTTATCGGCGAAGTGCGTGCCCAATCTTGTATTAGTCTAGACAAATTACTGAACAAAATTGAACAGCAAGACAACGTAGTTGGCGCTATCGTTGATCTCACCGAAACCAGTTTCATTGACAGTACCGTACTCGGTGTTTTAGCGAAACTAGGACTCAAACTTAAGCAAGTACACAATATTCAGACTGTCATGCTTTCTACCAATTCTGACATTACCACTTTGGCCAACAGTATGGGATTGAGCCAAGTGTTTGTGATTCTGAATTATTGTGGTGATCCAAATGTCTGCACACGTGCGCTGATGGAAGAACATGTCACGCATCAAAATATGCTGAATACGGTTCTGGATGCGCATAAAACCTTGATGAAACTGAATCAAAGCAATCAGAACATGTTTGAACCTTTAGTGAAACAGCTACAGAAAGAGCAAGACAATTTAGATAAAATTTCCGAGCAAAAGGTATAACCATCTTATAAGAGGACCCTATGACTTTACTTTCTGTTGTACAAATGAATTCTCAAAATGAAATTGATGCCAATTTCGTGGAGATTGAATCTTTAATTCAACAAAGTAAGGCCAATGGTGCTGCACTGATTGTTTTCCCGGAAAACTTTGTCTGTTTTGCAGCAGGAAAACAGCGCGAAACTGCTGCACAATTTGAAGTGATTCAGCAGCGTCTGGAACAACTTGCCCATCAATATGACACCTGGATCGTTGCCGGTACATTACCCTGCCCTTATCGTCCGGATGGTTCGATCATTGAAGATGGCCGGGTGCGTACCGTTAGCCTGTGTATCAGTCCGGAACGGACCGAAGCGCGTTATGACAAAATTCACTTGTTTGATGTGCAAGTCGGTGATGCTGTCGGTGGTTATCAGGAATCCAAGTTCTTTGAACCCGGCACAGATGTTGTCGTAGCCAAGACCCCTTTTGGCAATATTGGTTTGATGGTCTGTTATGACCTGCGCTTTCCTGAACTGGCATTAAATTTACGAGCCAAAGGTGCAAACCTCTTGACCGCTCCTTCTGCTTTTACCTATACCACAGGTGAAATGCACTGGCAGCTTCTTCTGCAAACACGTGCTCTAGACAGCCAATGCTCGGTGCTTGGTGCAGCTCAACAAGGCTGGCACGGTGAAAAACGTCAGACTTGGGGACATGCAGCCGCCACTAATAGTCGTGGACAGCTTCTTAATATGATCCATGCAGAAGGTGCTCAACTCATTTCCGTCGACTTTGATTTAAATGAACAGCAAAAAGTGCGTGAATCCATGCCTTTAATGCAACACCGTAGACTTATGCAACTTTCCTGAATCGTGTCATTTGCTTGCATAAAATAACAAAATCCCTGCTTATTCTTCAGGTGAAATCACCGAGCATAGAAGCTCTACGAAAAATAAACAGGGATTTAACTCATGTCATTAGAAAAAGCCGTCTATACCGCACATGCCAAAGCCACAGGGGGCCGTGATGGCCGCGCCATTTCTGACGATCAGATTCTGGACGTTCAATTGGCCGTACCCAAAGAAATGGGGGGACCAGGCGGTGGAACCAATCCTGAACAGCTCTTTGCCGCAGGATATTCTGCCTGTTTCTTAGGTGCAATGAAATTTGTTGCCAATCGTGACAAGCTCAACATCAGCAAAGATGCCTATATTGAAGGTGATGTTGGAATTGGTCCGATTCCTACCGGGTTCGGGATCGAAGTGACCTTAAATATCCATCTTGAAGGCATGGATCAGAAAGAAGCACAAAAACTGGTCGATGCTGCGCATATTGTCTGCCCCTACTCGAATGCGACCCGCAATAATATTGATGTGAACTTAAACGTAATTACTTAATTTTTTTATTTAACAGCTATCCTGAAAAAAGTTTCAGGATAGCTAGACTTCAATTATAAATTTCAACTTTTAGTCACTTCACTTTCCCTCAACATCCAACTTCGTTTTCAAAATAGCAGCAAAAACTCAAGATCTTATATATAATGATTCTTATTTGCATTTATTCGATTTATATTGCTGTTAAAGCCTATTCTGTTAAGTTCTTTCTTACTCACTGTTGCTACTGCCTCTTTTGCAGATCTTTATCTCTCAGAAAAAATCCGTCCGAAAATAAAATCTCTGCTCAATACTGAAATTAAACGCCTACCCATTCCTGCAACACCCAACAATATGATTCTGCCTGAATTTGGTAAAGGGATTATTGGTTGGGGCGCTGGCTCCAAAGATGCTGAAGCCCGTTTTCTCAATATTACTCAGGCAGATGTTGAAACAATGAAACAGGAAGGACTGAGTTTAGCAATGGCACAAGCCTGGCAGAACTTTTATGAAAATGAAACTCTGCGTAATCCGGGAAATCCGACTGCACCTTTTCGTGCACAACTCATGAAAAAAATCGTCAGTCTCTGGTAAATATCCAAAAGTCCTGACGATCATTATGATAAAGCGAGCAGATTAAAAAATTATTCTACTGCTTCGTTGGTTACTCGCAATACTTCTTCAATCGTGGTTTTTCCGGCCAATACTTTACGCAGACCATCATCACGAATGGAACCTGACTGCTGACGTACATAGCTTTCGATTTCATATTCAGCCGCATTGCCATGAATCAAACGGCGCATATGATCATCGACTGGGACAATTTCATAAATTGCAGTACGGCCACTAAAGCCAGTATTGCCACAACGTTCACAGCCTTGAGGTTGCGGTAATCTTAAATCTTGGGGATGCTCAATATTGCCAAATAGATTCTTCTCGAAAGCATCTGCCTCATGCCAGGTCGCGCAATGTGGACACAAGGTACGCACCAGACGTTGGGCAATTACCCCGATTAAAGAACTGGACAGCAGAAATGGTTCAATTCCCATATCTTTCAGGCGCGTAACCGCACCAATCGCGGTATTGGTGTGTAAGGTGGATAACACCAGATGTCCTGTCAGGGATGCCTGCACCGCAATTTCTGCGGTTTCCAGATCACGAATCTCACCAACCATGACCACATCCGGGTCCTGACGCAACATGGCTTTTAACGCACGGGCAAAAGTCATATCCACTTTGGTATTGACCTGCGTTTGTCCAATGCCTTCCAGTTGATATTCAATCGGATCTTCAGCCGTGAGGATGTTTTTAGAACCGTCATTCAGGTCAGAAAGTGCCGCATATAAGGTGGTGGTTTTACCCGAACCGGTCGGGCCAGTTACCAGAATAATCCCGTGCGGGCGATGCACTAAGGTCTTGAGTCGACCATAGTCATTATTCACCAAGCCCAAATGGGTCATGTTCAAACGGCCGGCCTGCTTGTCCAGCAGACGCATCACCACACGTTCACCATAAGAAGATGGCAAGGTTGATACACGCACATCGACTTCACGCCCCGCCAGACGCAAGGAAATACGGCCATCTTGTGGAATACGCTTTTCGGCAATATCCAGTTTAGCCATGACCTTGATACGTGAAACCAGTAGCGGGGCGAGTTCACGACGTGGCTGGACAATTTCACGTAGCTGGCCATCGACCCGTAAACGCACCGACAGTTTTTTCTCAAAAGATTCAATATGAATATCAGAAGCCCCGACACGAATCGCCTCTGAGAGCAATGCATTGATCAGACGTACAATTGGCGCATCATCTTCCTGATCCATCAGATCTTCAGCTTCCGGTACGGAATCGGCCAGACTGAGTAAATCCGGATGATCTTCCAGACCGGCAGCGACCTGTTGCGATTCGCCGCTATCGCCGGCAAAACTGGAACTGAGTAACTGGTTAAATTCCTGTTCGCTACAGAGTTGAAAATGAGCCGGATAACCGAGCAGACGGCGAGCTTCCTGCAATGCAAGCATCGAGGTATTGTCACGACGCAGAATAAAGGCCTGATCTCCCTCATAACGCAACAGCACACCATGGCGCTTGGCGAAGCTATATGGGATTTGTAATTGTTTAAGTACTTGCATCGCGGATTATAATAATGATGAAAAAATTTAAATTGAGTGTACTCTAAGCATATGACAGCGTGAAGTATGTTTTCAAAGATTTAGCAAGAAAGGGTGCCAAGATTGCCGCGAGATAAAGATGAATTAATCCCGAATACAGCGAAAATGCGCTGGTGGGGAGAACAGAATTTTGAAATAAATCAGTCTAAAGCCTGGCAGTTTGGCTCCTTGCTGTTTCGGCTGACCCGAGGGATTCAGGAATGGCGACTGGAATATTTCCGCCCTTCTGTGCAATACGATTATGAACAGCAATGGCATCAGATTGATGATCCGAATTTTGCCTTTCCCCCACCTGTGAAAATTGAACGCTATATGTTCAAATCCACGCAAAACAAATTGCAACTGATGCCACGCCTTGCAGACCGTTCTGTGGTGATTAAACCAGTCGATCCGATTTATATTCCTGCCGGACAGCGCGGTACGCTTTATATCAGCACGCCCTTATGGATTGCCGGTTTTGTCGAGGGGCAGCGCGAACCGATTTTCGATTTGCCGGTAATCTTGCCAAAAGACACCTGGTTTGGACCCAATCACCGTTCGGGGGAAATCTGTTATGCCACCGCAGTCGATGGCAGAACCGAACTGAAACAGTTACATCCGCGAGCCTTTCGTGCAGTCACGCCGATTGAGTTTCACAATACCAGTAACCAGCAATTGCGCTTTGACCGGATGAATGTTCCTGTGCCTGCCCTGCCGCTTTTTTACAGTGAAAGTACCGGCCGCTTATGGACCTCACAAATCCGGGTCTTGCATGAAAGTTCAGACCGTCCACCGCGGATTCGAGTCGAAAACCGCACGCCGCCGAATGCCGGCGAAGTCGCCTATCTGCATCCACCGCGTGATCCAGCAGGTGCGTTATTTAATATGTTTGATTCATTTTTCTAAGGGCGTCTGATGCCAAGTTCAAATATTCCGACCGAAGTCACCAACAGCCTGAAGGGAGTATTTACCAATATCAATACCGACCGTTTGACCGAAGTTTTGGTGGCGGTGGTGTTGTGCTTTATTGGTTTCCTGATTGCGCGCTTTATTTCCAATACCTTTATTCGCACCATTGGTGTACGTTTTAATGCCCATCAAAAACTGGTCTGGCGCCGCGGGATTTTCTATTTTATCTTCCTGCTGTTTGTAATGGCCAGCCTGAAAGAGGCCGGTTTTAAACTCAGTGTCTTCCTCGGGGCTGCGGGGATTTTAACGGTCGCACTGGGTTTCGCTTCGCAAACATCAGCATCCAACCTGATCAGTGGTCTGTTCCTGATTGGTGAGGGTTCCTTTGAAGTCGGTGATACCATCCAGATTACCTTGATTCGTGGGCATACCATTGAAGGCGAAGTGATTTCGATTGATCTGCTCTCGGTTAAACTTTTGACCCAAGATAATATCTATGTACGGTTACCAAATGAACAGCTGATTCGGGCGCCAGTGCAGAACCTGTCAAAATTTCCGATACGGCGTATTCCAATTACTCTGGCGATCAATTTCCATGAAGATATTATCAAGGTGCGCGAAGTACTGCTGGATGTTGCCAACAAGTATCCACTGGTTCTGGCCGACCCGAAACCAGCAGTCACCGTTACTGCGTTCCGTGAATCTTCGATTGAACTGCTGTTTGCGGTGTGGTGCCAACAGGAAAACTACCTGAAAGTACGTGATGAAATGCAGGAACGGATTCGAAACGGCTTTGTCGATAACCAGATTGAAATTCCGGTGCCAAAAATGGGCTTTGTCGATCCTCCACTTTCCCGCCCTCTAGAAAATGAAGAGATCGATCAATACGCCAATGACAAGGCTCTCAAAAGAGAGTCTGGTCTGAAATAATCCTTAGATTCCCTCTCCTTTTTTAGAGGAGAGGATTCAATCAATCAGTTTTCTCTGGCATCGGTGCAATATACGCAATCAGCAGCATTACCCCGCCCGCCAGCAAGAAGGAAATCACCCGGGTCAGGGTGCCAATATGTGACAGGTCAAATAGTACGAGCTTCAAGGTCACAATCACCAGAATACTGCCGCCTAAAATCCACATCGGTTTCAGTTTTTTGAGTGTCGCCGTCCACATGGTAATCCAAGCCAGTAATACCCAGAGTATGGTCAGACTGAGCTGAACTGTTGCATTGTTCCATAATGCCAGCTCATTAAACGGTGTCTGCAGGTACACATGCAAAGCTCTTAAAACAATATAACTGGAAAGCCATAACAGGCTTAGTACCATTAAAACTGCAATCATGCCTTTATCACGTCCCACCTTGATTTGCTGTAACAGCATCCAGATAAAACTGGCAAACATGGCAATACTGATCAGGTCAAAAGGATTAAGAATCGGCAGCCAGTAATATTGAAAAGCTTGCTGGCTAAACAGCTGTGAACAAACCAGCCAAGTTGCCATCAGCAATAAACAGCTCTTGGTTTGCCAAAGCTGCTGCCAGCCTGACTGCACATCCTGCCGATAGCACCACAGGCAGAATAATAAAGGCAAAATCACCATGCTCAGATAAGGCATGTTCGGGATCAGACATAAACTTGCCAGAGCCAGACTGCTAAAAACACCAAAACTCATCCATTCCTTGGAAAGCTGCAAGCCAGCCAGCGGTCTAAGCCACAGAATGGCCAATAATATCGTTGAAAGTGCAGAAACCCCACGTTCCAGATCACTATTCCAGACAATCACCGCATTCTGACTGCGATCCAGAGTTAGAATCGCCGCAATGACCAGCAAGGGCGAGATGCCACTCCACTTCGGCAGTAACCATGACCACTCCTGATTTTTGCGCAGGATCATTTCATTGAACATTACATAACCCAGTGTGATGATAAATAAACTCAGCACATAGGCATGCTGACTCGGAAATTCATCTTCCAGCAAGGCAAATAGCATCAAACTGGCCGCGACACTTAGGCTGCTTAAAAAACTGACACTCAGACTATTCATCTGCTGCTGGTACTGCTTTTTAAGCTGACTGATGACCACGACTGCCACATAGCACAGACTCAAAATCCAGAAAATTATTCGCGGTGTTGGATTAATCTCGACCAGATAATACAGGCTGCTGAATCCGGCCATCAGCAATAAGCCCATGCTCAGATAGTGTGCTACCCGGACATTTTTTTCCAAGGCCCATAAATAAATCAGCACACCTTCAACTGCCCAGCCAATCACACTCCATTGTTCTGTCAATAAGATCGGGGGCACCAAGGCGAGAAAAATCAGCATCAGGCTCAGATAGCTCTGCGAAATGAGCAGGATAGTTTGTTTACGGCGCAGCAGTGTCCAGCAAGCGGCAAAGACCAGTGCAAAGAACAGGCTTAATCCAGCTTGCCAGAGTTTTTGATTGGGCTGATTAAAATGAATCAGATACAGAAAAATATATGCCGTGATCGGTGCAGCAAAAATCAGCGCTAAGTCCAATACCGGTTTTAACTGAAAACGTGAGAGATCCTGTCGTGCCAGCAACTGGCTAAAGCGGAAACCTAGCCAGATAAACAGCGCACTATGTGCCAGAATCAACGCAGTCATGGCATAACGCTCATATGTATAACCATGAATCAGGCTATATATCCCGCCAACGACCGCAGTCACTAAAAAGGCAATTTGATTGAGAATCTTCCATGGCCGGAAACTGCTCAGCACTGCCACCCCGATATTGATCAGCAAATAATAGCTAATCAGCTCAACGGCAGAAGCATCGCGGGTCGGTAAGGTAAACGGCGCCAGATAAGCAATCAGCAAAGCCATCAAAGCCAGTTCGATGCTTTCCTGTTTCAGGCTTAAATATAGAGTGATGGCCAGAATAATGAGAAATAGCAATGTTGCCAACGGTAACGTGGGAATCACCAGATTGTAATAGGCAAAAAATAAGGTCAGGAACAGACTGCCCAAACCCAGTCCTTCTAGTGCCAGAGCAAAACTCCGATTTTTCTGCATCAGGCGATAACCCAGCCCTGCTATACACCCACTCGCCAGTGCAACCAGGCCCAATTTTGCAGCCAGACTGAGTTGCCAGTGCTCAGTGGCAAAACGCAGCAGTAAAATAATCCCAATCACCAAAATACTAATCGCGACTTTTAAGACTGGATTCCCCTGGAAAAGCCAGCGCTGCAGTTGATCTACCAGATGAGGAGTGTCGTTTACCTCTTGGGCAGACTCAGTTTTCACGAATGGAACAGAATCGGATCGATCTGGTGATCGCTGTAAGGGATCGGCAGAATGAGATTGTGATTGCAACTGTATCAAACGTCCTTCCAGACGTTGCAGCCACCTGAGCAAAAAGAATACCCAGGCCGTAATCCCGATTCCCATCAACCAGTCCAGTTCAGCCAACCCGCCGACAATGGCAGTAATTGATGAGATATATAAAGGAACTTTAGAATTGCGCTCCAAGGACATCTGCTGCTGTCCGGCCAATTGATTCATCGGTGCTTCTACCGCAGTGACATATTGCATCACGCTAAAGATAAACCCCAAACCACACAGATAAGTTACAATCTGATAACCCAGATACCAGGCGCTGATCCCGGCTATCAGCAGGGTAATCAGCCAGATCATGCGCAACTCATTCCGTCCTACAGCCATTCTTATATTTCTCTTTCCTGAATCGTTCCATCATACAACAGCTTGTGCTGCTTATTTCATCTTCAGCCGATATTCGCTAAGCTGTAAACTCAGACTCGCCTCAGCGAGCGCGGTAAAAATCACGTACAATAGCGCTGTATTTTGAATAAGGAATTGATTACATGCCACCATTTGTCTTGGTCGATGGCTCTTACTTTTTATTTCGTGCCTTTCACGCACTGCCACCATTAACCACGTCAACCGGTTTACATACCAATGCAATTCGTGGTGCGATTTCTGCTATTCAAAAACTGATGCGCCGGACCCAACCGACCCATATGGCGGTGATTTTCGATACCCCAGAACCGACCTTCCGGCACGAGCTGTCACCGATTTATAAAGGTGACCGTCCCAGCATGCCAACGGAATTATCCGAACAGATTCCTTATCTGCATGCCTTGATTCGTGCCTTGGGCATTCCCCTGCATACCTTACCGGGTGCCGAAGCCGATGACATTATCGGAACACTGGCCAAACGTGCCGAGGCGATGGGACATCAGGTGCTGATCTCTACGGGCGATAAAGATATGGCGCAACTGGTGACCGAAAAAGTTACCCTGGAAGACAGCTTTAAAGAAAAACCGCTGGATGTCGACGGCGTGTTTGAAAAGTTTGGCGTCTGGCCGAATCAGATTATTGATTATCTGACCCTGATGGGCGATGCATCAGATGGCATCATGGGCGTGCCAGGTGTAGGTGCCAAAACGGCAGCAAAACTGCTCACTGAATATGGCTCGATTGGCGGCATTTTAGAAAATGTCGACAAGATCAAAGGCAAAGTCGGTCAAAATATTAAAGAACATGTCGATGGCATTGCACTGGACCATCAACTGGCCAGTATTGTCATCGATCTGGATCTTAACTTTGGTTATGACGATTTAAAACTGGGTGAGCCGAATGTCGAGACCTTACGTCATTTGTACACCGAGCTGGAATTCCGTAACCAGCTGCAGTCCTTAGATCACCCGAACAACCCGAATAATTCAAATTACCAGCAGGCGGCAAAATCTATTAACGCCAAAGCGGTTACAGCACCAGAACCTCTGGAAGACCATGCGTCTGTAACCAGCAGTGATGACCAGCTAGGTCAAGCGACCTACCACACAGTATTAAGCCAGCAGGACTGGGACACACTGTTTGAGCGCTTAAGTACCGAAAAACGATTTGCCTTTGATACCGAAACTACCAGTCTGGATTATCGTATTGCACAGATTGTCGGTTTCTCGGTCGCCTTCGATGCGCAGAATGCTTATTATGTTCCCTTGGCACATGATTATGAAGGCGCACCGGAGCAGCTGAATCGTGAAGTAATTCTGGCGCAGATCAAACCAATTCTGGAAGATGAGTCTGTAAAGAAAATTGGGCATCATCTGAAATATGATGCACATGTACTGGAAAATCATGGCATTCATCTGGCAGGCTGGTATTTCGATACCATGCTGGCTTCCTATGTCCTGAATTCTGTCGCGACCCGTCATGGCATGGATGATGTGGCCCGTCTGTATTTGAGTCATCTGACCACGACTTATGAACAAGTGGCCGGTAAAGGTGCTAAACAAAAGACCTTCAACCAGATTCCACTTGAAACTGCAGCACATTATGCCGCAGAAGATGCTCATGTCACTTATCGTCTGTATGAAGTGCTGCATGAAAAACTCAAAGTCCATCCAGAACTGCTCAACATCCTGCTGAATATTGAAATGCCAGTCGCACGCATACTGACACAAATGGAAGAAAACGGCATCGAACTGGATCTGGCTTTTCTGGATCAGCTTGGGGGCGAATTTTCCAATACCATGCAAAATCTGGAAAACCAGATTATGGAAATTGCCGGTGAAAGCTTTAATGTCAGCTCACCTAAACAGGTCGGTGAAGTTCTGTTTGAAAAGCTGGGGCTAAAAGGCGGTAAAAAAACCACCACCGGACAATACAGTACCAGTGAAAGTGTACTGGAAAAAATTGAACATCCGATTGCCCAGCTAATTCTGGAATATCGTGGTTTGTCCAAGCTGAAAAGCACTTATACCGATGGCTTATGCAAACAGGCTAATCCTGATACCCACCGGGTGCATACCAGTTACCACCAGGCATTGACTGCAACTGGCCGTTTATCATCGACTGATCCAAACCTGCAGAATATTCCGATTCGTGCCGAAATTGGCCGTCAAATTCGCAAGGCGTTTGTGGCACCGGAAGGTCGTGTTTTGCTGGCAGCCGATTACTCACAAATTGAATTGCGTCTCATGGCACATTTATCTCAGGATGAAGCCCTGCTGGATGCCTTTATTCATGGTCAGGATGTACACCGCCGTACTGCTGCGGAAGTTTTGGGCATTCCGTTGGAAGAAGTGACCAATGACCAGCGCCGTCAGGCCAAGGCCGTCAACTTCGGCCTACTTTACGGTATGTCCGAGTTTGGTCTGATCCGTCAGTTGGGCTTTACCCGTCAGGAATCACAGGATTATATCAAGCAGTATTTCCATCGTTATCCGGGCATTTATGACTATATGCAACGTACCCGTCAGGTCGCATTAGAACAGGGTTTTGTTGAAACCCTGCTCGGTCGCCGTTTATATACCCCAGATATTGATGCCCGTAATATGATGGTGCGTAAAGCGGCAGAGCGTGCTGCGATTAATGCTCCGCTACAAGGTTCGGCTGCGGATATCATTAAAATGGCGATGATTGAAGTCGACAAGATTTTGCCGAAAGATCAGGCCAAAATGCTGTTGCAAGTACATGATGAACTGGTATTTGAAGTGGATGAAGACATTGCCGATGAACTCGCACCTAAACTGGCAGAAGTGATGCAATCGGTATTGCAGATTTCTGTACCATTGGTGGTAGAAGTGGGTAAAGGCAAAAACTGGGATGAGGCGCATTAATGAGCCTTTAACCCCATCTTCCTTATAGGAGGTGAGGAATATATTCCGCAAGGGGATGGAGGGGATTTTAATTTATAATCCTCATCTACAGGCAGCGATATTAAAATCTTTTCTACTATCAAGTTTTGAACGCATATTTTTCTATTTTTAGGAAATCAGCAGCACTACTGGTTAAGAGCATCCAAGTTCCCTCTCCTCTCAGGAGAGGGTTAGGGAGAGGTTAAAATCCCATCTTCTTCTTGCACTTCGATTAAAACTTGTCAAGGTTTGGCAAGTTTAACAAATCCCTCCCAACCTCCCTTTTCTAAAGGGAGGAGCAAATAAAAAGGACGCCTCAGCGTCCTTTTCTTTTCATTCAGATTAAAAACCCGTTAACAATACAATTGCCACCTGGTTCATGATCATTTCAATCACAATCAAGGCCAGAATTGCCAGGATTGGAGACAGGTCAATCATGCCCATATTCGGCATAATCCGGCGGAAAGGTGCCAGCAATGGCTCGGCAAGTTCCTGAACTACTTCAATATAAGGTGAACGGGATTGGGTAAACATCACCACCCAGCTTAAAATAATGGTAGCGAAAATCAAGTAACGACAGAAACGGATCAAATCCTGCATCATGGTGACAAAAGTCAGAATGAGCAAATGCACAGGACCATTCGGCATGCCACCAGACAGATACATCATGCCGAAAATTTTCAGCAAATACAGCACTACCAAAAGTGCCAGTGCCGCAGTATTAACCCGCCCTTTGCCCATCGTAGGGAAAATACGCCCGAATACATCTACAATTTTAGTGGCTTTCACAGTAGAAAGAACCACAGGATTGTAGGGACTGACCGCTGCCAGTTGCATTAAAAATCGGAAGAATACGAGCAAAATCGCGACGTTAATGATAATGCCAAAAATTAGCGCAGAATTTGCACCCATACTTGAACGTTCCTAAAAATTAAACTGAAGATTTGCTGCTTTCACTGAGCTCTTGTGCCAGTTCTTGACTGCGTTTTTGTGCAGCGGCAAGTGCCGCCTGAATATTTTGAGAAATCTGGGCGCGATCAAAGACTTCAAGTGCCGCCTGTGTAGTCCCATTTGGAGAAGTCACATTTTTACGTAACTCAGCCGGCGTATTCGAGCTGGTAATCGCCATTTGCGCCGCGCCTAAAGCCGTCTGCAAAGTCAGTGCGGTTGCAACTTTTTCATCCAAACCTAAATTTTTACCCGCACGAATCATACTTTCCATCATATAGAAAAAGTAAGCCGGACCAGAACCCGAGACTGCAGTGACTGCATCAATTTGTGCTTCTGAGTCAACCCAAATGGTCAGTCCGGTCGACGCCAGAACCTGACTGGCCAGCTCACGGTCACTGGTTTCCACAAATGCATTGGCATATAAACCATGTGCACCAGTCTGTACCAATGCAGGTGTATTCGGCATGACCCGGACAATACGCTCTGTCCCCAACAATGCTGATAATGTGGCAATTTCTGCACCGGCAACAATGGAAATAATCAGCTTATTATTAACCAGACCTTTTAAGGGTTGCAGCACTTGAGCCAAAACCTGAGGTTTTACCGCCAATACGACGATATCTGCATCCTGAATTGCAGCGCTATTATCCCCGGTCACATTAATTTCTTTTTCCGCCAATAAAGCACGGACTTTTTCGACCGGATCAGAAACTGTAATACGTGTTGCTGGCAAACCACGTGAAATCAGACCGCCAATTAAGGCTTGGGCCATATTACCGCCACCAATAAAACAGATATTACAATTTAAAGCTGCACTCATGTTCAATGCTCATCGTTGAGTTCTAAAGTTGAAGAAACCGACATCGGCAGCCATCCACCTGCTTCACAATATGCAGATTGGGCCAACCAAAATCCTTTAGGGGTAAACACGCCTAGCATAACATTATCTGTGCTTAATATTTGAATAGTATGCCGAGCCCAGGGAAATATTTGCGCTTCCTGAATGGCTTTTTTCAGCGGCCAGGCACCGACACGGCCATATAAATGAATTTTTTCGCCACCCTGCCTCTGTTGTAAATGCAAAGGTTGCTGCAATAATGCAGGAGATAAACCGAGCTGTGCAGGAGCGATGATAAATTTTCCTGACAAAACCTGCACGCTGTCTTTTAAAGCAAATTTTATAGTTTTCGGGCTAGTTTGAACCTGCTGCTGCTCGGCTAAATAAGTCTCTGCAGTCAGACGATGTATCTGCTGCTGATAGCGCACATAGTAAAAGCTTTGCCAATGTAGTGCCGCCTGAGCATCTTGCTTGGCATAAATCACTTCGCGTTGCAAACGCTCCACCATATCTAAGGATGGACGATACTGTTGTTTACCTTTCATCCAGGCAGAGAGTAATTGACGTTGTCGTGATTTTGAAAGCTGTAAAAATTTACCAAGATCGAGCTGCGTTTCAGTTCCACAATATGCTAAATCCTGTTGCAGCACTTCTTGTAAAATGTCTTGAGCATCCTGCATTAACTCACTGGTTCGCACCAAGGCAGCTTGCATTTTAGGATAGCGTTCGCTTAATACTGGCCACAGGGTCTGGCGTGCCCAGGCTCGGTCATAATGGGTATCAGCATTGGTCGGATCTTCAATATTCTGAACATTCAGGTCTGATGCCCATTGGCAAATCTGCTCACGGGAAATATCCAGCAATGGCCGCCAAATCGTGAGATTTTCACGTACATCGATCTGTTTCATGGCTGCTAAACCGTCAACGCCGGCACCAGACAATAAACGCAACATCAGGGTTTCCGCCTGATCCTGCTGATGATGCGCTAACACCAACATTTCATCCGCTTGCAAATGTTGCAGATAGGCCTGATAACGTGAATTGCGCGCTTGCTGTTCCAAATTGCCACTGGCGACATTGACTGGCTGAATGATGCAGGGAATATTCAATTGCTGACATTGATCTGCAACGAACTTACCCCAATCTGCGCTGAGTGCTTGTAACTGATGATCGACATAAATCGCCCGAACTTTTTCCGGGCATAAAAAAAACATCAGATGCAGCAACAGCATAGAATCTACGCCGCCACTGCATCCGATGAGAAATTTTGTCTCTGCAGGAAAATCCTGCAGCTGTTTTAAGAAACCAGACCTAAATTGTCGCTGCCAAACTTCATCAAACGTTGGTAACGTGCTTCGCATCGTGCTTGCGCTTCCATTGGTTGCAGTTCATTCAAAGCTTCTTTCAGCACTGCTTTCAAGCTGTTCATGACCTGATCCGAGTTTAAATGAGCACCCTCACCTTCATCCACCACATATTCTACAATACCCATTTTCTGCAATTTTTCTGCAGTCAGAGCCAAGGCTTCACTGGCCTGTTCAGCTTTTTCAGCAGTTTTCCAAAGAATTGAGGCACAGCCTTCCGGTGAAATGACCGAATAAATACTGTGAGAGAGCATCACCACACGGTCTGCTACCCCAATACCCAGCGCACCACCTGAACCGCCTTCACCCAGTACAGTTGCAATTACCGGTACTTTCAAATTGGAAAGCTGAGCCAGACTGGTGGCAATTGCTTCAGCCTGACCACGTTCTTCTGCACCGACACCCGGATAAGCGCCCATAGTGTCAATAAAAGTAAAGACTGGCAGGTTAAAACGCTCTGCCATGTCTAGCAGACGCTGTGCCTTACGATAACCTTCCGGGTTACTCATGCCAAAATTATGCTGTAATTTTTCACGGGTGCTACGACCACGATGCTGACCAACGATCATCACCGGTTGACCATCGAAACGAGCCAGACCACCGATCATCGCGCCATCATCACCATATAGGCGGTCACCATGTAAAGCATCAAATTCAGTGAATATTTCACCCACATAGTCCAGGAATTGTGGACGTTCTGGATGACGTGCAATCTGCACTGTCGCCCATGCTTTTGATGGAGTTGCTTTATTTTTCATAGGTTAACCGTTTTCATCCCTATAAAGGTATTAATTAACAAACTGTTCGGATTGAATCGAGAGTTCAATCTCCCAATTTTTAAATTGCTGCTGTTCATCATGCAGTTCAGCGACCAGCAATGGCCATTGCTTGGCATCACCAGACACGCTGAGTTGCCATTGTTGCGCATTTTCAACCTTGAGTTCAATGGCAGGAAGCATCTCATCGCTACGACTGTGATTGACCAAAACCGACAGACGAAGCAGCAAACATAACCATAAAAGTTTAGATCCACCGACTTTCATCACATCAATCTTGGCATCAGCGCGCAATTTACGCCGATGGTGCGCGACCAAATGTGACAAATGATTTTGATCAACCTGCGAGAAACCGGCAATATCCGAATGTTGTAATAAATACGCGCCATGACGATGATAGCCACTGTGACTGATGGCCAAACCAATCTCATGCAGATAGGCGGCACGACGTAACAGGTCACTATCTTCAACACTCAACCCGAGTTCACTGGCCACGTCATTAAACAGTTTTTGTGCAGTCTGGACCACACGCTCGGCCTGTTTGGCATCGGCATTATAACGACCAATCAGGGCATGGACGGAACGATCACGGATATCTTCATGCTTGAAACGGCCAAGCAAGTCATACATCACGCCTTCACGTAGTGCACCATCGGAATAGACCAAATGATCAATTCCCAATACATCAAAGACAGCATAGAGAATAGCAATACCAGCAGGCAAGACGGCACGACGGTCATCTTTCAGACCTTCGAATTCCATGTCCGAGACATATTTATATTTAAGTAGTTTGTCTTTAAGCTTTTCCAAACCTTCACGCGTCAACTGTTCGCGATCATTGCTCCAGCCCATATTGACGCAAATCTGGCGGCAGGCTTTAATGGTACCACTCGAGCCAACGACAGCATCCCAACCGGCTTCTTTATAAGTATTGGCAATTCCGGAAATTTCTTTACGCGCCGCAGTGACTGCTTTATCAAAAGCTTTGGCGCTGATTTCCCCATCCTGAAAATAGGCCTTGGTAAAGGCTACACAGCCCATTTGTACCGATTCGGTATGAATCGGCTCGAATTCTTCACCGATAATCAGCTCAGTTGAACCGCCACCGATGTCAACCACCAAACGACGACCGCTGTTGGCCATGGTATGCGATACACCCAGATAAATCAGACGGGCTTCTTCACGACCGGCAATAATTTCGATCGGTTTCGGTAAAATTTCTGCGGCTTTCTGAATAAATTCATGGCCGTTTTTGGCTTGACGCAACGCATTCGTCGCCACAATCCGTAATCGGTTCGGCTGAACTGCACCTAAACGACCTACAAAACGGGCCAGACAGGCCAAACCGCGTTGCTGTGCGGCTTCGGTTAAATTTTTATTTTCGTCTAGTCCTGCGGCAAGCTGAACTTTTTCTGACATTGATGCCACTTTCTTCACTTCACCATGATCTACACGGGCGATGGCCAAATGAAAGCTGTTTGATCCCATATCGATGGCGGCAAGTAATTCTTCATCAATCAAAAAGTCAGACATTCCAGAAATAAACCTTTAACGAATTGTGCTTAGAGTAATTCACATGCATGCAATTTAAAAGCCATTTGTAGCGACAATTTAATGCCTTATTCTTTTTTGTATCGGGAATAATAGTGAGACACGATCATCACTATCGTGATCATCCATTAGACAAAATAACATTAAGCATTGAAAATTTACAGATTCCCCTACATTGTTAAAGATGGCTATGTAATACTAATAATTAGTTATCTTTAAAATATTAATCTGGAGCACATTCCATGTCTGGCAACATCGTAAACACTACTGACGCAAACTTCGAAGCAGACGTTCTTCAATCAGACGTTCCTGTACTGGTGGACTTTTGGGCAGGCTGGTGTGCACCATGTAAAGCAATTGCACCTGTACTTGAAGTGCTTGCTGATGAATACCAAGGTAAAGTTAAAATCGTGAAAGTTGACGTAACTTCTTGCGAACAAACTGCTGTGAATTTCAACATCCGTAACATCCCGGCTTTGTTGATGTTCAAAAATGGTGAAGTTGTTGCGACTCAAGTCGGTGCTGCACCAAAATCTAAACTGACTGCATTTATTGATGACAATATCTAAGCACAGCATTTTTAGTAAAAATACGCGACTCATGCTCGCGTATTTTTTTCGGCTATAAATTGACAAACCTGGCATTTTCTCTTATATTCGCTACTCAAGAGATAAAGGATCCTAAATCCTGTCAATTTCTTACAAGACACATTACATAAGATGCCGCTCGGCAATAGAAATTGTTTTCCACATTTTTCTTTGAAACACTCAAACAGATCTCTGAATTGTTCTTTTGCAAATTCAATTGCTTTCGTTTGAATGCTGGTATGCGGCCGAATGTTACTCCCTTTCTAACCTGTACCTCAGAACTTTGATTCTATCTGACCACCTATGAATTTAACCGAACTCAAGAAAAAACCGATTGGCGAACTCATCAAGATTGCCGAGTTTATGGGCCTCGAAGGTATGGCTCGTAACCGTAAGCAAGACATTATTTTTGCCATCTTAAAACGTCATGCAATGAATGGCGAAGAGATTTTTGGTGATGGCGTTCTAGAAATTTTGTCAGATGGTTTTGGCTTTTTACGCTCAGCCGCAGGTTCTTATTTAGCAGGTCCTGACGATATCTATGTCAGCCCTTCTCAAATTCGTCGTTTTAACCTCCGTACTGGCGACACCATTACTGGCACCATTCGCCCGCCGAAAGAAGGCGAACGTTATTTTGCTTTACTTAAAGTCAATCAAATTAACTACGACACACCTGAAAATTCACGTAACAAGATTCTGTTTGAAAACCTGACGCCATTATTCCCGACTGAACAGTTGGTGATGGAGTTAGGCAATGGTACCACTGAAGATTTAACCACCCGTGTGATCGACTTGGTGGCCCCGATTGGTAAAGGCCAGCGTTCAATTATTGTGGCTCCGCCGAAAGCGGGTAAAACCATGCTGCTGCAAAGCATTGCACAGTCCATCGTTCGCAATAATCCTGAAGTTATTCTGATCGTTCTCCTGATTGATGAACGTCCAGAAGAAGTGACCGAAATGGAACGTACGGTTCGTGGTGAAGTCGTGGCTTCTACCTTTGATGAATCTCCTGCACGTCACGTTCAAGTTGCTGAAATGGTAATTGAAAAAGCAAAACGTCTGGTTGAACACAAGAAAGATGTGGTGATTTTGCTTGACTCGATTACCCGTTTGGCGCGTGCCTATAACACCGTGATTCCTTCATCAGGCAAGGTATTAACCGGTGGTGTAGATGCGCATGCCTTAGAACGTCCTAAACGTTTCTTTGGTGCTGCACGTAATATCGAAGAAGGTGGTTCACTGACCATCATTTCTACTGCCCTGATTGAAACCGGTAGTAAAATGGATGAAGTGATTTACGAAGAATTCAAAGGTACAGGTAACCAGGAAATTACCCTTGATCGTCGTATTGCTGAAAAACGCGTGTTCCCTGCAATGAACATCAAGAAATCTGGTACTCGTCGTGAAGAACGCCTGATGTCAGAAGATAATCTGCGTAAAGTCTGGATTCTGCGTAAGCTGCTGCATACTCAAGACGAATTGGCGGCAATGGAATTCTTACTAGATCGTATGAAAGAAACCAAGACCAATGATGATTTCTTTGATCAGATGAAACGCAAAGCTTCAAATTAAAATTTCAAATGAAAGGTCACCTAAGCGGTGGCCTTTTTTAGGTTGACATAAATTACAGAATGAAACAATCGAGCCTGATTTATGTAAACTTATTTTTAAGTTTTTGATTAATAAAATATTCAGATTAAAAATTGTATAACTTTTAAGTGTTTAACAAGCCTTTCTCCAATCTAAATCTTTCATTCCATTGTTATTTTCTGTTAAAAACTTCTTATTTTTTATCGTTTTTCCGTACTTTTTTGATCATTGCCAGTAGCAATTAAAAATGCGCAGTGATAGCATATTTGCAGACCAGTTAGACTGCTCCTGCGTTGTTAGTCCCTAACACAATTAGGAACAATAAAAGCACTTAACAGACTAACTTTGGTTTTTTTTAATCTCAATTTTTAGAGAGTGATGCCATGTTATTCAAAAAAATCGCTATTGCTGCTGCAGTTGCTACTACTCTAGCTTTCGTTGGTTGTGCTAAAAAAGCTGACGAAGCTGCTACTGACGCTAACCAAGCAGCTTCTGAAGCTGTAGAAGCTGCTTCTGAAGCTGAAGCTGCTGCTGATGCTGCTGCTGTAGAAGCTACTTCTGAAGTTGCTGCTTCTGAAACTGCTGCTGCTGCTCAAGCTGACGCTGCTGCTGCAGTTGCTACTGATGCTGCTGCTACTGCTACTGCTGCTTCTGAAGCTGCTGCTCAATAATCTTTTAGATTATTCAGTACAAAAAAAGAGAGCCTTTGGCTCTCTTTTTTTATTTTAAATACTGAAATTTAAAAATATTAGATTCCAGTTTTAAAAAAGCAGAGCAGATCAGTTGACCTGCTCATTTCCAACACGTTGACGGAACTTCTGTCCGGCACGGAAGGTGACCACGCGGCGTGCAGAAATCGGAATCTCTTCACCCGTTTTCGGGTTACGGCCCGGACGTTGACGCTTATCACGCAACTCGAAATTACCAAAACCCGAAAGTTTTACTTGCTCGCCTGAGATGAGCGCCTGGCTAATCTCATCGAAGAACAACTCAACCATTTGTTTTGCTTCACGACGGTTTAAACTCGTGAGCTCACTTAAATGATCAGCCATTTCTGCTTTAGTTAGTGCTGTCATGAAGCCCTCAATGTCGCTTGGTAAGTGTTTTCTAACACTTGAAGGATATTATCCATACCTGATTTAATTTCAGCATCTTCCAGTGTACGGCTTGGATGCTGCCAGAGAAGTGCAAATGCCAGTGAGCGTTTCCCTTCT
Source organism: Acinetobacter lwoffii (assembly GCF_019343495.1). Taxonomy (NCBI): domain Bacteria; kingdom Pseudomonadati; phylum Pseudomonadota; class Gammaproteobacteria; order Moraxellales; family Moraxellaceae; genus Acinetobacter; species Acinetobacter lwoffii. The sequence continues at coordinate 2,785,333 of NZ_CP072549.1, read as the reverse complement.
TCTACTCCTTGTCCAGTGTACACATCGAACAACCAAGTTGAGTCTAAAAGCTCTCCGCCTGTTTTTTCGATAAGTCCCTGAATTTCGCTAACATTAATCTTATCATTAATTAAAAGCGCAATATCACGTCGAACCGATGGAAAACGTGATAATTCTGTAAAATTAGATACATAAGTTTGCAAAACAGCCGCTTGATCCAATTCTGCTACCCATGTGGTTGCCAGATCAAGTTCGTCTTCAAGTGAGGGATGTAAACGCCCCAAGTAACCAATTGATTGACCATTCACGAGAATTTCTGCGGATTGTCCTGGATGCAACCAGCTACGCTCTGAACGCACATATTCTACTTTGACACGACCAGCAGCCAGAATTTCTTCTACATCACCCTTAAAGTCAAAGAAGTCCATTGGCTGTGCCTTACCATGCCAAGACTCAGCATGACGTAAACCAGTCGCAATCAATGCAAAAGTTGGAATCTGTTTTAAATCATGGATGCTGCTGGCTTCTTGATAGTCGAAACGCAGACCGAGCTCAAAGAAACGTACACGGCTTTGCTGGCGGTTGACATTGTACTGAACACAAGGAATCAGGCTAGATAGCAAGGTTGAACGCATCACTGCCAAATCACTTGAAATTGGATTAGCTAATGCTAATGGATTCACACTGGAATTAAGTTGCTTTTCAAGTTTTAGGTCTGAGAAGCTAAAGCTGATCGCTTCTTGGTAACCTAAAGTTACGGCAGTTTGACGGAGTTGGCCCAACTCAAATTGATCTTGGTATTTCGCCAATTTCACATCAATCACAGGCAGACTGATTTGAATATTGTCATAACCGTGAATACGTGCCACTTCTTCAATCAAATCTTGATAGATCACCATGTCATAACGATGTGATGGCGGCACTACAGACCACTCACCTTCTGCTTTTACTGTAACTTCACAACCTAAACGGGTTAAAGCATCAGTAATGAACGCTGAGTCAACACTATAACCTAGCAGTTGATCGACTTGGGCTTGATTCAATTCAATTGCGTCACGTGTTGGCAATAGAGCCGCATTTTCGGCAACTGTAATTGGTCCGAACTCACCGCCCGCAAGTTCAGCAATCAATTGTGATGCGCGGTGCATAGCGATCAATGGCAATTCAAAATCGACACCACGTTCATAACGCTGAGAAGCATCGGTATGCAAGCCAAAGCTACGTGCACGACCCGCAATATGCAGTGGCGCGAAGAATGCAGATTCCAGGAAAATTTCAGTGGTTGCATCGCTGACTGCTGAAGACAAGCCGCCCATAATACCGGCAATGGCTAATGCTTTTTCATCATCTGCAATCACCATCACTTTTTCGTTGAGTTCAACTTCTTGTTCATTGAGCAAAACTAACTTTTCAGCTTCCGTCGCTTGACGTACATGTACCGCACCTTGAACTTTACCGCCATCAAATGCGTGTAGCGGTTGACCAAGCTCGATTAATACATAGTTGGTAATATCGACCAGAATGCTGTGCTGACGGATACCTGAACGCGCCAATGCACGCTCCATCCATACAGGAGTCACAGCCTTGGTATTGACGTTCTTGATGACACGACCCAAGTAACGTGGGCAGCCTTCAGTCGACACAACGACTTTCTTTTCGTCGCTAATAGTCGCAGCTACTTCTTTAATTTCAGGGGCAGTCACTGGCAATTGGTTGATCACACCAATTTCACGCGCGATCCCGCGAATACTGAAGCAGTCCCCACGGTTAGGCGTAATGCTGATGTCAATCACATTGTCATCAAGATCCAGATATTCACGAATGTTCATACCTACTGGTGCATCTGCAGGCAGCTCTAAAAGACCGTCGATTTTATCTTCCAGATCGATTTCTGAAGCGCCGCACAGCATGCCTTGTGACTCGATACCACGTAGCTTGCCTTTTTTGATTTTGAAATCACCTGGCAGTACTGCACCAATGATCGCAACTGGCGCTTTCATGCCGGCACGTACGTTTGGCGCACCACATACAATTTGTAGAGGCTCACCAGAACCGATATTGACAGTGGTCACACGTAAACGGTCAGCATCCGGATGCTGTTCTACTGTCAGGACTTCCCCCACCACTACACCAGTAAAGGGTTTAGCTGCAGGCGCAAGTTCATCGACTTCCAGACCCAACATGGTCAGTTGATCAGAAAGTTTTTCGCTATCGATGGCTGGGTTAACCCATGTGCGTAGCCAATTTTCGCTAATTTTCATACATTCATTTCCTTAATCTCCCCAAACTATTAATTTCAACAGTTCCCCCTTTCTTGCGTGAGTTTTAAAAGCAGTGCTTTAAAACTCACTCAGGGGATTTAGGGGAGATTTTTAAAATCTAAAAATAATCTATTTTCCCCTCACCCAATCTCAGGGAGAGGATTAAAAAGTTTTAAGCAAACTGGCGTAAGAAACGCACATCGTTTTGATAGAACATACGCAGGTCGTTAATGCCATAACGCAGCATCGCAAAACGTTCAACACCCAGACCAAAAGCAAAGCCTTTATATTTTTCAGGATCAATGCCCGCAGCTTGCAGCACATTCGGATGCACCATACCGCAGCCCAATACTTCTAACCAGCGACCGCGTTCATCCATAATATCCACTTCCGCACTCGGCTCGGTGAACGGGAAATAAGATGGACGGAAACGTACTTTCAAATCTTTTTCGAAGAATTCGTTCAGCAGGTTAATCAGCAAACCTTTCAGTTCCGCGAAGCTGGTATTTTCAGCCACGTATAAACCTTCGATCTGATGGAACATCGGTGAGTGGGTTTGATCCGAATCACAACGGTAAACACGGCCCGGACACACGATCTGGATTGGTGGCTGCTGTGTTTCCATGGTACGAATCTGCACACCAGACGTATGCGTACGCAGCAAATGGTTCACATCAAAATAAAAAGTATCGTGCATGGCACGCGCCGGGTGATGACCCGGAATGTTCAGTGCTTCAAAGTTGTGATAGTCATCTTCAACTTCAGGACCCGTTGCAACCGTAAAACCTGCCTTGGTAAAGAACTGGCAAATACGCTCTTGCACCTGGGTCACTGGATGGATACTGCCCACCTGCTGACCACGACCTGGTAAAGTAATATCAATGGTTTCGCTTGCCAGTTTTTGTTCTAAGGCAGCTTTATGCAATTCTGCCTGACGTGAGGTCAATGCAGCGGTAATAGTTTCACGTACAGCATGGATTTGTGCGCCGAAGACTTTACGTTCTTCAGGATCCATTTTACCAAGCGACTTAGATTGTTCCGCGAGCTGGCTTTTTTTCCCCGTAAATTGCACTCGTACTTGATCAAGTGCAGCAAGGTCTTGAGCTGCTGCAATCGCAGCGAGCGCTTCAGTGGTCAGGGCTTCCAGTGACATAGTAACTCTCAAAGCAACAGGTTAAAAAATATTTTAAAAACCCCACATTCTAACAGTTTTTAGACACTTTGATGAAGATGCGTTTTAAGGAAAATTAGATTGGCATGATTAAATATAAAAAGTATAAGATAAACACAATATCAATCAGATCAAATCACTATGGCACTCGATCAAATTTGGAAACAGCAACTAACCCTCGTCACTTACGGCAATGAGTATTTGACTCAAGACCTGAGTTTCAATCGTTGGATTCAACATTCCATTTTTAATCAGCATCAGTTTGCCTTTCGGGATCTGATGTCACAACACCTGCTGGCTCAGCATTTTCAGATCTGGCTGGAAGGCCTGAAAAAACAAGGCGTGCGTCGCCTTAGCTTGCATCGCTCTGATTTACTGGTTGATGAAAAAAATCCGAATGCCAATGTCGAGCTACTGCCACTGGCACATTTTATTGTCAGTCATGGTGCCAAAGCCAAAACCGCCTGGATCATTGGCAAAGAACTCCCTGAATGGTACAGCGCAGACAATGATTACGAAGCGCCTAAATCACAGCAATCTCCTTTACGCCATGAAACATTCTGGTGTTATGAGCTGAATCCTAAACTGGCCAAGCGCATTGATGTCGATCTGGAAGCCCCAAACTGGGATGATATTCAGGCCTATACCGATCATGAACTGTTTGAAAGTAGCCTTGCCCAAGATTTTACCGAACCTGCATATACCAATTTGCCTTATTACGGCACCATGCCTGCCATTCAAGCCGATAGCGAAAGTCATTTGGCCTTAATTCCCACTGACTATTCAGCGGATTATGCTCACCAGACTTTGTACCGCCTAGACGCCTTAAATGACTTTATTCAAACGAAAATCCAGCATCCCTATCGTGCAGATGGCGAAGTACTCAGCCCGGAGCAGCAACTTAACCTGCGACATTTTTCGCAAAAAATTGATGATTTAAGTGCTAAATTCATCAGCAAAGTCGCCAATCACTATAAAACTGCACAGCTAACACCAAAAGTTGCACCTGACCCATTTGTCGGTATGAGTACCGAAGACCGCTCACCAAAAATTTCTAAAGCAGAAAAACCTCAGGACCCAGGCAAATCCAGTTCATCTGCAAATGTGCTGACCTTAATTGTGATCACTGTGATTATCTGTCTGATTGGCTACTATTTCGGCCTTTAACATTTTGCCAGAAAAGCTTGAACATCACGGGCAGAATTCAATGGATATTTTGATATTCATGAGCAGGCATCAACTTGAAATAATGCTGACGATTTTGTGATGGTTTTCATCATCCATCAGATGATGGAATCACGACTGAGTATCTGTCTTAAAATTTCAGCATTATTTGAATGAGCCGAAGCTGTCATTTGCTGATCGGCCGGAAATGCTCTCTTAATTGACCGGTGGAGATATTGAGATAAAAAGATAAATCAGCCATACATTTCTAAGGGCTGATTTATTTTCTATCGTCTTTTCCCAGGTTTTAGATTTTTCTACGTTGAGCCAGCTGGGCCAGAGTATTCAAAAATTAAATGTCCCACTGATAACATAAGTCTTTAAGATTCTCGCCCAGATCGCTGGCATCTCCTTCACTGACAAAATAGGCGCCGGTCTTTTCATAAAAATAACGACTGGAATTCAGGTTCAATACGCTGCACTGCATATACTGGTAGGATTTTTCTCGACTTAAACCCAGACCCAATTGAACCAAATCACGTCCAATGCCGCGACCTTGAATATTTTGAAGCAAATAAAGTGCTCTCAATTCACTAATTGGTGCATCCACTGGAAAATTAAAGGCAGCAAATCCGAGCACCTGAGCATTTTCTTCATAGACAAATACCTGTCGATTTTCCTGTTCAAGCACAGAACGCTACAAGGCGGCTCTTTGTTCTACACACAATGCATCTAAAATTTCTTGTTTGATGATGTTTTTATAGCTTTCACGCCAGCTTTGTACGTGCACTTGGGCAATCGGCAGGACATCGTGTTGGGTGGCAAGTCGAATCATTATTTTTAAGCCTTATTTTTGATTATGTAATTTAACAATGACTAAAAAATATAGGATTTACAATATTGATTTTTAAATAATATTTAAAATGACTACTTTTATTTAAGCATAAAAAAGACCGCTAAAAGCGGTCTTTTCAAGTCATAAAGACTTATGCAGCCAATGCATCTTTAGCTTTAGAAGCTAAAGCAGCAAACGCAACTGCGTCATGCATAGCGATGTCAGCAAGTACGCGACGGTCGATAATCACTTGAGCTTTTTTCAAGCCAGCAATCATACGGCTGTATGACAAACCATTTTGACGAGCACCAGCGTTGATACGTGCAATCCACAAAGCGCGGAATTGACGTTTCTTTTGACGACGGTCACGGTAAGCATATTGACCAGCTTTGATTACCGCTTGGAACGCTACGCGGTAAACGCGTGAACGAGCACCATAGTAACCTTTAGCGCGAGCAAGAATTTTTTTGTGACGGCGATGAGCCTGTACACCACGTTTTACACGAGCCATTTATAATCTCCTTAGATGTACGGGCACATACGACGAACTGAAGCAACGTCACTTACGTGAACCATTACACAGCCGCGCAATTGACGAATACGCTTAGCAGATTTTTTGGTCAAAATGTGGCGTTTGAACGCTTGTTTACGCTTAAAACCGTTAGCAGTCGCTTTAAAGCGTTTAGCTGCACCACGGCGAGTTTTCATCTTAGGCATAACAACCTCTTTTGAACACCTGTTCGGCTCGTTTGCACCATTACAAAACGACCTGCAGGTAAGGGAGCGAGTATTCTAAAGCATCTTTGTTTAAAACAAAAGCATCTTCACCCAATAAGCGAATTTAAAGAATGATTTCGCTCTGAAATAATATCCAAGACTGGATCAGGAAAATTATTTTCAAGTTTAGAACATGGCAAAGGCCGCATAGACAAACAGATAACGTCCAATTTTAGCGATGCTGACCATCAGCAGAAAACGGACGAGGTTTTCTTTTAATAGTCCCGCAATCAGGGTAATCGGATCACCAATGATAGGCACCCAGCTCAGCAGTAAAGACCAGTAACCATATTTCTGATAGGTCTTTTGCGCCTTGAGCATCTTATCTGCTGAAACCGGAAACCACTTTTTATTTTTATAATGCTCAATCTTGAGTCCCAGATACCAGTTCACACAAGAACCCAGTATATTCCCCAAACTGGCCACCGCAATTAACAGTACCTCACTCTGCTCACCCTGCACTAAAAGCCCCAGTAGCACAGCTTCAGACTGTAAAGGCAGTAAGGTCGCTGCACCAAAGGCAGATAGAAACAGTAAAAACAGGCTCATTACAGCATTAACGGCTCAAGCCCATTTTTTTCTTGGCTTTACTATATTCCCAACTGGACCAAACGACTGCAGTCACCATCGCCATGATCCGCGCCCATTTATACTGCTCATTGAGCGGTGCAATTGCAGCACGTAAAATCTGCTGATCTTTGGTATTTAGGGCAGCAATCACCTGATCGATATGCACAATTTCAGCAACATACAGCACTAAACATGCAGCAATGCCGAAAAGAATGCTCCAGTAAATTCGGGTATTACTTTCAACAATCTTGGTAAAGTTCAGAAGAAAATCGTTCATATATCCATCCAATAAAAAACCACCGTAAGGGTGGCTTTATTTGCTTAAGGCTATTTTAGCATAAAGGCAGATGCTTAACTGACCTGTATCGCCAGCGCTTTCTGAACCGCAGGACGAGCATTCAAGCGATCAATATATTTGGAAACTTCAGGATAATCTTCCAGATTGATCTGCTGCCAGTCGTGTCGCAATAACCACGGAAATATCGCCATATCAGCAATCGAGTATTCGCCGGCAACATAATCCTGCCCGACCAGCTGCTTATTCAACACCCCATATAAACGCTTGCTTTCATTGACATAGCGCTCTGTGGCATAAGCAATCCGCTCAGGTGCAAAACGGCTAAAGTGATGATTTTGCCCGAGCATCGGCCCCAAACCGCCCATTTGCCACATCAGCCACTGTTCAACCTGAATACGCTTCACTTCATCAGTTGGATAAAACAGACCTGTTTTGCGACCTAGATATTGCAAAATCGCACCTGACTCAAAAATTGAAATGGCGCGGCCATGTGGCCCATCCTGATCAACAATTGCCGGGATTTTATTATTGGGAGAAATAGCCAGAAAATCGGACTGGAACTGGTCATTTTCCAGAATATTGATGGGAATAATTTGATATTCCAGCCCCATTTCTTCTAGAGCAATACTAATTTTATGGCCGTTGGGGGTGCTCCAATAATATAAATCGATCATTTTCTTTTAATACTCCCTTCACTTTTGCTGTGCGATGATGTACTCAACATAGAGGATTTAGAAAGAAACAACAAGTCTGCATTTAAAAATTATTTTTCAATAAATATCAAAATGTTATTAAAAAATTATATAATTTTTTATTTTTAATCTTGAAAATTTCAACCCCAAACACATATTTATTTCTGCATAAGGATTGCGTCAATCTTATGCCCTGTCGATGTCTGACATGACAGATCTTATTTTCTTGTTTTTATAACTTTGCTTAAGTGAGAAGGTTCTAATCATGAGTAACTTAAATCTTCATCCATTATTTCGTCGTAGTATTGGTTTTGATCGCTTGAATGACTTTATTGATTACGCCATGCAAAGCGATGCGCCAAATTATCCACCGTATAATATCGAAAAGCATGGTGAGAATAATTACCGTATCGTGGTGGCAACTGCGGGTTTTCGTCAGGAAGAACTCGACATTCGTCTGGAAAATAAGTTGCTGACCATCTTGGGTAAGCCTGAAAACCAGAGCAATGACAGTATTGAATTCCTGCACAAAGGCATTGCGCGACGTGCATTTAAATTATCTTTACGTCTGGATGAATATATTGAAGTACAACAGGCAGACTATGAAAATGGTTTATTGATCATCGACTTGCAGCGCATTATTCCAGAAGAAAAATTGCCGCGTCAAATCCCGATTGGCAATAAACTGCTTATTGCAAATGATGAAAAATCAGTGGAATAAGCTCGATTAAGTACGCAAAGGAAGGTCCGCAAGGACCTTTCTTTTTGGCTACAGATTCCTTAAGCTCATTGAGGCAATACGCTTTCTGATCATAAAAATAAACCATGAATGTGCCAGAAAACATCCTGTTTCATCAAGCTAGCCCGATCATGCGCGCTATGGGATATTTACTGTTTTGTTATCCGGTCGGAATATTCAGCATTTTTTATTTCAGCAGTGTGCGTAGCAATTCCAGTTTTTTCCAAGGACTATTATTTTTATGGCAGGAGTCTCCTGACTTTTATATTTATATTGGCGGCTTTCTTGGTCTTTCGCTGCTTATGCTGGGAACTAAACTGAAAATCACCTCACAAGCTATTTATTATACTTTGGCCGGTTTCCGCATCAGCCTGTGCTTAAAACGACATTCAGTACAGTATAGTTTTCTGAATCCGCGCTATGCTTCTCTCAAAGCACATCTCAAAAGCTGGCTCTATAACATGCCAGCGCATGTGATTAGTCAACGTGATGGCACTTTGGATTTTAAATTGCATCAATCCGGTCTAATAAATCAAATTTGTCTTGGATTTTTCCGGATTCAGCTGTCGATGTTTTCCCGCCCGCAAGCTCAACAGATTATGCAGGCCATACAAAGTGCCTGGAACTTTAGAGCATAAAAAAAGCCCTGCATATGCAGGGCTTTTTTCGCTTAATGAGTGCTTACTTTTTCTTTTTAGGACCAAGTAACATACCCATTTGACGGCCTTCCATTTTCGGCATCTGCTCAACAGTACCGAATTCAGCCACGTCAGCTTCAATTTTTTGCAATTGAGCTAGACCCAACTGTTGGTGCGCCATTTCACGACCACGGAAACGAAGCGTGATTTTCACCTTGTTACCTTCTTCAAGGAACTTGATGATTGCACGTAGTTTTACGTTGTAATCGCCAACATCAGTACCCGGGCGTAGCTTGATTTCTTTCACCTGGACTTGATGTTGTTTTTTCTTCGCTTCTTTCTGCTTTTGCTTAAGATCAAACAAATGCTTGTTGAAGTCCATGATCTTACATACTGGTGGCTCAGCGTTTGCTACGATCTCTACAAGATCAAGCTCAACACTTTCTGCTGCGCGCAGGGCGTCAGCTAAGCTTACAATCCCTTTCTGCTCACCATTTTCGTCGACAAGACGGACTTCTTTCGCACGAATTTCATCATTCAAGGCAGGACGGTTTGATTTGTTACCGCCCTGTTGATTACGGTCAGGCTGTTTAATCGCTGTTACTCCACAATGTACCGGCCGCGTTCGGCTACGGCTGCTTTTACTAGGTCAACGAAAGCATCGATTGACATAGTACCCAAATTTGTTCCTGAGCGGGTACGCACGTTTACGGTACCTTCCTCTACTTCACGGTCCCCAAGTACCAGTAAGTAAGGAATACGCTCTAATGTACGTTCACGAATCTTAAAGCCGATTTTCTCATTTCTCAAGTCAGAAATTGCACGGATACCGTTTTCTTTAAGTTTTGCGACGACTGACTCACATGCCTCAGCTTGAGAATCGGTAATGTTCATCACACACGCTTGCATTGGTGCCAACCAAGGTGGCATGAAGCCTGCGTAGTGTTCGATCAGTATACCAATAAAACGCTCGAAACTGCCAAGAATTGCACGATGTAACATTACTGGCTGATCGCGGTCATTATCTTCAGTGACATAAGAAGCATCTAGACGTTCTGGCAAGTTAAAGTCACACTGAATGGTACCACACTGCCAGACACGACCTAAGCAGTCTTTCAGAGAGAATTCAATCTTCGGACCGTAGAATGCGCCTTCGCCTGGTTGAAGTTCCCACTCAAGACCTGCAGCATCTAAAGCATCTGCCAAAGATTTTTCTGCCATATCCCAAAGTTTGTCATCACCCACACGTTTTTCAGGACGCGTCGACAACTTCATTTGTACTTCTTCGAAGCCAAAATCTTTGTATACATCCAGTGTCAATTTGATAAAGTCTGCAACTTCAGGACCAATCTGTTCTTTGGTACAGAAAATATGCGCGTCATCCTGAGTAAAGCCACGCACACGCATAATGCCATGTAAAGAACCTGATGGTTCGTTACGATGACATGAACCAAACTCTGCCAAACGTATAGGAAGATCACGGTATGACTTCAAGCCTTGGTTGAACACTTGCACGTGACAAGGACAGTTCATTGGCTTCACCGCATAGTTGCGATTTTCAGAATGTGTGGTGAACATGTTGTCTGCATAGTTTGCAGCATGTCCTGATTTTTCCCAGAGCGTGAAATCAACCACCTGAGGGGTACGGATTTCTTCGTAGCCATTGTCTTGCTGAACTTTACGCATGTATTGTTCAAGCACTTGATAAATGGTCCAGCCATTTGGATGCCAGAACACCATACCGGGTGCTTCTTCTTGCATATGGAACAAATCAAGCGCTTTACCAATTTTACGGTGATCGCGTTTTTCTGCTTCTTCAATACGTTTTACATACGCTGCAAGCTGTTTCTTGTCTGCCCAAGCGGTACCGTAAATACGTTGTAACTGTTCGTTTTTCGCATCACCGCGCCAGTAAGCGCCAGAGATTTTAGTTAGCTTGAATGATTTTAAGAATTTAGTGTTTGGAACGTGCGGACCACGACACATATCCAAATAATCCTGATGGTAGTACAAGCCCATTTGAGTTTCTTCAGGCATGTCTGCAATCAAGCGTAATTTGTATTCTTCGCCACGTGCTGTGAATTCTGCAATCACTTCATCACGAGGAGTCATTTTTTTCACAACTTCATAGTCTTGATCGATGAGCTTTTTCATACGCTCTTCAATCGCTGCCATGTCGTCTAATGTGAATGGACGTGGCATCCAGATGTCATAGTAGAAACCTTCTTCAATGACAGGACCAATTACCATTTTCGCTTCTGGGAACAATTGCTTAACAGCATGACCGACCAAATGCGCGCAAGAGTGACGGATAATTTCCACGCCTGCTTCGTCTTTAGGCGTGATAATTTGTAAGGTTGCATCTTCAGTAATCAAGTCAGACGCGTCAACAAGACGATCGTTTACACGACCTGCCACTGTATTTTTTGCAAGACCAGGTCCGATGCTAAGCGCAACGTCCATCACAGATACGGCGTGATCAAATTGTTTTTGATCGCCATTGGGTAAAGTGATAATTGGCATAAGAAAATCCTTAAGGAGTGATGCCCCGTACCATGGGGCATATCACCGCGAGATTATGATCGAGGAGAACCTCAAAAGATAAAAACGGTGGATAAATAAAAATCGACTTGAATTTTACACGTCTTAGCCACGGGATTAAACCTTTTCACCTAGAAAATTCGCGATTTGGCTCATTTTGAATTTATTTGCCAATACTTTGCCTTTACTCAGATCAGGAAATTTTCGGCTTTGTTTTTATTCTCTAAAGCTATCCCATATTTCGAATTTGCTCTGTATGTAAGCATAAAGCTGAGCGAATTGCGGAATAATCGCTTCACTCTGAGTCGGCCTTAAAAACACATAATCATCCACTGCAATGTCACACGGTTTAGGCACCTGAAGCATTTCCTGATTGCTGCTGCGGCCATACAACACATGCGGCCGGCTTTTTTCAGAATAAATATAATCTGCTCGCCAATAACCACCATACACAAACAAAGCTTTATATTTATGTGGAAGATGATTCAGTAGCTCCAAACCGGGCAATTGGCTATAGGGCAAAACTTTCAATACTGGAGTGGCAATCCAGAGTGCACATTTGAGTTCCGATAAATGATCCAAATCAAAATCACTCGGCTTGACCAACATGGAACCAAAAGCCAGATCATTGCATTCGCTCTGCTGGCAATGCTGCATAAAGGTCGGACTTCCACCTCCGTTAAAGCACAGACCCTCATGCCATAAATCCGGGAATTGCTGCTGAAGAATGGCTTTGTAGTGTTGATAAGTGTGTTGCGATTGTTGATAACTTTTTTCAGGACTTGTTATGATTTTTGGTAACTTTGCGACATGCGCGTCATAGCCCATCAAACCTGATAGTTTTAAATGCTTTGAATGTTGTTGAATCAGCTTAAGCAATGCCACAAATTGCTGCGAATTTTGTACTCCACCACGATGCAAACCGACATCAATTTCAATATTTACATTCAAACTGATGTCGAGTTGTTGAGCGAGCTGCAGATATTGTTGTAATCGCCCCAGATCATCAATCAGCCATTGAATATAAATATCGTGTTGACCATTGCTTTGATAAAACAGTTCTACTGCCCGGATCGGCATAGACTTACCCAGCAAAATATCGGCTTGTTCAAAGGCTTGGATAATCTCTGCGAGATGCGGAAGATGAAACAGCATAAAACGCTGAGTATTCAGTTTTTCACTAGCCAGTTTAAGCAACTGCATATTGGCCAAGGATTTCACCACCAAGCGTGGTTTTAACTGCGTAGGTAATTTTGACTGTACATAGTCCAAATTATATTGATAAGTTTTTACATCTAAAATCAGTTGCGGCGTGCCTGTTCCCTGCTGTTTTAAATCCTGGGTTAATTGCTGAAAATAATTCGGTTGCATCGCCATTTCCTAATTTTCAGGCAAAAAAAGCTGCTTTAAGTACGGATTTAGCCATTTTTGCTTGGGATCCAGTTGCTGACGCAGCGTCATAAAATCGTCCCATTTCGGGTATAAATTCCGAAGTGAAGCTGCGCTCATGGAATGCAATTTCCCCCAATGTGGCCGTCCCTGATATTTCTGCAAAATAGGTTCGACCAAATCAAATACGGCATGGTAATCCTGTTTATAAAACTGATGGATGGAAATAGAAACTGAATCACGCTGATAAAAAGGACTCAGCCAGATCTCATCGCCTTTGACATAACGGAACTCGATCGGGAAAAACATCGGCACCTGATGTTTACGTAAAATATGCAGAATCTCGTCCAGACACTGCAAGCCAAACTCAACCGGAAGCTGATATTCCATTTCATTAAATCTGGTCTTACGCGGAGTTGGAAAAATTCTGGATGAACAGTCTACATAACGAGTCGGTTTGACAAATACGCCGAGCAGTTTTTGCAGATAGGGATTTGTCTTTGGGAAGAGTCGCGTCAATTCCGAACATAGAGTCAATAAAATATCTTCCGGAGGCCAGCTCTCTGTTCTCGGCTGAATGGTTGCATCCGTTTCATCCAGAGTTTTCAGCATCACTTGATCGGCATGTAAAAAAGCCCAAAATTCAATATGCCGGCGCTGATGTTTCCATTGATCAATATGGGTAAATATGTCTTTTAATGAACAGAGCCGAATCTGTTCTTTTAGTTTATATCGTGGCCGATTTTGCAGGGTGATTTGGGTCAATACACCCAAGCTGCCCAATGCCACCCGTCCAGCCTGAAATATCTCAGCATTCTGCTCACGATGACATTGCAACAGCTCTCCATCCGCGGTCAGTAATTCAAAGCCTTCCACGAAAGCAGAGATGCAAGGTAAATCGATGCCCGTGCCATGCGTTCCGGTAGAAATCGCTCCGGCCAGACTTTGCTGGTCTATATCGCCCTGATTGATTAAGGCCTGATTGATCGGTACCAGATCTTTCCCCAAATCATATAAACGCGTCCCGGCCCGCACGGTGCATTGGGTTTTCTCTTGATCAAAGGCAACGATACCTTTTAACAAATCGAGATTAAGCAACACCTCATCTGTTTTGGCCAATGGGCTAAATGAATGTCCTGCACCCACTGCACGAATGTGTGCATGGGTCTTCACTAAACTTTGTAATTCACTGATCTGGCTGGGCTGAACAATCCGAGCGGCACTGAACTGGCTCCCCGACCAGTTTCGCCATACGTCATTCGCCTGTTGTATTTTCATTATTATTCTCTGGCTCATATTATTTTAATGATTCAACTAGAGTAAAATACCTAAAAAATCAAACTTGGGAACCCATGCGTTCAAAACATTTAAGCAGGGTGAAATATTTTTACTACTATTCAAATACTTAAAATTTGTAAAATCGTACTCGACTAAAGCATAAATGCAAGATTTCTGAGAAATACATATCTTTTCAACAGGATATGAAAATAAATATAGAACGGAGTTTTACAATGGTTAGCGCATATGATGAATTACCGCGTACCCCCGCGAATTTTGTAGCCTTATCGCCTTTACGCTATCTTGATCGTGCAGCTTATATCTATCCAAATCAGAACGCGATTATTCACGGTAAGCGCCGGATCACTTGGCGTGAAAAATACAACCGTTGTCGTCAGTTTGCCAACCAACTCCAAAAATTAGGCATCGGTAAAAATGATACTGTGTCTGTTCTACTGCCTAACGTCCCTGCCATGATCGAAGCGCATTTTGCTGTGCCGATGGCAGGCGCAGTTCTGAATACCTTAAATACCCGTCTGGATGCCAAGACCCTTGCTTTCATGCTAGAACATGCTGAAAGTAAAGTGTTATTGGTCGATCCTGAATTTACCGCACTTGCGACTGAAGCACTTGCTCTAGTTTCACAAGACATTTATGTCATTGATGTGGCCGATGTAGAGTTTGAAGGTGAAGATCAACGTATTGGTCAAATTGAATATGAAGAATGGATTGCGCAAGGCGATGCAAACTTTGAATGGCATCTACCACAAGATGAATGGGATGCCATCAGCTTAAGCTATACCTCTGGAACCACAGGCAACCCGAAAGGCGTGGTCTATCATCATCGCGGTGCCTACATTAACGCAGCCAGTAATATTATTGCCTGTGGCATGACACCACGTGCCACCTATTTATGGACACTGCCGCTATTCCACTGTAATGGTTGGTGCTTTGCCTGGACCATGGCAGCCAACGGCGGAACCAACGTTTGCTTGCGTAAAGTCGATGCTGAACTGATCTTTAAACTGATTGCCGAACATAAAGTCGATTACTTCTGTGGGGCACCGATTGTCCTGTCGATGCTGATTAACACACCTGAAGAGAAAAAGACCAAAATTGATCACCGTGTCGAAGTGATGGTGGCGGGTGCCGCACCTCCAGCAGCAATCATTGAAGGCATGCGCAATATTGGCATTAACGTGACCCATGTCTACGGCCTGACAGAAACCTACGGTCCTTCTGCACTGTGCGCATCCCAAGCCGGCTGGAGTGATTTATCTATTCAGGAACAAGCACAGTTGCACTCCCGCCAAGGCGTACCTTATCCATTGCAAGATGGCATGAAAGTGCTTGATCCGGATACCATGCAGGAAGTGCCACATGATGGTCAGACCATGGGTGAAATCATGTTCCGTGGCAATATCGTGATGAAAGGTTATCTGAAAAATCCTGAGGCGACCGCTGAAGCCTTTGCCGGTGGCTGGTTCCATACAGGAGATCTGGCAGTTTGCCAACCGGATGGCTATGCCAAAATTACCGACCGCTCTAAAGACGTGATTATTTCCGGCGGAGAAAATATTTCTTCACTTGAAGTGGAGGAAGTGCTGTATCAGCATCCGGCGGTGCTGACTGCGGCGGTAGTCGCCAAGCCTGATCCACGCTGGCAGGAAGTTCCTTGTGCCTTTATCGAACTCAAAGAAGGAAAAAAAGCCACAGAAGAAGAAATTATGGAATTCTGCCGTGAGCATCTGGCCCGTTTTAAAGTGCCTAAGGATGTGGTGATTACCGAAATTCCAAAAACTTCGACCGGAAAATTGCAGAAATTTGTTTTACGTGAATGGGCCAAAGAGCGCGCGCAAGGTGAATTTTCTTAATTCCATACAGGCATGTTTTTTCAAAATCTACTCAATAAAAAATCGTGCTAATTTTTATTAGCACGATTTTTTAACTTATCCTTTTGTGAGATTTAACCTCATCCAACCCTCTCCTATAAGGAGAGGACTTTAAGGAGCTTACATCTCTACCATTTCCACGCCATCAATACGGGCAACAGTCATCAAATCTTTATCACCACGACCTGAAACCGTCGCAATAATAATTTGATCTTTATCCATGGTCGGTGCAAGTTTAGTGACATAAGCCATAGCATGTGCGCTTTCTAACGCCGGAATAATGCCTTCAATCTTGGTCAAGTCGCGGAAACCCTGTAAAGCTTCCTGGTCATTGATTGGTACGTATTTCACGCGATCCATATCTTTCAGGAAACTATGTTCCGGACCCACACCCGGATAATCCAGACCTGCAGAAATTGAATGGGTTTCGATGATCTGGCCTTGTGCATCCGACATCAGGTAAGTTCGGTTACCATGCAGGACACCGATATGACCGGCATTCAACGGCGCAGAGTGCTTGCCTGATTCAATCCCATGACCTGCTGCTTCAACGCCGTACATTTTCACGTCTTGATCGTTCAGGAATGGATAGAACAAGCCCATTGCATTGGATCCACCACCGACACATGCTACCAGTGCATCTGGCAGACGGCCAGCCTGTTCCAGAATCTGACGGCGTGCTTCACGACCAATGATCGACTGGAAATCACGAACCAACTGTGGATATGGGTGTGGACCTGCCACAGTACCAATCACATAATAGGTTGAATCAACATTGGTCACCCAATCACGCATGGCTTCATTCATGGCATCTTTTAAGGTTTTAGAGCCACTTTCTACCGGCACAACCGTCGCACCTAATAAACGCATACGGTAGACGTTCATCGCCTGACGTTTTACATCGTCTGCGCCCATAAATACTACGCATTCAAGACCTAAACGTGCTGCAATCGTTGCCGTTGCTACACCGTGCTGGCCTGCCCCTGTTTCGGCAATAATACGTTTCTTGCCGGAAAGCTTCGCCAGCAAAGCCTGACCGATTGTATTATTTACTTTGTGCGAACCGGTATGGTTCAGGTCTTCACGTTTCAGGTAAATCTGTGCGCCACCCAACTCTTTCGACCATCGTTTAGCATGATATAAAGGACTCGGACGACCGACGTAAAACGCCATGTCACGGTCAAATTCTGCCAAAAACTGCGCATCATCTTTCATACGGAAATAGAGCTTTTCCAAGTCTTCTAAAGCCGCCATGAGTGTTTCTGACACAAAACGTCCGCCATGAATACCGAAATGCCCGCGTTCATCCGGGAATTGGGTATAGTCAACTGCCTGACTGTTCTGGCTAGTACTTTGCTGATCCACGATGGACTCCTTGCATAAAGCGTTCTATGAGTTGTTGGTCTTTAATACCTTTTGCGGACTCGACACCGCCACTCACATCGACGGCATACGCCTGTGTGGTGAGAATTGCCTGTTCAATATTGTCAGGATTTAAACCGCCTGCCAAGATCAAGGGAATATTGAGTTTGGGAAATGTGTCCCAATCGAAGCTGTGCCCTGTGCCACCTTTCAGATCAGGATGCCATGCATCTAATAGCACTGCGCTTGCGCCTGCATCTTGATAACCTTGAATTTCTGCAACCACATCCAGATCAGGTTGCACCTGAATGGCTTTATACCAGCGGCGTCCGACCTGCTGGGCGATGGCCTGACATTGTTCAGGTGTTTCATCGCCATGAAATTGCAAAATATCGAGCGGAACGGTTTTAAGAATATGCTGAATTTCATCTGCGCGACTATTTACAAATAAACCTACGGCCTGCACATAAGCCGGAACCGCCCGGATCAGGATTTCAGCCTGCTCTAAAGTAACATGTCGTGGACTCGGTGGATAAAACACAAACCCTATCGCATCACAGCCAGCATTGACTACGGCATGTACATCTTCAACTCGGGTGATTCCACAAATTTTGGCACGGGTTCGCATATTATGTTGGCTCTAGATCTACCAATGTATTGAACAATCTGTAAGATTGGGGCAAATCATTGTAATGCAATTTTTCTGACTTGCGTAAAAGTTCATCCGGATTATTCTCTATGCAGATTGTATATAACTCATACTGACTTTATACTGCGCTCACTTTGCAGCAAGTCCAAGCCTTCAGGCTTTAGGGAAGCTGGTGTAAATCCAGCACTGCCCCCGCAACGGTAAAAAATGAAACGTCTATCAATTTAAACTCTTCGGTTTACACCACTGCATCTTGATGTGGGAAGGTGGATATACAGCAAAGTCGCTGCTTTGCACATTTAAGTCCGGAAACCTGCTTGTTGTGTTCTATAACTCAATCATTCACGGGGAAGTGAATGTAGGGAGCTTTAACATGTCACTTCATTGTCAACCTACTGCCTTGGTAGGTGCGATCGCACTTGCGTTGGGTACCACTTCATCTGTTTTTGCTAACGAGCAAGAAGTTGCGAAAGCATCTTTAGATACCATTGTGGTCACGGCATCACGCAGCGAACAAAATATTGAAAATGTGCCGATGCGTCTAAATGTGCTTGATGAAAAAACGATTCAACAATCTCCTATTGCTGACTTACCTTCTTTATTAACGAAAGAAGCAGCGCTATCAGTCAAACAAGTGGGTGGCTATGGTCAACCAGCTTCAATTTTCTTACGTGGCAGCAATGCCGCACATACCTTAATTTTACAAGATGGTATGCGCTCCAATACCGCAACTGTTGCAGGTACAAATTTACATTTAATTGATACGACAGACATTAAGCAAATTGAAATTCTAAAAGGCCCTGCATCGGTACAATACGGTACTGATGCAATTGGAGGTGTAATTCAACTCATTTCCAAAACACCGACAGAAAATAGTGCGTTTACAACGGTCGAAGTCGGTGAAAAAAGTACCTACAAATCACTTGTCGGTATTGATGCTGCTGAAAATGGCTATTACGCCCAAATTCGTGGGCAACGCCTAGAAACAGATGGTGACCAAATTATTAGCAATCAATCTAAAAAAGCAGGTTTCGATCAAAAAGGCTATTCAGCGAAATTAGGCGTTGATCAAGACAACTTTGGATTGTCAGCGGAATTTAAAGAAAATGAAGGTCACGGCGACTACTTCTCTTATGGTGCACCAGAAGCTTATGATTTCACCAATCGCCTTTATAATATTAAAGGTTATTTTAAGCTTAATCCAAATTTAGTGTGGGAAACTCGCCTATCAGAATTTGAAGATGAATACGTAATTGTACAAAGCGCTTATCCATCGACTGTAATCACTGAACAACAAGAAATAGATTCCAATATTCAATGGCAAATCAACGCCGAGCATAAACTTCTTGCGGGTGTACATTACAATAAGACAGAAGCTGAAAGTTTAAACACCTTTAAAGATGAAAATGATAGCACTGGCTATTATTTACAGCACCAATATCAAAATGATGTCATCAGCACCCAAGCGGGTATTCGAGTTGAAGACAATCAGCAATTTGGTACACATAGTGTAGGACAACTCGCTGTTCGACATACCCTAAGCCATACATCAAGTATTTATGCCAATGTCGGAACAGCATTTCGTGCCCCAGTTGTCGGGCAAATTATTAGTGAACCCGCTTGGTGGGGCGGTAATCCTGACCTACAACCAGAAGAAAGTGTATCTTATGAAATTGGTTTTGATCATCTAATCACCCCATCAATGACATTATACGGTTCTGCTTTTCAAACCCAAGTCGACAATATTATGGTCTCTAACGGAGATACCAACTGGGTATTTGAAAATATGGACAGCGCCACCTTTAATGGTGCTGAATTGGGTTTAAAATTGACACAAGATGACTTCTATGCCAATGCTGAATATGCGTATATTCAAGCTAAGAACGATGATAAAGATAAAGATTTGCCAAATCGCCCACGCCAAAACTTCAACCTAACCTTGGGTTGGGATAATGGTCAGTATGGTGCGTCCACGTCTTTAGTAGCTAAAGGTAAATCTAAGGAGGATAAAGGCCTTATTCCAGGCTATGCAGTCATTGATATGAATGCCTATTGGCAAGTGAATCCTCACTTAAAAACCTTTGTGAATATTCGTAACCTAGGTGATACCAATTACAAAACAGCATTTAATGATGCCACATCTTATTACATTGCCAGTGACCGCCTCGCTTCTATTGGAATCACTTTTAAATACTAAGCTCTAAACAGCAAAAAACTTTAAAACAGCGCAGTTTATGGATAATGTTATGACCGACATTATCCTTTTTTATTATCTTCATTAAAAATTCAAGGAACACATATGGGCCACCGTTTAAGTAAAATTTACACGCGCACAGGCGATTCAGGTACCACAGGACTCGGTGATGGCTCACGTGTTGCCAAAGATGATTTGCGTATCACAGCACTCGGTGATGTCGATGAACTGAATGCCGTGATTGGCGTATTACGCGCACAAATTTCAGCAAGCAACATTGAAGATCAAGCCGCTTGGGATAAATCTTTAAGCCTGATCCAGCACTGGTTATTTGATCTAGGCGGTGAAGTCTGTATTCCGGGTTTTAATCTGGTGCAACCGGTATCGATTGAGTTTCTGGAAAATGATATCGACCGCATGAATGAAGCTTTGCCGATGCTCAAAGACTTTATTCTGCCTGCTGGAACGTTGGTGTGCAGCTTTGCCCATCAGGCCCGCGCTGTTTGCCGTCGTGCAGAACGCAGCGTAATGTCAGTTCATCACCGTGACCAAAATATTCAGGCAGCGTCACTGCAACTACTTAACCGTTTATCGGACTGGTTATTTGTAGCATCACGCACCCTGCAACGAAGCGAGGGCGGTTCCGAAGTGCTGTGGCAAAAAAATATCAATGACAGCATCGAAAAGTAAAATTATGTTTCAAGTTAGCATCTGAAAATACCCATCAGATGTCTCTTGATTTTACAGAGCATCTGACGAAAATAGAAAGTGTCATCCTTCTGTCACGTAGCCCTCGCAAAATGAACTTAACTTTCCCACTCATGAGCATCTTATGCGCATAATTGGTCATCGTGGTGCACGTGGCGAAGCCCCTGAAAATACCTTGGGCGGTTTTCAATATATTCAGGAGATCGGCATTCGCGCCGTTGAGTTTGATGTCCGTCAACTCAAAGACAATGCCTTAATCATCATGCATGATGACAACTTTGTGCGTACCACCGGTTTGCAGAAGCATCTATACGAGTGTAACCGTCAAGATCTTACCCAATATAATCACGCAATGGCCTGGTCAGAATGGAATAAAATCGAAGCGACCCCACTGCTCGATCAAACCTTAAATGTCATTCGAAATTTTGAGCATATTGAAGTCGAAATTAAAAGTGTTGACTCTGAAGCAGCAGCTGAAAAAATCGCGTTTGAAGTCGAACAGCAGTTACAAGGTTATGAGCAGGCAGCCATTATTACCAGCTTTGATGCCAAAATTCTGGATGCTTTCAAACAGCATAACTCACGTTTAAAACGCGGTTTATTGATTGAAACCGATGTCAAACATCAAGCCATTGATCAGGCGCTGGAACTTGGGTGCTGTCATATTGGCTGGATGGATGAACTGGCCAGTAAAGACCTGATTCAAGCCACGCAGGCTGCCGAGTTGAATATCAGTGTCTGGACAGTCAATGATGTCACCCGTGCCAAACAGCTGCGAGACTGGGGCATTCAGGGACTGATTACCGATTATCCAAAACTGATGCTACAACAACTCTAAGACAACCTCTCTTAGCCTTGATTGATCTAGGTATTTCTTGATCCAGTCCATGTCGATAACGCAATAATGAAAGTGTGAATCTTCCTTAATCAGATTTTATTTGAAAGTGAAATTAAGTTGCCCAACCTCTATATTCTGCAAATTTCCTGATAATATTGTAGAAATTATGAACAACTATTTTCCTCTGATTCATTCGGTTTCCATTTTCTGAAAGAGTGATAATCCTCAGTCACTTAGTCGGAAATCAGAACCCGTCTACGCTCGCAAAATGGTCACTTCTGCCCTACTTATTCTGTTACCGACAAGTACAATACAACCGTACAATAATGCTAGTGATGCCTTAGGGCACATGCTAATATGGACAAGATAGGCTGCTGTTAAAACCAACAGTAGTTTCTGCTTTTTGTTATACCTTCCGAGGTTCTAGGAGTGCTGTTGGAGATGAATGCTCCCTTACCCAAAGCCCCCATCAACTGGATTGCTGTGTTTGCATTGGTATTTTTACCGATTGTAGCCCTGATCGCGATTCCGTTGTATGCGTATCACCATGATTTTAGCGCTGCCGCTTGGATCAGTATGTTTGTTTTACTGGGCGTAAGCAGCCTCGGCATTACAGCAGGATACCATCGCCTGTGGGCACATCGTGCTTATGAAGCCACTTTACCATTGAAAATCATCTTGATGATTATGGGTACATTTGCTGTACAGAATAGTATTTTATTCTGGGCATCTGGTCACCGTACCCATCACCGTCATGTCGATGATGTTGATCAAGATCCGTACTCGATCAATAGAGGTTTCTGGTATGCACATATTGGCTGGATGTTACGTGATTATCCATCAGGTGCAGCCAACTATAAAAATGCGCCAGATCTGTTAAAAGACAAAGTAGTGATGTTTCAGGACAAATACTACGTTCCTTTAGTGATTGCTGTTCATGCCGCGATTTTATTGCCAATTGGCTGGGCAGTCGGCGATGTCTGGGGCGTATTGCTGTTGGGTGGATTAATGCGTTTAATCCTGAGCCATCATGTGACCTTCTTCATTAACTCATTGTGCCACATGTGGGGAAATCGTCCTTATACCGACGAAAATACTGCACGTGACAACTTCGTACTCGCGGTTGCAACTTGGGGTGAGGGTTATCATAACTATCACCACATTTTCCAATACGATTACCGTAACGGCGTGAAATGGTGGCAATACGATCCAACCAAATGGTTGATCTGGACTTGTTCTAAGCTTGGTTTAGCTAAAAACTTGCGCCGTATTCCTAGCTTTAATATCAAAAAAGCGGAATTGGCAATGAAGTTTAAATATGCTGAGCAGGATCTTGCGGTGTATGGTCATGATGTTTCTGAAGACATCTCGGCGGTAAAAACCAAGATTGCACAGGAATATGATGCATTTACCCAAACTTTAAATGACTGGGCAAAGCTGAAAGAACAGGAAATTCAGGTCAAGAAAGCATCGATGGCTGAAAAAATCCATCAGATGGATGACAAGCTGAAAGTTGAATTCCAGCTGGTTGAACAGCGTCTTTCCCATCATCGTCAAACCTTGAATCTACTGGTTCGTAATCTGAAAAAATCTGCAGTTTCTCAATAAAAGCTGTTGAACATTAAAGCCCCGATTGGGGCTTTTTTTATGCCCGAAAGATAACGTGAACTCTCGCTTATACAACAGTTTTATACATCTATCTTTGTTATAGTAAATTTATTCCAATCCTGTACCGATGCCATGTATTTTAACTCTCGCTATCAAACACTACCTGCTCGCCTCTATCACCATCAAATTCCGCTTCCATTAAAAGGTGCAAAAGCCGGACATTTTAATGCAGCATTGGCAGAACAGCTGCAATGGTCGGACGAAGACAAGGCGCAATGGGTCGAGATTTGTAGCGGTCAGAAAGTCTTTGCTGAGTTTGAACCTTTAGCTATGGCCTATGCAGGTCATCAGTTTGGACAATGGGCAGGACAGTTGGGAGATGGTCGCGGGTTGTTGATTGCGCAAATTCTGGATAAAAATAATCAGACCATTGACCTGCATTTAAAAGGTGCTGGTGCAACCCCTTATTCACGCATGGGCGATGGTCGTGCAGTACTGCGTTCAGTCATTCGTGAGTATCTGGCAGGTCATGCCTTAAATGCTTTAGGTGTAGCATCCAGTAATGCAGTTGGTTTTACTTCATCAATCCAAGGTATTCAGCGTGAGAAGCTAGAGCCGGGCGCGATGATGTTGCGTACTTCAGACTGTCATATCCGTTTCGGCCATTTTGAATGGATCAATCAGTATCAGCCAGATCTACTAGCTGAATTTACCCAGAAATGTATCGAATGGCATTATCCAGAATGCCTGCAAGCCGAACAGCCGATTCTGAGCTTTGCCACAAAAGTTATTCAGCGCACTGCGGTGATGATTGCCAAATGGCAACTGGTTGGTTTTGCACATGGCGTGATGAATACCGACAACCTGAATATTACCGGTTCAACTTTGGACTTTGGTCCTTATGGCTTTATGGAGCGCTTCCGTCCGAATTGGATCAATAACCACTCGGATTATCAAGGTCGTTATACCTATCAGCAGCAGCCGAGTATTGGGCATTGGAATTTATGGCAATGGTTAAATAATCTGGTGCCGCTCTGCCCTACCGATTATGACAAAGAACAATGGAAACAGGATTTAGCTGCATGTCTGGAGCACTATGAGCCAACCTTCTTGGAACATTATAAACATGGTTTAAACCAGAAAATGGGCTTGCCAAGTTTCCATAAAGACAGTTTTGACTGCGCAATGGCCTTTCTGCGAATTTTGCAAAGTGAACAACTGGACTACACCCAGAGTTTTATCCGTCTGCAAAATAAAGACTATGAAGCCATTAAAGATGATTGTCTGGACCGACGCCAGTTTGAAGCATTCCTGGCGCAATATGGATCTATCCGTGAACACCAGGATATAGAAGAATTGGATGCCGCCATGCAATTGGCCAATCCGCATTATATTCTGCGGAATCATATGGCACAGAAAGCCATTGAACTAGCAGAGCGGGATGATTTTTCTGAAGTAGACCGCCTGTTTAAATTATTGAGTCAGCCTTATCAGAAACAGCCAGATCTGGAACAGCCTGAAGATTTAGCACCATTGCCAAGTGACGTGCCAGAAGTAATGGTCAGCTGTTCTTCTTAATTTATTCACATCCAAAATAAAAACTGTGGATAATTTAAACATTATTCACAGTTTTATGATGATTTATCCATAGCTTATGACCTTACATACTCTTGCTGCCCAAGCTGCTTTAAAACTGCCTGAGGTCACTGTCACTCAGCCTTTTGGTGAGGGTTGTGATGTATTTAAAGTTATGGATAAAGTCTTTATGCTGACTTTTCATTTGCAAGGCAAAGCTGTCATTAATTTAAAAGTTGAGCCTGATCACGGTGCAATGCTGCGGGATATTTATCCCTATATTCGTGCTGGTTGGCATATGAATAAACAGCACTGGGTTTCAGTTTATGAGGATGAAAATCTGGACGAAGCTTTGATTGAAGATTTAGTGCTGAATTCTTATGAGTTAATACTATTAAAGTTAAAAAAAGTCGATCGGCAGCGAATTGAGCTACTTAAAACAGTACGATAGGTTTTTACCTTGTTTATAGGAATGATGTATATAAAAATTTTAAGATCCATTATCAGAATTATTCAATATATCGTCAGTTATTTAGTTGCATTAAATGCTTCATCATAAAATACCTGGGCTTTCGGAAAAGCCCCATCAAAACTGATCGCTTGAAAATATTCAGCTAGTACATTTTCCAAAATTAAATCGGCAATGGGTTGAAAACCAAAACGAGCATAATACTTAGGATCGCCTAATAGCACACAGCCTTTTGCATTCAATGCTTTCAGTCTGTCCAATGCTGCATGTATAAGCCTTGAACCAATGCCTAAACCTTGATAATGAGGCAAAACTGAAATAGGGCCTAATCCAAACCACCCTGCTGCACCCGAAGACATTGATACGGGAGACACGGCAATATGCCCAACAACAATATTATTTTCAAGAGCGACTAACGATAATGTCAATTGATGATTTTCCCTTAATACATTGATAATAAAATGTTCAGTATGACTTGAATATTCAATGTTTTTAAAAGCGGCTTTTGTTAATTCTTCAATTGCCTGAATGTCATTTATTTGCTCGTCTCGAATCATGATATTCATTATTTTTAGCCCTCTTATATTTATCATTTTCAGATATAAAAAAAGCGAATAAGTTCTCACCTATTCGCTTCTCTTAAACATTAAAAACTTAATCAGTCTTCAGGATATTCAAAACGGTAACCGACCCCATACACCGCCTGAATCCACTCATGACGGTTACCGGTTTCAGCCGCATCTGAAATCTTGCGGCGTAAATTCTTGATATGACTGTCAATCACACGGTCAGCCACATCAAAACTATCCGGATTAATATGATCCAGCAATTGCGCACGTGAATATACCTGTCCGACATGTTCCAGGAATAACTCCAGCAAACGGAATTCAGTTGGCGTTAAATTCAAGGCTTTTTGCTGGTACCAGATGCGCTGTTGTGATTTGTCCATGCGGAATAAATCATTGCTTTCCGGTTCTGATTTACGATCCAGACGACGTAACACAGCCTGTACACGCGCGACCAGTTCCTTCGGGCTAAACGGTTTACAGAGATAATCATCTGCACCCATATTCAGACCCAATACCCGGTCAATTTCTTCAGTACGTGCAGTCACCATAATAATCGGTAAATCCGACTGTTCACGTACTTTACGGCAAATGGTCAGGCCGTCCATACGCGGCACCATCAAGTCCAGAATCATCAGACTCGGTTTACGCTGGGTAAAACTGTTATATGCTTCCTGCCCATCATGAAACATACTGACCTCAAAACCAGCAGCTTCCAGATAGTCTCGCACCAACTGTGCAAGTTCGATTTCATCTTCAACCAGCATGACATGTTTCATCAATATATTTCCTTTATGGTTTCACTTGTTTAGGAAAGCTCAGCTTGCATCGTAAACCACCCAGTGGTGAATGTGCAAAGCTTAAGCTGCCGCCCAGCGCCTGCGTAATTTTACATGATAATGCCAAACCCAGTCCGGTTCCGCCAGTCGCCCGGGTACGCGAATCATCGACACGGTAGAAACGTTCACCAATACGCGCCAGTTGTTCATCAGTCAGGCCAAATGGACTATCATCGATATATAAGGTCCATTCTTTATCATCTTGCGTGGTGTGAATATGCACCTGCCCGCCTGCTTCAGTATAGCGAATACTGTTACTGAGCAAGTTCGCCACAATCTGTTTAAAACGATCCAGATCCAGATTTAACTCAGTCCCTTCGCCATCTGCAGTAACCGTCAATTCAGCTTGCTCAAATTTCGGCTGGAAGTTGATGAGTTCCTGCTGCACCACCTCCCACGGATTTACCGAGGAGAAATAAAATTGCAATTGCTGGGCATCGACCTGTGCCAGCGCGGCCAGATCTTGGGTCAGTTTTTTCAGGCTGTTTACCTGCGCCAGCATGGACGCAAAATGTTCAGGCGTTGGTTTACGAATCCCGTCCTGCATCGCTTCAATCTGTGCCTGTAAGACTGCTAGTGGCGTTTTCAACTCATGCGAAGTATCTGCCACCCACTGACGGCGCGAGGTTTCATGCTGATCCAGAATCACCGCCAATGCATTTAATTCATTGGATAAATCACCTAGTTCATCATTCCGGTTTACTTTAACCTGATACTGATAATTCCCCTGAGTCAAGGCACGTGTACCATTGAGCAGACGTTGAATCGGCTTTTTGAAATAAGTTGCCAATAACAGGGAAGCAATCAGACTCGCCAAAATACTGAGTGCATAGACCAGAAATAAATAACGCTTCTGGTTACTAAAGAAATTGATACTTAAGGCATCATCCTGATCCAGAACCGGTTTTAAGCCCAAATAGCCGACAATCTGATTATTCACCATAATCGGGCGATAAGAAATCTGTTCATCTGAAGCCTCACCCACTACGAAACGACGTTTTGCATCATACAGGGAGAGACGTGAACTGAGACCAAGACGGTCCGGCATCTGGATAAACTGTTTCTTGCCAGTCGGTTGCTGTGCTGGCTGCTCACCATTTTTGCGATCAGTTCTAAACAGATTCTGATTAGAACTGAGCGGGAATTTCAAGCCTTCAAAAGGCTGAAACTGGGAGGGCAAATTAGAGGCCAGCAAACGTAATTCTTCTTCATTGACCTGACGTTGTGGCAACTGTGGATCCACCATACTCGGTGCCACTTGAGCCAGGGTCTGTTCTTGAAAATAACGCTGCTGCAAGGCAATATCATACTGACGGCGCAGCCACCAGCGTGATAATCGGTCATAATCATCTGGTGCGGCTTCACCTTCCATCTGGAGAATCTGTGCCTGAATCGCATTGCCCCAGTCCTGATAAACTGCATAGACATCTGCCAGATTTTCAATCACATAATCCAGCTTCTGCATTTCGACATCAGCGACATAGCGGGCGAAATTACGCTGCATATTCAGATGCAATACACCTAGGCTCACCGTGGTAATGACCAGCGTGGTCAACAGCACGGTCAAAAATAGACGTAATGCAATGGGAATACGGCGAATGTTCAAAACTAAAATCTCAATTTTTCTTCTATATTCATTATTGTAGCGAACACCGAAGCAAAAAACTCTTCATTGTTTCTTCATCTTTATTGTTTAATCTTTATCTAACATAGAATCAGCTTCTTGACAGGATAAATACAATGCAAGCCATGACAAAAATAGCTTTAATCAGTGCAAGTGTTTTATCAATGGGTGCGTTGACTGCCTGTCAATCCACCAGCAATGTCCCAAACAATGATCATTCCCACATGATGAAACATCATGAAGGCAAAAAACAGCATCTAACTCCCGAACAGCGTGAACAGTTAAAGGCAAAACGTGCAGAACGCATGCAGTTTGCTAAACAGCTTCAACAAGCCTGCGACAATAAAGCTGTGGGCTCGGCCGTTCAAATCAAGACTGGTGACAAGACTATAGACGGCACCTGCAAGATGGTCTTTAAAGCAGATCGTAAAGAGATGAAAAGCCATCGCGATGAACATCGTGGCATGAAAGCTGAACATCATCCAATGCGTGCCGATATGCGTAGAGGCATGATGCACGGTGAAGTCTTGACGGATGCCAAACGTGCAGAATTAACCAAACAGTTTGATCAGCGCCTCGCTCAACATCAGGCACATCAACGAGCCATGCTGCAAGCCTGTCAAGGCAAAAAAGACGGGACTGCTGCACAGATCAAGATGAGCGAACAAACTATCAATGGCAAATGTCATGTCCGTTTCCAGCCCACAGCCTCTACCTATTAATGCATAGGAATCAAGGCTTCACGACTAGCACCTTCGGGTGCTTTTTTATTGCGTGCTCTTTCATGCATACAGTTGACTATTCGTTTCCTGCAGAATATGGCTAAAGTCTTTATACTCAAGACCTTTAATGCGTCATGCAGATTAATCTTTGACTTTACAGTCACCAAGAAAACACCCCGAAAAGCTTGTACCGCAGGGGAAGTTGTTGCACGATTAGATCATTCCAAACCGTGTCAGTGAAGACAGGTTTTAGTTCATCTAAGATTATAACGCTGGTTCAACCAGTATTGAGGAAACCGATATGCCACAATACAAAGCGCCTTTACGTGATATGCAATTTGTGTTGCATGAATTATTAAATGCTGAACAACACTATGCAAATCTCCCTGCATTCCAAGAAAACGTAAGCCGTGAGCTAGTAGATCAGTACTTAGAAGCTGCGGCCGACTTCTGTGAAAACGAATTGTCTCCGATCAACCAGACCGGTGACCGTGAAGGCTGTACCTGGAATGACGGCGTTGTTACGACTCCGACTGGCTTTAAAGAAGCGTACCAAAAATACATCGAGCTTGGCTTCCCTTCTCTTTCTGCTGAAGAACAATACGGCGGTCAAGGCTTACCGAACTCTTTAGGTATCGCGATTTCTGAAATGGTGGGTACTGCGAACTGGGCATGGGGCATGTACCCTGGCCTGTCTCACGGTGCGGTTCGTACTTTAGAACATCATGGTTCAGCTGAACAAAAAGACGCTTACCTGCCTAAACTGGTTTCAGGTGAATGGACGGGTACCATGTGCTTAACTGAATCTCATGCGGGTTCTGACTTGGGTATTATCCGTACTAAAGCTGAACCACAAGCGGACGGTAGCTACGCAATCTCTGGCGAGAAGATCTTTATCTCTGCTGGTGAACACGACATGGCAGAGAACATTATCCATATCGTACTTGCTCGTCTGCCAGGTGCACCGAAAGGTACCAAAGGTATCTCATTATTCATCGTGCCAAAATTCAATCTGAATGCTGACGGTTCGATTGGCGAGCGTAACGGTGTACGTTGTGGTTCGATCGAACATAAGATGGGTATCCACGGTAACGCGACTTGTGTCATCAACTTTGACAATGCTAAAGGCTTCCTGATTGGACCTGAAAACCGCGGCCTGAACTGCATGTTCACGTTCATGAACACAGCACGTATCGGTACAGCAGTTCAAGGTCTTGCAGCATCTGAAGGTTCATTCCAAGGTGCACTCGCATACGCAAAAGACCGTCTGGCAATGCGTTCTTTAAGTGGTCCTAAAGCACCTGAAAAAGAAGCAGATCCAATTATTGTGCATCCTGCGGTACGTAACATGCTTTTAACTCAAAAAGCATATGCAGAAGGTGGTCGTGCACTGGTTTACCTGTTAGCACAATATGCTGACGTGGTTGAACATGCTGCAGAAGAAGCTGACCGTAAATTTGCAGACAACATCCTGTCATTGCTAACACCAATCGCAAAAGCGTTCCTGACTGAAACCGGTTCTGAAGCTGCGAAACACGGTGTACAGGTATTTGGTGGTCACGGCTTTATTTCTGAGCACGGCATGGAGCAAATCGTACGTGATACACGTATTGCCTGCTTGTACGAAGGTACCACTGAAATTCAGGCACTAGACTTGTTAGGCCGTAAAGTATTGGGTACGCAAGGTGCAATGTTGAAAGACTTCACCAAGATCATCCATAAATTTGCTGAAGCGCACAAAGACAATGCTGCAATGAAAGAATTCGTTGAACCATTGGCTGCCTTGAACAAAGAATGGGGCGACCTGACCATGCAGATTGGTATGCGCGCGATGCAAAACCCTGAAGAAGTGGGTGCGGCTGCAGTCGATTACCTGTACTTCTCTGGTTATGTAACGCTTGCTTTCCTATGGGCACGTATGGCATTGGTTGCTCAAGAGCAACTGGCTGCGGGCACCACTGAGGTTGATTTCTACAATGCCAAAGTGACCACAGCACGTTTCTACTTCAAGAAGATCCTGCCACGCGTTCGTTCACATGTTGACGTGATCGCAACAGGTTTAGATCCACTAATGAACCTGGATGCGGAACACTTTGCATTCTAAGTTAGTGTCATTCTAACTGCATTATAGAAAAAGGACGGTCAATCAACAGGCAGTCCTTTTTCTTTATAAAGAGTTACAGAATTAACCTTTAGTCGTCTAACATTCAGATTTTGAGTGTTTTAGACTGATTAAAACTCATTTAATCAAACAATAAACAGGTGACACACCATGCCAATTTATAACGCGCCACTTGCCGATATGAAATTCATCCTGAACGATGTCTTCAATGCAGAACAGTTCTGGCAGGCCAATGAAAATCTAGCGCATCTGGATGCTGCGACAGCAGAAGCGATTCTTGAAGAAATGGCAAAATTTTCTCAAAACGTCATGCTTCCTCTGAACCGTACCGGCGATGAAGAAGGCGCAAAAATTGAAAATGGTAATGTGACCACACCTGCTGGCTTTAAAGAAGCGTTCAAACAATATGCAGAAGGTGGCTGGATTGGTCTGGGCGCAGATATGGAATGGGGCGGCCAGGAAATGCCGAAAATGCTAACGGTACTTTCTGATGAAATGCTGTTTGCCACCAACCCGTCTTTCATGCTGTATCCATTGCTTTCTGTTGGTGCGGGCATGGCGCTGAACAGCTATGCTTCACAAGCACAAAAAGAAACCTATTTACCTAAAATTTATTCAGGTGAGTGGTCAGGCACCATGTGCTTAACCGAACCACATGCCGGTACTGATCTGGGTATTATCAAAACCAAAGCTGAACGTAACGAAGACGGCACTTATAGCATCAGCGGCACCAAGATTTTCATCACGGGTGGTGATCATGACCTGGCGGAAAATATTATTCACCTCGTTCTAGCGAAAACCCCAGATGCCCCTGCTGGCTCTCGTGGTATTTCCCTGTTCATCGTACCGAAATTCTTGGTCAATGAAGATGGTTCTATCGGCGAGCGTAATCCGGTCGGCCCAGGTTCAATCGAACACAAGATGGGAATCAAGGCATCAGCAACCTGTGTAATGAACTTTGACGGTGCGAAAGGTTACCTCGTTGGTAAAGAAAATGAAGGTCTCGCTGCAATGTTCGTGATGATGAACTATGAACGTCTGTCGATGGGTATCCAAGGCCTAGGTGCTTCTGAATTCGCTTATCAAAACGCTGCGCAATATGCGACAGACCGTTTACAGGGTCGCAGCGCGGCTGGCGTTCAATCACCAAACAAACCTGCGGACAGTATTCTAGTGCATGGTGATGTACGCCGTATGCTGCTGAATGTACGTGCCAATAATGAAGCTTCACGTGCATTCGCCGTGTATGTAGGTCAACAGTTGGATATCACCAAATTCTCTACTGATCCTGAAGCGGTGAAAAAAGCCAATGACCGTGTTGCGCTATTAACACCAATCGCGAAAGCGTATTTAACGGATACCGCATTCCAGGCGACCCTAGATGCACAAATGGTCTTCGGTGGTCATGGCTATATCCGTGAATGGGGCTTGGAGCAATGTATCCGTGACCTACGTATTTCCCAGATCTATGAAGGCACCAACGGTGTACAGTCACAAGACTTGATCGGCCGCAAAACCATTAAATGTGGCGGCGAATATATCTCTGAATATATCTCTGAAATCCGTGACTTTGCCAATAGTCTGGATGCGGATCTAAACTTTATTAAAGATGCCACACTGGATGCAGCAACTGAAGTTGAATCGGTGACTCAGTACATTCTGGAAGCAGCACGAGAAAGCCATGACTTCCCGAATGCAACCGCAGTTGACTATCTGCACGCTGTAGGTCTGTTGAGCTTCTCTTATATGTTCGCGCGCATTACCAATGCAGCGAAAAATAAAGACGGTGAGTTCTATCAAAATAAAATCGCTCTGGCACGTTACTTTGTACAACGCATTCTGCCTGAACTGGCATTACGCATTACTAAAGTGAAATCAGGTTCTGACGTCATCATGAACTTCTCTGAAGATTATTTCACGACTCAAGCTTAAGCTAAAAATCTGCAATAAAAACGCCTGCATCAGCAGGCGTTTTTTATGAAAATGCAACAATTAAACTTTTTGAATTAGCAAGGTATCCGTCTGATTATTGCTTTTCGGATTCGAATGTTTATTCACAATTTTGATATTCCCCTCTGACTCTAAAGACTCGCAGAGCTCCACCACCTTTTGCATATCTTCAGCCTTAATGCCTACGCCGAGGATTAATTTTTTTCCGGCTTCTAATTGGCTAATTTTTGTTTGAATTTTATCTAACACTTTTTTCTCCTATTTATTCAATGTACCACCCATACAATATAGCAATTTAGTCTAAAATAAGCGCAAAAGTTCAAATAATTTAATCTTTATTTTTCATTCAATCATTCTGTGCATGATCTTTGCACGCTATTCTGTAACTATCTTTATTTCACATGAAAAATCAGGAGGATAATATGTCTAAATCACGTCCGAAAATTGAAAAATTTGAAGCGCTCCTCGACCGTCTTGGTAATCTTGCTGTAGAAAGCTTTCATTATATTGCGCTGTTTATTATTGGCTGTATGGTGATCTGGTCTGCTGGCCATACGGTCATCGACATTCTGACCGTCAAACAGTTCGCCACCATTGACGACATTCTTCTGTTGTTTATTTATCTGGAACTGGGTGCCATGGTCGGCATCTATTTTAAAACCAACCATATGCCAGTACGTTTCCTGATTTATATTGCCATTACTGCACTGACCCGTTTGCTGATTGCAGATATTCAACACACGCATAAAGCCAGCATGGATCTGGTGATTATTACCGGTTCGATTCTGATTCTGGCCTTTGCGATATTAGTGGTGCGCTATGCCTCATGGACCTATCCATCCGTGATCCGTGACAAACATAGTGAAAAGCCATTGCCACTCGGTAAAACACCGCGCCCAGAAGATGATGAATTGGCCTAGTCTTTTAAGCCCTCTTTTTTTTTGCACTTCAGCTTAAAGTAATACTTAAGCCTCGTTCAGGGTTTAGGACTATTTATCTCAAGCAACCTCTCCCTTGCGTAGCAGTGCTACTTGTATCTTGATTGATATAGTGATTAGCTACCACTATACGCAAATTGTAGAGTTTGGAGTGCTGCTAAAATCTTAAATTTGAACCTGAGATAAAACCTACAATTTGCCCTTATCCCTCATACAACTCTGAACGGTAACTAAGCAGTTTGATGCTGTATTCACAAGGTAAGATGATGGTTAATGGGATAAAAATCATAGCTTAAACTCAAGGAATATCACCATGATTATGCTAGGTATTGATGTCAGTAAAACCAAAATAGATTGTTGCATTTTCCCTCAAGGTTTGACTGGAAAAAGAAAAAATAAAATATTTACTAATACAGAAAGTGGCTTTGGCAGTCTGCTCAAATGGCTCATCACTCTTAAAATTGAACCTGATCAAGTGACAGCAATCATGGAAGCGACTTCGGTTTATCATGAGAATTTGGGATATTATCTATATGATGCAGGTGTAAAGGTTTGTGTGGCTAATCCTTCACGAGTAAGAGCCTTTGCCAAAGGCATGTCCATGCTAAATAAAACGGATAAAGCTGATAGTGAAGCTCTTTCACGTTATGGTTACACCGCAAAGTTAATCATATGGCAGCCTGAACCTGAAAATGTCAGATTATTAAAAGCTTTACTAGGCAGACGAGATGTCTATCTAGGTAGTCTATTGCAGGAAAAGAATCGACTTGAAAAGGCGCAGTCCACTCATACCTCCGTTGTTGTGATTAAATTACTTGAAGAGAATATTGAGTATTTAAATCAGCAACTTGAACATATTGATAAGTTAATAAATAATCACATAGATCAAGATCCAACATTGAAACAGGATTTGAAATTACTGCAAACTATTCCTTCAATCGGTGAACGATCAGGCTTATTACTGTTGGGGTTATTTCATTCGCACAAGTTTGAAAAAGCAAGTCAAGCTGCTGCATATGTAGGTTTGGTTCCAGTACATCAGTTGTCTGGCAGTTCAGTCAACAAGCAAAGTCACTTATCAAAAGCAGGTGACAGTAAAATACGCTCAGTATTGTATATGTCAGCATTAACAGCGATTAAATATAATCCACACATTGAAGCTTTATATCAACGATTATTAAGCCAGGGTAAAAATAAAATGTGTGCTTTAGGTGCTGCAATGCGCAAGCTTATACATCTGTGTTATGGCGTTTTAAAACATCAGACTGCCTATCAAAGAGATTATTTATTGGTCGAATAATCTCAAAACCTGATTGACTACCAAGACGGTATCTCATCTCCTCACAGGAGAGGGAACTATTTTGGTCTTTTTAGTTATTTACGCTTATTACTGAATTATTCGTTCAGAATTTAAAGCAGTTTAACGATTCGGCATCAGTACATAGCGTCCGTTTTCATAAATCCAGTAGCTGCCACGTGGCGGTGCTGGTAGTCCTAAACGCTGCCAATCGGTAATTACCGTATATCTCGAACTTTCAATCCGGGCAACATTCGGATCACCATTGACCCACCTATAACTATTCGAATTTTGATAAATGGTGGTCGGTGCCTGATACTGAATATTTAATCCACTTTGACTCTGCGCAGGCGGATAACCCCAATGTGGTGGTCGTTGCGGGTAATGTGGTCGCGGTGGCAGTGGACGTTGCGGATAATGCTGCCGTGGTGGATCATAAGATCGTGGTGCGCTGCGATAATTCGGTACAGATCGGTCTACACCACCATAACCCACCCAGGCATTGCCAGCCATCGTCTGTGCAGAAGCCCCCAATAGCAAAGCAGCGAATATTGCACTCGATAGTACGATTCTCATTTGAGCTTCCTCCGAATAATCTGCTTATATTTTAAACAAAATAGATGCAGAAAATATGGATAAGCTCGTTGGAGCTGCAATTTTTTGTAATGCGCTTGCCTATTTTCAATCTGACAGGCACGTCGGCAAGCTACTGCTTTATGCTAAAATTACTTTTTTTAATGTTTCGAGTTGAATACTGTGTCTGATTTAAATTTCGATCGTTTACATGAATATTTTTCTAAAGTGCCGAGTGTTCAGAAAGAACGGATTGATAGCTATGGTTCAGATGGCAAACAGGCATGGTGGTTTAAGTTTCAGATCAATGTCGATCATCCGCTGGCTTGGCAAACTGTGCAAGAATTAGGTCATGTCCTGAATTATATTTCTAAAAATGAACGTCTCCCAACTCAGTTCCTTCCAGTTTCGCCACCGCCATATATGAATGGTGTAGCCAAAGATTTCCTGTCTTGGGTGATCCAGTGTAATCACGCAGATTTCCCACCCGATGTAGTTTGTGACTGGTTAGAAGCGCGTTTACCAAATCCGGTTGATGATGAAGCGCAATGGAAAATTAAAACCGATATTTCTGAGCTGGATGAATTAACGGATAAAGAGCTGGATCAGCTGGTTCCGCCGAATCCAGAATCAAAAAGCTGATAATAAAAAATCTCCCTAACTCCCTCTTTTTCAAAGAGGGACTTTCCTCCCTTTTTAAAAAGGGAGGTCAGGAGGGATTTAAAATTAAAACGTCGACCAGCCGCTCCATTCCATAAAACGATACAGCCAATATTTAAAGAATGAGTTTTCTGCATATTGAGTGTAATCTACGCTCATCGAACGGCCATTTAGATTTGACCATGCACCCTCAAAATATTGCTGGGCATCCCGGAAGACTTCGGCCTGAGGCTGACCCACCACGCGCATATTAGTTTCCAGATTATAGTTTTTCAAATTGCGTACCGTAAAATTGGCCGAACCTAAAATCATTTCAGCTTGCTGAGCATTGCGCTTCATTAGGATCTTGCTATGACATTGCTCACCCTGAGTATGACACCAACGTACATTTATACCCGCTTCGTGCAATTCTGAAGCCACCTGCCGATTTGGAATTCCATTCTTTTCACGGCCAAAGGCATCTTTATTTGGGTCGAGTAAAATCCGGACTTTGACACCACGTTCATGGGCCGCTATCAGACTTTTGATAATTTTTCGCTCAGACAGATAAAACATTGCCAGATCAATCTGTTCACTGGCTTTCGCGGTCTGAATCAGATTCAGAATCGCATCATAAATGGCTTTTTCAGTCAGCACCTGAGCTTGTGGCTGGCTACTATCTGCCTGAAAATCCCCAGCGACAATGGCTGGCATATTCGCTTGTGACATCATGCCCACAGACAGTTCTGTTTTCAAAATATCCACAGCTGTGCTCCCCCAGACCAATAAACCAATATTGGAATGCTGTGAACTGCCATCATGCGGGTTCATGGACGTGACCAGTGCTTTCCAGCCTTGATCAGTATCCACCACCATGGTTTTGCGATGATTGGCTTTAAAGTTAAACAAATCAAAATAACTGCGCAGGGTAATTTTTTCTGTTCCAAACGGATTCGGCAACCAGCCTGTTTCCGGATTATTGCCAATGCCCTGGCAACAGATATACCAGAAGCCCGACCAGCTTGGATTGGAAGCCCGCAATGGCGTCAGATTGGTTTCAATGACATCAATACCGTGCTGACGTAATTCCCGATACTGCTCGGTTCTAATCCCACCATAAACTGAATTGATCGGATCGGTAATAAATTTGATTTCCACCTCAGGCTGCAACAGGCGCTTACTGATTAAAGCATCGCTCAGTTGTTGACTTAATGCCCGATGCTGCTGCATAGATGCACCGGTTTGCTGATTAAATAAAAACATGTCCAGCACAATCAGCGATTTGGCCTCCGCAATCATCTTCAGCATTTCATTAAAAATGCGATGATCTAAATGCTGTTTTCCTTCTGCATCCAGATAAGTCTGATCGGCCAGAAACTTGACTTCGGCATGACGCAGCTTGCCCGTGTAATTCAAACCTTCTGGCAAAGGCTTATACGTGTGGTAGATCGCCGAAGCCAGATAACCCACGGCCAGCATACTGATGATCAAAGTCGCATAACGGCGATTCGACCAGTTCAATTTATTGTGAATTCGTTGAAAGATACGCATAAGAAAAAACCTAACCCAATATACTCAGGCTAGGTTTTATCTTAT
This sequence comes from Acinetobacter lwoffii, assembly GCF_019343495.1. Lineage (NCBI taxonomy): Bacteria > Pseudomonadati > Pseudomonadota > Gammaproteobacteria > Moraxellales > Moraxellaceae > Acinetobacter > Acinetobacter lwoffii. The sequence goes on along the minus strand of NZ_CP072549.1, from coordinate 2,746,840 downwards.
GATTTTTCAAGTAGATTTCAGTGAGATCTAGATGATTTGGTCGATTATTTCAGTAGACCTGTTAGAAATCATACTGCACGCCGACAGTAAAGTTGCGACCCACCTGCGGAATATTAGACAGGAATGAAGTATGTGAATACACCTGATCATCGAGCAGGTTGTTGGCCTTGAAATAAACTCGATAAGCATTGTTATCTGCAATGCTATTGGCATAACTCAGGCCAACATTCACCATATTGTAGCCTTGGGTTTCATCTTCATAGCTGGCGATCTTGTCCTGATTAAAGACATGATAATACTCAGCCAAACCTGACCAGCCATCGGCAAAGTCTGCTTCTACTTTGGTGCCTAAGCGACCTGCAGGTACACGTGGTGCATTCTCAGCTTCAATCTTGCCACGCACATAGTCCCCAAAGACGCTGACTTTATACATATCATTGATCTGATAACCGGCTTGTGCTTCTGTACCATAAAATCTAGCTTTGTCTTGGGTATATTGCACGCCACGTAAATTACCTTTCTGCGCTACCGTTTCGTCATAGATATAATCATCAAACCAGTTGTGATAGACATGCACATGGTAATCCAGTTTATCCCCTTCATAATGCAGACCTAACTCGAGATTATTTGAAGTTTCTTTATCGAGATCAGGATTACCGAGTTCATAGGTATTGGTCGCAAAATGCAAGCCATCAGCATAGAGTTCTTGAGCTAAAGGCAAACGCTGCTGATGAGATCCCACCACAGAAAGTTTGTAGTTCGGTGCAAATTCCCAGTTGGCAGCAGCGGATGCAGAGACACCAGTCCCCGAATAATCTTTCTGATCCGAATCTACTTTCACTTTTTGATGATCGACACGCGCACCAAGTTCAACATGCACATCGCCAAGTTGCTTATGTTCTAAAGCAAAAAGACTGAATTTGTCAGTTTTTGTGTCCGGCATCACGACCCCTGAACCATGAACATGATGTTCTTCATCGTCCTCATCGCCATCTTCATGATGGTCATGCTCTGATGCGGCAAGATTAATTTTTTGCTGTGAAATCTGGGTTCCGATCACCCCTTCCCAACCTGCAACTGGCACGTGCACCAACTCTAAACGACCGTCATAACCTTTGCTTTTAAAGTTACTGATCACTTCATTTTCTTCAAGTTCATCGTGTTCATAATCGGTAATGCTGGCATGTGCACGTAGTTTTTCAACACCGGCAAAAGGCTGTTCCAGTTCGGTGCGTACTTCATAGCGTTCAGATTTTAAATCTACCCATGGTCCACCATGCTCTTCATGGACTGGTGCATCTGGGTCAGGTGTTGGACAACCATGAAAATGATCGCCATGTAAAACACAGCCATGATATTCATGACTATGCCCTGGCAAGCCATACTGATCCTGACGGTTGCTATAAGACAGACCGACAAAACCACGATCATGAATCCATGATCCGCCAATATTGACTGTTTGCCCTTCAGCAAAAGTATTGCCCACACGACGTTCTTTTTCTAATTCGTCATCATGCTCATGAAAATAATCCGGTGCAATATAATCATTGGCTTTACGTTTTGAGCCTTCTACACGCAAAGCAAAGTTTTCACCAATACCCGCTGTCACACCAGCACTTGCCAGTTTTTCATCACTGCCTGAGTTATAACGCAGGCCGACTGTACCTTCCAAACCATCTTCAGGCATCTGGGTCGGAATTTTTTGATCAGTGACATTCACCAGACCACCGACTGTACCAGCGCCATAAAGTAATGTAGATGGACCGCGAATCACTTCGACCTGTTTCGCCAGAATCGGATCAACGGTGACAGCATGGTCAGGAGATAAAGTGGATACATCCGCTGTTTCAGACGCATGCTGCAACACTTTCACACGTGGACCATCTTGACCCCGAATCACCGGACGGCTTGAGCCTGAACCATATTGATTAGAATAAACACCAAGCTCATCTGCCAAGGCATCACCAATGGTGGTGGCGCGTTCAGACAGTGCTTTCTGATCCACGACATGATCTGCAACTGCAAAATCTGCTGCAGTCTGCACCAATGGATGAGCTTGCACCTGAATCGTGTCCATGGTCTGAACCGGGATAGAAGATGAGGATTGCTCTGCAAATACTGTAGGCGCAACTACAGCAAAAATTGACAATGTTATTAGATTTTTAGGAAAGGACATGACCGAAGCTCAAATTCAGCAATTTGGATTAATGTTATAATATAACATTTCATTATTTTTGCAATCCTTTACGATAATCAGTGCTATATTTTATTAGAATGTCCTTTGAATACTTTTGATTACATTAAAACATTGTCTTTATGCCCTTTACCTTATCGCATGCTGTGCTTGCTCCACCTATTTCATATTTGACTGGGAATAGACTTCCTGTTGCTGCGCTGGCAATTGGGAGCATGGTTCCCGATCTGCATCGCTTGTTTACTCATACTAATTCGAATATCACCCATTTATGGTCTTCTCTGATTCATCCAGATCTCTGGATTGGTTTGGCTTTTTGTGCCGTCTGGTACCTGATTTACCGGCCCGTGATTTACCGTTTCATCGGTATTCAGCATGATTTAAAGATTCACAATATCCTTTCAGCACTAAAATTCATCCTGGTGATGTGTCTGGCAGTCATCATTGGTACAGCCACCCATTTAATCTGGGATGGAATAACCCATGTCGATTTTCGAACTTTTGCCTTCCATGAAGTCTTAGCCCAACATTTTCAGTTGTTTGGACAAAGCTATCCGCTGCATCGGATTTTACAGATTGGCACCTCAGTGATTGTCTTGCCTCTTATCCTGTGGATGAGCCTGCATTATTATAAAACTCATCAGCAATATCTTACAGTCAGCCTAAAAATCAAATCGTTTGCCTGGGGCTTATTGCTCTTTTCTATATTCACTGGCCTATTTTCTGTCTGGGATTATGCGCGCTATATTTCTACTGAAGTCTGGCAATCAGACCTCTATTATTTTACTGGTCGCTCGATCAATGAATTTAGTCAAGGCTTTTTGATCACCTTTAGTATGGGCTGTTTATTGTTTTTATTTTTAGATAGAGATCGCAGGATGGGTTAAACAAAGCACTGGCTTTGCCCCTATTCACTTTAAAATGATATTGTTTTTGACCCAAGTTCTTGTGACAACATGCCCAAAGAGGCATAATCCTACCTTTACTTAAAAGCGGTACGCTGTTTACGTATTCGCTGACCTTAACCCATATAGTTGGATTTCTAACGCTATGATGCGAACTCATTACTGCGGTTCTTTAACCGAAGCTCAAATTGACCAAACCGTAACATTATGCGGTTGGGTACACCGTCGCCGTGACCACGGTGGTGTAATCTTCCTTGACATGCGTGACCGTGATGGTCTTGTTCAAGTGGTTATTGACCCAGATACTCCTGAAGCATTCGCAACTGCTGATAAAGTACGTTCAGAATTTGTATTAAAAATTACAGGCCGTGTACGTCGCCGTTATGAAGGCACAGAAAATGCCAATATGGTGAGCGGTCAAATCGAAGTCTTGGGTAAAGAAATTGAAGTTCTTGCTCAGTCTGAAACTCCGCCATTCCCATTGAATGACGAAAACACCAATATTTCTGAAGAAATTCGTTTGAAATACCGTTTCTTGGACATCCGTCGTCCAGAAATGTTAGATCGTTTACGCTTCCGTTCTAAGTTAACCAACCTGATTCGTAACTACTTCGAAGACAATGGTTTCTTAGACGTTGAAACACCAATTTTGACACGTGCAACGCCTGAAGGTGCGCGTGACTATTTGGTTCCAAGTCGTGTTTCTAACGGTAGCTTCTACGCACTGCCACAATCTCCACAGCTATTCAAACAGTTGTTGATGGTCGGCGGTATTGATCGTTACTACCAAATCGCGAAATGTTTCCGTGATGAAGACTTACGTGCTGACCGTCAGCCTGAATTCACCCAAATCGACGTTGAAACATCGTTCATGAGTGACGATGACATTATGGATTTAATGGAAACTTTAACCGTGAAGATGTTCAAAGAACTTCTAAACGTAGAGTTTGATAAATTCCCACGCATGACCTACAACGATGCAATGCGTGACTATGCATCTGACAAACCGGATATGCGTATTCCTTTGAAATTGGTTGACGTTGCAGACTTAATGCAAGACGTTGAGTTCAAAGTATTCGCAGGCCCTGCTAAAGATCCTAAAGGTCGTATCGTTGCGCTTCGCGTACCGGGTGCTGGTTCACTTCCACGTAGCGCGATTGATGAATACACCAAATTTGTAGGCATTTACGGTGCACGCGGTTTGGCTTACATCAAAGTCAACGAACTTGAAAAAGGTATCGAAGGTCTTCAATCTCCAATAGTGAAATTCATCGAGCCAATCGTGCTTGATCTATTGAAACGTGTTGGCGCTGAAAATGGCGACATCGTATTCTTCGGTGCAGACAAAGCGAAAGTTGTTAACGATGCCATGGGCGCGCTTCGTGTGAAGATCGGTCATGACCTTAAATTATCAACTTGTGAGTGGGCGCCACTTTGGGTTGTTGATTTCCCAATGTTCGAAGAAACTGATGATGGCAAATGGACCTCTGTTCACCACCCATTCACGCTGCCAAAATCTAGCGTTGAAGAAGTGAAGAACAATCCAGGTGCTGCTCTGTCTGTGGCTTACGATATGGTATTGAACGGTACTGAAATCGGTGGTGGTTCACTGCGTATTCATAACCTTGAAATGCAAAAAGCGATCTTTGAAGCACTTGGTATTGGTGAAGAAGAAGCAGAAGAGAAATTCAGCTTCTTGCTTAATGCTTTACGTTACGGTGCTCCTCCGCATGGTGGTTTGGCATTTGGTCTTGACCGTCTTGTGATGCTCATGACTGGCGGTGCTTCTATTCGTGACGTAATTGCATTCCCGAAAACCAAAACTGCTGAATGTCCGTTAACGCAAGCACCTGCTCCAGTTGAATCAAATCAACTGCGTGACCTTGGTATTCGCTTACGTGAAAAACCAAAAGCTGAATCTCAAGAATAATTCTTGAAGTATTAAGTGAAAAAGCCCTGCCTCGTGTGGGGCTTTTTTGTGTGATTGAGTCGTATCTGGAACAGTGGCATAATAGCCACAGTTTTTAATCTAAGGTAATTAGCAATGGCTATGCGTCCTGCAGTTCGTAATCGCAGCATTATGCTTATTGTATTTTCAGTGGTTCAATGGCTGTTCATGCGCTATATCCTTGCCAACAATCTGTTCAACCTCGATACCAATGATCGTATTGTGTATTTTTGCCTGAGCAGTATTTTAGGTGCCCTGCTGATTTTTGTAGGTTTGATTTATATGGTGCTGAAGGGCAATCCGGACAAAGACCTATAATCTGACCATCTGGATACCATGTACACCCTACTCAAAAATTTCTCTAAGCTTCCACTAAGATTCATTCAAAATCTTGCGCAACTGGCTGGATCGCTTTTGTATCTCAGCCATTCTTCTGCACGCCGAGTGACCGAGATTAATCTGGCCTCTGCTTATCCTGAACTTTCTGAATCTGAACGGGCTGACTTGACTAAACGCAGCCTGAAAAGTCAGTGCATGACGTATGCGGAATCAGTCAAGATTTGGGGATCATCTTCTGAATATGCACTGTCTTTAATTCGAGATGTGCAGGGTGAAGATATTTTCCTGCAAGCTCTGCAAAATCCTCATGGCTGTTTGGCGGTGGTGCCTCATTTTGGTACTTGGGAGCTATTGAATGTCTGGGTCAATCAACACACTTCTCCTGTGATTATGTATAAGCCCAGCAAGAATCAAGATGTTGACCGCTTTATGCTTGAAGCTCGGCAACGCCTGAATGCAACACTGGTCCCTACAGATGATTCTGGGGTACGTGCTGTGTTTAAGCATTTAAAACAGGGTGGTTTTTCTGCAATTTTGCCGGATCATGTTCCTAAAGAATCTGGTGGAATCTATTCTTATTTTTATGGTCAAAATGCGCTGTCCTCTACGCTTCTTTCCAAACTGGCAGCTAAAACACAATGTTCTGTAGTTGGGCTTAGTTGTTTAAGACGAGAGGATTTGTCTGGCTACGATATTTACGTGACTAAATTATCAAATGATATTGTATCTAAAGATTTACAACTGTCGGTTGATACCTTAAATAAAGAAATGGAGCGTATGATTAATGTCGCTCCAGAACAGTATTTGTGGGGATATAAAAGGTTTAGGAAGATGATTGGTAATAAAAATTATTATAAAATATAACGTCAATTTCTCCACAAACCAAAAGTTTTTAAAGTATTTTTAACCAAACGTACACCTAATATATAAGCATTAAATATTAAATTCGATATATTATTTTTCCTAACAATAGGCCCTTTATAACTAGCATAATGGTTAGAAAGCACCTTAGTATGAGATTGATCAACTAAAGCATTATAAACAAAACCTAGGTCTCTATCATAACGTTCAAATCTATGAGGATATTTATCCATAACACTATGAATAGCTTTAGTATATGCCACAGGCCCAGTTACAAATAGCACACCTCTTTTCCCATAGCTATGTAATTTATAATGCCATGGTCGATAACTCAAGATATTATTTACTACTGTATTTACCACTTCCTTCAAGAAAGGAGAATTAGCCTCAGAAATAATAAACCATTGCTGATACTCACCATTTTTAATACCTAATTTATGTGTTAACTCTTCAAACAATCCAGCCCCTTCATTTACTTCCCCTTCTTCATTCTGCCATTGTGTAATAATAAAATGTTCATTAGGTTTAATAACTTCATTTAGAGGATAAACACATGTACTTTTAATATCCAAGTACACTCCACCTTCTTTATATAAAACTAAGTATCTAAATAAATCTGCCTTAGCAGCACCATAAACAGGATTAATTTTCAAATAGGCTTGTAATGTACGCTCATCAAAATTAGATTGAATATATTTATAAATATCATCATCTGTATAGAATCGATATTCCCAATCTGTATTTCTAGTTTTTAATTGACCTACAATTTCAGCAATTTCTGTTGGTAACTTTTCAGTTCTATAAGTTTGATGAATAATTTTAGGTATAGCCATTATTTATACTCTTCCATAAATATCATCAAATCTAATAATATCATCTTCCCCAAGGTAACTACCTGATTGAACTTCAATTAATTCTAAAGGTAATTTACCTGGGTTTTCGAGTGCATGAACTTCACCCACAGGGATATACACTGACTGATTTTCAGTTAATAAAAATGTCTCTGCACCCTTAGATACTTTTGCTGTACCACTAACAACAATCCAATGTTCAGCACGGTGATGATGCATCTGCGTAGAAAGCTTTTGACCCGGCTTTACAGTAATACGTTTGACCTGATAGCGTTCAGATTGGTCAATACAATCATATTTACCCCATGGACGATAAACTTCACGATGCGATGATATTTCACCTCGATCTTGTGATTTTAAATCATCAACAATCGCTTTAATTTCTTGAACTTGGTCCTTTGCAGCAATTAATATTGCATCCTGCGTATCAATAATGACCATATTATTTACACCAAGCAAAGAAACCAAGCGTTTTTCACTGTAGCAATAATTCTCACTAGATTTATTTGAAATAACATCACCTTGATAAACGTTACCTTGATGATCTTGCTCTGAAACCTCCCATAAGGCAGACCATGAACCAATATCACTCCACCCTGCATCAAGCTCAACTACAACAGCATTACTTGTTTTCTCCATCACAGCATAATCAATTGATTCTGACCTGCAATTTTTAAATTGATCGTGATCTATTCTAATAAAATCTTTATCATATTCAGTTTTAATCATTGATAGTCGGCAGTTATCTAATATATCAGTGCCATACTGCTCCAACTCATTCAAATAATGGTTCGCTTTAAAAACGAACATCCCACTATTCCACAAGTATTTTTTGGATTCTAAGTACAACTCAGCTGTCTCTCTATTCGGCTTTTCTACAAATTGCTGTATTTTAAAACCACACTCAAATTGTGTACCTTTTTCAATATATCCATACCCTGTTTCAGGCTGCAAAGGAACAATTCCAAAAGTCACCAATTTATTCTTTTCTGCTAAAGACACCGCATCTAAAATTGCATTTTCAAATACTGCAGTATCTTTTATCAAATGATCAGCAGCTAAAATCAACAGTATTTGATTTGGCTCAGTTTTCTCTAATAATAATGCAGCTAAGGCAATTGCTGGCGCTGTATTTTTACCTTCTGGTTCCAAAATTATTGTTGCATCGATCCCTATTTCACGCATTTGCTCTGCAGCGATAAAACGATGCTCTTCATTACATATTAGAATTGGCTGATCACATTCTAAATTTTTTAAACGCAATACCGTATTCTGCAATAATGTGTAATTCGTTGAGCCAAGTTTTAAAAATTGCTTAGGACTTTGTTTTCTAGATAATGGCCAAAGACGAGTTCCACTTCCACCCGCAAGAATCACTGGTTTAATTTTTTTTGACATTTAAAGCACCATTTTGCTGAATTTTAAAGATCTTTATTTTGTTTATTCATCTGCCAAAGCATCAAATATTTATCAAATGTATAACCCATTGATGCCAATGCTAAGAACAGACCATAAGCTCCACCAGCAAAGTCACCACGAATGATATATTCACGAATAAAAGAAAATATCGAACGGGATAATAATGCGATTAATGAAACACTTTTGTCGTGTTTGAATTTATCTTTTGCCCAATCATGGCTATAACGGACATTTTTAAGCAAGAAATGATGCAGGTCATCATTGGTTAAGTGTGGCAAAAAACCCTCTAGCTTCTGCATTGGTGCATTCTTTTGAGCCAAAGATTCATGTACTTCTAATGCCGAATACTGATAATGCACTCTTGAATATAAGCGTGCCAATTTATCTGTATAGAAGAAACGTTTTTGCACTTCGATACCACAGAATAAATTCACTCGGGCTAAACCGAAAACCTTATCTGTTTGTAATGGTTGTTCTAGAATTTGCGCAATTGACTCACGTAAAGGCTGCTCTAGACGCTCATCTGGATCCATGACCAAAACATAATCTTTTGTTGCATAGGTTTGAGCAAGTTGGCGTTGCTTACCAAAGCCTTGCCAGTCGGTATTTACAAACCATTTTGCACCGTAACGGTCTGCAATTTCTTTGCTATTATCGGTACTTCCAGAGTCAAGAATAACAATCTCATCAACAAGGTCATGAACCGTATCTAAACAATCTGCCAAATGACGAGATTCATTTTTTAAAATGATCACAAGCGATAGACTGGCTTGTTTATTTTTAAATACAATAGGTTTGAGCTCAGCATTATGAGCTTTGTACTCTAAAAATGTTTTTTCAGCTTCGTTATGATGTAAATCATACAAAATGGCATATTTATTAAAGGTATATTGGGTAAACAATAATGAATAAATAAAGCCATACGTACCTTTTAAAAATCGGCCATCTACCACATATTGCTTAAAGAATGCCCACCAAGCATGTAAGATAACCGACGGTATCGAGACGGTTCTACCACGCTGATAACGATCTATTGCCCAGGCATGTGCATATTGCAAACGCTTACTTAACCAAAACTCAGGTGTATCTGCTGTATGGTGCAGCATAAAACCTTTTAACGTTTCTTTTTGAGCACCATCAATCAGGACAGATTCATGTACTAAATTGTCATTATACTGAAACGTCTTTGGGTACAGGCGCCAATGTGCTTTAACGGCCCAATATTGATTGTCAATTTCATGTCCAAAAATACAGTCGATTCGCTTAATTCCATAGACTGTATTTTCAGGTTTAGCCTGAATCACCTGAAGAATGCTTGTCTTGAGTTCTTCAGTAATTTCTTCATCTGCATCTAAGGCGAGAATCCAATCACCTGTCGCATAACTTTGAGCAAGTTGACGTTGTTTACCAAAGCCTGACCATTCTGTATTTACATACCATTGACCACCTGCTTCTTCCACCAATTGTTGACTCTGGTCTGTACTACCCGAGTCTAAAACAATAAGCTCATCAATCCATCCTTTCAACGCTGGTAAAGTAATCGCAAGATTTTTAGCTTCATTCTTAACCATCATTACCACAGATAAACGATACGGCCGTTCTAATGTGTTCAGTTTATCCATGATTACTGCCAAGCATCCTTGATCCACTGCGATGGCAATACATAACGGTACCATTTCCCACCACCACCATTGACTGCATCAGGTGGATTAATCTCCCCATGAAACACAATGATTTTGGCCCCTTCAGGCTTCACAGGTGGCTTAAAGTAAGCCATCGGGATTTTTTGCAGGCAATGATATTTATAGCTCTTGCACCAGCTTTCTGGCCAGTATGTCTGTTTACCTTCACGGTCTACGTACCAAGACAAATAGGCTTGCTCATTACGGAATTTTTTACGGATTTCATCAAAGTTTTCACGGAAATAAGGTAACAGACCTGGGAAAGCACCCAGTTTAAACCGGTAAACCGAACTGTTACCGGTAATACGCCACGGCCGTTTCCAGTCATGGATAATCAGAAAGTCGCCCGGATAGGTAAAGAACTCATCGATATTATCGACAATCACTACATCAAGATCGAGAAATAATGCATTGCCTTCCAAACCATACAGATCAGGCTCAAAAGTAGATAGCTTGTTCCAGCCACGCTCAGGCGCACCTTCAGGCAATGCCAAAGGTGGAATAGGGAAACATTGTACTGCAGGATCAATGCCTTCAGTACGATCCGTCAGACAGACCATTTTAAAGTCGACTGTCGTATGTCGTTTAACCATATTGTATAAACGATTGACGTATTCTGAACCGTATTTGGTTCCCCATTTCATACAAATAACGATGTTACTCATTGCGTATGCCTAAGCTCATCTTAAAATCTTCTTGATGCTGAATATGATGACATAAGTTCAGCAGAATAAGTACATCCGTTAAAAAAAACCTCGCAAATGAGAGGTTTTTTCAATCAGTAAATTCTGAATTACTTCACATACGTTAACCAGTGTGCATATTTCGGGTCTTTGCCCTGAACCGCATCAAAGTATGCTTTCTGGATTTGAGTGGTAATTTGACCACGTACACCTTCACCAATTTGACGGTCATCATATTCACGGATTGGTGTTACTTCTGCAGCAGTACCGGTAAAGAATGCTTCATCTGCGATGTAGAACTCATCACGGGTAATACGGCGTTCAATTACGTCATAACCCAGGTCTTTAGCAATGGTAATAATGGTTTGGCGAGTAATACCATCCAACGCACCACCTGCGATATCAGGCGTATGAATCACGCCATCACGCACCAGGAATACGTTTTCGCCTGAACCTTGGCATACATAGCCTTGTGGGTCGAGCAGCATTGCTTCATCATAACCTGAATGCGCCACTTCCTGATGCGCAAGAATCGACAAGGTGTAGTTACCTGATGCTTTAGCCTTACACATGGTCACGTTCGGATGATGGTGGGTAAATGAAGACGTTTTTACGCGAATTCCCTTCGCCATCGCCTCTTCACCAAGGTAAGCACCCCAGCTCCATGCCGCAACTACGGCATGAATGGTATTGTCAGTTGCAGCGATACCGAGTTTTTCAGAACCAATAAAAATAATTGGACGTAAATAGCAAGACGCTAATTTGTTTTCACGAACAACATCAATTTGAGCCTGTTCTAATGCTGCTTGATCAAATGGAACTTTCATTTGATAAATTTTTGCAGAATTCAACAAGCGCTTCGTATGTTCTTTAAGACGGAAAATAGCCGTTCCATTCGGGGTTTCATAAGCTCGGACGCCTTCAAACACACCCATGCTGTAATGCAAAGTATGTGTTAATACGTGAGTTTTTGCCTCACGCCAGTCAACTAGTTGTCCATCTTGCCAAATGAAACCATCACGATCAGCCAAATTCATGCCACAAACTCCAATTTTTCACAATTATTCACTATCCAGTACAAAGTCTGCACTTGGATCAATTAGTCTTTGCCATAACTTGCAAACGGTCATTCGGGTATCGTGCCAGTCGCTTGCAGACACTTGCATGGATTGATTTGCAAGGGCTAAGCGATGGCTCTCGGCGCGTTCACGGAGATAAGCTTGAATCAGAGCAGTCGCATCGTCGCTGGATAAGCAACCTGATTTTGCGGCATCCTCAAGAATTCGTACATTGTCGGAGAAATGGGCGAGATCTTTATTCGTCCCACTCCAAGCCAACACCGCATACTGTGCCATAAATTCGATGTCTACGATACCACCTGCATCTTGTTTTAAATGAAAAATACCATCTTTTTTTTGCTCTTTAGAAGAACCGAGATGCTCCTTCATTTTCTGACGCATTTTCAGTACTTCTGCCCGTACATAATTTTCATCACGGGGCTGAATCAAAATATCCCGGCGCAAGACTTCAAACTTTTTCCGTAAGCTCATTTCACCCGCAATCGGGCGGGCTCGTACCAAGGCCTGATGCTCCCATAGCCAGGCACTCTTGAACTGATACTGTTCAAAGGCTTTTAAACTGGTGACCAAAAGCCCAGCTTCGCCCGATGGACGCAATCGGGTATCGACTTCATATACACGTCCATCCAAGGTTTGCGTGGTCATCAGTGACATAAACTTTTGTGCAACCCGCATGGCAAATTCAAAGCCACTGATCGGCTTAAGTCCATCGGTATCGGCCTGTTCACCCATATAGTGAATAAACACCAGATCCAGATCCGAGCCATAACCCAATTCAATTCCACCGACTTTACCATAACCAATGACTGCAAAAGCCGTATGCTCGACTGAACAGCGCTGCCCTTCTGCATCCAGTGGAAAACCATGCTTTTTTGCCACAATCTGATAGGCCAGATGCAGCGCTGCATTCACCGATACTTCAGCAATATCGGTCAAGGCATCGGAAACTTTCATCAGCGGGCTTTCTGCCAGTACATCACTGGCGGCAACGGCCAGAACATTAGATTTTTTAAACAGGCGCAAAACCCGCATCTGGTCTTCGACCTGATCAATTTCAATCCGTAACAGTTGCTGGCGCAAGGAATCTTCCAGATCCTTTCGTTTCGGCAATTCAAAATCCATCGACAGGAATTCATCCAGTAGCACCGGATAATGGGTCAGTTCTTCACAAATCCAGGGGCTGACCGTGGCCATCTTCACCAGTCGCTGCAAAGCCCCTTTGCTCTCAATTAACATCACCAGATATACCGTACGGCGCATCACCGATTCGACTAGGGGCATCAGTCGTACCAGTGCTGTCTGCGGATCATCTGACTGTAAAATGGCTTCAATTAAATGTGGCCAGAAGGTTTTTAAACGTTGTACCGCCTTTGCCGGTAATTTTTTTAAGGCATGCCCATTCCAAAACTCATGAACGAGATTCTTCGCATTCTCATCCAATACTTCTTTGAGTTTTTTTTCCAGCTGGGAAAAACTTTCAACCAGGGTATCTGGGCCATTTTCCTTGATTAAATGATCAAACTGATACATCACTTTGTCACGTTTCTCATTGAGATATGCCATAAAGCTGTCCCAATCCGCAAAACCAAGTGTGTCCGTTATACGCGCCCTTAACTCTGGCTCTGTCGGTAATGATTGCGTTTGCTGGTCATTTAGGGCCTGAATCGCGTGCTCAACCCGGCGCAGGAATAAATAGGCATCTTCCAGATCCTGCACCGCCTGTTCATCCAGTAACTCGGCATCATCCAGATGATTCAGATTCACCAGACACTGGCGATCCTGCAATTCAAGCTTGGCTCCACCATAAATCAGCTGAAACACCTGCACGATAAATTCAACCTCGCGAATGCCGCCAGCTCCGAGCTTGATATCATCTTCTATATTCCGGCGTTGTACTTCACGCTCGATCATGGCTTTCATTTCGCGCATGGCTTCAAAAGCGCTGTAATCGACGTACTTGCGGAATACAAATGGACGAGTCATCTCCAGCAGCTCATCGCCTTCCAGGCTTGGATTGACAATCCGTGCTTTAATCCAGGCATAACGCTCCCATTCACGCCCATGCTGGCTCAGATATTTTTCCAAGGCCGCGTGGCTAATGGCCAGCGCTGAACCATCGCCCCAGGGACGCAGGCGCATATCCACCCGGAATACAAAACCATCCGCCGTGATCTGATCCAGCAAATGAATCAATTTTTGTCCCCACAGGATGCAAAACTGCTGCACATCAATACATTTGCGCCCATCGGTTTCACCCTGCTCATCGAAGGCAAAAATCAAGTCGATATCACTGGAAAGATTGAGTTCTTGGGCGCCGAGTTTGCCCATCGCGATGACAATCAGATCCTGGACTTTTCCGTTATAGCCAATCGGCTGGCCATACTTGGCAGCGACCGGAATACGGGCAAAATCTTTCGCCGCACAGATGCAGGCATCGGCAAAATCGGAGAGTTCTTGAGTGAGGGTAATAACATCGGTGAGTTGATTGGCATCCTGCCAGATCCAGCGAAACATCAAACGAGCCCGCAGAATACGCATTGCGCGCATCCACGTTGCTTCATCGCTTATATTCAGGATGCAGTGCTGCACCAGCTGATCAATATATTCCCGACTGAGTGAGCCTTGAAACTGATCAATTGCATAATCCTGTTCCAGTAAACTCTGGTGATTGGCCAATACCTGTTCGGTATATTGGCTAGCTCTTAAGGTTTTCTGCAATTGTGCCGCATTCATCACTCAACTCTTCCCCTGAAACATTCTGCTTAGTTTTGACATACTCCCACCACTTTCACGATGTTCAAGTGGGGGATTCTAAAAGTAAAAGCTCTTAGGTGACTTCCTCACGGATTTCACTTGCTTTCTGCTTCGCAAGGCGACCTTTACCGCATCCACCCTCCACAGACAAAACGGTATGTCCTACCGCCAAAATATTGCGAGAAGCATTAATATCTGCATTCTCGCCAAAGCTACACTCGACACAACTAAAGTTTGCTTGAGTAAGCCTATTTTCTTTTGCAACGTGACCACATGAACTACAAGTCTGACTTGTATATTTAGGGTCAACTTTAACGAGTAAACCACCTCGCCACTGCTGTTTGTACACCAACATATTAACAAGCATTGACCAACCTTGATCCAGGATTGATTTATTTAAGCCGGACTTGGCTTTAACATTCTTTCCTTTTTTCTCGATTGAGCCTTTCGCTGACTTCGACATATTGGCTACTTTTAAGTCCTCAACTACGATCATTGCGTGGTTTTTGCTGAGCGTTGTGGTGACTTTGTGCAAGTAGTCATGCCGAATATTGTCAATATGATGGTGTAATGTATTGATCTTGAGATTCAGCTTTTTCCAATTTTGACTGAACTTGTTTTTCTTTCTCAGCTTGCGCTGAAGCCTAGCCAACTTTACTTGATTGGCCTTGAAACTATTGATCGGGTCGAATACTTGACCACTAGACGTTGTAATTAACTTTTTAACACCTAAATCAATGCCAACGGCTGATTTTGATGGGTGGACTGGTGCTTCTACTGTGTTTTCAGCACCAAATGACACATACCATTTCCCGACATGCTTTGAGATTGTGACGTTCTTAATCTCACCCACAATATTTTGTGATTTTCTGAATTTCACAACGCCAATGTCATTAGGTAACTTAACTTGGTTGCCTTTAACCCAACAATATCTGCCAAATTGAACAATACGAATGGAATCATAACCATCAGATTTCTTTTTGAATCGTGGCATAAGTGGTCTAAGTTGAACTTCACCACCATCGGATAATTTAAAAAATTGTGGCTTCTTAGTTCTAAATGGTTTTTGCTTTAACTTAGCTTGTTCCTTTTTGTTAAAAAACTTCCCCCAAGCATCACCAAGATCACGAACTTTTTGTTGGAGTGAAACGCCATTTGAGCTGTTTTCTAGAAAAGCACATTCAGGTTTTTTGCGTAATTCAGGAATTTTATTGACTAAATTAACTTTGTTGATTCGCTCATTATTAGCAAGCATCTCGAACGAAACAGCTAAAATTTGATTCCAAACAAAACGTGCAGAGCCAAGCAACTTGTTTAAAACAAGCTCCTGTTCCGCATTAGGCTCAAGCCTAAATTTGTACGCTTTGTTGATCTTCATTTCGCCTTAAATCTATTTAGATACAGAGACTTAATGCAAATTATTCTATCATATTGCACTAAAAAAAGTCGTGAAATTCACCTCCACCCTAATGTTGGGTGGAGTCCTCTTTCATACTAAAGATAGCAGGAGTTTTGTCTCAGTGGGAATGTTTTAGTTTGAAATTTACCTTTTAAGATTGCTCGATATGTACATCTTCAAGCACCAGTGCCTGATGATCATTGGTGACCATCGGTAAATGCACGGTAAAGGTCGTACCCCGACCCTCTTTGGAATCTACAGCAATTTGACCATGGTTCAGGTCAATAAAGCGCTTGCAGAGCACCAGACCCAAACCTGCCCCTTTCTCTTCAGCTGTGCCTCTGACACTCACACCCAAAGTCGGTTTAAACAGATTCTGCATCTGCTCTTCAGTCATGCCCAAGCCAGTATCCTGAATCGTAATCTTGACCTGCTCGCCTTCCATTTCTGCAGCTAAAATCACTTTACCGCCTTGATTCACCGGGGTGAATTTAAGCGCATTCGACACCAGGTTCTGCAAGACAGAGGTAATCATGTTGATATCCGCATGTACCTTGATGTCTTCAGGAATATTATCAACCAGTTCAATTTTTTTATTTAAGGCCAGACTTTTCAGCACACTGCACACAATATTACTGGATTGTTTCAATTCATAATTAATCGGATGATAAATAAAGCGTCCACCCTCTGCCATCGCCCAAGTCAGCAGGCTTTCCAGCAGGTTATAGGTCGATTGTGCATTATCATATAAATAATCCGCGATGCTCTGGATACTGGATTCGTCCAGAGTGTCACGCTCCTGCGCTAGCACTTCGGAAAAGCCCAGTAAACCATGAAATGGTGCACGCAAGTCATGCGCAATAATCTGGAAAAATTTGGTTTTACTGAAGTTGAGTGCGCATTGCTGTTCATATAATTCTTTCAGTTCAGTATGTTCTTGATTGAGCTGAATTCGAATCACTAAACTTTCAGCAAATTGTTTAATAGTGACAATATCATCCTGATCAAACCCTTCAGTCTGATCATCAAAGAAAATGACCTGTCCAAAAGACACACCGCTACTTGATTTTAAATTAAAGGCGACTAATCTCTGATGCGCTACACCGAGATTTTTCACATAATTTGACAGTTCTGTATAAGCAGGATGCATCTGGTCAATGACCTCTGCCTGTTGCAGATATGTAGGCAGATTCACTTCCTGCGGGGCGTGCAAGGCCCGGAAACCGCGCGGACAGCTGTACCAGATATAGGGTTCCGTATGGAAGCCGATAATACTGGTTTTAACGTTTAAAACTTTACGGGCGATCTTACAAAAGGTGTCTAATAGGTTGTTAGAGGTATAGACACCTAAAATGAGAGATATACGGCACGAGCTTAATTGCTCCGTATTCTGACCGACCTCTAGCAGTTTTAGTTCCATGTCTGCCTCTCTGAATGTTTATGGAATAAAGAAAACACAGCCGACCAAATTCATACAATCAATAACAAAGATTCTATATTTACTCAACGATGGAAACCCACCTCTAGGTTAAAGGATTTGTTAACCTGTTTCTATCCAGATACATTCTTAACTGCAAGGTACTGATATTTAATTGATTAAGAATAACTTGAAAATTTACTATTCTAAAAAAACCTACATAAGTATTTGAAATTAATCTATCTCACCTAAAATAAGTATCTTTATTTGTATCTACTGTAACACAGTACCGAATAAAAAATACCCACCATCGATTTTTACTCTATTTAAAGTAAAAGCTAATGATTTTTCAACTATATAGTTTGACCTTATGATTAAAAACAGATTTTATATCAGGTTTCATCTATCTAATAACACTCAGAATTATTTTTTAATTTTTAAAACTATCTTAACAATTCCAGTCTACGAAATATTTAAATATCAGCATTTCAACTAAAAACAGACCCAAAAAACCACTGAGAATTGTAAAGAACTTACATTCATTAACAAATTAATTGCGAAAATTTTGTGTTTTTTATCCTCAGTGCAGTTTTAGAAGCTGGAATAGAAATATTAAGATAGATCACTTATAGGCTATGCATGTCTACGTCAAACCAATCGGCTCAGAATAGCTATAAAAAAAGCGGCCTAAAAAGACCGCTTTTTTACATGGCTACTTAATTGTCAGAAATCAAGGCCACTTGCTGTACATAGTTAAACAGCTTTAATTTAGAAGCATTCACTTCTTCTTCAGGTGCTTGATTCTTTAAATCACGGTGTACCCGAAGATAATGTTGACGTAAGGTATGACGCTCTGTCGCATTATAGGTTTTGGTAAATTCATTGATGGCCGGATCTCCATCTTTGACAATTCGATCCACCCAACGCTGTAATTGAGCTGTCTTTTTAAGACCTTGTTTCGGTGTTAAATAAGACAAAATTACCGTTTCATTTTCATTGCGTAATAATTTACCAATCCGTGAAAATTGACGACGACGTGCTTCATGTGAACTAATTGCCTGCACATCAAGCAATGCGTCAATCAAACGCTCATCTACAGGTAGGTTTTTAATTTGTTTAGCGCTCAGCTCTGCAAGCTGCGCACCTAAAGCAGCCATACGCTGGACTGCTTTTTTCTGTTCGGTCTTACTTGCGCGTCCCTCTAAAGAATCAAAATCTTCTTCAGTTAAACTGTTCGGTCGACGTGCCACGATTAATCTGCCTCATAAAATTTTGCTGCAAATAGTGCCTGAATTTCAGATAAGGCTTTTTCCTCATCTGCTCCTTCAATCACTAAGCGTAAAGTTGTTCCTTTGCCTGCACCAAGCATGAGCAATGACATGATATTTTTGGCATCTACCAATTTGTCAGCCTTGCCAATCTGGATACTGGAACGAAATTTGGTGGTAACTTCTATCAGTTTACCAGATGCGCGTGCATGTAAACCCAGTTTATTAATTACGTCAACTGTCGTATCAATCATGACCAGTGCTTCATTTCTCGATGGAGGACTTGAATAGACCATTTTGCCTCAAGGGCTTTTTTTAGTCTATCCACAATATAAACAGAACGATGCTGACCACCGGTACAGCCAATCGACACGGTCATATAATGACGATGCCCTTCAGCAAAGGTCGGCAACCACTTGTCCAGAAAATGATACAGATCATTGAACATATCCTCGACCTGATCGCTCTTTTGTAAAAACGCCTGCACCGGCTGATCTAGTCCTGAAAATTTGCGCAGTTCCAGTTCCCAATGCGGATTCGGCAAATGCCGGACATCAAAGACATAATCGGCATCCAGTGGAATGCCATGCTTATAACCAAAGGATTGCAGAATCAGGATCAGGTTATCGGCCTGCCCAAGCTTGGACAATAAGGTATGTTTCAGATCATGCACGCTTTTGTCGGTGGTATCGATGTGTACCGTAGAGCGCAACTGAATCGGCATCAACAGGATTTTTTCTTCCTGTATACAGTGATTCAGACTTTTAAAGCGTGACGCTAAAGGATGCGGCCGACGCGAAGCACTAAAGCGGGCAATCAGCTCCTGATCCTGCGTGGTCAGATAGATAATATCGACCGAGCCATGCTGCTGTAGTTGCTCAAATACATGATCAAATTCTTGTAAATCTGCCCGGGTACTGCGCACATCGACGCCCAGCGCCAACTGTTCCAGATTATTTTCACTGTCCAGTTTTGCCACGATTTCGGGAAGCAATGCCAAAGGCAGATTATCAATACAGTAATAACCCAGATCTTCAAGCACCTGTAATGCAGATGATTTACCCGAACCAGATTGTCCTGTGACAATTAAAATGCGCTTCATGCATGCTACCCTTTCATCTTAGCCGGCAGTGTATTTAACCTGCAGGTTATCGATCAGACGTGTATTACCCAACTTTGCAGCTATAAATAACACAAGATCTTGATTAAACGTATGAATTTTTTGTAATTCGGGAGTGCGGGCTTCAACATAGTCCACCACAAACCCGGCATCGGTTAAAGTCTGGCGAATCTCTGCCAATACCGTTTCCAGCTCCACGCCTGCATGTAATTGCTGTTCAGCCTTTTGCAAGCTTTGATAAATGACCGGTGCGATTGCACGATGCTCTTCACTTAAATAACCATTGCGCGAACTTAAAGCCAAGCCGTCTTCTGCACGGGCAATCGGCACACCAATCACTTCCAGTGGAATATTCAGGTCTTGTACAAACTGACGAATGACCGCCAATTGCTGATAATCTTTCTGGCCAAAGAAGGCGTAATTCGGCTGTACGATGTTAAACAATTTAGTGACCACCACCGCCACGCCATCAAAATGGCCGGGACGCTGCAAACCACATAAATCATTAGTAATGTCAGAAACACTGATATTGGTCAGACGCGGTTTTTTACCATACATTTGTTCAACCGTCGGCGCAAACACGATGTCACAACCAACTTCTGCCAAAAGCTGCTGGTCCTGCTCAAGCGTACGCGGATAGCTGTCAAAATCTTCATTTGGCCCAAACTGGATCGGATTGACAAAGATACTGACCACCACCACATCACACAACTTACGCGCTTCACGCACCAAGTTTAAATGTCCTTGATGCAGATTACCCATGGTTGGTACAAAACCGATAATCTTGCGACTGGTACGTGCCGGATTTAATGATGCCGCTAAGCCCTGAATGGTGGTTTCTGTTTTCATCTTACAATTCAACCTGAAAAGTTTGTTCTGGTGCCGGGAAAGATCCATCTAAAACTGCAGCATGGTAAGCTTTAAAAGCATCCAGAATGGCTGTCGCACCCGATTGTTCTTGCATAAAATTACGTACAAATTTTGCAGTGTGACCAAAGGTCAGACCCAGCATATCCTGTACCACTAGCACCTGGCCGTCTGTAGCTGCACCTGCGCCAATGCCAATGACCGGAATGTGCGGAAACAGTTCTGTGATTTCCTGGCCAAGCTGTGCCGGTACGCATTCGAGTAGCAATAATGCAGCACCCGCCTCTACTACTGCTTTACAGTCCGCAATGAGCTGATCGGCCGCTTCACGGGTACGGGCTTGCAGTTTATAACCGCCAAAGACATGTACCGACTGCGGAGTAAGACCCAAATGCACACACACCGGAATACCGTTACGGGTCAGCACTTGCACGGTTTCCGCCAACCATGCACCGCCTTCCATTTTCACCATTTGCGCGCCAGCCTGCATCACGGTTTTCGAACTTTGCAAGGCATCATTCAAGGTAGCATAGCTCATAAATGGCAAGTCAGTCATGATAAAGGCATGCTGGTTACCACGGCGTACCGCAGCCGTATGATAGGCCATATCCGCAACCGTGACCGGCAAAGTCGAATCACGGCCCTGAATTGACATTCCCAGAGAATCGCCAATTAAAATGCTGTCCACTTCGGCAATTTCCATGGCTTTGGCCATACTGGCATCATAGCAAGTCAGACATGAAAATTTGCGTCCATCTGCTTTAAAGCGTCTTAAATCACTCAGACTGACCATGAAAATGTTCCTCTATGCTTGAAAGTTCTGACAAAGCTACCATCACTTAAAAATTAAATATTTGCCCAGTTGCTGTCATCGAGTACCGCGAGGGTCGACTGTTTAACGATGTCCAGGTCTTTTAATCTGTGTCCATAAACCTGTAATTCAGGCTCAATATCCAGAAGTGGAATCAGGACAAAATCACGCTCTAATACCCCAACATGCGGCACAGTTAAGCGTTCATTTTGAATGTGCTCATTACCATAGAGCAGCAAGTCCAGATCCAGCGTACGTTCGCCCCAATGACGTAAACGTACCCGACCAGCGTCCTGCTCAAAAGCTTGCAGGCGATCCAGCAGGCTTAAAGCGGCCAGATCGGTATTTAACTGCACCACTGCATTCAGATAGTTCGGCTGATCCTGTGGTCCCATCGGTGGACTTTGATACAGATGCGAAGTTTTCACCTGCCCCAAGGTCGCCAGTTTCTGTACAGCTTCTGCCAGAATCTGGCGTGAATCGCCCAGGTTACTGCCCAGGCCAATATATGTCACGATCATTGTGTTGGTCCAAATACCACTTGGCTCAGATCACGTTTTACCCGCTGACGTTTCATAATCGGATGATCTGCGCCAATTTCACCGCTGGCACTGGCTGCCACATGCGACAGAGGTTTCGCCTTGTCTTCAAACTTGGCTTTACGCACCCGACGATTGCGTGGTTCAGGTTCATTCACTAACGGCTCAATCTCGGCAAGATCTTGCTGTTGGGTCAGTTTCTGGTCCAGATGTTCTTCTTGACTCGCCTTGCGACGGCTCTTGGCACGCTGACGGTTATACTGGCTAATGGCCCGTTCTTTCTCGTCACCGCTCATTTGCTGGTAAGCATCCCACCAGCTGCCCATGCCTTGGGCAGTTGCATCGCCTGATTTTTCACGCAGCAGCAAAAAGTCAAAGCCGGCACGGAAACGCGCATGACTGGACAAGGCCTCAATTTGCTGTGGTTTTGGATTCAGCAAACGGGTCTGCATTTCCCAAACTTCACGAATAAAAGTTTCCGCAAAGCGTGGAATAATAGTGCGGGTTGCCTGACGTTTTAATACGTCGAGACCGGCTTGGGCACGGGCTTCGGCCGCTACCACACCTTTATTCAGATAGAATTCACAACGCTCCAGGAATGGCTGCCACAACAATACCGCATAGAAAAATGCCGGATTGATGGTCTTGCCGATCGAAATACGCTGATCGGTATTTTTCGCAGCGCGTTCCATAAATGGCATAATTTCAGGCTTGATATCTGCAAATAACTGCTGCCAGATCCCGAAATCAATCAGCATTGGCAAGACACGGTTCAGGTGTCCCATGGTGAACAGTTTCTGTGATTCATCATAAAGTCGATGTGGAGAAACATCACGCAGCAACTGGGTCATTTCCGGGGTAAAGACATCCAGAATCGCTTCATCAATATTAAAGTTCAGTTTGGCGGCAAAACGTAAGGTTCGCAGCATCCGCACCGGATCTTCTTCAAATCTTAAAGCCGGATCACCGAGTAAGCGTAAGGTTTTGCTGTGGATATCATCCACTGCATTGCAGAAATCCAGCACAATGCCTTTACGCGGCTGGTAATACATCGCGTTGATGGAAAAATCACGACGGGCAAAATCCTGCTCGATGCTGCCCCAGTTATTATCACGTAGAATCATCCCCGCGGCCGAGGTCACTGCTTTTTTTGGTGGTGCACGAAAGGTTGCCACTTCAACCAGTTCCCGCCCTGAATAGACATGCGCCAGTTCGAAACGTCGTCCGATAATTCGACAACGTCGTCCGAAAACTTCCTTGACCTGAGCCGGGGTTGCATTGGTGACTGCATCGAAATCTTTAGGATTCAAACCTAACATCAGATCTCGAACACCACCACCCACGATATAAGCTTCATAGCCTGCCTTGTTTAAGGCATCAATCACATCGAGAATATAAGAAGGTAATTGAGCGGTTGATAAACCACATTTTGACGCGCGCAAAGTTTGCAAAAGACGCTGTCTCCTACGTCTGAACGTAAAATTCTAAGATGACGCTAATCATATCGCTTACACGGCTAAAGGGCAATTTGATTATGTCAATCCTGCGAGTCAAATTAATCAGCTAGTCATGATCCATACTGTCGCCTTACAAGGCCAGTTTGGCCTTGTTTTTGGCAAATAATGCCGGCCCAATCCCTTTGACCAGCTGGATCTCTTCAATGCTTTTGAATTTTCCATTTTTTTGCCGATGTTCAATAATCGCTTCAGCCTTTTTTTGACCAATACCATTTAGCTGCTGTAATTGCTCTACAGTTGCATTATTCAAACTGATTTTATCAGCAGCAGAAGATGCCGATAATGCAGGCTTCGCCAGATAGTGATTGCTTTCTGATGAAGCCGTAGCGGCAGCTTTTTTCTTCAGGCGGGCGTCGTGTTGCTGTTGTTGGGTCTTCCATTCCATATAATCGGTCGCAGTCGCATGCGCTGTTCCGATAGAAATAAAGCCCAGCCAGCAACTCAGAAGAAGATTAATCCATGTTGGACCGATTCGATAAGGTGTTTTTTTCATGTGCTGCTCTTTGTTTTAATTCTAATTTAGCCTGTTCCCAGAGCTGATCAAGTTCAGCCAGTGACAGTTTTTCCAGGTCTAATTGCTGTAATTGTGCCTGATCTTCCATCAAGGCAAAGCGGGTTCGAAATTTATGGATCGTCCCCAATAATGCCATCTCACTGGAGATGCCAAGTTTACGTCCAACATTGACCAGAGAAAATAAGCAGTCGCCAAATTCTTCCTGTATTTCATCGGAATTTTGTCCGGCTACCGCTTCTTTTAATTCAGCCAGCTCTTCTTCCAGCTTGGCATAAGCACCCGCCATGTCCGGAAAATCAAAACCGATTTTGGCGACATTTTTTTGAATTTCATCAGCCTGCACCAAAGCCGGTGCATGTTTAATATCATCCAGACGTGAACGCGGCTTGCCCTGCTTTTCTTGCTGTTTGATTTCTTTCCATAGCTCAGACACATCTTCCGGACTCATTTTTGCAAATTGTTCAGCCTGAAATACATGCGGATGACGGCGAACCAGTTTATCGGTAATGGCCTGAACCACATCCTGAAAATCGAAAGCCCCCTGCTCGCTATACATTTGCGACTGGAACACTACCTGTAACAGCAAATCACCCAGCTCATCGCGGACATCGTCGACTTTTCCAGAGCGGACTGCTGCTTCGACTTCGTAAGCTTCCTCAATGGCATATTTAGTCAGAGATTCAGGGGTCTGTTGCTGATCCCATGGACATTTTTCACGTAATTCGCGAATGACCTTGAGTAGTTGTTCCATATTCAAAAACCTCTTTTTTACCAAATAGTCGCGTCAATCTGCCAGTTTCTTGTTATGCTCAAAAAAAAGACAATAAGGAGATCAGGCACATGCACAGTATATTGATTAGTGGTGCAGCACAAGGAATTGGTGCCGCGACGGCCACCCTATTTTACCAGCACGGCTACAAGGTGGGCATTTATGATGTTCAGGTGGAGCAGGCAGAACAACTGGCCCAGCAACTGGGCGAACATGCCAAAGCCGGTTTTCTGGATGTGGCTGACTACGCTTCCTGGGAAACAGCTTTAGCCGAATTTTCAGCTTGGGCAGGTGAAATCAATATTCTGGTCAATAATGCCGGGATCCTATATTCAGGGCCTTTTGAAGATACTACTATTGATGCACATCACCGGACTCTGGATATTAATGTCAAAGGGGTCATGAACGGCTGTCATGCCGCTTTCCCATATTTAAAAGAATCTTCATTTGCCCGCATCATTAATCTATCTTCCGCTTCGGCAATTTATGGCCAGGCCGATTTAAGCAGTTATTCCACTAGCAAGTTTGCAGTGCGTGGCCTGACTGAAAGTCTGGATATTGAGTGGCAACCCTATGGGATTCGAGTCTTGGATATCATGCCGCTTTTCGTCAGTACGGCCATGGTCAAAGATATGCAGGCAGAAAGTATTAAAAAAATGGGCGTGCATTTAAAAGCAGAAGATGTCGCACAAGATATTCTGAAACTGGCAGAACTCAAAGATTCCATCTGGCAAGCAACGCATCATCCCGTCGGATTCAAAAGTCAGTTTTTATTTCATTTATCGCGGATGAGTCCGCAATTTGTGAATCGGCTGAGTAATCTGCTCATTTCCAGAAAATAAAAAATATTCGGGTTGATTCTGTTTTAGACAGTGTGATGAATCTGAATCACCGGAAATTTCAACCCGTTGCAAGAGTGCTCACTTTGCCAGGCCACGGTGAGCACGCAGCCAGCAAGCGTATAATTTTGATAGGCATAGACGCCAATCTTTGGATGTTCGCAGCGCCCGCCATTTTGCTCAGGATGGATATTAGTATTGAATTCGTTGAGGTTGATCCGGATTCCCAAGCCTGATGCCTTTAACACGGCCTCTTTGGTCGTCCAGACTTTAAACCAGTATTCAGGGTCATAAGCCAGCGCTTGCCAATTTTTGAGTTCTTCAGGATGGAAGGCGTGCTGTGCCAAAGCTTCAAAACGGACTTTACGGCTCAGTTCTTCAATATCGATTCCCAAGTTTTGGACATTCCTGCTCGTGGCCAGGGCGTAGAAATTATGGCTATGGCTATGATTAAAACTGAAGTCTGGATAGTCATTTAAATAAGGCTTGCCAAAATTCGTCCGCACCACCTGTTGATCGCTAACTGGCAATTCAAAAGATTGGGATAAAAGCTGATTGCGCAAAAATGCCACTTCGCGTTTCCGTTCGGCAATCTGGGTTTTGCGGTCTGACAATTGATCACAAGCCAGATCAGAAAGTTGATGCAGATGAATTTGAATCAGCCGAGCCACGTGAATCCATTAAAAAGATGTCAATTGATTTGAGTGTAAAAGAATTTACACTTTTATTGGGAGAGAAATTCATTATTTTCTCAAAACAAAAAGCCCGCTTTACGCAGGCTTTTTATCCGAAAAATTTAAACTATAAAATTAACGCTTAAATTTCTTCTCGGCTTTCTTGAACTTCTGTACATAGCGACGTTTACGTGCAGCTGCACGCTCATCCACTTGAGACTTACGACCTTCAAACGGGTTTTCCGAAGTTTTAAACTCGATTTTAATCGGTGTACCTTCAAGCTTGTACACTTTACGGAACACGTTTTCCAGGTAACGACGATAATCCGCAGGAGTTTTATCCACCTTGTTTCCGTGAATCACGATCGTTGGCGGATTTTGTCCACCCATGTGTGCATAACGCATTTTAATACGACGACCCTGAACCATTGGCGGTTGGTGGGCATCTGTCGCATCATTTAAAATCTGGGTGATTTTTGCTGGTGACACTTTCAAACGAGATGAATCATAAGCACGGTGAATCGATGGATAAAGATCACCCACACCCGTTCCATGCAATGCAGAAATCAAATGTACTTTGGCCCATGGAATAAAATCGAAGCGACGCTCTACATCGAGCTTACATTGCTTACGATCATATTCAGTCATGTTATCCCATTTGTTGACTGCAATGACCATGGCACGACCCGCTTCAAGCGCATAGCCAATCAAATGCAAATCTTGCTCAACAATACCATCACGCGCATCAACCACAACAACAATTACGTTGGCATCTTTCATTGCCTGTAAAGTTTTAACAATCGAGAATTTCTCAATCATTTCATCAACTTTACCTTTACGGCGCACCCCTGCAGTATCAATCAGGGTGTATTGACGGCCATCACGCTCGAATGGAATATAAATCGAGTCACGTGTTGTACCCGGCTGGTCAAATGCCACCACACGCTCTTCACCGAGCAAACGGTTCACCAGCGTTGACTTACCAACGTTCGGACGACCAATAATCGCTAAACGCAGACCCGTGTTTTTGTCATGCTCTTCCGGATTTTCATCTTCCGGTACATCAGCAAGTACATCTTCCAGCATCTGCTGAACACCACGACCATGGCTGGCTGCCACTTGTAGCGGCTCGCCCATACCCAGTTTGTAGAATTCAACCAGGGCAGCTTCAGCATGTACGCCATCAACTTTGTTGGCCACCAGAAAGACTTTTTTGCCTAAAGTACGCAATTCACGGGCAATCTGTTCATCAGAAGCCAGCAGTCCGGCACGCGCATCAACCACAAAAATAATGATGTCGGCTTCATGAATAGCAGTCTTGGACTGCTCTGCCATGTACGAGTCAATCCCACCTTCATTTTCGCCAATACCGCCAGTATCGACCACAATGAAAGATTTATTTTGATAAGTTGCATCGCCATATTTACGGTCGCGTGTCAGACCTGCAAAGTCTGCCACCAATGCGTCACGGCTCTTGGTAATCTGGTTGAACAGCGTTGATTTTCCGACGTTCGGACGACCAATGAGCGCAATTACGGGTTTCATAGAGTAACCTTTATTCAATATCAGGCGTCAAAGTGGCCTGAACATCAGAAAGTATAGGAAGATATAAGGGGGAAATACCCTAAATAAAAACACGGGGCATTGATTTTTCAATCACCCCGCGTTCACAAAAATACGGTTGTGGCTAGTTTAGCATAAGGCTCGTTAAAATTAACGGTTCTGCCAAATGCTTAATGCGCCCTTGCGTGTGGAAACATACAGCTGGTTGTCGATGACGCGTAAGCTACGTACTTCCCCAGAGGTTTTCGAACGACCAGTAATCTGTCCGGTACGCGGATCAATCAGGTGCAAGACACCATCCAGATCGCCGACTACAAGATCAGTACCCAGCATCACCGGATTACTTAACTTGCGATTCAGCAACTGGTCATTTTCCCAAAGCGGTTGACCCGAGGTAATTTCAAAGGCTTTGATTTTGCCATCGGTTTGCGCCACAAATACACCATTGCCCACAACTTCTGGACGCTGGATACTGCTGGCATCTTCACTCCAGACCACCTGTTGTGAAGCTAAATCCAGCACAGTCACCTGACCTTGATAACTGGTGGTCACCACAAACTGGCCTGCAACGACCGGTTCCCCGTCAATATCAACCAGACGCTGGATATCAGAACGCCCATCCGACACTGCGACACGACGCTGTAATTTTGGCACACCGCTTAAGGCATCCAGTGCATAGATATAAGCATTGGAAGATGCAATCAGTACATTACGCGCATCTAATGCAACCGGTGCAGCCATACCACGC
The DNA here is from genome assembly GCF_019343495.1 of Acinetobacter lwoffii. Lineage (NCBI taxonomy): Bacteria > Pseudomonadati > Pseudomonadota > Gammaproteobacteria > Moraxellales > Moraxellaceae > Acinetobacter > Acinetobacter lwoffii. Next base: position 2,718,080 of record NZ_CP072549.1, on the reverse strand, counting down.
AGGCTGAATTGTACATTAGGTAAGTCATAAGTCCAAACTTGCGCACCCGTCGCAATTTCATGCGCATATACGGTGCCGTCATTGCTGACACTAATGACCCGCCCTGCATGAATCAGTGAAGGCGCCAGTAAAGCACCCGTCAATTGCGCAGTCCATTTCTGCTCGCCGGTTTGTTGATCTAGCGCAAACAGCTGACCTTTCTGGTTGCCGACGACAACAAGACCTTCGGCAGCTTCAACGCCAGAACTTAAATTGTCTTTGCTGACTTTCTTCTGCCACAGACGCTGTTTGCCTTTAAATGCAGACACTTCGCCTTTCGGGTCAATCGCAAAGACCACGCCATTGTCTGCATCCAGACGTAAACGCAACGGATCAGCAGCATCTGTTGACGCCACACTGGTGGAAAATACAGGGACCAGGGTTTTGGCTTGGGTCAGTTTTGGAAGTGGATTCGGTTTTACTTCTGGAACTTTAGTGGTTTTACCTGCACAGCCAGCCAGTGCAAGCGTTAAAACAGTCAAGGCACAGGTAATTTTGTATTTTCTATTCATGCAGCTTCTTCCGCTTGTGTTTCTATAATTGGGCGTTCGATTTCTGGATCATCGACTAACACGCCTACGCTTTCGAGCTTAATTTGTAAAATCTGACGTTCTTCTTTACGTTCAATCAAAGCATCCCATGCACTTTGATATACTTTTTTCGCATTTTCAATATCATTTTTGGCAACATAGATATCGCCACGTGCTTCATCGGCAGTTGCTTTAAATGCAGGTTCAGTCACTGCTTCTAAAGTTTTCAATGCAGCATCATATTTTTTCTGTGCCAGTTGCGCATAGGCCAGACGAAGTTTAACCACCTGAACCAGGCCTTTATCATCTACTTTCGAGTTTTCAACTTTCTGTAGTGCTTTCTCGGCCGCAGCATAATCTTCTTTGTCATAAGCCAGTTTCGCCATGACTAACTGGGTTTGAATCGCCTGAGCTGAGTCAGGCGCTTCCTTGACAATTTTGTCCGCAGTTTCAGACAGCTTGGCAAAACCATCACCTTTCGATGCCTGTGCATCATCCATCAACTGCTGAACCTTGGCAGTGTGCATTTGCGACTCTGCCAGGTTTTTCTTCTGCCAATATTCCCATCCAAAAAAGGCAATCAGCGCAATTAAAATCCCGGTAATCATCGAAGAACCATATTTCTTCGTAAAGGATTTTAAGCTTTCAAACTGTTCATCACCACTCATTGCGCTCATGAGATTACCCTTTTCCTAATGTTTTATCGATTATTTTGAAGAAATTTTAGTACTAAAAAATGCAACGAAGTCCGTAAATGGTACATTCGATTGCTCTGCGGTTGCCAGCTCTTTCACAGTAAACGCCTGAGCTTCCAGTTCACGCTCGCCCAAAATCGCCGCATACAAAGCACCGGCTTGATCGGCCTTTTTCATTTGTGATTTCATTGAACCTTGTGAGCCTACTTTCAGACGAACCTGACTGTCTGCTGCTTCAAGCTGATCACGAATCTGCTCCGCAATGACCAAAGCTTTACCTTGAGAAGCCGGTTCAACCACCAGGAATACTTCACAATCACGTGCCCGGGTATTGTCTTCAACCTGTTCCAGCAGAAGCAATAAACGCTCGATCCCCATAGCAAAACCGACCGCAGGGACAGACTGATCTGCCTTTCCTTTAAGTTGACCCACTAGACCGTCATAACGGCCACCGGCACAAACTGTACCTTGTGAACCCAAATGGGTTGTGGTCCATTCAAAAACAGTTTTGTTGTAATAGTCCAGACCGCGTACCAGCTTTTGATTGATCACGAAGCTCACGCCTGCATCAGTCAAATACTGCTGTAACTGGGCAAAGTGCGCCAGCGTTTCTTCACCCATAAAATCATGCAGTTTCGGTGCATTTTCTAAGATACTTTGTGTTTTGGCATCTTTAGAATCCAAAATACGCAATGGATTCGTGGTCAGACGGCGCTGAGAATCTTCATCCAGATCAGCTTTATGCGACTCTAAAAACTCAACCAGCGCCGCACGATAGGCTGCACGCTCATCCGACTCACCTAAAGTGTTCAACTCAAGCTGAACCTTGTCTGCCACACCCATACGTTTCCATAAACGTGCTGTCATCAGGATCAGTTCTGCATCCATGTCCGGAGTCGCCACACCAAAAGTTTCTACACCAAACTGGTGGAACTGACGGTAACGGCCTTTTTGCGGTTTTTCATAACGGAACATTGGGCCGATATACCAGACGCGAGGCGTCGCACCGCGCAGCAGGTTATGCTCCAGCATGGCACGTACACAACCCGCCGTCCCTTCAGGACGCAGCGTCAATGACTCAGGCGGATTGCCCTTGTCGAGGAAGGTATACATTTCTTTTTCAACGATATCGGTTGCATCACCGATCGAACGTTTAAACAGATTGGTCTGTTCTACGATAGGCAAACGAATTTGTTGATAGCCATAGGCATCCATCAAACCGGATAGATGCTGTTCAAGACGTCTCCAAGCTGGGGTTTGCGTTGGGAGAATGTCATTAAAACCTTTGATTGCGACGATTGAACTCATGATCTACTCAGGAAAACTTGTACGAATAATTTCTTTAGATTTAGCTTCTTCAAGCTCGGAAACGCGTTGACGAACCATGGTTTCGATTTCATCAACCAATTGATTCGTGTCAATTAAATGGCTCTTTTCGCCATTACGGTACACTAGTGAACGCGGACTTGCACCCACCACACCAATATCCGCTTCTTTGGCTTCGCCCGGCCCATTCACTTTACAGCCAATGACAGAGACATCCATTGGGGTACGAATATCTTCTAAACGCTCTTCAAGTTGCTGCATCACCGAAATCACATTAAATTCCTGACGTGAACAGCTTGGGCAGGCAATGAAGTTAATCCCGTTGGAGCGCAGACCCAGCGATTTCAGAATATCAAAACCAATTTTAATTTCTTCTTCAGGGTCGGCAGCTAAGGAAATACGCATGGTATCCCCAATGCCTTCCATCAGCAGGCCGCCCAAAGCGATCGCTGATTTAACCGAACCGGTGCGGTAAATACCCGCTTCCGTTACACCCAAATGTAACGGATTATTAATTTGCTGTGACAGCAAACGATACGCATCCATGGTCAGGAACACATTCGAGGCTTTGACTGAAATTTTGAATTCCTGGAAATCCAGACGGTCTAAAATATCGATATGGCGCATCGCAGATTCAAGCAAAGCCTGGCCAGTCGGCTCACCATATTTCTTTTGAATATCTTTTTCCAGTGAACCGGCATTGACACCGATCCGCATGGAAATATCGTTATGACGTGCTGCGGCCACCACTTCACGGATTTTCGCTTCAGAACCGATATTGCCCGGGTTAATCCGCAGGCAGTCTGCACCCAAATCGGCAACTGCTAAAGCAATTTTATAATCGAAGTGAATATCGGCGACCAAAGGTACATTGACCTGCTTGCGAATTTCACCAAATGCCGCCGCGGCTTCCATGGTAGGCACAGAAACCCGCATAATATCCGCACCTGCATCGACGCAGCGCTGAATCTGTGCAACCGTAGCTGCTACATCACAGGTTTCAGTATTGGTCATGGACTGGATACTGATTGGTGCATCACCACCCACATAAACTGAACCCACACGAATTTTACGTGTTGGACGACGTTTAATTGGATTTATGATCATCGTTCTGCTCTACTCTTGATCTGTTAAGGTGATAAACGGAATTCTGCTTTTCCGTTCACAGTGTAGGGTGACAATGAAATATTTTCATTATTCAAACTGAGCGATACAGCCGAGGCATCATCCAGACGAATCTGGAATGGCGCTTCACCATTCAGTTGCAAGCTCGATGCCTGACGGCCAGTTGCCAGAACATTACCCGCTGAGTCGACAATATGCACCGAAGTCGGACGGTTAAAATCAAGTTTCAGCTGATCACCGGAAAGTGCGGCACCTGTATCCAGATTCAGAATCTCGACATTAGAAGCGCCTACTCCAGAGACTTCACTGCTATTTTGGGAATTACTGCTCGACCAGTTCTGAATCATGGCAAACAGTGCGCCCAAAATCAGCAACAGTACCAGCGTAATAAAAATTCGTCTTAACCACTTACGATTGCGGTCACGCTTGGAACCTGGCAATTTCCCCATAATTTTGATAGGAGAATTGTTCAGGGCATGGTTCGGCAGCAGCCCGGTATCATTGGTATAAATTTCATCAAAACGCTGAATAATACTAGACGCATCTACACCCAGAAATTTGGCATAAGTCCGGTAATAACCTTTGATAAAGGTCGCTTCAGGCAAAGATTTGTATTCATCCTGCTCAAGAGCAGTCAGGGTTTTGACCGGGATGTTCAGCTCTTTCGCTACATCTTCCAGATTGCGTTGCTGATTGATGCGAATCTGGCGCAAGTACTCGCCCGGACGTTGAATATTTCCTAACGCATTTGGAGCTACGCTCGAATGATTCGATGGTGAATTAGGATTTACTTCCATACGGCCTCAGTACTGTACTGTAATTGCAAATAACGTTGGTATTCCTGGCTTTCAGGAAAAAGTGCACGTAACTGGTTGACCAATACCTGCATACCCAACTGATCACCCCCGGCACGCGCAGTGCGAATGCCGACCCAGAGCGCACGAGCACCCTGATTCTTCTGTCCCACACCACGCACAAACTGTTGATACATTTGTGTCGCCGCCGGGAACTGCTGGTTCAAATAAAATATTTCTGCCAACTCTAACATTGAAATATAAGAATCGCGATTGGCTTGCAGCGCCTGTTTGAATGATTTTTCAGCATTTGTTGCATCACCCAGTTTCAGGTAAATCCGCCCCATATTTTCCAGTGCGCGGAAACGTTGATCATAACCCAACGTGGCACCAGCAATTTGAAACTGCTCGATCGCATCATTATAGCGTTCAAGCTGATATAAATAAGTGCCGTAATTATTTCGCGCCTGCGCATTTTTCGGATCTGCCGAAATCGCACGCTTGAAATAATGATCTGCTTTTTCGAGATTAAGCTTACTACCTTCCTGTTGCAGTAGCACGCCCATCATCATATTTGCTTGAGAATCACGCGGAGTAGTCTCAAGTGCCTGATCCAGCGCACGTTTGGCTGCATCCAGGTCACCTGTTCTCAGATATTCTACCGCCAATTGGGTACGGACTTTGGTGGCCTTTTCAGGGTCTTTCTGACCCAGATCTGGCGTCTGACACGCGACTAAAACCAAAGACACACATACTGTTGAAATCAAAGCAAACTTTGATGTTAGATTTCTCAACTGGCGACCTCTTATTATCCTTGTGAGCGCATGATCTCATTCGATTGCGCAATTTTCTTTTTCCACTGTTCCGCACGACGGGTACGGTCAGCGACTTGTCCGACTAACTGTCCACACGCGGCATCAATGTCATCACCGCGTGTCTGACGAATCGTACACACAAAACCGGCATCAGACAAAGTTTTTTGGAAAGAAATAATCCGGTTGCGGCTTGAGCGGCCATATGGCGCATGCGGGAACGGATTAAAAGGAATCAAATTAATCTTGCTTGGCAAATTCTTCAACAGCTTAATCATTTGCTGAGCATGTTCAGGATGGTCATTCACGCCATCTAACATCACATATTCAATCGTCACATGTTTACGTGAACTTTCGTTACCATCTTTAGCAATATAACGCTGACATGCTGCAATCAGCTGCTCAAGCGGATATTTTTTATTGATCGGCACCAGCTCGTTACGCAGTTCATCATTTGGCGCATGCAATGAAATAGCCAGCGCCACGTCAATATCTTTGACCATCTGATCGATTTTCGGTACCACACCAGAAGTCGATAAAGTCACACGACGTTTTGACATGCCGTATGCAAAGTCATCCAGCATAATACGCATTGAATTCAATACTGCATCGTAGTTGAGCAATGGCTCGCCCATGCCCATCATCACCACGTTCGTGACTGAACGTTCACGCTCAAGTACAGGCACATCTTCCATATAGGAATAGTTCGCCATCCAGAGCTGACCGATAATTTCGGCTTGAGTCAAATCACGCTGGAAACCCTGTTTACCGGTTGAGCAGAATGAACAGTCCAGTGCACAGCCCACTTGTGAAGAAATACACAAAGTGCGACGTAAACCACTGCGATGTTCAGCAGGAATCAATACGGTTTCGACGAGGGAACCTTCACCGTCGCCAACACGGAATACCCATTTACGGGTACCATCTTTAGAATAGTTTTTATGCACCACTTCAGGCGCTTTAATTTCACAAATCTTTTCCAGTTTTTCACGCAGTTTTCCTGAAATATTGGTCATTTCAGCAAAATCAGTCACGAAGAACTGGTGAATCCATTTCATCACCTGCCCGGCACGAAACTTCTTTTCACCCATGTCCTCAAAGAATTTTTCCATTTGCGGACGTGACATGCCAAGTAAATTCACTTTCTCGACAGTATTTGCCTGTGCTGGAGCGGATGGAGTGTGTTGCTGTGGCTCAGAAACTGCTGATACAGCGACTGCTTCAGTACTCATGTGTATTACCTAAACCATGTCTAAAGATGAAAGGAGAAGCTCAATATGTGAGCAAAGAATTATTCAGAGAATAAAAAAACCAGATAAGTATAATAACACTTATCTGGCTTGAATACTGCGAATTAACGAGTACGTGGAGCAATCTCAGTTTGAGCGAAGAAGTAGTTAACTTCACGATCAGCAGATGCTACAGAGTCAGAACCGTGAGCAGCGTTTTCATCGATGCTTACAGCGAAATCTGCACGGATAGTACCAGGAGCAGCTTCTTTAGGATTCGTCGCACCAAGGATGTCACGGTGAGCAAGAACAGCGTTTTCGCCTTCAAGAACTGAAACAACCACTGGACCAGAAGTCATGAATGCAACTAGGTCAGCAAAGAAACCACGTTCTTTGTGCTCAGCATAGAAGCCTTCAGCTTCAGCTTGAGTCAAATGTTTCATTTTAGTTGCAACAATTTGAAGACCAGCTTTCTCGAAACGAGCAAAGATGTCGCCGATGTGGTTTTTAGCAACTGCGTCTGGTTTAACGATAGATAAAGTACGTTCGATAGCCATGATAGGCTCCTTAAGTCAATTGTTGACATGAAAATTTGGCGCATTATACCGAGATAATGCGCATTTTTCTGCTTTTCATCTGTAAAAAAATGCTTTTTTAAGATGAGGGCTTAGCGTGCCTCATCAATCCATGCCATTTGAATCGCTTCAAGCAGACCTTCAGTCGACTTGGTTGGATCATCTTCAAATTCAGGCAAAGCACATACCCAGGCATGTAAATCAGTAAAACGAATCCACTGCGGGTCCACATCTGGATGCGCTTCATAGAGTTCAATCGCGATATCGAGAGTGTCAGTCCAACGTAAACCCATCTCTATTTCTCACCATAATTGCTTTGATGCTGTACTTTAACAAATCTGTGAAAATCTGCGAGCCTTTGCTCCGGCTTTCACTTATTTTTACAGCACAATATTCAGATAAGGTGCGGTCAGGACAATGGCAATTGCCATCATGCCACCCAGAATTGCGCCAACTGCCACATCACTTGGATAATGTAATCCCAACACCATTCGGGACACTGCGACCAGAATCGTAAAAGGCAACATCAGCATGAGTAATAAAGGTGCGACATAACCTAAAACGGTGGTTGCCATCACGGCATGCAAGGTATGCCCCGAGGGAAAACTGAAATGATCCAGTGGATGCTCACCCAGACGGATCACCTGATGCACCTGATAAGGACGTGGCCGTACGGTTTTGATTTTAAGCACCTTGTAAATAATGGTACCAATAGTGCTTCCCAAAATCAGATAAACAATCTGCACGGTATAGATCAAGCCTTGCATGATCCAAACCAGTATCAGCATGAAATACCAAAATGCACCATTTCCTAAGCGGCTAATCATTTTAAAAAAAGTGGCAATACGGACTGAATGCGAAAAATGATTCAGATAAACACAGCCTTTCAAATCGATTTCTAAAAATTTAATCTTTACATTCTGGAGTTTCACACTGTTGCTCCTTTCTTGTTTTATATCCTGTATTCCTGATGCTGTACCAGTAAATACAGTGCCTGTTCAAATTGCCGGACTGGATATTGCCAGCCTACTTTTTCGGCTTTTTTACGTGCTTGCGCGCCCATCTGCTGTAATCTTTGCAGATCAGGCAGTTCGAGCATCTGCTGAATCAAACCCTGCTGATGTCCAAGTCCGCTCAACCATCCCGTTTCACCATGCTGCACATGCAAATTTGCACAAGCATAATCATAAGCAATCACTGGCAAGCCACTGGCCATCGCTTCCAAAACCACATTTCCAAAGGTTTCGACCTGGCTGGCAAAACAGAACACATCAGCACTGGCATACGCCGCTGACAGTTTTTCCCCTGTCAAGCTACCGGTAAAAACAATGCTACCATCCTGATTCAGTTGTTGCAGTCGAGTGCGATCCGGCCCATCTCCGACCACCACCAAACGCACATCTTGCTGACGAACTTGGCGCAGCACAAAATAGGTCTTGATCAGCACGTCAATTTCCTTTTCAGGAGAAAGCCGTCCCACATACAACATTACCCGGGTCTCGTTTGAAACTCCCCAAGCATAGCGCAAATCTGGTGATCGCCACTTTGGTGAAAATGTATCTGGATCGACGCCTCTGCCCACGACTGCCAAGGGACAAGTTACACCAAACTGATTTAAGGCTTGAGCCGTGTCTCGACTCGGGACACAGGTCAAATCAGTATTATTATGAAACCACTTTAAATAACCTTGAATTGGCTTCAGTAAAAAGGCCAAATCAAAAAACCGACTAAATTCCTGAAATGACGAATGGAAACCGCTAGAGACTGGAATTTTATGGAATTTTGCAAGCTGCTGAGCTACCAAACCCAAAGGGCCTTCGGTCACAATATGAATAATATCGGGTATAAAAGTTTCAACAGCTTGATGGATTTTTAGAAATTGCGGTCTACCAAACTGCAAATTACTATATTTAGGAATGCAATGCGCTTTAACCAGACATTCACTATGCGGTTGAAAATCATTACAAGCTTGTCGTTGTTCTGGACGTATTAATAAAATCTTATGCCCCTGTTTTTGTAATCCTTTACAAAGTTGCAATAAAGCATGGGCAACACCATTGATTTCAGGAGGCCAAGTTTCGGTAACGATGGCAATTTTTAAACGGGACCGTGTCAGATCTTCTAGGACTATTTTGTCACGAATAGCCTGTTTACGTTGCTCTTTTAAATCAAACTGGATTTTGTGAATAACAGGTCTTTGCTCTAATAATTCTGAGATGGAAATTTGTTGCATCTCGCACCTATTTGCTTATATTTTTCACCCAGTATAGAAAGATCTCATGACTATTTGATGAATAAAAATAACTAAAAAAACCAAAAATAAATCTTCTAAATTATTATTTATATTAAAAAAATAAGTGAATACCAATTAATTCTTAGACTAAAAAGATATTCACTTTATACAGATCTTCATTTAACCTCCTCAAAGTTTCTGCATGTTTGCTTTACTGTACTGATCCCAGGTTGGTTTAAAGTCTTTCAGGCAATTTCCTTATTTCTATGATTTAAAAATTAATATCGACAGAAATCCGATCACGATAAGTTCCAGCTGGAACCCCATTAAAAGGATTCTCTTCGAGTTGAACCGAAACGATATATTTCTGTCTCTGTGAAGCTCCCTGATTCACTCTGACTCCCCATAACCCACTATTTGCACCACTCAAATTTAATTTGGTACGCAATTTATTAGGACCATTAGACACATAACTTATCCCGTTGGAACTCACCAGGTTCTGACTATTAAATAAAATTGAATAGCCCATATCACATGAAATATTAAATGAAGTGGCAGCCTGACTACGCTGATAGCTGGCTAGACGTAATTCTGGAGTGGTAAAACCATCAATCGAGCAATATTGGGCCATGGCTATTTCACTCATACTGAGTGCGGTAATAAATAAAAAGAGCTTTTTCATTTTTCTACTCCTACTTACATATAGTTTCCAGAATTTGCTTGTCTGAATTCTGGAATTGGTTTTCATTCAGAATGAATTGAGCCTGGCACTGCTGCCCTCTATTAGTCTTCACTTTAATGTTGTAAGTGCCTGCTTTAAATAGATATAGGTAAACAATACCCTGACTATCAACAAAAGAAGGTTCTGTACTGAGACCATCCACAAGAACCTCAGAGCCTATGACTAAATTATTTTGTTGTGCATCTTTAATTCTTAGCGCAATACGTTTGGTTTTATAGATAGGAAAATCCAGCTTATATCCACGTTGATCCAGACCAATAATTTTTTTAGAAGAGTGTTCAAAAGTTTCTTCCATCGCTAACTGGTTATGGTCAAAAGAAATATCGTAATGGATATAAGGGATGATGTTATGTATAAACATATAGCCTTGATTATTGGTGCTTCCAGCTAGACTCGCTGAACGATAGATATCAAGATTTGGATGTTGATCGACCTCAACCAGAGCAAAAGCATTATCAGCATATTTGGTGAATGCTATTTTACTACCTAGCCAAACCAAGGCGCCCTCAAACATAGCCTGTGAATTACGACGATTCTCATATTCATCATGAGAAAGTTGTAAATTACCAATACTGGTTTTCCATAAACCATAAGCATTGTAATTAACTTCTTCTTCAGTGCGATTAACCCCCAAAACATAATCAAAACCATTCTGAGTCATCGTTCTGTGACTAAAACTTAAACTCGTTTCATTATCCTCAGTATCGTGATTTAAATAAATTTGACCCTTTTCTTCCCAATCGTAAGATAAGGCGATATTAAAACCATGATCCCCCTCATTCCCAAAATCTTTATAAAAGCCAAAATTTGTATATATTTTTTTTGTTAAGCTTTTTGAAGCTCGAATATCAAAAATTTTCTGAGTATCATTACTAAAACCATTTTGATCATAATAAGATTGATAAATATAACTAAGATTTAATCCATCAATGAATCCCAAATTGGAAAAATTAAAATATAGAATATTTGAGGCTTCAATATTAGAGTTATATATATCACCACTTAAATACTGATATTCCTGAGTAAAATATCGACTATTTATACCAAAGGACCAGTTTCTAAAATCTCGACTCAGGGCTATCGAAGCCGCATATCCTTGTTCATCATCCGCTTCTGTCTGGCTAACTGAAAATGCACTATCCATAAGCAAGTATTTACTTATTCCTTGGGTCCATAAAAAATCAAAATTGCTGACATCTTTACTATATAAAAAATCTCCTCCCAAGGTCGTTGAAGACGTTATACCCCGCCGATAAAACAATTTTGTAAAAAACTCCCGATAATCATCATCGACATAATCATAGTTATATCTTAATTTACCCAATGAAATATTATATTCGTTCAATTTTGGCTTTAATAATCGACTATTAATATAAACCGGAAAACTCTGGACGCTCCTATTCCCTAAAATATCTTCTACAACAATTTGTGCATCACCCGCCTGATTTAGCATTGCTCCAGCAGGAAGATTATAATTACCAGGGGTCACAGAATCCCGATATAAACGTACCCCATTAATATATAGATCAATTGTTGAGGGTACGCTTGCACTCCCATTTAAAGTCGGCGCATTCCAGTAAACAAAGTCTGGACGATTGGTATAGTTGGTACCAAAACTTAGCCCCCCAAACCGAAAAGAATTATTTAAACTACTATAAGGACTCGTCGTATCTCCCAAGGTAAGTCTTGAAAAGTTTTTTGGAAATTCAACATCGAGCGTCGTATTGACACGTAAAAATCTTTCTTCAATATCTTCAGGTTCATTACGATATAAAAAAGCATTTTTTAATAACCAATAATCTTTAAATATCCCAATTTCTGAAAATGTATTAAATTCTTGTTCTTCATCATCTTTATTATAAAATAAGCTATAATTAACAAACCCTCCAAAATTCGCTTTCTCGGGATTTTCTACCTCTAATTCATAATGAGTATCTTCAAAATAATTGACTGGAAAATTAATTTTAATGGCTTGTAAACTATAGTCATCTTCAACTGTTACACCTGGTTGATTCAATAAACAGAATTCTTTCTTGACCAAGTGACGGGGGATCCTTTCAATGTGAATTCCGATTCTGGATAAAGCCTCACACTCAATATATCTCTGCCCTCCATCAGAAAAATGAATTGCTTCAGTTTTATAATCTAAGCCATTTACCCATATATTTACGATGAACATTTCTAAATTGTCTTTCTGCACCGTCTGTTGAACATTTTCAGCATTTACATTTGTTAGCCCCATCCCACACGCGATCATTAGAAGAATTTTAGTGACCTTCATAGCATCATCCTTTTACTATTTATTCTTTTTATAAGCATCTTCTAGGCTTTTACAGGAAATTCCAAATATCCCTCATGGTCTTCCACTTTTATCTTTAATTTCAAATCTCCATTTTCTTTTAATTCTCCAAGTTCAAATTTAATTTTATTTCCACTCAAAATATATTGAACAAAATCTTTTTTCATGAGTTGATTATTTTTACTATCCAATACTATAACTTCAGTAATTTTTGCATGAGATTTAGATAAATTATTTACATTTAAATAAGCCAGTTCATTAATTTTTTGCAGATCTATATTTAATTTTGGTGTAACCTGTTTTCCAGCAAAAAAAGGCAGTGAGAAATTAAATAAAAAATTAATCGAAGAATTATCATCAACTGGTGTTACTTCTTTAAAAATGATCCTCCATGATTGCTGTTGCTCTAAATTTAATGGGGGTTGGCTAAACCCGATACGGACAACTTGTTTACTTTCAGGTTTTAGCTCAAATGTTTTTGGATTAAACAATAAAGTATTATCCTCCAATAGAACATCTTCACCTTTTTCATTTTGCTGCCATTTAAATGCACTAATTTCATATATTTTTGAAGTACTTAATCCTGTACTTTCAATATTAACAGTTGTACTTTTCTGTCTTTTAAAATCTTGAATATAGAGTTGGATAGGACTGAACTTTATTCCCGCTGATAAAGAAAAACTAAACAAAAACAATATAGAAAATCCTATAATTTTTTTAATCATATTTCACTCCCAAACCTAAATATAATTATTATTAATCATAAAAATATTAAAATAGGAGATGTAGTACATCTCCTACTTATTCAAAATGTTATATAAAAAATTTCTTATTATTAGAATCGCACTTCTACGTTATATACACCACGATAAGTACCAGCATCAGCTGCTTCAACCGCACTACCAGCTACTGTAGCTGCGACATCCCAACGATGAGCTTGTCCTTTGGTACTTGACTGAGTGCCATAATAAGCTTTTCCACCACGTGTAGTAGTCACAACTACAGGTACAGAGTTCTCACCATTGCGCAAAGTATTTAGTGGATTAATATTTAATCGATAAGGGGCATTTGTGCTGACATTAAAGAAGCCCGCATCGCTCCAATTACCTCCCGTGGTTTGTGCAAGTGTTAATCGAGGTGTCTCAACATCTAAATCACAATGTCTTGGAACTTCCAAAACAATGTCAATTTTTCCGTCACATTTGTCTCCACATCCATGTTTGCCTGGTTTATGAGGTTTATTTGGACCCTGTTGTGGAGGACCACCTCGGTTTGTTTCTGCTGCGTATAGAGCTGTTGAACTAAAACCAAAACCCAGTACGAGTGCTGCCAATGTGGCTTGAGTCATTTTTTTCATGTTTTTCTCCATTTCTTTTTTTAAAAGAATATATTTTTCTTTTATTTTTAACGCTTATATCCCAACTCTTGGAATTCAGAGCTATTTTTCTAAGCGCAGACTCATATTAGTGCGATTATTTTCATTAGCGTACAAAGCTTTAATATTCACAATATAGCGCCTATATTTTTATAAATTATCTATCTATATATTTATTTGTTTTATAAGCACTTAGACTTATATATAAATTATTACAAATACAATCCATTTAAAATTATAAGCATTCCATACTTTCACCACACTTCATTTAATAGATAAAAATACCCACAAGACATTGATATAATTATTTTTTCAAATTACTCAATTTAAATTGGAAATAAATCTTACAAATGCTTACAATTTCCAGATACTACCCTTTAAAAAAATTATTTTTTTTATTTTTTATAGTTATTTTTACAGCATCATAAAAGTTTAATATTTTTCAGCTAAACAAACAATTACAATCAAACAACACAAAGCATATATTGAACCTAGAATATAAAAATGTAACAAAGTAAATAATTAATTTTATAATATTATTAAATTTTAATTACTATTAATTTAATTTAATTTATCAATAATTTTAATATTTAAAAATTTAATTTCAAAATTTATATTCTAATAAATATTTTTTTGATTGACCTCAAGGTAAAAATAAGTTTAGTGATGTTTATTTCAATATTTTTTAATTGATTTTTTTTAGAGGTCGTACAATTATAGTTCAATAACTGATTTATACAAATCAAATAATAAAAAATTGAGTGTGGACATGATCAATAAGAATGAGTTTTTACGCTGGCTATACTTCATTTTTTGAAAAGAAAAATGAAGTGGAAATTTAGAACACATACTATGCTTTAAAACCAATATTATTACTTAATATTTTTAAATATCAATATTTTTACGTGTAAGATCCCACCTATCATAATCTTTATCTACTTTAAATACAGGTAAACTCAAACTTCTACAAAGGTTATATAACCGATCTAATTTTTCTATATTATCAGGATTCCAAGTATTAGTTTCTTTTTCTTGTGAACGTCTTAATTTCCGGTATGAACCTAATCCAAATGTTACATCAACAAAGGCATCAGGATTTATTTCCAATGTATAAATTGGTTTAAATCCTGGTGTAATTTTTTGCCATACTTGACCATCAAAATTATACTTTCGTTGACGTGGTATATGATAGGTAGAAATATAAGGTGAAATTTTTTTCACAATTCTTACCTCTTCTTCATACTTCCAAAAATGCATTTTATTAAGTAGCGCTTGTTTCAATATTTCTTTATCTTTTCCCCAAGTTAAATTTTCAACATTATTCAAAAATTCAACAGTACATCGATTTAAGTTTTTCGGCTCTTCACTTAAATATGTGACTGAACCACAGTCTGCTGTAATAATGAATTTATCAGCATCATTCAATCCAGCTTTATTTACGTCAATTCCAATTACTACACCATTATGGCTATCTGCATAATGTGCCCACATCAATGGATTTAATGGCTGTTTAGTTAAACATGTAATTAAATACTTTCTGGAAAACTTCTGCTGCAAAACCTCATTAGAATTTCGCTTTGAAATTACATGATCATACAAGCCTAATGTTGTACATTCGAACGGATCATTAAAATCCTCTAAATGCGAAAAAGCTAATGTCCGATTATTTAAGGTTAAAAGAGCATCATCAAAGCTCATATATTTATATAAAATCATTATTCTTATCCAATAAAAAACCCCGCTTTCGCAGGGCTTTTATAGCATAAAAATCAGCCAATCAAGAGATTAGTTTTTCTATTTATCAACGATTTTGTTTGCTTGGCTCCAAGATATGAAAAACCCACTCAAATTAAGTGGGTTTTCGCATTCAAATCAATTGATTCGAGAAATTAGTTTTTCTCTTTATCTACAATTTTGTTCGCTTGGATCCAAGGCATCATCGCACGTAACTTGTTACCAGTAACTTCGATACCGTGAGCCGCATTTTGACGACGACGAGCAGTCATAGATGGGTAGTTCAACGCACCTTCTTGAATAAACATCTTCGCGTATTCGCCAGATTGAATACGTTTAAGTGCATTACGCATTGCTTCACGAGACTGTTCGTTGATTACTTCAGTACCCGTTACATATTCGCCGTATTCAGCATTGTTTGACACTGAGTAGTTCATGTCCGCGATACCGCCTTCGAACATCAAGTCAACGATCAATTTAAGTTCGTGTAGACATTCGAAGTACGCCATTTCTGGAGCATAACCCGCTTCAACAAGAGTTTCGAAGCCCATTTTAACCAATTCAACAGCACCACCACAAAGAACTGCTTGCTCACCGAAAAGGTCAGTTTCAGTTTCTTCACGGAATGAAGTTTCGATGATACCTGTACGGCCGCCACCTACGCCTGAAGCGTAAGAAAGAGCAACGTTACGCGCATTACCAGAAGCATCTTGGTGAATCGCGATAAGGTCAGGAACACCTGAACCACGTTGGTATTCAGAACGTACTGTGTGACCAGGAGCTTTAGGCGCAACCATGATTACGTCTAAGTCAGCACGTGGAACAACTTGGTTATAAAGAATCGAGAAACCATGAGCAAATGCTAAAGTCGCGCCTTGCTTGATGTTTGGCTCAATTACGTCACGGTAAAGTTGAGATTGGAACTCATCTGGAGTCAAAATCATAACTACGTCAGCTTGCGCAACAGCAGCAGGAACTTCAGCAACTTTAAGACCTGAATTTTCAGCTTTCTTCCAAGAAGCAGAGTTCGCACGTAAACCTACAGTTACGTCAACGCCAGAATCTTTCAGGTTAAGCGCATGCGCGTGGCCTTGTGAACCGTAACCAATGATCGCTACTTTCTTAGATTGGATAATAGATAAGTCACAGTCTTTATCGTAAAAAATTTGCATTGCTGTCTCCGCTTAAATGCTTGTTTGTCCGTTAAATCAGGCAATGACCCTTAAATTTACATTGCCTGATACCCTCTTCTTGTTCAGATGAGGAAATACTTAAAATTTAGATGGTGAGTACTTTTTCGCCGCGTGCGATACCTGATACACCTGAACGTACCACTTCTAAAATCGTGTGTTCTGCAAGTGCATCAATAAATGCATCCACTTTTTCAGTCGTACCTGCGATCTGAATGGTATAGGTCGTTGGGGTTACGTCAACAATCTGACCACGGAAAATATCCGCAGTACGTTTGATTTCGTCACGGGATGAACCCAATGCTTTCACTTTAATCAGCATCAATTCACGCTCAATATGTGCACCTTCAGACAGGTCAACCACTTTCACCACTTCAACCAGCTTGTTAAGCTGTTTGGTAATTTGCTCAATCTTGTGATCATCGCCATAAGTGGTCAATGTCAAACGTGAAAGTGTTGGATCTTCAGTCGGGGCAACATTCAATGTTTCGATGTTGTAGCCACGCTGTGAGAACAAACCCACTAAACGGGAAAGCGCGCCTGATTCGTTTTCTACGAGTACAGAGATAATATGTCTCATTTCGTGCGCTCCCCTTTAGCCAACCACATATCCTGCATCGACTGACCCGCAATCAACATCGGGTAAACGTGCTCGGTACGATCTACCATAACGTTAATAAATACGCACTTGTCGTTAATCGCCATCGCTTCTGCAAGCTTAGACTCTAGCTCATCGGCATGATTAATCTGAATGCCAACATGACCATAAGCTTCCATCAGTTTGGCAAAGTCAGGTAATGAATCTACATAAGAACTTGAATGACGTCCTTCATAGTTCATATCTTGCCATTGTTTTACCATGCCTAAAGACTGGTTATTCAGGCACAGGATTTTTACATTCAGGCCATATTGCTTACAGGTCGACAGTTCCTGGATACACATCTGAATCGATGCTTCACCGGTGATACACACTACTTGCTGTTCCGGGTATGCAAGCTTCGCAGCCATTGCATACGGCAAGCCGACACCCATGGTGCCTAGACCACCTGAGTTGATCCATTGACGTGGACGTTTGTATTTGTAATACATCGCACCAAACATCTGATGCTGACCGACGTCAGAAGTAATGATCGCTTCACCATTGGTCACTTTGTCCAGTGCCTGAACCACTTGTTGTGGCTTCATTACACCATCAACACCTGCTTCAAAACGACCGCCATGAACCTTGCGCCATTCATTGATCTGTTTCCACCATGCCGCAATCGCTTCAGGATTTGGCTTAGAAACATTAAGCTGTTTCAACTGATTCAACATCTCATTCAATACAGGCTCTACAGCACCGACAATTGGAATGTGCGCCATAATGGTTTTTGAAATTGTCGCTGGGTCGATATCAATATGAATCACTTTGGCATTCGGACAGAATTTCGCAGGGTTATTGGTCACACGGTCATCAAAACGCGCACCCACACACAGAATTACATCTGCATTGTGCATGGTCATGTTAGCTTCATAAGTACCGTGCATACCCAACATACCGATGAACTGTTCATCATCACCCGGGAATGCGCCAAGACCCATCAAGGTATTGGTCACTGGATAACCCAATAGATGCGCAAGCTCTGTCAATTGTGCTGAAGCATTGCCTTGAACCACACCACCGCCTGAGTAAATAACTGGGCGTTTAGCATGGATCAGTTCTTCAATCGCTTTACGAATTTGACCTGAGTGACCACGGAACGGTGGCTGATACGAACGCATCTTCACTTTTTCTGGGTATTCGTAAGCAAATTTCTCTGCAGGATTGGTCGCATCCTTTGGAATATCAATCACTACAGGACCTGGACGACCTGAAGACGCAATATAGAAGGCTTTCTTGATAATCGCAGGAATTTCGCTGGCATGACGCACCTGGAAGCTATGTTTCACGATAGGACGTGAAATACCGACCATATCGGTTTCCTGAAATGCATCTTCACCAATCAGATGACTCGCAACCTGACCTGACAAAATCACCATCGGGATTGAGTCCATATAGGCCGTTGCAATTGGGGTCACCGTGTTGGTTGCGCCCGGACCTGAAGTCACCAGCACAACACCGGTCTTGCCTGTCACGCGTGAGTAAGCATCGGCCATGTGACCAGCAGCCTGTTCGTGACGTACGAGATAATGATTGATTCTGTCTTGTTGAAATAGCGCATCATAAATATGAAGAACTGCGCCGCCTGGGTATCCAAAAACATGTTCAACGCCTTCGTCCGCTAATGCGCGAACAAGCATTTCACCACCAGATAGAAGTTCCAACGTGATTCACCCTAATATTATTCACTGCACAAATGGGAGGCATTTGCAGTGTTTCATTTGTTAACTGTCTGCAATGTTATAGCACACAAATTTCATAGTTTTCAAAGCAATAGGAAAAAAATCTGATCTCTTCGCTGTTCGAGCAATACGGGATCTAAAACATGTTGGGATAAACATATTTTGCTTAGCTTTGTTCAATTTCTCGGCTAGAAAAATCGCCCACTGCATGAAATGACACTTAGTCGAAGGGTGATCGATCTAAGGCATATAAAACTATTGCAGCATTCTTGTGTTTTCAGGCTTTAAAGTCAAGTTTAAAAAACAGACAATCCATACTTATAGTGCCTAGATCTGCTGTTTTTAACAGCAATATCAGCTCATAGCCATGCATTTACTGTCTTGTCTATTCATCTAATCCAATAAAATTCATAGAGTTAATGGTTTAATTTTATAAATTTTTAATATGTCTTATATAAAAAAAATGAATGAATTTTTATTAAATGAAAGGAAATTGTTTATCAATAAATTTTGTATACGAAGATTTTTCTCTGATTTCTTATATGCTAGATTGAGCTTATTTAAGCAGTTAGCTTTGAATAAAGCAGATAAAAATCCATCATTTTTACTGAAAATATCACTACAATAATTGCAGTATTCCATGCCTAGCAAGCCGAGGCCCAAGAACAATGAAAATATCTTTTTTAACCGCCTTCAGTCTAAGCTGCGCAATATCTCTGGGCATCTATAGCACCAGTGCGTCAGCAATCCAGTATTATAAATGGGTCGATGCCAAAGGTATCACGCATTATACCAAGACCCCACCGCCAAAATCTGCGAAAAAAGCCACCACAGTGGATACTTATGGCTGGAAAAATTCAGCACCGGCATCCTCAAAACCGGCTGAAACTGAAGCTCAAACCGAGAACACGTCGCAAGAACAACAGCAACAAGCCCCTCAAGTTCCTGCGAATCAGGACCAGCAACAACGTGAAGCCAACGAAGCCTTGCAGCAATCTAAAAATCGTGCAGTGGCTTTATAAGATACCTCTCTTACTAGAACAGCAGGTTTTTTCTTCGGGAAATGCCGGCGCAAAATTCACTTTTAGGTGCATTTTGCGCTATGCTGTGCAACAGACTTTTTTCACCGTAATTCACTGATACGTTTATGACTACTCACATTGATTCCGAATATCAAGCCAGTGCGATTGAGCCTCAAGTCCAACAGGATTGGGAATCTCGCAAAGCCTTTAAAGTTGCCGATAAAGTAGAAGGTCCACGTCGTTATATTCTCTCGATGTTCCCTTACCCAAGTGGCAAGCTGCATATGGGTCATGTGCGTAACTATACGATTGGTGACGTGATCAGCCGTTTCCATCGCTTAAAAGGTGAAACGGTCCTACAACCAATGGGTTGGGATGCTTTCGGTCTACCTGCTGAAAACGCAGCGATTGCACATCAGGTTGCACCAGCAAAATGGACATTTGAAAATATTGCTTACATGCGCGACCAGTTAAAAAAACTCGGTCTTGCAGTGGACTGGGATCGCGAATTTGCGACCTGTACCCCTGAATACTATCGCTGGGAACAATGGTTATTTGTTCAACTTTATAAAAAAGGCTTGATCTACCGCAAGCTTTCAACCGTGAACTGGGATCCAGTTGATCAGACTGTTCTTGCCAACGAACAGGTTGAAAATGGTCGCGGCTGGCGTTCAGGTGCATTGGTAGAAAAACGTGATATTCCAATGTACTACTTCCGCATTACCGATTATGCGCAAGAGTTACTTGACGACCTAGACACGCTTAAAGATGGCTGGCCACAACAGGTCCTGACCATGCAGCGTAACTGGATTGGCCGCTCACAAGGGATGGACATCACCTTCCCTTCAGCAAATCCAGAAATCTATGCAGACGGTTTAACGGTATTCACTACCCGTGCCGATACCTTGATGGGCGTGACCTATGTTGCAGTTGCAGCAGAACACCCGATGGCGCTGAAAGCGGCTGAAACAAACCCAGAATTGGCTGCATTCATTGAAGAATGCCGTATGGGTTCTGTGGCAGAAGCGGATCTTGCGACTGCCGAGAAGAAAGGCATGGCAACCGGTCTTTCTGTAAAACACCCTGTCACAGGTGAAGAAGTTCCGGTCTGGATCGCCAACTATGTATTGATGTCTTACGGTTCAGGTGCGGTGATGGCAGTTCCATCACACGATGAACGTGACTTCGAATTTGCCAATAAATATAGTTTGACCATCAAGCAAGTGATTGATGCCAAAGGCGCAGATGATGCTGAGTTCTCTGAGACAGAGTGGCAAGAATGGTATGGCTCTAAAGAAGGTAAACTGGTTAATTCAGGCGAATTTGACGGTCTAGATTTCCAGGGTGCATACGATGCATTCCTTGCCAAATTAGAACCAACAGGCCTGGCAAGTTCTAAGGTTCAATTCCGTTTACGTGACTGGGGTGTTTCCCGTCAGCGTTATTGGGGTTGTCCAATTCCAATGATTAACTGTCCATCATGTGGTCAAGTGCCAGTACCTGAAGAGCAGCTTCCTGTGGTTCTTCCGACTGACGTTGTTCCAGATGGTTCAGGTAACCCGTTGAACAAAATGCCTGAATTCTACGAAACGTCATGCCCAAGCTGTGGTGGCGATGCTCGTCGTGAAACAGATACGCTAGATACCTTCGTGGAATCATCTTGGTACTATGCACGTTATGCATCTCCAGACTTTACTGATGGCATGGTAAAACCTGAAGCGGGTCAAACTTGGTTACCTGTCAACCAATACATCGGTGGTGTTGAACACGCGATTCTGCACTTACTTTATGCACGCTTCTTCCACAAATTGATGCGTGATGAAGGCGTGGTACAAGGCAATGAACCATTCACTAACTTGTTAACGCAAGGGATGGTGCTAGCAGATACCTTCTACCGTGAAGCAGACTCAGGTAAGAAAACCTGGTTTAATCCGGCAGATATCGAGCTTGAAAAAGACGAAAAAGGCCGTGTGCTTTCTGCCAAATATAAAGAAGATGGCCAAGACGTTATCGTTGGTGGTCAGGAAAAAATGTCGAAATCGAAAAATAACGGTATCGACCCGCAATCGATTATTGACCAGTACGGCGCAGATACGGCACGTGTGTTCATGATGTTCGCTGCACCACCTGATCAATCACTGGAATGGTCTGATGCCGGTGTTGAAGGTGCAAACCGCTTCCTGAAACGTGTATGGCGTTTAGCAACAGGTTTCCTTGAAAAAGCGAATACTGCTGCAAACATCGACAAATCGGCACTGTCTACGGCTGCGCAAGACCTACGTCGTAAGACACACGAAACCATCCAAAAAGTCGGTGATGACATCGAACGTCGTCATGCATTTAACACTGCCATTGCTGCATTGATGGAACTTCTAAACGCCAACAACAAGTTTGAAGCCCAAGATGACAATGACGTTGCTGTTGCACGTGAATCAATTACCACGCTGTTAACTTTACTTGCACCATTTGCACCGCATTTAAGCCAGACTTTATTGGCTGAATTTGGGATTGAATTGAATTCAACTTTATTCCCTGCGGTAGATGAATCTGCGCTGACACGTAATACACAAACTATTGTGGTTCAAGTCAACGGTAAGCTTCGTGGTAAGCTTGAAGTATCTGTAGATGCCTCTAAAGATGACATCTTGGCTCAAGCCAAAGCATTGCCTGAAGTTCAACAATTCTTGACAGGTCCAACTAAGAAAGAAATTGTGGTACCGAATAAATTAGTGAATTTGGTGGTTTAAATCCATATAGCTCGTTCTCCCTTTGGGAGAAGGTTGGGATGAGGGTAATTAACCTCTCCCTAGCCCTCTCCTTTTAGGAGAGGGAACTTAAGGAATAATCTCCCCTAACCCCTCTTTAAAAGAGGGGAACAAAAGGATTTCACAATTCCCAAACAAAGCCCGTTGCCAGCCAACGGGCTTTGACTTTACAATCCAGTTCAGGATTTCAAATATTCCCCTTCGGGAAGCATAGAGGGCAACACATGCATTTGGGCAAACATTTAGCAGCAATTGTTTTAACTTGTGGTCTGAGTGCAGGCTTAGTCGGCTGTGGCTTTCATCTGAAAGGAACCAATCTGAGCTCCGCCCCTGTTGCTTACTCTGTCATGAGCCTGTCTTTACCGCCCAATACTGAAGAACTGCAAGAGAAACTGGCAGTTTACCTCGGTGCT
Source organism: Acinetobacter lwoffii (assembly GCF_019343495.1). Taxonomy (NCBI): domain Bacteria; kingdom Pseudomonadati; phylum Pseudomonadota; class Gammaproteobacteria; order Moraxellales; family Moraxellaceae; genus Acinetobacter; species Acinetobacter lwoffii. Next base: position 2,694,860 of record NZ_CP072549.1, on the reverse strand, counting down.
GCAGGCGTACAGCTGAGTAATGCACCCAATGCTTATGTGTTACGTGTCCTGGATTACACCCCTCGCCGTCTGGAACTGAACGGTAAACTGGTTGAAACCTTGTTACGTTTAAACGTGACTTTCCGGATTGAAGATGCACAAGGCAATCCGATCACTGAACCACGCACTGTCGTGGCAACACGTACGTATCAATATGATATTGAAACGGTCAACACCGATGACCAGGAACAAAAATATCTGAATCAGGTCATTATTGATGATGTGGCGCAGCAGATCGCGCGTCAGATTTCATCGAACCGCTTACCCTTAGCCAAACAAAATACCTCAGCGCAACCTGCTCAATAAGACCTCTTTATGAAACTTGATTATCTGCAAGCCCTGAAACGTGTCGATGAAGCTCGCGGTGCTTGGGTCTTGCATGGTCAAGAGCCTTTGCTGGAACAGAATTTAATTGATGCCTTTCGGGCCAGCTGGCAAAAGCAGGACATTGAACGTCAACGCTATGACATTAGTTCGGTCGCTGACTGGAAAACCGTCTTTAATGCCTTGAACAGCTTGTCGCTGTTTTCAACCCAGTTGGCGATTGAAGTACATGGCAATATCAAACCGGATGCCAGCGCAATCAAGTTACTGAAAAACTATTTGCAGCATAATGAACAAAACCTGCTGTTGGTGGTGATGCCCAAACAGGATAGTAATAGCCTGAAATCCAGTTTCTTTCAGCTGATTGATGCCAATGGTGTGAATGTTTCGCTGGTGGCCAATTATCCAAAAGACCGGCAGCAGATTCTGGGTATTGAAGCTGAAAAACTCGGCATTCGTTTAGCCAATCATGCCTGGCAATGGCTGGAACAACATCATGAGCACAACCTGCTTGCAGCAAAGAACAGCCTGATGCGGGTTAGCGATACCTTTGCTGAAGTCGATATCATTCAGGTTGATCATTTATATGCATGTTTACAAGATCAGTCACGTTATAGCACCTATGATTTGAGCGATGCCCTGCTACAAGGTAATCTTTCCCAGTCGATCAAAATTTTTCAGTATCTAGTCGTTTCAGGTGAACCGATGAGCCTGATTTTATGGAGTCTCAGCAAGGAAATGCGTCTGTTGATGCAGCTGTTTGAACAACCGCAAAATGCCTTGCAAATCGGGATCTGGAAAACCAAAGTCGGGTTATATCAACAAGCCTTGCGCCGTCTCAGCCCACAGACTTTTCTGGCCTGGCCGGGGTTATTATTAAGAATTGATGCCTCAATTAAAGGACTCGGACATGAAAATCCGGAGCATTTGGTACTACAGGCGATTTCCAGTATCTGTGGCAAGCCCCTATTTCACTAAGTCTTTGTCAAAATTCGAAAAATAAAATAATAATCATTCCTATTAGTTTAAAAAAATACACGATTTATCCTAATTTCGCTTTTATAATCGTTCACAATTCTCTGATTTTGAACCGATATTGATCATGCCAAAAATAAAACCGACGAAATTGATTATGGCCGCCGTGATTGCCATTGCGCTCATCGCTGCGGGGTGGTACTTCCTCAAACCCAAAGAACAGCCTCCGCAATATATTACGGCTGAAGTCACCCAGGGCGATATCGAAAGCTCTGTACTGGCGACTGGTATTCTGGAAGCGACCAAGATGGTCAGCGTGGGGGCGCAGGTTTCGGGTCAGGTCAGAAAAATGTATGTAGAACTGGGCGATCAGGTCAAGCAAGGTCAGCTGATTGCCCGGATTGACTCCGTTCGTCAGGAAAATGATTTAAAAACCGCTGAAGCCAGCATTAAAAATCAGATGGCACAACTTGCAGTAAGACAGGCGAATTTGGCTAAAGTTGAAGCTGAATATAACCGTCAGAAAGCCATGTATGCACAGGATGCCACTTCTCGCTCAGAGCTGGAATCGGCATTTGCGAACTATAAAACGGCGCAAGCGGATATCACCGCCATCAATGCACAGATTGAACAGTCGCGTTTGACGCTGGCGACTGCCAAAGAAGATCTTGGTTACACCCAGATTGTGGCGCCGATGGATGGCACGATTGTGGCGATTGTGACCGAAGAAGGTCAGACTGTAAACGCCAACCAGAGTGCGCCGACTATTGTGAAACTGGCAAAACTGGACACCATGACCATTAAAGCTGAAATTTCTGAAGCAGATGTCATGAAAGTTGAAGAAGGTCAAACGGTTTATTTCACTACCTTAGGCAATAACGAGAAAAAGATTTACGCCAAACTGCGTCAAGTTGAGCCTGCACCCAATTCAATTAATACCGATAGCAATACATCAAGCTCATCGTCAAGTTCTGCGGTTTATTACAACGCATTGTTCGATGTCCCGAATGAAGATGGAAAATTGCGTATTGATATGACGGCGCAAGTTTATATCGTGCTGGATGAAGCCAAAAATGTACTGACCATTCCTGCTGCAGCCATTCAAGGTTCAAACCGTCTGCCACGTGTCAATCGTGGTGAAGCGCGTGGTGAGGGTTCTCGCGGTGAAGGCGGCCCGGCATCACGTTCTGAAGCTGAATCGGCTCAAGGCAACCGCCCTGCCGGTGAACGTCCAGCGCGTCTAAACCTGTCTGAAGCAGAACTTGCGCTGATTGAGCAAGGTAAAGCACAGCGTGGCATGGTTCGTGTCTTGCAAGCCGATGGTACTGCAAAACCAACCCCTGTATTAATCGGTTTGAATAACCGCGCGACTGCGCAAGTGCTGAAAGGTTTAAAACGTGGTGATCAGGTGGTGATTGCCGATGGTTCTGATACCTCCAATGATGCAGCAAAACGCGGTGGCAATAGCCGTGGCCCAATGAGAATGTAAGCATGAATTCACAACAACAGCCTCTCCTCGAGGTGAAAAATCTGGTTCGTGAATTCCCTGCGGGTGAAAGCACGGTCCAGATTTTAAAAGGGGTGAATCTGGAGATTTATCCGGGTGAACTGGTAGCGATTGTCGGCCAGTCCGGTTCCGGTAAATCGACCCTGATGAACATTCTGGGTTGTCTGGACAAACCAACTACCGGTAGCTATAAGGTTAAAGGCCGTGAAACCCGCGAACTGGAAGCGGATGAACTGGCGCAATTACGCCGTGAATATTTCGGCTTTATTTTCCAGCGTTATCATTTATTGGGTGATTTAAACGCAGCAGGCAATGTCGAAGTTCCTGCGATTTATGCCGGTGCAGATTCATCTGAACGACATGCGCGAGCCGTCAAGATTCTGACCGATCTGGGTCTGGGTGAAAAAACCCAGAATCGTCCGAGCCAGCTCTCTGGTGGTCAGCAGCAACGTGTTTCGATTGCCCGTGCGTTAATGAATGGCGGTGACGTGATTCTGGCCGATGAACCGACCGGTGCATTGGACAAGAACAGCGGTATTGAAGTGATGCGCATTTTGCGTGAACTGAATGCTAAAGGTCATACCATCATTCTGGTCACGCATGATCATAATGTAGCGAAAAATGCGACGCGGATTATCGAGATCTCGGACGGCAATATTATTTCTGATCAGCCCAATGTTCCTGAAGTCGAAGAGCATCTGGAAAAACAGCCGCTAATCCGCAGTGAACAAAAGAAGATTTCTTCATGGCGTTCTGCAGTTGACCGTCTCGGTGAAGCTTTCCGTATGGCCTTGCTGGCCATGAATGCACATCGCATGCGGACTTTCTTGACCATGCTCGGAATCATTATCGGTATTGCTTCGGTGGTCTCGGTGGTGGCACTCGGTAATGGCTCACAAAAGCAGATTCTGGAAAATATCAGCAGTCTGGGGACCAATACCATTACCGTATTTCAGGGTCGAGGCTTTGGGGATAACTCCAGATCTTCACAGTCCAAAACCCTGATTCCGGCCGATGCCGATGCGCTGGCTGAACAACCGTATGTCGATGGCGTTAGCCCATCGGTGAATAGCAGTGTCACCGGCCGTTATAAAGAAATCGAAGCTTCAACCACGGTCAACGGCGTCAGTGAGGATTTCTTCTATGTGCGTGGCATGACGTTCCAGTCCGGTCAGCCTTTTGACCGCAGTAGTGTCATGCAACAGGCGCAAGATGTCGTCATTGACACCAATACCAAAAATACCTTCTTTAAGGATGGCACCAATCCGGTGGGTCAGGTGATTTTACTCGGGAGCGTACCGAGCCGGATTATCGGGGTGATCGACGCGCAAAAAGGCATGATGGGCAATAATGACAGCCTGAATGTCTATCTGCCTTATTCCACCGTGATGAGCCGTATGCTGGGGCAGTCCAATGTGCGTAGCATCATTGTGCGGATCAAGGATGAATACCCAAGTGCAGCGGCTGAAAATGCGATTCTGAATCTGCTGGTACAGCGCCATGGCGCGCAGGATGTGTTTACCCAGAATGCTGATAGTATCCGTGAAACCATTCAGCAAACCACAGCCACCATGACCCTTTTGATTTCAGCGATTGCCGTGATTTCTCTAGTGGTCGGCGGGATTGGGGTAATGAATATCATGCTGGTCTCCGTGACTGAACGTACTCAGGAAATCGGGGTGCGTATGGCCGTTGGCGCACGTCAAAGTGATATTTTGCAGCAATTCCTGATTGAAGCCGTTCTGGTCTGTATCTTGGGTGGTATTTTGGGTGTGCTGCTTTCTCTCGGAATTGGCCAGCTGATTACCCATTTTGCCGGTGGTACGTTCCAGATGGCATATTCAACCACTTCGATTGTAGCTGCCTTTGTCTGCTCAAGCCTGATCGGGATTGTGTTTGGCTTTATCCCGGCACGTAATGCTGCTCGTCTGAATCCAGTCGATGCACTTTCTCGCGAATAAGGAACCTGATATGCAAATGAATTTAACCAAGCTTGCCAGTGCCCTGTTGCTGGGAAGCTCGCTGGTCGGTTGTGCCGCAGTGGTGAAAACCCCCTATGAACAGCCTGCGATCAATATGCCGGGCAGCTTTCAAAACAATAAGGTGCTTAGTCAGCAGATTCATGCCGATATTCTGGCAGATCAATGGTGGACTTTATTTAAAGATCCGCAATTAAATAATTTGGTGAATGAAGTATTGGCGCAGAATACCGATCTGGCAGTGGCCGGCATCAGTTTACAACAGGCCCGCATTCAAGCCAGACAAGCTCAAAGTCAGCAAGGCGTTCGCGTCGGTGATGCAAGAATTTCAACGGGCCATCGTTTTAGCCTAGATGGTGGCGGCGATTCTTCGACGGGTCTTTCACTGGGTTATCCGGACTTAAGCTATGAGCTGGACCTGTTTGGTAAACTGGCCAATCAGACTGAAGCGGCACGCTGGGAAGCACTGGCCTCTGAAGAAGACTTGCAGGCAACCGCACAAAGCCTGATTGGCACCACGGCACAATTGTACTGGCAACTGGCTTATCTGAATGAACGTTATAGTGTGGTACAGCAAAATCTGGCGACCGCGCAAAAAACCTATGATCTGGTGCGGGTGCAATATCGTGCCGGCGCAGTATCCGGTCTGGATTTAACCCAGGCGGAACAGGCAATTCAAAGTCAACAGGCGACTTTAAGCCAGATTGAACAGCAACGTGTGGAAACACGTACCGGACTCGCGGTATTGCTGCACATGCCGGTTCAACAGCTCGCGATTCAAGAGCCAAGCCGTTTACCGAATATTCAATTGCCGAGTATTCAGGCTGACTTACCGGCGAGTTTGTTGTCACGTCGCCCTGACCTTCGAGCCACTGAACTGCGCTTGCGTAAGGCACTAGCCAATAAAGATGCCAACAAAGCCAGCTACTATCCATCCATTAGTTTGACCGGTAATCTGACCACCGGTATTGGCAGCAGTACTTCCCTCTCGAATGCCCTGAAAAATCCGGTTGCAACTTTAGGTGCTGGTCTGACTTTGCCTTTCCTGCAATGGAATGACATGAAACGTGATCTGCAAGTCAATGAGCTGGAATATGAAAAAGCCATTATCCAGTATCGCCAGACCATGTATGAAGCCTTTGCTGATGTGGAAAATGCCTTGTCGAATCGTACTGAGCTCACTAAGCAGGTGACTTTGCAGCAACGGAATGTTGAGCTGGCAGAAAGAACTGAACGCTTGACTGAAGTGCGTTATCGTAATGGTGCAGTAGCCTTGAAAAACCTGCTGGATGCACAGGAAACCACGCGCAATGCACGGCTGTCCTTGGTGCAAACCCGACAGAACCAATACAATGCCTATGTCACCTTGATGCAGGCATTGGGTGGTAGCCCGATTAAACAGTTGCCTTAACAAAGCTTAATCCATAAAAAAACCGCTGCCAAACAGCGGTTTTTTTAGTTCATATGATTTGAGTCAGTTTATTTCATTTGCAAATACGCATTCACATTTTTCAATAATTCAATTGATCGCTCATGTCCGAGCAAACTGCCTTTTTCCAGCCAGTCCCGTGCGATTCCGATATCACGCTCTACACTAATACCCTTGGTATATAAACGCCCAAGATGGCTATAAGCATCTGCATTCACCTGTGCTGCCGCCTGCTGATAATACTGCACGGCTTGCTCAATATTGCTCTCAACACCTTGACCCTGCTCATATGCTTCACCCAGAGCATTCAGTGCCACACCATTCTGCTGAGCAGCCGCTTTTTGCAGATAGCTCAAGCCTAAGGCAATATCCTGCGCAATCTGTTGCCCCTTAAGATACTCCAATCCCAATTCTGCCTGTGCCTGTGCATGTCCCAGTTGTGCAGCCTGATGCAGATAACGATTGGCCTGCTCTGAATGACAGATAAAGACCGGATAAATACCTGACAGAGCCTGATACAGGAACCAGGCTGCTTCCTTGGAGCCTTTCGCAACCGCCTGATTCAGATACTGGACGGCTTTGTCGCGTGTCGGCAATGGATATTCCGCCAGACTATAAAAACGCCCGACGATATAAATTAAATCCGCTTCAGACTGAGCCACAATCTGCCAATAGTGCTGTGCCGCGCTCTGAATCATTTGTGTGGCTTTGGCAATGTCTTTTACTGTACCGACACCATTTAAATAACACAGCGCTAGCCCCATCTGTGCAGACACATCATCAGGACTAAGCTGATAGGCAGCCTGATATAACTCAAATGCTTTTTGCGGTTCGTTGGCCACCAGGTGCTGCTCAAAATACAGCGCAGCAATCATGCATAATGCAGGCGCATGCTGACTGTTGGCCGCTTCCGACCAGTAACGAAATGCCATGGTTTCATTTTTATCAACATACCAGCCATGAAAATAAGCCAGCCCGATTAAAGTCTTGGCTTGTGCATCGGCATGCTCTTTGGACTGCTGCAATAAATGCTGGAACACGCGTTGACGCTGGTCGGTATCGATACGGCCTTGTAACACACCGGCATAATAATCATAGAGACCTTTCTGGTCACCGAGACTGATACAGCGTTTAATAAATTGCAGGGCTTGGGTCGGGTCTTGCGGTAGAATCTGACCACGCGCATAATCATCGGCGATCTGCTGATTAGCGGCCAAATGATCTTGTTGTGCCGCCAGAAACAGATAATGAATTCCTTGCACTAAATCTTGGGTTGTTGAATCTGCCAAATAATACTGAGCCAACTGATACTGCGAATTGGCATGACCCTGCCCGGCATTTTGAATTAATAATGCCAGACGCTGTTTTTCTGCAGTCATCTCGTTTTGAGGCTGGCCTTCGGTAGAAGAAAGTTCAGTAATACGATATTGGGCATCCAGATTGCCACGTGCTACCGCATGTCGGTACCAATACAAAGCTTTTTCCGGGTCAGCCTGTTGATATGCCTCCCCTTCATGAATCCGCCCCAAATGATAAGCCGCTTCATCACTGCCCAAGCGAAAGGCTTTGTCTAGGTAGCTAATGGCTTTTTCAGTATTTTGCTCATGTCCCAGACCTTGCAGATGCATCAGACCCATGCCTACATAGGCTTGTGGGATTTCCTGTTGCTGGGCCAGCCCCTGATAAATCTGATAGGCACGTTCATAATTCGGATATTCCGGATCTGAACTCAAACGTGCTGCATGTTTCAGTTGAGCATCAATCTGCTCAATCCATAAATCATGTTGTATAGCCTTCGCCTGATCACGTTTCACCGGATCCGGACGTTTCCACATCCAGATCGCCAACGCCCCTATCCCCAAAATCAGTACCAGCAAGAACCACATAGCTGCTCCAAAACATTATTTTTGTTCTGCAAATGAATCCTTTCATTCTAAACGCCAGTTTAAAAAAAGCACATAGATTGTGCTTTTTATTTTTTAAATCAGGCTTTTGCTCTTTTATTATCGAGTTTTTTCAAGCCTTCTGCTACAGCGACCATGGCAAAGCTTGAAGTTACCACCACGGCAGAGCCATAACCACCACAGCGCAAGCCGGCACTGGCGCAGACATCGGCACTGGAGAATGGATTATCGATGGAATAGACACAAGTAATGCCGAATTTTTCTTTGGGCTTTTTGCAGATGCCTTTGCTGCGTAACTGGGCACGTAATTTGGCCAGCATCGGATCCTGTTCGGTTTTAGATAAATCGGCGACCCGAATTTTCAGCGGGTCCAGTTTACCCCCTGCCCCGCCCGATACAATTAAAGGAATCTTGTTAAAGCGACAATGTAGCATCAGAGCAAATTTGGCTTTGACATCGTCAATACAGTCGAGGATTAAATCTGGATCACCTGCTAAAGTTTCTTTGATATTTTCAGGCGTCAGGTAATCATCAATCAGATTAATTTTAATGCGTGGATTAATTGCGCGGCAACGCTCGGCCATGACTTCAATTTTTTCATGACCCAAGGTGGTACTCATGGCAGGTAACTGACGGTTAATATTAGACGCGGCCACCACATCCATATCGACCAAGGTCAGCTCGCCCACACCACTACGTGCCAGTGCTTCTACCGCCCATGAACCTACGCCCCCGATACCAATCACCATCACATGACTTTTTTCATAATGGTTAAAGCTGTCTTCTCCATAAATTTTGGCAACACCAGCAAAACGGCGGTCATATTCATCATCTTGAAGCAGGTCGGTCATAGGTCATCTATAGCAATAAAAATACCGGATCATTTTAACAAAATCCGCTTTTCTTTACCGCCACTAAATTTTTGATCGATTTAAATGACATTCAGACCGGATGAGAGCGACAACCCACTCGAGATTGATTAAAATATCAACAAATTAATTCTATGTCATTTGGCCAAAAGGAGTGAAATGTCATGCTATTTAACACCCTTTTGGGTTTGAACATACTTTGTATCGGGCTTTATTTTTATGTTCTGATCAGCCAAAAAAACAAAAATTATTATCTCAGTATTCTCATTCGTTTAATGACTTTAGGATTATTTGGCTTGGTTATTTTCGATCGTTATGAAACACAGAATCATCTGATCATGTTATTGCTCTTGTGGGTAGGCTTTGAAAGCATGGAGCAGTTTTACGCTAGAAAAAAATCCAGTTCAGTAAAATAAAAAAGAGGCTTGCGCCTCTTTTCAATTCATCGGAATTTAGTCTTTATTCATGATAAAGAAATATTGACGATAATATTTCAGTTCTGCAATCGAATCGCGAATATCATCCATCGCCAGATGCGAGGCATTTTTCTTGAGACCGCTCATGATTTCCGGGCGCCAGCGTTTGGCTAGTTCTTTCACTGAAGAGACATCCAGATTACGGTAATGGAAATACTGTTCCAGTTCAGGCATCAAACGGTGCAGGAAGCGACGATCCTGACAGATCGAGTTACCACACATCGGTGAAGATTTTGGATTGACCCATTTTTTCAGGAATTCAAGGGTTTGCTGCTCGGCATCCTGAGCGGTCAGTTTACTGCGACGCACACGCTCAATCAGACCGGACTGACCATGCTGGCGAGTGTTCCACTCATCCATGGCATTTAACAGACGTGCAGGCTGATGTACCGCAAGCACAGGACCTTCAGCCAAAATATTCAAATTGTCATCGGTTACAATTGTTGCAATTTCAATAATTTGATCATTGTCTGTGTCTAGACCTGTCATTTCAAGGTCAATCCAAATCAGGCGGGTATCAGCGGTGCTGCTCATAAATGTGCAATCTTATTGGGTTTAAAAACAACTATAGTAGCAAATTAATTACATCTTGGGTGTCATTCGGGGGCTGCTTCATGCTATTTTTGCCATCTGATTTACCCGGTTTTTTTAGGATATGAATGGCCTTAATACGTAAGCGTCGTCTGACAGAGCAACAACAGCGCCGCATTCAGAAACAACAGAAAACACGTCAAGAAGATCTCGATACCTCCAGTGATCTTGAAGGTTTAGTGGTGCAACATTATGGCCGCCAACTTGAAGTGCAAGCTTTGTCTCGCCCTGACATTCACCCTGAAAAACCTGTGGTCGCCGATGGTGAGCCTGAACCTTTCTGGAAAGAGATTGAACTGGACAGCGTCTGGCGCTGTCATACTCGAACCAATCTGGATTTATTGGTCACGGGTGACCGGGTCAAATGGCAAGCCGATCCGAATACCGGTTTAGGAATTATCACCGCGATTCATCCCCGAAAATCCTTATTGACACGCCCCGACCGCTATCACAAGGTTAAACCGGTAGCGGCCAACATTTCACTGATTGTGATCGTGTTTGCACCATTGCCTGAGCCAGCGCCGGGCCTGATCGACCGTTATCTGGTGGCCTGTGCCGATGCCGATATTCCTGCATTGCTGGTGATGAATAAAGCCGATTTGTTAAAAGAAAACGATCCGATTCTGACTCTGCTGCAAGAATATCAAGATCTCGGTTATGAAGTGATGCAGACCCAATCCGATGGCGACCTGACTGCACTGTCTAATCGTCTGGAAAATGAAACGGTGGCTTTCGTCGGTCAATCTGGTGTGGGTAAAAGCACGCTGATTAATGCGATCGTGCCGGATGCCGCACAGAAAACCAATATTATTTCGGAAAACTCGGCACTCGGTCAACACACCACGACGTCAACGCGCCTGATCGGTTTTGGTGAAGGTGCCGCCCTGATTGACTCTCCGGGAATTCGTGAATTTGGCCTGTGGCATCTGACTTTAGATAAGGTACAAAGCGGCTTTCCTGAAATTGAAAATCTGCTCGGCCATTGTCAGTTCCGTAACTGTACCCATAAGCATGAAAAACAATGTGCTTTGCGTCAGGCTGCGGCCGAAGGTGAAATTTTGCCGCGCCGACTGGACAGCTATTTACGTTTAATCGACGAAATCACTGAAGCACAGCAAAAAAATTAATTTTCTTAACCCTTGGCCCTTGAAGCGGTGATTTTGATCACCATATTTATGAGCTATACTCTTGGCAATTTTAAAATTGTAATTAGGTGAATTGTGGAACGTTGGTTCGAGTTTATGGGGAATCACCCCTTCTTATTTGGAACACTCGCGGTATTAGTGGTTTTGTTCTTCATTATCGAAGGTCAACGTAACGGTCGCAAAATTTCTCCGCAATCGCTGGGAATTTTAGTCAAAGCAAAAAATGCCATGCTGGTTGATCTACGTGATGCCAAAGACTTCCGTGAAGGTCATATCAGCGGCAGCCGTAATATTCCATATAGCCAGATTACAAAACATGTTGAAGAGCTGAAAGCATCTGATCGCCCTTTGGTGTTCATTTGTAACCTTGGACAGGTGGCTGGTACTGCATTACAGCAGGTTGGTCATGCCGATGCCTACCGTCTTGATGGCGGCGTCAGCAACTGGAAAGCTCAAGGTTTACCTTTGGTGAAAAGCAAATAATCCACGAACAGGAGATTGATCATGGCTGAAGTTACTATTTACTCGACGACAGTGTGTCCTTATTGCGTGCGTGCAAAACAGCTACTGGAACGTAAGGGTGTGGCATATAAAGAGATTAACTTGTCTCAAGAAGCGCCTGAAGTACGTCTTGAATTGATGCAGCGTACCAATCACCGTACCGTGCCACAAATTTTTATTAATGATCAGTTCATCGGCGGTTTTGACCAGCTTTATGCTTTAGAGCGTGAAGGCAAACTTGATGAATTGCTGGCTTAACCTTACTAAAATTATCACTTCATATTAAGGATCAAAAAATGAGTGAAGAACAACAAGCTCAACCACAATTGGCATTAGAGCGTATTTATACCAAAGATATTTCTTTTGAAGTTCCTGGGGCGCAAGTTTTTACCAAGCAATGGCAACCTGAGTTAAACATCAATCTTTCTTCTTCTGCAGAAAAAATTGATGAAACTCATTTTGAAGTAGCTTTGAAAGTCGTGGTTCAAGCGACCAACGAAGGTGATACCGCGTTTATCGTTGATGTCACTCAAGCTGGTATTTTCCTGGTAGATGGCGTTGAAGAAGAGCGTCTTCCATACATCCTAGGCGCATACTGCCCGAACATCCTGTTCCCGTTCCTACGTGAAGCAGTGAATGATATGGTGACTAAAGGTAGCTTCCCACAATTGCTATTGACTCCAATCAACTTCGATGCTGAATTTGAAGCCAATATGCAACGTGCCCAAGCCGCTGCTGTGGATGGTCAAGCTTAATCGCTGTCATTCAAATCTAAAAAAGACCACTTATGCGGTCTTTTTTATTGCCTTGAGTGGCCTCCCCGTTTATCAAAGGGGGAATGAGGGGGATTTTAATCATTTCCTCACTCAGAGAAAGAAGTCATTCCCCTCTCTCTAACTCTCTCCCTGAGGGAGAGAGGATTTATAGGACTTATTCCGCATCCGCCATCAAATCAGCGCTCATACCTACCGTATTGAAACCGGCATCGACATACAGGATTTCACCGGTAATTCCGTTAGCCCATGGCGAGCACAGGAATAATGCGGCATTACCGACATCTTCAATCGTCACATTACGTTTTAATGGAGCAACTTTCTCATTCAGGTCAAGCATTTTACGGAATGATTTAATACCTGAAGCTGCCAAGGTACGGATTGGACCCGCAGAGATCGCGTTCACACGAATACCTTCCTGACCCAAGCTAGACGCCAAATAACGTACGCCTGCTTCTAAAGAGGCTTTGGCCATACCCATCACGTTATAGTTTGGCATTACACGCTCAGAACCTTGATAGGTCAATGTCAGCAAACAGCCTTGACGGACTTGCAGCAAAGGTTTTGCCGCACGTGCCATTGCAATAAAGCTATAAGCACTGATGTCATGTGCAATATTAAAGCCTTCACGATCCGTGATCTCGGTGAAGTCACCATCTAGCGTATGTGCCGGTGCAAAACCGATAGAATGCACTACGCCGTCCAGACCATCCCAGTGTTTAGCCAGTTCGGCAAATGCATGGTCAATTTCAGCATCGACTGCCACATCACAAGGAAAAACCAGTTTCGAACCAAACTGTTCAGCAAAGTCATCTACCCGCTTTTTCAGCTTTTCATTTGGATAAGTAAAAGCCAATTCAGCACCTTCACGATGCAATGCTTGAGCAATACCAAAAGCAATCGATAATTTACTCGCAATGCCCGCGATCAAGAAGCGCTTACCCGCCAAAAGTCCTTGTGCCATGTGAATCTCACCTAAAAGAATATATATGGCATGATGCCAAGTCTGAAGCATTTTAGAAATTGCATAATGCACCTTTTTTTCGATTTATGATGAACTGGGAATTTAAGACTGAGTTAAGAGTATTAACTTAAATGGTCAGATGCAGGGCCTGATGAGTATTTTGCCAGAGCTGTTCAGCCAGTTCCTCTTTGTGCATATGCAGGCTCTTTGCCAGTCCTTGCAGCACATAAGGTAAATTTGCAGGTGTATTTCGGGTACGTTGCTCGGTCGAGCTTTGACAACAGAGTGGCGTCATATCCGGACAGTCAGTTTCCAATACCAAATGTTCTGGTCCGACATACTGCACCACTTGATGAAGTTTTTTGGCATTTAGATTGGTGATTTGCCCGGTGATGCCCAGTTTGAATCCCAGCTTGATAAAAGCCTTGGCTTCCTCAATCCCACCACCAAAGGCATGCGCAATGCCGCCCTGTTTAAACTGCTGTTGTTTTAAAATCTGCAAAACCTCCGCATGTGACTTACGGATATGCAGCAAAACCGGCTTATCGAATTGCTGCGCCAGTTCCAGCTGTGCAGCAAAAAAATCTTTTTGCTTCTGGAAAATTTCAGCCTGTTTGTGCTGTTTTAAAAAGGTATCCAGACCGATTTCGCCAATGGCAATACAATGCTCATTTTTAAGCAGCTGTTCCAGCTCCTGTAAATGATCAGTCTGATGCTGTTCAATATAAAATGGATGCAAGCCCGGGGCTAAATGACTTTGCGGTGCATTTCCCAGGTCATTGATAAAGTCGTGAGTTCCTAACAGATCAGCAAAACGGTTTTGCAAAAAACCAATTAAAACCAGATGCTCGACACCTGCCGCTTTTGCCGCATACGCCAACTGTTCCCGATCAGGATCAAAATCGGGAACATCAAAATGGGTATGCGTATCAAACAGTTTCAAGGTCATTTGGCTTTTGCAGCAGATGCTGGCTGTGCCTCAGAGGCAGCTTTTTCAGTTTTAGGCAGATATTCAGGTTTCAGCACACCTTGTAGCTGCTCATAAGGAATCATTAAACGTGGCAAGCCAACCACATATGGCCCAATTTCATATTCGGCATATTGCAAGACCAGACCTTGTTGAGCCAGATAGAAATTATCGGTGAGTCTGAACTTCCAGGCCTGCTCATATTCCGCCACATCTTTGGCCAGTTTGGACTCTACCACCCAGTTTTTAAACGCGTCATAAGCACGCGCTTCCAGTTGAGCTTTCTGTTTGGCTGCAATAATGTCATCCAGTTTGACCAGTTTTTTCTGCTCCAGATCAAAATTATAATAGGTCTGTGCAGATGCGCCGTGTGCGCCTCCTAGATAATAACTGCTGTTCAGAACCACGGTCGCCAACGGATCACCTGAATTCAGAATCTTGGGCTTAATCATCAGGCTAATACTATGACTGGCACTCAGGGCCTTGAGTTCCTTATCCAGATTCAAGAAAGTCTGCATATAGGGCTGGGTTTGCTGCTCAAGCTGCTGTTTCGGTGTGGTTACTGTGGCCAAAGCCGCTTTGGGTTCAGAGGCGGCAACGTCTGCTTCGCTGGCAGCGCTCACTTTTGCCGGTTCAATCGCATCAACAGACAGGATATTTTTCAACTGTTGCAGAATCTGCTGGTCGATCCATTCATCAATAAAGCTCTGATTACTATTCAGGCGTTCGATCGAGATTTCCGGACAGCTTTTGTCTTCACATTCTGGAATCGCCAGCTTGAGCTTTTCAGTATCGCCGCTCAGTTTAAGTGCTTCAGCTTCGGCTTGTAGCACCTCGGAAGCACTTGATTCTTCCGGCTCATTACTCTTCGGCTGGCAGGCACTCAGCAAGATCGCTGATGCAAGGATGGATAGACAAAAGATATTCTTGTATTTTGGCATTCATTCACCTTTTTGGAACCTGTATGCTTGCAGGAGTACGCGCTTTAAAACATATGCTGATAGATATCAGCTTTCAAGACCTGTTGTGTTTGTTGTTTTGTTAAATAAATATCCAGTTGCTTGGCATCTTTGCTGATTTCATGACTGCGAAAATGCAGCCCAATACCTTCCTGATCAAAGAACCAGTCAGCCTGTCCCCAATACAGTTTTTTCGGTGCCTTCTGCTGAACTTGCGGATCATTTTCTTTGAGCCATGTCTCATAGGCTTGCTGAATAATCTGATCCATTACTAACTGTTGCTTAGGATCGATAATATCCAGTGGAGTCAGCATTTTCTGCTGGCGACGATCAGCCACAAAAAAATAATAGCGCTCATGCACGCTGACATTTTCCTGTTTGGTATCGACCCCGATCTGCATCAATACATATTGATTGCGCTGGTAAGGAATGCGGGTATATAGCGATAATTCATAAGCCTTGTTCAAATTGAGCTGCGCCTGCCAGGCATCCGATTTTTTTACATAGGCATTGATGGCCTGCTGTAAATTCATGTCCTGTTTCAAACCGATTTGATCCTGGATCACTTTGGCCTGCTGCTTTTCAATCCATTGGTTCATCCATGGATCAACCGTATGCAAGGTCTGAATATCCAGATTAATACAGTTTTTATTTTCACAAAATGGCAAGGCAATTTTGGCCGGCTGCTCTTGAATATTCAGATAAGGTAAAACATCTGCGGTCTGCTGAGCTGCGGTGATTTTCTCATTTTGCGGAGTATTAACAGGCTCTTTTTCACTTTTATCACAGCCACTCAGGACAAGACTTAAACCAATCACAGAACCGAGGACGACTTCCTTGCTGAGCTTCATTCTCTTTGCTATATCTATCGAGTTATTAATTGCTTAAATGTAGCATAAAATAAAACAGCTTCCGGAGAAGCTGTTTTATATTTTTAAACTTTAGCTGCGTAGCCTGAAAGTTTAGTGTTCACGCGTATTGTGGAACACGATGTCCGGATAACGTTCTTGCATGAGCTGCAAATTCACTCGGCTTGGCGCAAGATAAGTTAAATGACCACCGCCATCTACGGACAACTGGTCATGGGCTTTTTTCTTGAATTCGTTGAATTTCTTCTCGTCATCGCAAGACACCCAACGTACTGTGTTGATGCTGACCGGTTCGTAAACACAGTCGACCTTGTATTCTTCTTTCAGACGGTAAGCCACCACTTCAAACTGTAGCACACCCACAGCACCCACGATCAGGTCGTTGTTATTCTGCGGCATGAATACCTGAGTCGCCCCTTCTTCAGACAGCTCTTTCAGACCTTTTTGCAATTGCTTGGATTTTAGTGGATCTTTCAAGCGGACACGACGGAACATTTCAGGCGCAAAGTGAGGAATACCGGTGAACTGAAGTTTCTCACCCGAGGTAAATGTATCACCAATCTGGATGGTGCCATGGTTATGCAAACCAATAATATCACCCGGCCAGGCTTCTTCAAGATGCTGACGATCGCCAGCCAAGAAAGTTAAGGCATCGCTGATACGCACATCTTTATCCAGACGTACATGCTTCATCTTCAAGCCTTTTTCATACTTTCCTGAACAGATTCGCATGAAGGCAATACGGTCACGGTGTTTCGGATCCATATTGGCCTGAATTTTAAAGACAAAACCGGTGAAGCCTTCTTCATCTGCTTCTACAACACGATCTTGAGTCGGATGGGCTTTAGGAGATGGCGCATATTGACTGAAGGCATCCAGAACATGGTCGACACCAAAGTTACCCAAGGCTGTACCGAATAGAACAGGCGTTTGACGACCGGCCAGGAATTCTTCACGGTCTAAAGGCTCATTGGCCATTTGTACCAGTTCCAGCGATTCTTCAAATGCCGCCCAAGCCAGTTCACCCACTTTCTCACGAAGATCAGGATAGTCATAACCATCACGCACTTCGATCTCAGTAATCACTGAACCGAAACCGGCTTTATACACGTAGAATTTTTCTTCGATTAAATTGAATACACCGGCAAAATCACGGCCAGTACCGAGCGGCCAGGTGATCGGAACACATTTAATTTTCAGAACGTTTTCGATTTCATCCAGAAGCTCAAGCGGTTCACGGATTTCACGGTCCATTTTGTTGACGAATGAAATGATCGGTGTATCGCGCATTCGACACACTTCCATCAGTTTAATGGTACGGTCTTCGACACCTTTTGCCCCGTCAATCACCATCAGCGCAGAGTCTACTGCGGTTAGGGTACGATAGGTATCTTCCGAGAAGTCTTCATGTCCCGGGGTGTCCAGAAGATTGATCATCTTGTCTTTAAAAGGGAATTGCATTACCGAGGTCGTAATCGAGATACCACGCTCTTTTTCCATTTCCATCCAGTCCGATGTTGCGGCCCGGTCAGATTTACGGCTTTTTACCATCCCGGCAACCTGAATGGCCTGACCCCATAACAGCAATTTTTCTGTCATGGTGGTTTTACCGGCATCGGGGTGGGAAATAATAGCGAACGTACGTCGCTGGGCGACTTGTGCCGCCAGTTCTTGCTTAAAGCTCATGAAATATACCTACTGCTCAATGCACAGCATTCGAGATCAAATTCGATCAATATGAAAAAAATTGGCGATATTGTAGCAGAGTTTCAGGGTGGAGTTCCGTGAGCCATATTGTCTATCCTGACGCTCAATCAATTAGAGCGCTATTAATGGAATTGTAAATTTTCTAAACGTTGTTCATCTACCGGCAAGCCCAGTAAAAAACCTTGTAATTGTTCACAACCGAGCCGGGTTAAAATTTCTGCTTGCGCTTCTGTTTCAACACCTTCGGCGGTCACCACCAAGCCCAGTTTTATGGCCAGCTGAATAATGCTTTCCAGAATCATTTCTTCTTTGGAGCCGACTGCCAGATTTTTGATAAATTCCCGGTCAATTTTTAACTCATCTACGGCGAAATTCTTTAAATAGAGAAAACTGGAATGCCCTGTACCAAAATCATCAATGGCTAGACGGATGCCCATTTGTCTTAAGCGCTTAAAGCTGCGCATACTCACATCAATATGATGCATGGCAGTCGATTCAGTAATCTCGATCATTAAATGCTGAGGACTGATTTTATATTGTGCAAATAACTTTTCTAAAGTACTAAACAGATGCTTATGTTCAAATTGTACCGCAGACAAATTGACCGCGATAGGGAAAAATTCAGTATGTGTCCGTTGCCATTTTTGAATCTGCTGACAAGCCAGTTCCAATGCCCAATAGCCCATTTGAATAATCAGTCCGGTTTTTTCAGCTGCATTGATAAACAGATTCGGGCCGAGCAGCCCAAACTGGGGATGGTTCCAGCGAATTAATGCCTCTACCCCACACAAGCTACGATCCTTGGTCCAAAACTTGGGCTGATAAAACAGCACAAACTGCTGTTCTTCCACGGCTTTATATAGATCATTAATCAGGGTACTCTGACTCTTGCTTTTATCCTGATCGGTAGAGTAATTAAAGACTGAATAGGTATTGCGTCCCTGATACTTGGAACTCAGCATCGCGGCATCAGCATTGACCAGCAGATCCTGTAAATTTTTGCCGTGCTCCGGATACATGGCAATACCAATACTGCCCGAGATATGAATACTCTTGCCTTCAATCAGGAAACTTTCCTGAATCAGTTCAAGAATCTGTTCTGACATTTTTGCAGCTTTGGCGACTGAAGTATTTTCCAGTACCAGCAGAAATTCATCCCCACCGATTCTGAGCAGCTTGGAATGATGGCCTAATAACAGATGAATCCGCGTGGTCAATTGAATCAGCAACTGATCGCCGACCAGATGGCCAAACACATCATTGACTGCCTTAAAACGATCCAGATCGATATATAAAAAAGCAATTTCATGCTGCTGTTCGGACTGACCTGAAAACAGCAGATTTGCATATTCAGCCAGATACAAACGGTTAGGTAATTTGGTCAGATTGTCCTGAATGGTCTGATTTTCAATTTGTTGATTGGCCCATGCAAGCTGACGGTTGCGTAATCCCACACGCAGTTCGGACACGATGATACAAATCAGCGTTACCAGCAGCAATCCACTCATCAGTATCATGGCCAGAAATAGCTGATCATGTGCCTGAACTAATTCCGGTGACTGTTGCATATGGGCGGCAGTAAAATTGAATGACATCATGCTAATAGAGTGCATGCCAAAGATGCTGAGTGCGATCACACCTAATACGAGAACTGACCGGAAAAATGACCAGGTACTTCTGGTACTTAACCAGAGGATAAACATAGATGCAATGCATATCACCAGAACAGACAGGAGCATCAGGCCCAAATCCATCTCATATTTATTCAGCACAAAACTTGCTGTCAGCCCAATAAAATGGATCAACCATATGAATAGGCCCAATAGCATGGCGGTTAGCATTAAACTAAAAATACTAAAGTTTGGCTGTGAAGCGCCTGAAGCAAATTTTTTAATCCGCGCAATAAGATAGCAAGCCACTAATGCAGAGAAAATGGAACCGATGAGCAGACCAATATCATGCTGAATATCAATCATATAAAATGTTCCCCATCGGTGATCATTTTTATTATGCTCTGCACTGATATTTCCATTTTCACCCGGTCAAATTTGAACTCAGTAAAATCTCAAGACTGACCATCCATACAAGCCAATTGATTTGCAACAGCATCAGTCTTAACTAAAATTTCGACTTTATATTTCTTTCTTTTGAAGTTGAGAATTGCCCCAAAAATAAGACTCAACATAAAAATAAAATACAACTTATATATTAGAAGTGTTTCAAATTTAAGCAAATATTTAGCTTCATTTTTTTAGCTCATTTATTCGATCACTATCACAATTTTTTTCTTTTTATTTAGACAGATGGCACTTCATAGCAAAATTTTATTTGGTCTTTTGTACAGATTTTCAAAATAAAAAAAATAGCCTGTCGAAACAGGCTATTTTAATGAATGATAAATAAAGTTAAATCTTAGGATTTTTTCTGTAAGTTGGCATAATCCAGTAACACATTTGCCGCTTCAATCACAAAAGCTTCTTCTTCAGGCAAAGCCGGACGTTCTTTGGCCTTCATCTTGGCACGTGTTTCAATCAAGGCATCCAGTGAAGCCTGATAACTTTCCCAATTTGGATAAGGTTTCAGACCTGTTGCGGCACGGCGAGTGTTTTCTGCGTCCAGCGTTTTTTGCTCCATAGCAATCAACTCAGCCTTACGCTGTTGCAAATCCAGTACCTGACGCTTTTCTTCCTCAGCTTTCTTCATCACTGCTTTACGCTGTTCTAAATATTTGAACTGAGAATCCAGTGTGACCCTTTGCTGAGAAAGTTTAGCCAATTCAGGAACGTATTTCTGTACTGCACCTTCACGTTTAAATGGTGCCGTTGGAATGGTATCCCACTGCAAGGCATTTTTAGCCTTACGCTCGCCAAACTCTTCGTTATAAATATCGACCAGTTTAATGTCCGGAACGACCCCTTTATTCTGGGTACTGCCACCAGTCACACGGTAGAATTTACGCTGTGTCAATGTCGCCTGACCATGCGCCAGACTATCCAGTTGTACCTGTGCTGTACCTTTACCTGTGGTGGTACTGCCAATCACAATCCCGCGCTCATAATCCTGAATCGCAGCAGAGTAAATTTCACTGGCCGATGCAGAGGCCAGATTCACCATCACTGCCAATGGACCAGCATAAGTTTGTGCACCGCCATCATCATCTTCAAAGACGCTGACATTGCCATTGCCATCACGGATCTGCACCACTGGACCAGACTTGATCACCTGCCCCAACATACGCGCCACTTCTTCCAGTGAACCACCTGGGTTATTCCGTAAATCGACAATAATCCCGGCAACATTCTTCGCTGCCAGCTCTTTCAAGGCTTTGTTGGTATCTTCAGACACCGAACGATAATCGGTACCGGCACGGCGTGCACGATAGTTCAGGTAGAACGATGGAATTTCGATCACACCATATTGATATTTCTTGCCATCGCGTTGAATGTCGACTACACGCGTACGTACACCGGCATCTTCTTCCTGAATCACATCGCGGGTAATGGTCACATTACGTGCCTGCCCCATGGCAGCACCCGCACCGAGTAAGCGTAGAGTGACTTTCGTGCCACGTTTACCACGAATCAGACCGACAATTTCATTACTTGGCCAGCCAATGACATCGACCATTTGCTCGCCGTCTTGGGCTACACCAATGATACGATCACCTGATTTAACTTGACCGGATTTGCTGGCCGGACCACCTTCAACGATGGTTTCAATCTTGGTATAATCTTCATTGCCACGCTCCGGACGAATCGATACGCCGACGCCTTCCAGCTGTAAAGTGGTCTGACGATTCAACTCCATCGCATCCACAGGCGGGAAGTAATTACTGTGGGGATCATAAGTCAGCATCATCGCGTTCAGTGTCTTGTCGAGCACATCATCACTTTTGACGCGGCTGAGACGTTCCAGTTGACGGGTATAACGCTTGGTCAAGGTTTGCGCAGGCGTTAGATCTTCAGGACCAGTCAGGTCTTGTCCATTGGCCAATTCCGGATTGGCTTTCAGCGCTTTCTGCTTGGCCAATTCCTCTTCTTTACTGATGGTCAGATTGATCAGCTGAGACACCAGCATTTTTGACCAGTGCGCACGCTGTTCAGCCTCAGTTTTAAAGAATGGCGCTTTCTCACGATCCGTTTCGATATAAACATTTGGCTGATTCAGATTCTGCGGTTTTTTCAGCTCATTCAACATATAGTTGTAGAACTGGTGCAAGCGCTGTTGATATTGCGCATGCATTTCATAAGGACCAGACAAGTTGCCGGCTTTCAGATTGGCACCAAAATTGGCACCATAGCGTTTCTTATAGTTTTCAACTTCTGGGGCCAGAAACAGACTGTGTTCCGGATCAAGACTATCAATATAGAAATCAAAAATACGCTGCGAAGTCTGGGCATCCAGACGCATATTTAAATAATGCTGACGGTCAACCAGGGTTGCCAGCTGACGTGACACCAGCGCCTGCTCTTGAGATGGCTGAATTGCTTTACTGACCACTTCATTACTATTGGCCGCAATCGCATCATTCACTACATGGGTAAAAAAGAATCCACCTGTCGCAATCGCAACTGCGCAAGCTATAGTTTGAAATTTCATAAATAATTCGTACTTCCTTGGCCTAGAGACCAATGTGACCGTGTTGCTTTTCGACCAGAATTTAACGTATTCAGCATCTTAAACAACTTAATATGTTTATGTCGTGTAGTTTTATCATATTCTGTGCTGACAAAGTGTAGCAAATCATTGCAGAATTCAGGTATTGTTTTCTCCGAAAAACTCTAAAACGGATTCCGCATATGATTGGCGCATTGATGCTCGACATCGCAGGCACAACCCTCACTCAAGAAGATATTGAACTATTAAGTGCGCCGCAAGTCGGTGGAGTGATTTTATTTGGTCGCAATATCGAATCTCCGGCGCAAGTCCGTGCTTTGACCGATCATATGCGTCAGGTGCATCCTGATATTTTAATTGCGGTAGATCAGGAAGGCGGTCGTGTCCAGCGTTTAAGACAAGGCTTTACCCTGCTGCCTGCCATGGGGAAATTTGGCGAACTTTATACGCGCGATCCACAGCGTGCCCTTGAACTGGCTGAAAAATGCGGCTGGCTGATGGCGACTGAAGTACTGGCTGTCGGCATTGATTTCAGCTTTGCACCGGTACTGGACTTGAATGACATCAGTGATGTGATCGGCGATCGCAGTTTCGCGCAAAATATTCAGGATATTATTCCGCTGGCTGGTGCATTTCTGCACGGCATGAAACGTGCCGGCATGGCTTCAACTGGTAAACATTTCCCAGGTCATGGCTCAGTCAAAGCGGATTCACATGTTGCTGCAGCAATTGATACGCGCTCCTATGCAGAAATCCAGCAAAAAGATATGCAAACATTTATCCAACTGCAACCACAACTGGATGCGCTGATGCCGGCTCATGTCATCTATAGTCAGGTTGATCCTAATCCGGCAGGCTTCTCGGAATTCTGGATTCAGAAGGTTTTACGTCAGGAGCTGGGCTTTGACGGCGTCTTGTTCTCGGATGATTTAAGCATGCAGGCCGCATGTGTCGCAGGCGGTGCCGATGTCCGAATTCAGGCCGCACTCAAAGCTGGTTGTGATATGGGTCTGGTCTGCAATGATCGTGCAGCACAATGTATTGCACTGGAAGGAATTGAAGATCTGCCCCTCCCGAACCAGCAACGCCTGGAACGCATGCGCGGCAACATCCCGAACATCCAGATTGGTGATGAACTGGATCTGGGTGAAGAATGGCGCGAGATCCGTAATGAAATACTGGCATTTAAACAGCAATCCAGCTAAAACTTTTTAAATCCAATCAATATGAAAAAGGGACACGACAAGGTGTTCCTTTTTAATTATAGTAATGAAAAGGTCACACTATTATTTAATCAACTTAAAAATAACAATAAGGTCAGAACAAATATGACAGACTCACTTTCGCAACATCGCCATATTTCTTTTACGGCGCACTATACCGGCTATATCTGGTATCAAATGGGAATCTCACATCCAGCCTTTGCTACATCCAAAGGCAAGTTTCTGGCCAAACTGCTTCATCCACTTGAATCCTGGGCAGAACGTCATGTCGGCGGTAGCATGCGGACTACACTTAAGCAGCGCCATCAGATGATTGATGAGCATCTGTGTCAACTAATTGAGCAACACCCACAACTTCAGGTTCTTGAAATTGCCTGCGGACTATCTCCACGCAGCTGGAATTTCAGACAGAAATTTCCCGAGATTAATTATCGTGAACTGGATCTGCCCGATATGGCCGAGATCAAGACGCAGGCTTTACAGCAAATCGATCAGCATGCCCCTGAAGTCCTGACTGCCGATATTTTTAGTGAAGAGCTGGACTGTATTTTTCAGATGTTTGACCGAAACCAGCCCTTGGTCATCATTAGTGAAGGGCTGATTAATTATTTTGATCAACATATGTTACGCATTCTGATGCAGGGTATTACAGAAAATGCGCAGTATTTCCCGGCAGTTCACTATCTCAGCGATATTTATCCCGAACCGGTGAAAAATAAACTGGCGAACTTTATCTGGAGCTGTAGCCGCCTGCTTAAATTCATGTCTCGCAGTGCGTTTACCTTTCATTTTAAATCCCCCCAAGAACTGCAGCACTTTTTTCAAGATGCAGGATTTGACCAGGTTGAGGTACAACAACCACAACGTTATTTTGCCGAGCCTCGTCAGCAAAACCCGACTCATGAACAGGATGAACATTTGGGTGATCTGGTCTGGATGATTCATGCCGTGAAAAAAAACAGCGTTTAAGTACGCTGTTTTTTAAAGATGATGTTTTTAAATTGCCGCATCAAATACTTCAGTTTGTGACAGTACTTTTTGCATTTGTACAAAGCGTAATAAGCGTTCTGCGACTTCAAAACTGCCATGTTTGAATAAGGCACGCAGCTGAGTATCATCCTGTTCAAAGATTAGGCATTCAATCTGAAATCCCCCTGTTTCATCTTCCAGATGCAAGGCCAAATCACGTGGATAAGTTGTTGCATGCGCAGCCTGTTCTGCATCTAACTCCAGCAATACTCCGAAGAAATTCATGTCCACAATCTCTGCTTTTAAAATGAGATCAGAATGACGATGACTGAGGAAACGCTGTGAATCTTGCACCTGAATCCTCTCTTCACCGCGACGTTCAAGCTGCTGTATCTGTTCGCGAGTGAATGGAATAATTCCTTCCAGTTGATCCACAGGCTCATCACACAAGAAAGTTGCAAACAGATGCATGGTTTCTTTACGACGTTGCAACTGCGGTACATGATCGGCGCCTGCAATTTGCACGTACTGCATATCCGGGCATTGCAGGGCAAAATTCGCATTCTCATGTGGCAAAGTAAAACTGTCATACTGTCCACATGCCACCAGCACTTTGCACTGCGGAATCGGCACATTGGTCAGACGCAATAAACGGTTGCAGTTAATATCATAACGATCCTGTTCGGTGGCCGTAAATTCCGCCATCTGTTTAAAGAACAAACGCTTTGCAGTCGGTGACATCCGGGTTTCTGTTAAACGTGCATGATTCACCAGGTACAAAATGACGGCCTGACCAAATTCATCCATACGCTGTTCTTTCATTAGATGCAAAGACTCTTCCAGCAGCATCCGCCAGCTTTTACGGGTTTTCTGCATCACACCCATCAGGATCATCCGATCGACCAGTTCAGGACGCTGATCTGCCAAACAGGAAGCCACCACTGAACCCAAGGACATGCCTAGAATTGCCACTTGCGGCAGCTGCATCTGTTCCAGCCAGCGCCCCAGCATCGCAGCAAGGTCTTCAAGCTCCAGTGTTCCGGCAGACAGCCCCGTATCGACATTACTAATCTGCTGGTTGGCCCCCATGGACGGTAGGTCAATCAGAATGATGGGACCTGCATCAAAAAGCTGTTCTACACAGTATTTGTAGGAATTAAAATTCTGGAAAGCTCCCCCAATAATCACCATGGGTCTTAAATGTAAGGTATCCGGACGGGCGATCGCCATATATTCGATTTTCCAGCCATCCATCCAGGTGGTGCGTGGTGGCTGCTTAAAACTGTGCTTATCATAAAAATCAAAAAAACCATCGTGTCTATGTTGTTCCAATACATGGGCGTCCATGTGGATAATGGAATTCATATTCCTTTTCCTCCGTCCTTGCCTTATTTTTATTGTGCAAGTCATGCTTAACAGATTTTATATTTCAGGCGCATTCCGGTGTGCCTGAACACGCATCCTGCTCTTTAATAATTATAAATGACATCAATGCCGCGTGTTTCATTCTATACAGAGCTGCTTTTCACAAGCAACCGCTTCAGTGACCACTTATCTACTTTTAAACAGAAAACAATTTCAAAATGTTTAGAAGTCTGCGAAAACGGATGATTTTTAATAGATGGGCTTCATTGTGCAGCAGCAGGCTGTTAATATCGAAATGAAATTTCTAAGTGATCAAACCGCTATGCAAGAGTCTATTGAACAATACATGCAAACGGTAGGACAGCAGGCACGCCAAGCGTCTCGCATTTTGGCTCGCGCGTCCACCCAAACTAAAAATAATGCGTTATCCGCTATTTATACGGCTTTGGAAAATAGCCAAGCTGCTATTTTGGTTGCTAACCAGAAAGATATGACTAAGGCGCATAATAACAATCTGGACCCTGCCCTGCTTGATCGCTTAGAACTCAACCCCGCGCGCTTTAAAGGTATGTTACAGGGCCTGAAAGATGTCATTGGCCTGAAAGATCCGATTGGTGAAATTAGTGATATGGCTTATCGCCCATCCGGGATTCAACTGGGCAAGATGCGTGTGCCTTTGGGTGTGGTCGGCATGATCTACGAATCACGTCCTAACGTCACGTTGGAGGCTGCATCACTTGCGCTGAAATCAGGCAATGCCATTATTTTACGGGGCGGTTCAGAAGCTCTGGAATCGAATCAGGCAATTGCAGTCGCGATTCAGCATGGCCTGAAAGTCGCAGGCTTGCCTGAGGCTGCCGTACAGGTGGTAAATACGACTGACCGCGCTGCAGTGGGCCAGTTGATTACCATGACCGAATATGTGGATGTGATTGTGCCTCGTGGCGGCAAGAGCCTGATCGAACGGATTACCGAGGAAGCACGCGTACCGGTCATCAAACATTTAGATGGCAACTGTCATGTCTATGTAGAAGCA
Organism: Acinetobacter lwoffii; assembly: GCF_019343495.1. Lineage (NCBI taxonomy): Bacteria > Pseudomonadati > Pseudomonadota > Gammaproteobacteria > Moraxellales > Moraxellaceae > Acinetobacter > Acinetobacter lwoffii. The sequence continues at coordinate 2,667,672 of NZ_CP072549.1, read as the reverse complement.
CAAGCGGACTTGTTGAAAGCCTTGCCGATTGCGCTCAATGCCAAAACCCATCGCTATGGCGTATGTAATGCCATGGAAACCCTGCTGGTCGATGAAAAAGTCGCTGAAGAATTCTTGCCACGCATCGCGGAGCTTTACCAAGAGAAAAAAGTCGAACTTCGTGGTTGCCGGGAAACCCAGCGTATTCTTGGAGATGCAGTAATTACAGCCACTGAAGAAGATTGGTATATCGAGTATCTGGGTCCTATTCTGGCGATCAAAGTCGTTTCTGGTATAGAAGAAGCCATTGAGCACATTAACAAATATGGCTCGCATCATACTGATTCTATTATTACAGAAAACTACAGTCTGGCTCGCGAATTTCTGGCGGGTGTAGATTCAAGTTCGGTCATGATCAATGCCTCTACTCGTTTTGCAGATGGTTTTGAATATGGCTTAGGCGCAGAAATCGGAATTTCGACCGATAAAATCCATGCTCGTGGCCCAGTCGGTCTTGAAGGCCTGACTTCGCAGAAATGGATTGTCTTTGGCGATGGTCAGATTCGCCAATAAGTATTCAGATCGCTAACTTAAAAACAGCCTCATTTATGAGGCTGTTTTTTTTATGGACAGAAAAATTGACACTGAAATAGATGGATTAGAACCTTCGGGTCATTTTATTGATGAATCTCTTTATAGAATTGTATTTAGAAACAATATTTGCCTTTTCAGGCGCTAAACTAAAAACCAATCTGTTCTAAAATTAAATTTAAGCAGAATTGAGTATTCTTATTGATTATATTTTCAGCATCATTTTATTTATAAATGAAAAATATGAACTGATAAATTTTAGTTATTATTGTTAAATCGGTCGATAATGCTTAAGTCTAATCTGCTAAAGTCTATCTAGGACAGAAAAAAAACAAATGTTAAAACATATTCATTGATCTGGATTGCTGCTTCATTGTCCGCAATTGGGTCAAGCAAATGGACGAGAATTTTAATTAAAAATTGGGTAATCAATCGTGTCTAAATCAGTATTAGTTATTAATTGTGGCTCTTCTTCAATCAAGTTTGCATTACTTCTTGAGGAGCAGAATTTCCGTATTCATGGTTTAGCTGAGAACTTAGGCACAGAGAATGCTCGCATTAAAGGCGTGACGGTTGGCAATGAGCCGGTCGATATCCACATTCCATTTGCTGACCACAAAAAAGCACTCGAAGTCGGTCTGGAACGTCTGGCCAACTACCGTCCGGATGCGATCGGTCACCGTGTCGTACATGGGGGCAGCCTAACCAAAGCTGAACTAATCAATGACGAGATTATTGAAAAAATTCGTGAAGCAACGCCGCTTGCACCATTACACAATCCGGCACACCTGATTGGTATTGAAGCTACCAAACGTTTATTCCCGGAATTACCACAGGTTGCGGTATTTGATACTGCCTTCCACCAAACCATGCCAGCGCATGCTTATCGTTATGCCCTACCGAAATTCCTATATACCGCCCATGGTGTACGTCGCTATGGTTTCCACGGGACTAGTCATGCCTATGTTTCAGAGCGCGGTTCTGAACTGGCAGGCAGTTTCAAACAAGGTGGCTGGTTAACCGCGCATCTGGGTAATGGTAGCTCGACCTGTGCCGTGTGGAATGGGAAAAGTGTAGATACTTCAATGGGCTTAACTCCGCTTGAAGGCATTGTTATGGGCACACGCAGTGGTGATGTCGATCCAAGCCTGCATAGTTTCTTGGCGAAAAACCTGGGTTGGGACATTTATAAAATTGACAAGATGCTGAATAGCCAAAGTGGTCTTTTGGGTCTGTCTGACCTGTCGAATGACATGCGTACCCTGATTGAAGCTTCAGAACAAGGCAATGAAGATGCCGCACTGGCGATTGAAGTATTCTGCTACCGTTTAGCTAAATCTCTGGCAGCGTTGAGCTGTGGTCTGCCACGTCTTAATGGTCTGTTCTTCACTGGCGGCATTGGCGAAAACTCAGCGTATATCCGCGAAAAAACCATGACTTACCTGCCTCATTTCGGTTTCAGTCTGGATAAAAATGCCAATAATGAGCTGAAACGCGGTACCGAAGGCCGAATTGATTCAGGTACAGGCCCACAAATCTGGGTAGTGCCAACAGATGAAGAAGGCCGTATTGCACGGGAAGTTCAAAGTGTGGTTGAACTTGAAGTGGAGCGCAATACTGCAAAAAAGTCTCAAGCTGAGGTAATGCCTGCATAAGCAGGCTTTAGCTTCTTTTTCACTGATTTTTATTATTCTGCGACTGACATAATTTATGAAAACAATTTTATTGGTTCCCACGGGGGAAGGCGTAGGCTTAACTTCTGCATGTTTGGGCCTGATTTATGCACTGGAATGCCAAGGGGTAAAAGCTGGTTTCCTGAAACCTTTTGCCCAGGAATTGAATGAAATCGAAGACCGCACCACGGCTTTGTATCGTCATATTTCTCAAAGTGAAACGGTTGAACCTATCCGTTATAGCAAAGTCTTGCAGCAGATCAATCTGGGTGAACAGGATGAATTGCTTGAAGAAGCGGTGCGTCTGCATCGTCAAATTGCTAAACAGCATGACCTGATTATTGTCGAAGGGCTGTTGCCAAATACTCAGGACAGTTTTGCCGATGATTTGAATGCTTCACTGGCACAAGCACTGGATGCCAAAGTTATTGTCGTCAGCAATGCCAATATTCAGCAGCCAAGCCAAACCGCAGATAAAGTTGAACATCAGCTGCGTAATTTTGGTGGCGCCAGCTCTACCCGTCTGGCAGGTATCATGTTGATGCGCACCAAGGGTCTACCTGAAGAATCTGCGCAGATTCCTGTCACGCTGAATCCGGATTTACGCCTTAAAGCTGAAACCGCAGAATTTATCACCGCCATTCGGCAGACGCATCCGCATATTGGCTCTGAAAAATTGCCAGTGATTGGCTTGGTGCCTTTCAGTAAAACCTTAAGTGTGCCGCGTATGTCTGATCTGGCAGCCCATATTTCTGCCTACTGGATCAACGAAGGCGAAGCCAAACAGCGCCGTGTGCAACACAGTAGCCTGATTTCAGCCAATATTGAACATGAATTGCATAAATTCGTGGCTGGCGAATTAATTATTAGTGCCTCCGACCGAATTGATGTATTACTGGCAAGTAGTCTGGCCAGTAGTAACGGGATTCCTTTGGCCGGTCTGGTACTGACTGAACATCAACAGCCAAATGATCATGTATTAGAGTTTTGTCAGACTGCCATTAAGCAAGGTTTACCAATCCTACACACGCCACTCAGCACGTTTGAAACCGCACAAAAACTGGCAAATCTCAGCAATGAAATTCCAGTGGATGATACTGAACGTGCAGATCAGGTGACACGTTTTGTTTCAAGCCATATCAATCCGGAATGGCTGAATCAAATGTTGAATGGTTCTTATAAGCCACGTCTGTCACCTTCCGCTTTCCGTCATGAACTGGTACAGAAATCGATTGCTGCGAAAAAACGTATTGTACTGCCAGAGGGTGATGAACCGCGTACCGTACAGGCTGCGGCCATTTGTCAGGCGCGTGGTATTGCACAGTGTATTTTGCTGGCCAAGCCTGAAGCTGTGCTAGAAGTAGCCAAAGCTCGCGGTATTGAATTGCCTGAAGATCTGGAAATTCTTGATCCGGATCTGGTGCGTGAAAACTACATCGACAAGATGGTGGAGCTGCGTAAAGGCAAGCTCAACGAACTACAGGCCCGTGAACAACTGCAAGATACAGTAGTACTTGGCACCATGATGCTGGCGCTGGATCAGGTTGACGGTTTGGTGTCGGGTGCAGTGCATACCACGGCGAATACGGTACGTCCTGCTTTCCAGCTGATTAAGACTGCTCCGGATTACTCACTGGTATCTTCCGTATTCTTTATGCTGTTGCCAGATGAAGTCTATGTGTATGGTGACTGTGCGATCAATCCGGACCCTGATGCAGAACAGCTGGCCGAAATTGCAATCCAGTCCGCCGATTCTGCCAAAGCCTTTGGTATAGATCCACGGATTGCGATGATTTCCTATTCGACGGGAACTTCCGGTACCGGCGCAGATGTGGAAAAAGTCGCTGAAGCCACACGGATTGCCAAAGAACGCCGCCCTGACCTGCTAATTGATGGTCCATTACAATATGATGCAGCATCGGTGGAAAGCGTGGGGCGCCAAAAGGCACCTGATTCACAAGTGGCTGGACGTGCCAATGTATTTATTTTCCCGGATCTGAATACCGGTAACACGACCTATAAAGCGGTACAACGTGCTGCCAATGTAGTCAGTGTTGGACCAATGCTGCAAGGCTTGAATAAGCCGGTCAATGACCTGTCGCGTGGTGCCTTGGTCGATGACATCGTGTTTACCATTGCCTTAACCGCGATTCAGGCCGAGCAGCAAGAAGCTTAATACTTCTTGAATTTAAGTTTTCCAAACCATCTGATTGAAAAATCAGGTGGTTTTTTTATAAAAAAACACTCATAGCTTCAATAAATTCAGCACGCGATCATTATCTCGTTTTAATAAACAATAAAAATGCCAGTCTTTCGAACTGGCATTTTCAACGGTTACTCATAAAGTCTGTGACATAAAAAATTAAGCTGAAGCAGCCCTGCTTTTCAGTCCACTAACTTTAATTTCTTATAAGGTAGTCCACTCTTTACGTACCTCTTCCGCAGTTTTATTGAGCACGACGCTATCGTCTTTGATTTCACTTACCCAACTCAAGGGAATCAGATGATGCTCATTATTTTCATCATCACTTCTTGTTAATTTAATTGAATCCTGACCTTCTAAATGGTCCACCTTCCCGACTTGAGTACCACATGAAGCAATGACTGAAGCATGTTCTTTAATATCACTTGCATTAAAATTGTTCATTCTACTTGCCTGTTTCTAGAAGTTGAGAGAAACAGTCTAAGCAATAAAAAATGCCGCATGTGTAAGGGTTTTCAGGCTTTGAGTTTTTCTGGGTTAAAAATGTAAATGGTCAACATGGCTTGAGTAAGCTATAGGAGAGATGCTTTTTAAATTTGAGTTTTCAAATATTTTTATAACTGGATTTGAAGATTTGAAGATTTGAAGATTTGAAGATTTGAAGATTTGAAGATTTGAAGATTTGAAGATTTGAAGATTTGAAGATTTGAAGATTTGAAGATTTGAAGATTTGAAGATTTGAAGATTTGAAGATTTGAAGATAGGTTAATTTTTTATGTCTTAAAATAAAAAAGAAGATAAAGCTTAGGCTTGATCTTCTTTCTGACCGTACATCCAAGTTGCAGCGATATATACACAAAAACCAGCTGCCATCAAAATACCTGTAACCATTGTTAGGATCTCCTTTAGTTGATAGCTGCATTATGTAAAAGTTTTATGACAGTTATATGACAATCTGGTTTTTTATTAAACTTTAAATAAACAATAAAATTCAAACACTTAATATAAAATCAGAAAAATTATGCGTATTTTTAATCTGAAATATGACACTGAATATGACAACTTGCTGTCATATTTGACCCATTGAATAGCTAAAGTCCTTGCTCAGATTGCTTAAACTATAAACTTTCGGCCAATGCTCACCCAAAATGCCCACAACCTGATTCTTTTGTCTTATAATTTAGCCCGCTAGCTATCAGCCCGCTCAAGAGATATTTGTATGACAACTATTATCAAGCAAGATGACTTGATCACATCAGTTAAAGATGCGCTTCAGTTCATTTCTTACTATCACCCACAAGACTTTATCCAAGCGATGAGCCGTGCGTATGATCGTGAAGAGAACAAAGCTGCTAAAGATGCGATCGCACAAATCTTAATTAACTCACGCATGTGTGCAGAAGGCCACCGCCCAATCTGTCAAGATACCGGTATCGTCAACGTATTTGTTGAAGTGGGCATGGACGTTAAATTCGATTTAACCATGAGCCTGGATGATGCAATCAATGAAGGCGTACGTCAGGGTTATTTAGAAAACTCGAACGTGCTTCGTGCATCAGTTCTAGCCGATCCTGCATTTGGTCGTAAGAACACCAAAGACAACACTCCTGCCGTGATTTACCACAAGCTTGTGCCTGGTAATAAAGTAGATATCACTGTGGCAGCCAAAGGTGGCGGTTCAGAAAACAAATCTAAACTGGCAATGTTAAACCCGTCTGATTCAATCGTAGATTGGGTACTAAAAACTGTTCCAACCATGGGTGCAGGCTGGTGTCCACCAGGTATGCTGGGGATCGGGATCGGTGGTACTGCTGAAAAAGCCATGATGCTTGCTAAAGAAGCATTGATGGAAGAGATCAACATGGACGAATTGCTTCGTCGTGGTCCACAAAGCAAAATGGAAGAGCTTCGTATCGAAATCTTCGAAAAAGTAAATGCTCTGGGTATTGGTGCACAAGGTCTTGGCGGCTTAACCACTGTTCTAGACATTAAGATCAAAGATTACCCATGTCATGCTGCGGGCAAACCAGTCGGTATGATCCCGAACTGTGCTGCAACTCGTCATGCACACTTCCAGTTAGATGGTACAGGTGTTGCACACATTCAAGCACCTAAACTTGAAGACTACCCTGCTGTGACTTGGGATTCTTCATCTTCTAAACGTGTTGACCTCGACACGATTACCCAAGAAGAAATGAATAGCTGGAAACCAGGCGATACTCTGCTTCTTAACGGTACAATTTACACTGGCCGTGACGCTGCGCATAAACGTATGGTCGACATGCTAAATAACGGTGAAGAACTTCCTGTTGACTTGAAAGGCAAGTTTATCTATTACGTAGGCCCTGTTGATCCAGTCGGTGATGAAGTAGTTGGTCCTGCAGGTCCTACAACTGCAACGCGTATGGACAAATTCACACGTCAAGTTCTTGAAGCGACTGGCATGTTTGGCATGATCGGTAAAGCGGACCGTGGTCCTGCTGCCGTTGAAGCCATTAAAGACAACCAGGCAACTTACCTGATGGCTGTCGGTGGTGCTGCTTACCTCGTGTCTAAAGCTATTCGCGAAGCTGAAGTGGTTGCCTTTGCTGACCTGGGTATGGAAGCAATTTACAAGTTTGTGGTAAAAGATATGCCGGTATCTGTAGCGGTTGATGTGAATGGTACTTCTATTCACGCGACTGCACCTAAAATCTGGCAAGCAAAAATTGGCAAGATTCCAGTAGTTGACGCTGCTGCGGGCTAATTTTTACTGCAATAAAACAGCACCTTGAATGGGTGCTTTTTTATTATATTTTCTCAATAAAATATCAATTACCAAGTCCGCGGATCCCAAAGTTTAAAAGGTGCTTCCAACTCTACATCTAATGATGGATCATAAGCAGTCGGTTCAATTTTTTGGGCTTTTTTACGAATCTGGCCTGTTTCCTGATCTTGTGCCACGAAGTTAAAACTGTCTGATTTTAGCTGAGTAAAAGCAATTTCATTTAGGCCAACTTTTTCCGGCATCAGCATGAGCGGTCCGGAAACACTCCGACGTGTACTGATATTCTCTTCATCATATTTAATAAAATAAGACTGTCCTGCTTCAACAGTAAAATCCAGATATTTAGGCTTTTGGAAATGCAGTGCACCTAATGGCCGACTGGTACTCAAACGATAGGTCCCTGCAGGTACTTCAATCCAGTAATAATGATTATGCAATAAGCTTGGAATATGTTCTTGATTGATAAACAGGCTGGCAGCGACAATTTCCTGACGGTTCCATCTGGAATCGGGCCGGTATAAATACACGATGGCGGCTTCATCATGCTGCGGTTTCACCGTCTGAAACTGGTTACCTTGCTTTTGATTGACCCAACCGCCAATGGTAAACATGCCGATACGATGCTGCTCGACGAAGCCCGGTTTTTTTTCAAGATCGATATTTTTTAAAGTGCTGAGTGGCTGTGTAGGCTCAACGACGGCTTTCTTACCATGACACCCCAGCAATGCCAAACTGCTGATGAGTACAATTGCGACTCCACGCATGCTTATCCCTCACTGCGTCTTTATTCTTTTGTATGCAAGTGCTTTGCGATTTGTTTTTTATAAGTTTTAGGCATCCACGCCTAGTGAATCAGATTAACACCGAGCTTTATTTTTGGAAATAAAAAACGTGCGAAAACACGGAGTTTTCGCACGTTTCGGACGAATAGCAATTAAGCGGATTTGCTATTCACGACCTTTAAATCTATTTTTGTCGCAGTCTCTTGCTGATCATGTGGCTGACGCTCAGCACGGTATTCCGGCTCTGCCTCACCTTTAATCACAGCTTCATTGATGACGACAGTGCCGACATCGCTACGGCTTGGCAAGTCATACATGGTTTCCAGCAATGAATTTTCAAGAATTGAACGTAGACCACGCGCGCCTGTATTACGCTCAACTGCTTTCTTAGCCACTGCACGTAGAGCAGATTCTTCAAAGACCAGATCCACATCTTCCATATCAAACAGATGTTGATACTGACGGGTCAAAGCGTTCTTCGGCTCAGTCAGAATCTGCATCAGTGCTTCTTCATCCAACTCGTCCAAAGTGGCAATTACTGGCAAACGACCAATAAATTCTGGAATCAAACCAAATTTTACCAGGTCAGTTGCTTCAACTTGACGGAACAAGTCAGAAAGCTTCTTGGTTTCATCTTTTTTACGCACTTCTGCAGTAAAGCCGATACCACCTTTTTCCTGACGCTGCTGCACAATTTTCTCAAGTCCTGAGAATGCACCACCACAGATAAACAGGATGTTTGAGGTATCAATCTGAATGAATTCCTGCTGCGGATGCTTACGTCCACCTTGTGGCGGAATTGATGCAACCGTGCCTTCAATCATTTTCAATAATGCTTGCTGAACCCCTTCACCCGATACATCACGCGTGATGGATGGGTTTTCAGACTTGCGGGTAATCTTGTCGATTTCATCGATATAGATAATCCCCTTTTGTGCTTTTTCGACATCGTAATCTGCTTTTTGCAAAAGCTTCTGTACGATGTTTTCTACATCTTCACCCACATAACCGGCTTCGGTCAGTGTCGTTGCATCTGCCATGGCAAATGGAACATCAAGAAGACGTGCCAGCGTTTGTGCAAGCAAGGTTTTGCCCGATCCTGTCGGACCAACCAACATAATATTACTTTTTGAAAGCTCGACTGAATCATCAGCTTTCTTGCCATTATTTTGCACTTTCAAGCGCTTGTAATGGTTATAAACCGCAACTGACAAGGTTTTTTTCGCGACGTCCTGACCAATCACATATTGATCCAAGGCCGCACGAATTTCATGCGGTTTCGGCAAAGGACGATTGGCCCAGTCATTGGTTTCCACCTGTTGACTGGTTTGAACCAAATCTAAGCATACGTCCACACATTCGTTACAAATGTATGCGTCCTCGCCTGCAATCAGCTTCCCGACTTCAGACTGCGTTTTACCGCAAAATGAACAATGCTTTTGTCCTTGAGGATGTTCGGACATATTTACTCCACTATCTCAATCTTTAAAACTTATGGACGTTTAGTTAAAACTTCGTCTACAAGACCGTATTCTTTCGCTTGCTGAGCAGTCATAAAGTTGTCACGGTCTGTATCACGTGCAACTTTCTCGTAATCCTGACCGCTGTGTTCAGCCATTAAACGGTTTAAACGTTCTTTAATAAACAGGATTTCACGCGCATGAATTTCAATATCTGAAGCCTGACCACGGAAACCACCCAATGGCTGGTGAATCATGACACGGGCATTTTCAAGGCAATAACGCTTGCCTTTGGTACCGGCATTCAGCAGGAACGCCCCCATTGATGCTGCCTGACCCATGCAGTACGTTACGACATCAGGTTTGATAAACTGCATGGTGTCATAAATCGCCATACCTGCAGTTACCGAACCGCCTGGTGAGTTGATATATAGATGAATATCTTTATCTGGATTTTCCGCCTCTAAAAACAACATTTGCGCAACGATCAGGTTCGCCATGTTGTCTTCAACTTCGCCCGTCATAAAAATTACACGTTCACGCAAAAGGCGTGAATAAATATCAAAAGAACGCTCACCACGAGAGGATTGTTCTACCACCATTGGCACTAAAGCGTTTTCAATCGTTGGAACATACATACGTTTATTTATTCCTAAATTTTTTGTGACCTAACCCATAATCACAATATGAGGGATAATCACTGAAATTGCAAAAAATTCGCCAACAAATCCATTATATTTTTTGCATTAGTTTTGTGAAAAACAGAAATGCTTTTTTCAGGCATCAATATGAAAAAAAGGCGCATTAAGCGCCTTTTTTATCGAAAGCTAGATTAGCCTTGTTGACGAGCTTGTTGCTCTTTCAATAAGTCTTCATAGCTTACAGTCGCATCAGTTACTTTAGCAGAAGCCAAAATGTAATCAACAACTTGATCTTCTAGTACAACTGCTTCGATTTGAGCACGTTGTTGCGCATCGTTTTTGAAGTATTCAATTACTTCGTTTGGATCTTCATAAGAAGAAGCCATGTCTTCGATGTACGCTTCAACACGTGCAGCATCTACTTCGATTTTCGCATCAGCTAAAACACGGCTTACAAGTACGCCAAGTTTTACAGATTTTTCAGCTTGTTCTTTGAACAATTCATCTGGAAGCATGCTTGAATCAAATGCTTTCGCACCTTGAGCACCAAACTGCTGTGTGAACTGCTGGATCATTTGTTGACGTTGACGGTCAATTTCTTGAGCAAGCATAGTAGCTGGAAGTTCAACTTCGTTTGCAGCAACTAATGCATCGAAAGTCGCGCCTTTAACCTGGTTGCGAAGGCCATTCTTCACTTCACGTTCCATGTTTTTACGAACGTCAGCTTTTAACTTCTCAACGCCTTCTTCTTCAGATACACCGAAGATTTTCAGGAATTCAGCATCAATTTCTGGAAGTTTTTGTTTTTCAACAAGCTTTACAGTGATTTTGAACTGAGCTTGTTTACCAGCCAGATTTTCAGCTTGGTAATCTTCAGGGAAAGTAACGTCGATTACTTTCTCTTCGCCTTTCTTCATACCAACGATGCCGTCTTCGAAGCCAGGGATCATACGACCAGAACCTAGAACAAGTTTGAAGTCTTCAGCAGCGCCGCCTTCAAATTTCTCGCCATCCACAGTACCTTCGAAATCGAAAGTTACCTGCATGTCTTTTTTCGCCATGCCTTTGGTTTCAGTCCAAGCAGCACGTTGTTTTTGAAGATTTTCAATCATCTTCTCAACATCTTTGTCATTTACTTCAGCTGCTTTACGCTCAACTTCCAAGCCGTCGAATTTCACTTCGATTTCTGGATAAACTTCAACAGTCGCTGTATATACCAGCGCGTCGTCTTTCATTTCAGTTTTTTCGATGTTTGGCATGCCCACAGCATTGATTTTTTCTTGCTGGATCGCTTCGAAAACTGTGTCACGAATAATATCGTTTACTACTTCTTGGTAGATACCCGCGCCGTATTCACGACGAACTACGTTTACAGGCACTTTACCTGGACGGAAGCCGTTGATCTTCGCAGTTTTAGCAGTGCGTTTTAAACGAGCTTCAAATTGCTCATTAATACGGCTCGTCGGTACAGAAACATTTAAACGACGGGCAACGCCCGAAACCGCTTCAGAAGTTACTTGCATGGCTTCCTCTATATATTAGGTTATAACAGGTTTATAAAAATGTGCCACATTATATGACAACATTTAAGGATATACAAAAAATACGCGCGAGTTCCAGTTTTTAAGCCCTTTTTTTATTTGAATTGCCATCTTTCCAGATGCCCAGTCAACCCAATTTAAATGGAGAAAATGTATATTTTTATTGCAAATGATAAATACTATCATTAATATCCAGTTTCTTATTTGAGCAACAATACTAATTTATTCTTCGGTTCGGGAATTTGGTCATGCATAGTTTTAGTCTTCGTCCACTTACATTGGCAATTCTTGGGGTTACAGCAACATCTGCTTTCGCAGAGACTGTGAACGAGACAGCGACTCCTACAACAACACATCAAATGTCTACGATTGTGGTTTCAGCGGCGGGTTTTGAACAAGATATAAAAAATGCGCCTGCCTCTATTAGTGTAGTAACTGCAGAAGACTTAAAGAAAAAAGGTATTACCAGTATTGCAGATGCGCTCAGTGAAGTACCAGGTGTCGACGTACGAAATGGCCAAGGCAAAACTGGTGGTTTAAATATCCAAATGCGTGGTCTGAATCAATCTTACACTCTTATTTTGATCGATGGTCAGCGTCAGAATACTTCTGGTTCAGTTGGTCCAAATGGTTTTGGTGAATTTAGTACAAGCTTTATGCCACCATTAGCTTCTATTGAACGTATTGAAGTCATTCGTGGGCCTATGTCTACCCTTTATGGTTCTGATGCCATGGGCGGTATCATTAACATTATTACCAAGAAAGTTGCATCAGAATGGAATGGTAACGTTTCTGTTGAACAGAATATTCAAGAAAATTCTGATATTGGTAATAACTGGAAAACCAGTGCAGTTGTTAATGGTCCAGTGATTCAAGATAAACTTGGTATACAAGTACGTGGCGAGTTTTTCCACCGCGATCAATCAGATCGACTTGTTACACCCGCAAAAACTATTGATGAAGGCAGCCAAGGTCGTGACCCTCGTACAGTAGAAGCAAATAATTATGCTGTGGGTACAAAACTTACGCTAAATGTAAATGATAACGTCTCTACTTGGGTAGACTTTGATCATGCTAAACAACGTTTTGATAATAGTGATGCCCGTTTAGGTGAACTTTACGAATTCAACCGCACGACAGGTTTACCATCAGGGATTGGTTCATATAAAGACGAGATCAAATTCTTAAGAGATCGTATTTCTGCAGGTGTAGATGCTGAGCTTAGTTTTGGTCAATGGAAAACATTTGCAAGCTATGTTTCTTCTGAACAGGAAGGCCGTCGTCTTCCAAAAGGAAATGTACCTGAATACAATTATTATTCAGATGGTACACAAGATCGTATTTTAGAAAATAAAGACCTAACCGTTGATTCTCGTATTATTTCAACACTTGGCAACCATAAACTTACAGCTGGTATTGAATATAAAGATGGTGAAACCATCGATAACTCAGCAGGTAATGGAGTTGCTTTTGAACAGGATTCTTGGTCTGTGTTCGCTGAGGATGAATGGAATCTAACGGATTCTCTTGCATTCACTTTCGGTGGTCGCTACGAAGACCATAGTGCTTTTGGTGGTCACTTTACACCTCGCGCATATTTAGTTTGGAACACCAATGATCAGTGGATTTTAAAAGGTGGTGTAAGTACTGGCTATAAAGTTCCAACAGCGAATGACCTTCATAATGGAATCAATGGTTTTAGCTCACAAGGCCGAAACGTGACTTTGGGCAACCCAGATCTTAAGCCTGAAGAAACCACAAACTATGAACTTGGTTTCGTTTACGATAACTTATCTAATTTCTCTTTAACTACCACTGCGTTCTTTACTCAGTTTAAAGATATTATTATCAGTGATGCACGCGTCGTTGAAAACTGTTTATGGGCAGGTCGACCAACAGGACAAGCACCTGCAAACAACTGCATGACTGTAGGCAATTTTGATAATCAGCAAAACTTTAGCTTTAAAGGCAATGCAGGTGAAGCTGAAAGCTACGGTGTTGAACTTAGTGCTAAATATGACATTTCTTCAAGCGTTGATGTAAAAGCAAACTATACTTGGCTAGAGTCTGAAATTACCGAAGGTGAAAATAAAGGTAATCCTATTGAAAATACACCTCGTCACGCTTTGAACTTCACAGGAACTTGGTATGTGAATGATAAGTTCACTACTTGGTTAGAAGCTGAATATAAATCTGACCGTGTACGCTTCACAGATCCTGATTTAAGCGATGTCAATGTAAGTCGTGAAATTGATGCTGTCGGCAATAAGTTAAAAGCCTATGAGCTATTTAATTTAGGTGCATCTTATAAAGTCAACAATCAAGTTACTGTTTCAGGTCGTGTGAATAACTTATTGAACAAAGACTTTGGCGACTATAAGTCATTTATTAATAGTGATAACGAAGTTGAAAATGCTTTCTTATATACTAAAACGACGAGTGGTTTAGCGGGTACTTATATTCCAGACCGTAACTACTGGCTATCTGTTTCATATGACTTCTAATATTTAAGTGAAAATTATTTAAAACCCTGCCCTGGCAGGGTTTTTTCTTATCGTGCGATCAATACTTTCCAAAACATTATTAATTTATGCCCCTCTATAGACATCATTATTCTCAATAAAAATTTAACAATCAGATTGATTTACCAATATTTATTAAAAACATAAACTTAACTATTTATTGTTATAATATTACATTTATAAACTCATTTAATATTTTCTTAAAGATCATGAATTCCCATGATAAAAAGATAAAAATAAAAACAAGAATCATTATTATTCGCATACATTTTTAGCATTCATTTATTAGGTTTAACATGACCTTCATTAAAACACGTAAAAAAATCGTTTCTTCTGCAATTGTTTCATCTTTATCAATGGTAGCTGCATCTGCGATGGCAGAAGAACAGGTGATCCAGTTAGAGACGATTCATCAAGAAGTCAAAGCTGAACAAACACCCAGCTTAAAAGTAGATCAATCTGCGAATAGCAAATTTGTTGCGCCTTTACTCGATACCCCAAAGTCAGTTTCAGTGATTTCAAAACAGCTGATTGCAGATACACAAGTGACGACTTTAGCTGATGCACTGCGTACAGTTCCGGGGATTACCTTGGGTGCAGGTGAAGGTGGTAATCCGAATGGTGACCGTCCATTTATTCGCGGTTATAACTCTGAAAGCTCGATGTATGTAGACGGCGTTCGTAATGCCACTTCACAAAACCGTGAAATGTTTGCGGTAGAACAAGTTGAAGTGACCAAAGGTTCTGCTTCTGCCATGGGCGGTGCAGGCACCACTGGCGGTAGCATTAATATGATTTCTAAAGTCGCTAAAGCAGGCGATTTTCTAGAAGGCTCGGTCGCTGGCGGCACTGACAATTACCAACGTATTACTTTAGATGGCAACAAAGATTTTGGTAACGGCATTGCTGCACGTGTTGCCGTCATGGGACATCAAAACGAAAAAGCAGGCCAGAAAGACGGTGCAGAATATAAACGTGCTGGGATTGCACCGAGTATTAGCTTTGGTCTGGACACCTCTACTCGCGCGACTTTAAGTTATTACTACTTAAAATCGGACGATACGCCTGACTCAGGTATCCCGTATAACAACCCATTTGCTGCTCCAAGAACTGCAACAGCAACTGACTATCGTCCATTAAATGGAAATGGCAAGCCAATTGACGTTAAACAAGGTCAATATTACGGCTGGAAAGATCGTGATTTCCAAAAACAAGAAAATCAGATCGGAACCATCAAATTAGAACATGACTTAACTGACAATCTAACCATTAGCAATACTGCTGTGTATGGCAACTCTAAGAATGATTACCTTTGGACCAATCCAGATGACTCTCAGGGTAACTTTTACAACAAAGCAGGTTTTACAAGTGAATTAACAGGAAATGTTTGGGCACGTGCCAACTCACGTGTAGCAGATACTGATGCTTTTACCGACCAACTTGCTTTAACCGGTAAATTTAATACTGGCATGCTTAAACATAGTTTTAACCTGGGTGCCGAATATTCAGACCAAGAAACTGACCGTACCCAATACATTATCGATGGTGTTAACGCTACAGGTAATGTACACAATGCCTGTAACGCTGGTGATATTACTTCGGGCTGGTGTACTTCGGTACAAAACCCAAACCGTGGGCCATGGACAGGTACATTAAGTACCAATGGTGCCGACCAGTACAATATTCAAAGCAAATCAAAGTCTGTTTATTTCCTGGATAGTATTGAATTCACCCCTCAGTGGCTTTTAGATTTAGGCGTACGTTGGGATGACTACTCAACTGAGCAAACCATGCTTGCAGGTCGTTTTAATACTACGACTCCAGCAGGAACAATTGTTAAACTTGAAAATGATAAAGACTTTATCAACTATCAAGCTGGCCTGACCTTTAAACCTGTTGAAAATGGCAGTATCTATGCAAGTTATGCAACATCTGCAAATCCAGTCGGCGTAGATGGTGGCGATGGTTCTGAAGGGATTACTGCTGCAATAAATAATCTTAAACCTGAAGAAGTCCGGACCATGGAGTTAGGAACTAAATGGGATGTCTTGAATGATAAGCTCAACCTGACTGCAGCTATTTTCCGCACGGAAAAAACCAATACTCGTGCGACCGGAGATGATGGCACCACAAGTAATATTGGTGAAACTCGTGTCGATGGTATTGAGCTTGGTGTAAATGGCAACATCACGGATAAATGGGCTATATCTGCGGGTTATACTTATTTAGACAGTGAAATGATTGATGGTGGATTTGTAAATACTGCCGCTACAGGTCAACCTGCTGTATATGCGCCAAATCCTAGCAATGGGAACCAAGTTCAAAACGTCGCGAAAAACAGTGCAACCCTTTGGACTACTTATGCAGTAACTCCTGCTTTAACTCTAGGTGCTGGTGCCGTCGCAATGGACAAAGTCTATGGTAATGCTACTAATACCAAGTTTGTACCGGGCTATGTTCGCTATGATGCCATGGCACGTTATAACGTGAATGAAAACGTTGATTTGCAATTAAATCTTAACAACCTGTCTGATGAACGTTACTTCACTAAAGCCTATTCATCTCATTATGCGACCGAAGCAGAAGGCCGTAGCGCAGTGCTGGCAGTCAACTTTAAATATTAATTCAATGCAACCGCATAGCCTCCTGATGGGGGCTATGTTATTTTTAAAATACGATTATTCAGGGGTTTCCAGTGCTGCATCATATTCCAAATGTACTGAGCAAAGAACAGGTACAATATTTCCGTGAGGAGATGAATAAGATTGAGTGGGTCAACGGCAAGGTTACCGCGGGTACACTCTCTGCAACGGTGAAACAGAATCAGCAATTGCCTGAAGATCATCCACTTACTCATCATCTCAGCAATATTATTCTAGAATCTCTGGGACAGCATCCACTATTTTTATCAGCTGCAATTCCTCTGGACATTATTCCTCCCCTGTTTAACCGCTATGAAAATAATGAATCTTTCGGCTTTCACGTCGATAATTCGATTCGTCGTATTCGCGGGAGCAATGAACGCCTTAGAACGGATTTATCCTGTACGGTTTTCTTGAGTGAACCTGAAGAATATGTCGGTGGTGAACTGGTGGTCGAAGACACTTACGGTTATCACGAAGTGAAACTTCCTGCCGGTGATATGATTCTGTATCCGTCGACCAGCCTGCATGAAGTCACGCCAATCACTTCCGGTTGTCGAATTGCTTCATTTTTTTGGGTACAAAGCATGATCCGTGATGATGCAGAACGGCATATGCTGTTTAATCTGGATCAGAGTATTCAAAACCTGAGAATGCAGCTGGGCGATCAGCATGCAGAGGTCATGAAACTGACCAATCTGTATCATAATTTAATGCGTAAATGGGCGGAACTTTAAAAGATGCCCTGAGGTCAATGATCTTTGAAAATCATTGGATTTATTGTTTATCAAAATATACTGCGTTGTGGCACAATTGAACGTAATAAATAACGCACTATGTCCAAATTAAGAAAATATAAAATACAATATTTAGAATAAGTGAAAATATTTTTCAATTCTTAAGGTTTATAAGAAAATCTTTATTACCATACGACTAAAATCCATAAAAATAGCAAAAATTTTTCGGGATAAGTGGATTAAACTTTAAATTATAAGTAAGGCATTTAGTGCATTTGGTGAAGCTAAACCACCAATATTTAGACCATATTTCAGGTTTGAACCAGACTGTCACTAAAACCCAATGAATAGACAAAATCTATGCCGCTGACCCACGCACCGCTTTAACCAAGATTACGGTACCCAAGTTAGCATAAGGAGCTCTCTCATGATGTTGGCTGATCCAAGTAAAAAATACCGTCGCATGTATCAACGTGTGGACTTACCAGACCGTCAATGGCCGAACAACGAAATCAATAAAGCGCCAATCTGGATGAGTACCGACCTGCGTGACGGTAACCAAGCGATCTTTGAGCCAATGAACATGGAGCAGAAATTCAAGATGTTCCAGATGTTGGTGAAAATCGGTTTCAAACATATTGAAATCGGCTTCCCGTCAGCATCGCAAATTGACTTCGATTTCACCCGTAAATTGATTGAAGAAGGTCATATTCCGGATGACGTTTATATCGAGGTCTTGGTTCAGGCACGTGATCATTTGATTCAGCGTACCTTTGAATCTTTACAAGGTGCGAAACGTGCCATTGTACATATCTATAACTCTAACTCGCCGACATTCCGCAATAAAGTCTTGAATGTTGATGTTGAGGGTGCAAAACAGTTAGCCATTAATGCTGCACAAAAAGTGAAAGAATATGCCGCAAAACAGCCGGAAACTGAATTCATATTTCAGTACAGCCCGGAATGTTTTACTGCAACCGAATTAGAAGTCGCGAAAGATGTCTGCGATGCCGTCACTGAAATATGGGAAGCATCTCCAGAGAATAAAGTGATCTTAAACTTACCTGCAACGGTAGAAGTTTCAGGTCCACACATCTATGCCGATCAAATCGAATGGATGCACCGTAACATTCAGCGTCGTGATGGCGTGATCATTTCAGTTCACTGCCACAACGACCGCGGCTGTGGTATTGCCGCTTCAGAATTGGCAATTATGGCTGGTGCTGACCGGGTCGAAGGTTGTGTATTTGGTAATGGCGAACGTACCGGTAACGTCGACGTGGCTGCGATTGCCTTGAACATGTATACCCAAGGTGTAGCACCAAACTTGGACTTCTCCAACATCAATGAAATCATTGCGACTGTGGAAGAATGTACCGGTTTACCTGTGCACCCGCGTCATCCATATGCCGGTGATTTGGTGTTTACTGCATTCTCGGGTTCGCATCAGGATGCGATCAAAAAAGGTTTCGAGTTCCAGAAAAACGAAGAAATCTGGGATATGCCGTACTTGCCAATCGACCCGAAAGATTTGGGTCGTGACTATGATGCCGTAATTCGTGTCAACTCTCAGTCAGGTAAAGGTGGTATCGCCTACTTGTTAGAATCTAACTACAATGTGATTTTGCCACGTCGTTTACAGATTGAATTCTCTCAGATCGTACAAAAACGTACCGATGAGCAAGGCACTGAAATCAGTGCGACTGAAATCTGGAAGTTGTTCAAAGAAACCTATGTGGATGCTAAAAACGTTCACTATTCTGCGAAAAACTACAAATTGTCGGATGACAATGGCAATCAGGTGATTGAGCTTGATCTTGAAATTGATGGCCAGTCACGTCGTGTTCGTGGTGAAGGCAATGGTCCAATTTCTGCGATTTTGGATGCACTTCAGTTGCCGATTGACGTGGTGAACTATGAAGAGCGCAGCATCAGTTCAGGTGCTCATGCCAAAGCCTTGGCCTTGATCGAACTTCAAGTGAAAGGTACTGGTAAATCTGCCTTTGGTGCCGGGGTACATGACAACATCGTGACCTCTTCTATCGAAGCAATTATTGCCTCGACCAACCGTCTGATTGATCAGGGTGTTTTAAGCACTGATCAGGTGATTGCTGCTGCGGTCTAAACGGCGGTATTAGAATTTGCGATAATTCATAGCACTAAAATGACTTTAGAAGGATACCGGCAAATGGTATCCTTTTATTATTCATACTAAAGATTTAAGGCGAATCCTCCCCGTGTCTTTTCCAGCTGACTCAGTGGGCATTATTGTCCCACAAAAGTTCCAATTTGAAGAGCCGTTAGAGCTTGAATGCGGTCGCATCCTCCCACGTTTTGAACTGATGGTTGAAACTTATGGCGAACTCAATGCCGATAAGTCCAATGCCATTCTGATTTGTCATGCCCTTTCCGGTCATCACCATGCTGCTGGCTATCATCATGAAGATGATAAAAAAGCCGGCTGGTGGGATTCATGTATTGGTCCCGGCAAAGCTATTGATACGTCAAAATTCTTTGTGGTTTCACTGAATAATATTGGTGGCTGTAGCGGTTCTACCGGCCCGATCTCGCCAAACCCTGAAAATGACAACCGTCCTTATGGCCCGGATTTCCCACTGGTTACGGTCCGCGATTGGGTCAAAACCCAAGCCCTGCTCTCTGATCGTTTAGGGATTGATACTTGGGATGCCATCATTGGTGGTTCACTGGGTGGCATGCAGGCATTGCAATGGTCAGTGGATTATCCAAACCGTTTAAGAAAATGCGTAATTATTGCCAGCGCTCCGAAACTTTCTGCACAGAATATTGCCTTTAACGAAGTAGCACGTCAGTCGATTTTGTCAGACCCAGATTTCCATAATGGCCGTTATCTGGAAAATGACAGCTATCCAAAACGTGGCCTGATTCTGGCGCGTATGGTCGGTCATATTACTTACCTGTCCGAAGAAGCCATGAAACAGAAGTTTGGCCGCGATTTGAAATCAGGCAAATTTATGTATGGCTTTGACGTTGAATTTCAGGTCGAAAGCTATTTGCGTTATCAAGGTGAGCAGTTCAGCCGTAACTTCGATGCCAATACCTATCTGATCATGACCAAGGCACTGGATTACTTTGATCCGTCGCGTGAATATGAACAGTCGCTCAAAAAAGCCATGGCCAATACCCAGTGCAAATTCCTGGTGGTGTCATTCACGACTGACTGGCGTTTTACTCCTGCCCGCTCGCAGGAAATCGTGGATGCGCTAATTAGCAACCATAAACCTGTGAGCTATCTGGATATTGATGCCGAACAGGGTCATGACTCTTTCCTGTTCCCTATTCCGCTCTATGTAAAATCTTTGCGTGCATTCCTGGGTGGTGAAGAACACCTGAAAGCAACACCAAAGGAGGCCGTATAATGCGTATCGATCAACAACTCGCTGAAAAGTGGATCAAGCCCGGTTCTAGCGTACTCGACCTCGGTTGTGGCGATGGTGAACTGCTGGCACAAATGAGTAAAAAGCACGATATTCGTGCATACGGATTAGAAATTGATCAGGAAAAGATTGCAATTGCGGTCAGTCGCGGGTTAAATATCATCCAGCAGGACTTAAACCTCGGTTTAAGCCGTTTTGCCGACCAGTCTTTTGACAATGTGGTCATGGCACAAGCTTTGCAGGCTGTAGATGCACCTGACGTATTATTGCGTGATATGGTGCGTGTAGGGAAACAGGCCATTATTACCTTTCCGAACTTTGCGCACTGGAAGACCCGGTCTTTCTTGGCAATCAAAGGGAGAATGCCGGTTTCTGAAGCCTTGCCGTATATGTGGTATAACACCCCGAATATCCACTTATGTACATTTCGTGATTTTGAAGCACTTTGTGCGGAAAATAACATCAAAATTATTAATCGACTCGCTGTGAACGGGAATCAAGAAGATAGTTTGCTGAGCAAGCATCTCCCTAATCTATTTGGTGAAGTCGCTATTTATCGAGTGAGCGCGCTATGAAAAAATTATTATTAAGTACGACGCTACTGGCGGGACTTTTTGGCATGCAAGCCCATGCAGATTATGTTGCACCGAGTCCATCTGTTGCCAGTCAAGCGGCTCAGTATTCCATTATGGATATCAACAGTCTGACCAAGGCAGCGAAAGCTGGTCAGGCCGGTGCACAGTTTTATCTGGCCACCAAATACCAGTATGGTAAAGACATTCAAAAAGATGAACGACAGGCCTTTGCCTGGTATAAAACTGCTGCGGATCAAGGTCTGGCAGTTGCACAACTGAATGTTGGCCGTATGCTGGCAGATGGCATTGGCACCAGAAAAGATGAGGCTCTGGCACGTCAGTATTTTGAAAAAGCGGCCAGCCGTGGCGATAACCGTGCCAGCTTTAACCTGGCAATGATGGAAGAGAAAAAGAAAAACTACATGGGCGCATACCAATGGTATGAGCTTTCTACTCGTGATGGCATGCTCGACAATAAGGTGATTACGCTGTCGGAAGGCAGAAAAACTGCCTTGGCGGCGAATTTAACCCAAGAGCAGATCCGTCAGGCGCGTGACCGTGCCGACAGATGGATTCAGGCACAATAAAGCTGAATGGTATAAATAGCACCTTCGGGTGCTTTTTTATTGCCTACAAACCCGCAATGGCAGTTAAAATAGCACGATTGATATTTAGAGAATGAGTGACACATGGCTTCTACAGATTGGTTATCCCAAGGCACACTGGTATTGGCAAGTAATAACAAAGGTAAAATTGCCGAGTTTGAGAAAATGTTTGCGGAACTGCAACTGCCGGTAGATGTGATTCCTCAAGGTCAACTGAATATCGAAGATGCCATCGAAGATGGCTTAAGCTTTGTTGAAAATGCCATTATCAAGGCACGCCACGCGGCTAAAATCTCAGGTAAACCGGCGATTGCCGATGACTCAGGCATTTGTGTGCCAGTTCTTGGCGGAGCTCCTGGGATCTACTCAGCACGTTATGCCGGTGAACATGGCAATGATGCCGCCAATAATGAAAAACTGCTGGCCAATCTCAAACCCTTACGCCAAGAAGGTGAAGCGATCGAGGGTATGTTTGTTTGTGTACTGGCACTGGTCCAACATGCCGAAGATCCCTTACCACAAGTCTTTCAGGGTATCTGGCACGGGAAAATTCTGGAAGCTGTGCGTGGTGAAAATGGTTTTGGCTATGACCCGTTGTTCTGGTTACCGGAACTCGGAATTTCCAGTGCAGAAATGAGCAAGGAAGAAAAGAATAAAATCAGTCATCGTGGACAGGCGATGCAGCTGTTTAAGAAGAGTTTGGCGAAGTAAGTTTTTGATCTCCTCCCTTTAGTAAAAGGGAGGTTGGGAGGGATTATTCACCTCTCCCCTTGCGAAACAGCGTTTCTCATCTCCTAAAAGTAGAGGGAATCTATAGCGTAGGCATCAACGCATGCACGATTACCCCATATAAGGCAATCAAGATCGCGCTGGCCAAAGTTCCCGAAGCAATATATTTGGCGGAATGGCCTGTTCCCTGATAATGGGTTTCCAGTGCCACAATATTGGCTGCAGGCGGCAATAAAAAGAACATCAGCAGTACCGCATAGGTCAGCGTCTGCTGCGGAATAGGTAAATAATAATAAGCGGCAACACACAGCAAAACCGCAAACAGCCCTCTATAAAAAATCAGTTGCAGACTGCGCATTAAATCAAAGCTGCTGATCCGCACATTGCTCAGCCACATTCCCAGCACACACATGCCACTAAAAGTCACCAGCACTTTATTGGCCTGATACAGCCTCTCTACCCAAGCGACTTGCTGCCACTGACTCAAATCCCAAAATGACAATAAGGCTGCCACTGACAGTGCCACCACTGGTGGTGAGAGCAGTACATTTTTTAAAATATAGCTGCTATCTTGTCTGGCTTCACTGACTGCCATCACCGCACAGACATTGCCAAACAAAGAACCACCGATGTACAGCGCCACCACAGTACTGGTCGCTTGCGGGCCAAAAACTGCCAGTGCAAAAGGAATTCCCAGCCATGCCCCATTTAAATAGCTCAGGCATAAGGCACGCAGTTTATTTTTCAGGGTGAAATAAAATAAGGCAAAGAACACACAGGAACAGAAAAAGCTAAAGGCAATTAACCACAAACTGCCCTCTTGGTAAAACACCATATTGTAAATAATCAGTACCGGAATCAGGACCCGTGCCAATAAAGCTGCCAAGAGAGGTCGAACCGGTTTTAAATATTGCACACCCCAATAACCGATCAGAAAAGACAGGAGGGGAAGAATCAAGGCCATGACAATGCTGCTGAGATTTCCATATCAGGCTGTATGCTAGCACAGCATACTTTTCATTGAATTATGAAATTTTTATATGAGTAAGCCATTCCCCTGCTGCCGTGTCGGCAAACTGTCATCAAAGCGTCACCGCGCTGTCATACAAGCCTGCTGAGATAGGTGCATGAAATATAGAGGATAAAATAATGGCAGGATTATCAATTTGGCATGTGCTGATTTTTGCAATTGTGGTGATTTTATTGTTCGGCACATCCAAACTTAAAAATTTGGGTAAAGACGTCGGCGGCGCGATTAAAGACTTTAAAAAATCAGTCAAAGATGAAGAGGCAGAACAAGCTCAGCTTGCAGAGCCGCGCACCATTGATGCCCAGGTCAAAACTCCTGAACATTCGGTTAAAAGTTAAGAGTTCGCTATGCTCAATATCGGAATGACCGAGCTGCTGATTTTCGGGATTATTGCGCTTTTGGTTCTTGGGCCAGATAAGCTTCCGGAAGCAGTACG
This sequence comes from Acinetobacter lwoffii, assembly GCF_019343495.1. NCBI lineage: Bacteria > Pseudomonadati > Pseudomonadota > Gammaproteobacteria > Moraxellales > Moraxellaceae > Acinetobacter > Acinetobacter lwoffii. The sequence continues at coordinate 2,643,343 of NZ_CP072549.1, read as the reverse complement.
TTTTGTCGGAACATGGTACGGCAAGATCAAGCGTATGGTGAGCAATGTTCAGAATGATCTTGATCGTGAATTACGTCTGTCTGAGCTACGCGAACAAATGCAGACTGAAATGCAGCGCATTCAACAACTCGAAGCCAAAATGCAGGCACGAATGGCAGATTTACAGCAGCCGATCGCAACTGAGGAATCAAAAGCAAAGCCTCAGCCTGTTCAGGCTTCAATCAGCTATCAGCCGATCGTACAGCCTGTATCCCCTGTGTATCTACCCAAACCGGTAATAACACAAGTTGCGATTTCCGAACAACGCTATACAGAAATGAAGGTGGCCGTATGACATCTTTACCGCCCACACCAGCCTCGAATGATGCTGCAGCGCTGAACCTTGAACACATGCCGATTACCCAGCATTTGATCATCTTAAGAAAGCATCTGTTTAAAGTGGTTGCGGTCCTGATTGGCCTGTTTTTCTGCTTATTACCCTTTGCTAATCAGACTTATCAATGGTTGTCCGAACCGTTGCGTGCACAGCTACCAGCCAGTTCAACCATGATTGCCACGGATGTCACTGCAACCTTCATGGCACCTTTTAAGCTGAACTTCTTTGTCGCGCTGATGATCGCGATGCCGTTTATCCTGTATCAGCTTTGGACCTTTATTAAGCCTGCGCTATATGCCAAAGAAAAGAGCCTGGCCTTGCCACTTTTGATCGGCAGTATCGTGCTGTTTTATACCGGCATCAGCTTTGCCTACTTTGTGGCATTGCCCTCAATTCTGCATTTTTTTATCAGTGTTTCGCCGGAAACTGTGGCACCGATGACCGACATTAACAGTTATCTCAGCTTCTGTTTAAAGCTGTTTCTGGTCTTTGGTTTTACCTTTGAAATTCCTATTATTACCCTGGTTCTGATCTTGATTGGCGCAGTTTCGACACAGACTCTGGTAGAGAAACGGCGCTTTATTATTGTGGGCTGCTTCTTTGTAGCGATGTTTGTCACCCCTCCGGATGCCCTGTCGATGATCATGCTGGCTGTCCCGATGTGGCTGCTGTTTGAACTGGGTTTGTTGGCAGGGAAACTGATTGAAAAGCGTCGTTTAACCGATCAATAATAACAAGAATCCAAAAACAAAAAGAATCGTATTTAACTCAGGCAGCCTTGGCTGTCTTTTTGTTTAAATTTACACCAATATATTGATTTATTTAACTTTATTGAAATATAGACTTAACCATTTTGTCATACTTTAGGTCTAATTTGTTCATAACTTTATAACCAAGCCTTTTTTGCTAGGAACTAAAAATGACATACCAAACACCCTATCATGAAGATCAAGAGCTAGATAATAACAACTCAAATAACATGCACTTTCGTGATATTTTAGAGCAGCGTATTTCTCGTCGTAGCTTAATTAAAAAAACAGCTAGTGGCGCTGCAGCATTGGCTTTGGCTTCTAGCCTGACCGCATGTAGCGATGACGATGATAATGCAAATATTGGGGATGATGAGAACAAACCAACTCCTCCAGCGGACAACAATGTACGTCCAGAAAAATTAAGCTTTAGCCCGGTGAAGAAAAACCTGGATGACTGGGTTACTGTTCCTGAAGGCTATACAGCCACTGTCCTCTATGCAATGGGTGACTCGATTCATCCACTTTACCCAGACTGGAATGATAGCGAGGTTCCATCGGGTCCAAGCTTTCAATTCCGTGCGGGTGACTGCCATGATGGTATGAGCTATTTTGGTTTAAGCACTAAAACTGGCCGTTATGAGGAAAATGCATCTGAGCATGGCCTGCTGGTGATGAACCATGAATACATCAATCAAACTTTTTTACACCCTAAGGGTGCAACTAAAGTAGATGGTCGCCGTCCAGAAGATGAAGTCATTCGTGAAGTGAATGCACATGGTGTTTCAATTGTGCATGTTAAGAAAAATACAGAGTCTCAGGCTGTTGAAATTGTAAAATCATCTCCCTTTAACCGCCGTATTACGGCTTCAACAGTGATGGATTTTGCTGGGCCGGTAACGACCTCTCCATTAATCCACACAGCTTTCTCTCCTAACGGTCGTCAAACTCGCGGTACACAAAATAACTGTGGTAATGGCTATACACCATGGGGTACATATTTAACTGCCGAAGAAAATTTTATTGGTTATTTCCAACGTTCAGGAACAGACCAGTATGCAGCACGCACTGAAGCTGAAAAAATAGCACTTAAACGTTATGGCTTAGGTTTAGAGATTTCTTATCAAACTGAAAAAAATGCCGACGGTACAGTTAAACGTGATGAGAAAGGCAGCATCATTTATATTAAAGATGCCTTTGGTGAAAAAATCCCTGAACTGGATGACCAAGGCCGCACTATTTATTTAGATAAATCTTCTCGTTATGCCTGGGAAACAGCGCCAGCAAGTCTTGAATCACAAGATATGTATGACCGTTGGTCAGCGGACGTTACTAAGGCGTCAGCAAGTCAAGACTATCGTAATGCACCGAATACCTTTGGCTGGATTGTAGAGATTGATCCATTTGATAGTCGCTCAAACCCAGTAAAACGTACAGCTTTAGGTCGTTTTGCGCATGAAGACTGTCGTGCTAGCCGTGCCGTTGAAGGTCAACAGTTTGCCTTCTACATGGGCGATGACTCACGTGGTGAATACATTTACAAATTTGTCTCTGATGCAAAATGGGATCCAAAAGATATCAATACCGGCTACCGTGCTGGTGACAAATATATGAATAACGGTAAGTTCTATGTGGCCAAGTTCAATGCAGATGGAACTGGTCAATGGATTGAACTTGCTCATGGTAAAAACGGTTTAACTGCACAAAATGCAGTATATCCATTTAGCTCTGATGCAGATGTATTAACTTTTGCACGTTTAGCAGGCGATGCCGTTGGTGCAACGAAGATGGACCGCCCTGAATGGGTAGCTGTTAACCCAGAGAATGGTGAGGTCTACGTTACCCTGACCAATAACAGTAACCGTGGCAATAACTCGGCACAACCTGTTGATGCTGCCAACCCACGTAATTACTCAGATCCTGAAGGCGGTAAAGGTAATGTGAATGGCCATATTATTCGCTTTAAAGAGGAAAATACCGCATCAGAAAGCTTTGAATGGGATATCTACTTGTTCGGTGCTGAAGCATCGATGGATGCCAATATCAACCTGTCTGGCTTAAATGATAATAATGATCTGTCTTCACCAGATGGTATGTGGTTTGACCCTCGCGGTGTACTCTGGATTCAGACTGATGACGGCGCTTATACAGATGTAACCAACTGTATGATGCTGGCAGCATTACCTGGACAAGTTGGTGATGGTGGTGTAGTAACAACCTCTAATGGTCAAGCAACAATTGCTGGTGCCAAAGTGACCGATGAAAATCTACGTCGCTTCCTGACCGGTCCAGTAGAGTGTGAAATCACTGGTGTCACCATGACACCGGACTACAAAGCAATTTTCATCAACGTACAACATCCGGGTGAAGATTCTAAAAAATTTGATGCTCCAACCAGTAACTGGCCTGCCAGCCAAACAGATCGTTCGAACAAGACAGCACGTCCACGTTCAGCAACTGTTGTGATTACGCGTAATGATGGAGGCACCATTGCTAGCTAAGTAATTTTTTGTCTAACTTCAAAAATTTAGATAATTTTTTAAAATGCCGACATCTGTCGGCATTTTTTTATTCCATTATTTTTGCAGAGCAATGATTTTCTCAATGGTATGACCTGCGGTTGCACCTTGTTGTGACTTTTCAATCCAGTGCCATTGTTGAGGCTGCATTCTCAAAAAATTGGAACAGCGCGTGCCATAGGCTGGGCTTTGAATAAATGTCGAAGACAGCAGATGTTCCATTTCAATCGAAATCCCTGTTTCGGGTAGTAGTTCAGGAATCACTTTACGTTCATCTTCCAGAATATCCCACACGGCATAACAGAGATCCGACTCAGGTATATCGGGATGCTGCATCATGGGCAGGAATTCCTGGGTAAAGCGCTTGCGTAAGTGACGGGTCTTTTCCCAATGCTCAGTCAGCAAACCATTGGATACCACATATACACCGTGCGCCAACACTTGCGCTGCTTCACCACGGTTGCTCATATAGACCGCCTGCTCTCGATCACCGACAAACAGGTTAAAGCCTGCATAGTCACATTGCTTTTTTTCCAGTTCCTGGGCAAACCGAATTGGTGTTAATTCAGCTTCAAGAAAATCCTGAAGAATATGACCGCGTGAAGTCGGATAAGACTTTTGGTCCTGCCCATCTCTAAAATTGGTAATCACCGCCCATCTTCCTGCCGCCGTCACTCCCATCCAGGTGCCGCCTGACTGCAGATCCTGTCCGGCAATAATCGGACTATTTTCCCATTCATGCAGTGCCTGTGTAGGCCGCTGATAGAATTCATCCCGGTTCGAAATCAGACATAACGGGGCCTGATCTAGAACCCGCCACGCCAATGCCACGATACACATAATTTACGCTCTCGATCTTTACACATTGAATGTACAACATTTTTCTTTGCTTTAAGCTAAAATCTGTGCAAAACAGAATCACAAGGAACAGGAATGCTCACCTATCCCAATATTGATCCCGTCGCGATTTCGCTCGGGCCCTTACAAGTCCACTGGTATGGACTGATGTACTTACTGGCATTTTTATTTGCCTGGGGATTGGCGACGTTTCGCGCCAAACAACGTGGCTGGACACCGGATATGGTGTCTGACCTGATTTTCTTCGGTGCACTCGGTGTGATCATTGGTGGCCGTGTCGGTTATGTCTTCTTCTACGGTTTTTCCCAGTTCCTGGCCGATCCTTTATGGCTGTTCCAGATCTGGACCGGCGGTATGAGTTTCCACGGCGGTTTCCTCGGGGTCATTCTGGCCATGTTGTGGTGGTGTAAGAAATATAAGATGACCTGGTTCCAGACTCTGGATTTTATCGCACCTTGCGTACCGACAGGCTTGATGTTTGGCCGAATTGGTAACTTTATTGGTGGCGAACTGTATGGCCGTCAGGTCACCGACCCAAACTTTGCCTGGGGCATGATCTTTCCGACCGATCCCCTGCAACTGGTGCGTCATCCATCTCAACTCTATCAGGCGCTGTGTGAAGGCCTGATCCTGTTTATTGTCTTATGGTGGTTCAGTTCCAAGCCTCGTCCACGTATGGCAGTTTCTGCGCTGTTCCTGATCGGTTATGGCCTGGCACGTTTTGTGGTTGAATTCTTCCGTGAGCCGGACAATGGTCAGCTGTTTATTGGCTGGATGAGCAAAGGACAATTCCTGAGCCTGCCAATGATCCTGATTGGCTTGTGGATGATGTGGTATGCCTACCATAAGAAAATATATGATTGGGGTTCAAACAAAAATAGCTAAGAAAATCGCGTAATTTAGCGAGGCAAAGGCCTCGCTTTTTTATACTCAAAATATGCTAAAGTGCCGATTATCTCTTCTATTCTTTCATTATTATGCTTGAGTTCTGGTTTAATCCGCAGGTATCTGTTCTCAAAAAACTGTTGATCTTTATTGTGATTGCAGCGACAGCTGCAGGCTTGTACTGGATGGAACCACTGCCCTTAGATTCGATTTTGATGTTTGTCGGTACCGGCATCATTTTTCTGATTTGTCGTTACTGCAAAATCCACTTTGCCAGCAAAAACCCGACCGGTTTGCTGTATAGATTACTGACCTGGATTCCAATTGCCTTATTGATTGCTTTAGTTTTTATGAATATGCAACAGGGCGAAATCCTGATTCCGGGTGCACAAGGCATTGCATTTATGGCACTGGCGATTTGCCTATTTTCACCATTGTCGCTGCTCAATCAAAACAAATCAGATTCGGGTTCACCCCATGCTTGAATTTTGGTATTCCGAACGCTGTAGCCGTCAAATCAAACTCATCGTCATCATCGCGACCTGTATTTTGATTTATACAGCATCAACTGTAGCCCAGTTAGATCCAGTATTTGTTGGGGTGAGTTTAGTGATTGGAATTGTCATGCATTTACTGCACCATTTCCGTCTGAAAATTTCGAAATCCAATCCCTATGCAAATGGCTTTAGCGCCTTGAGCCGGGTCATTCCCATCATTGCCTTAATTACCCTGTTTGGCTATTTGCCCGAACAGCGCCAGCAATGGGGTAAATTTGCCTTGGGTCTGCAATGTCTTGGCTTTGCCGCGATTGGATTATTTATCGTTTCAATCTATGAAAGCCGTGCGAAGCGTTTTGAGGACTGATCACTTCGCAGTGTTTTCTTAGAAGTAAGTTTCCAGACGATAATAACTATAAGTCACGTTTTTATTGCGATAAACCGCATGATCTCGCTGTTTAAAATCCGATACCCAGGCACTACCTGAATAAGCCGCGATATGTCCATATTTATGGCCCTGAGTACGGTCAATAATATAGATATCGCCTTTTTTCGGCCGATCAAAAGAAGCATTAATTTTCTTATAGCCCAGCTGCATCAGGGTACTTCCCCAATCTGCCGCTGCGACCGGATGATTCACAATTTTCGCACCCGAGGATTGCAGACCGACACGAATACTGCGCGCACATTTCTGTGTACTGGTATTTCGGGTAATGCCTTGCAGATAACTGGTAAATTTCTCGATATTGATACGATGGCCATTGCTTACGCCTGAAGCGTTACGGACAGTAGCTTGCTGGGATGACTTTTTAGGTCTTTGCTCCGATTGGGAACGCACCATGATATTCGCTTGGACAGGAGCATGTACTTCGCTCATGTTTACTTGATGATCATAGATCATGCCTTACCAACCGCTCCTCGCCTGTAATTTAGGCTTTCATATTGTTAACAAGCCGAGAATACTAGTCGTTTAAATGTTATCTTTCACATTAAAAATGTAAATAAATTTGTCTATTTTTGCGGCATTCAAATTAAGCCGTTCTTTCTAATACAGTTACAAAACCCATCATCTTTGCAAAAAAAATGTAAAGCAAAGCCAATTCCAATGCCTTGCAAAGCTTTTTCAGCCTGAAATACGCAAAATGAGTCCTTATCTTTTTCTACTCAAACGTGTGGATTTAATCTGTAGCTCGGCCATTTTCAGATAACATTTCACCACATGATTACATCATTTTGAGCTTTACCGCCTGTATTACACTGATGCGGCATTTTTAAACCTTGAACTAAACTTTAAATATTGAACTAAACAGAGAAGAAAAATGAGTCAGACTTTAAGTACCGTTTCAAATTTTAATTTAGAACAATATTTAAGTACCTGGTATGACATTGCACACTTGCCGATGAAGCACCAACCTGAAGACAGCACCGATATTTCTGCTGTCTATAGCTTGAATGAAAATGGCAAGGTTCGGGTTCAGAACCGTTGTCTGGATGGTTATGGCAAACTGGATGAAGCCATTGCTGAAGCGACCATTATCGATGCAGAACATGCCAAGCTTGAAGTCAGCTTTTTACCTGAAGGCCTGCGTTGGATTCCGTTCACCAAGGGTGATTACTGGGTATTAAAAATCGATCCAGATTATCAGACCGCGCTTGTAGGCGAACCGAATAAAGAATATTTATGGCTACTGCATCGCGGTACCAGTCTGGATGAAACCATTCAACGCGAATATTTAAGTTATGCAGAATCCTTGGGATATGATCTGTCTGATCTGATTCATACAGTTCATACGGGCAATAAAACCGCTTAAGTCTTTTTAGCAATGAGCACCCTTTTTGGGTGCTTTTTTACATTTAATGCAATATCAGAAATATTAGAAAAAAATGTTATGATGCATTCAATTCAATTTGCCCAGCTCAACAGAAAACGGCTTTATCTGAGATAGACTTTTTTTTCTGAAAAAAGGTAATTTAAACAAATTTTTAAGAGAGACCTATGCGCCAATATCTTGACCTTTTACAACATATCCTCGACAACGGCGGCGATAAAGGCGACCGTACCGGCACAGGGACACGTTCGGTATTTGGTCATCAGATGCGCTTTGATCTTTCCCAAGGTTTTCCTTTACTCACCACCAAAAAAGTTCATTTCCGTTCTATCGTGATTGAACTGTTGTGGTTCCTGAAAGGCGATACCAATGTTCAGTATTTAAAAGACAATAAAGTCTCGATTTGGGACGAATGGGCGACCGCAGAACAGACTGCGCGTTTTGGCCGTCCTGAAGGCGAATTAGGCCCAGTGTATGGTCACCAATGGCGTAATTTTGGTGCCAGTAAAAATGCAGACAATAGCTATAACCAGGACGGTTTTGACCAGATCAAATGGTTGATCAATGAAATTAAAACCAATCCAAATTCGCGCCGTCTGATTGTATCGGGCTGGAACCCGAATGAAGCGGGTCAGGTCGCATTACCACCTTGCCATACCCTGTTCCAGTTCTTTGTGCACAATGGCAAATTGTCTTGTCAGTTGTACCAGCGCAGTGCCGATGTATTCTTAGGTGTTCCATTTAATATTGCCAGCTATGCTTTGTTGACGCATATGATCGCGCAAGTCTGTGATCTGGAAGTGGGTGACTTTATCTGGACTGGTGGCGATACCCACTTGTACAGCAACCATTTTGAACAAGCACAGTTGCAGCTTAGCCGTGAGCCACTCGACCTCTGTCAATTAAAACTAAATCCCGAGATTAAAGACCTGTTCGATTTCAAATTTGAAGATATCGAAATTGTCGGTTATGAATCTCATCCAGGAATTAAAGCCCCTGTCGCTGTTTAATTTTCTTTATTATAAAGTTCCCTCTCCTCCTAGGAGAGGGCTAGGGAGAGGTCTTTTACCACGCGTGAATCGCCAACTCCTTTCAAAATATATTTCCGGCCCTAAAGCGTGAAGGCAATCAATATAGATTTTTAACCTTTCTTTCGTACCAGTAAAAAATTACACGAAGGACTTTGGGTTTGATAAGAAGGATTCAATACATGTCATTTCAAGATTTAGAAGTTGTACACGTCGTCGCCATGGATCAGCAGCGTTGTATCGGCAAAGGTAATGATCTGCCTTGGCATATTTCGGCAGATCTGAAACACTTCAAGGAAATCACCCAAGGCGGTGTGGTGGTGATGGGTCGCAAGACACTAGAATCAATGGGACGTACTCTACCTAAACGGGTGAACTGGGTCATTACTCGTGATCCAAACTGGGCATTTGCAGGTACCAAAGTCGCTTATAGCATTGAAGATGCACTGAGCCAGGCCGTGGCAGATGTGAAGGTTTCAGAAAAACCTGACACCATTTTCATCATTGGTGGCGGTGAAATCTTTAAACAGACCATGAATATTACAGACCGTCTGGAACTGACCCATGTTGAACTGGATGTACAGGGCGATGCCTATTATCCAGCGATTCCGGCAGAATTTAAAAAAGTCGCTGCCGAGCAACATATCGACGACAAAACCGGCATTGCTTTTGAGTTCGCAACCTACAGAAAATAAAACCTATTTCTCATAAAAAAGTGATGATGCAGGGACGCGAATACATTTCTAGACATTGGAGTCTGTGGCTGCTAGGCAGCCTGTTTACTTTATTCGTCATTCTGTCGAGTTTGTGGCTCAGCCTGATGCTCTGGGTTCATCTACCCATCGGCAAAATCGGCAGCTTGCTGCTGATTGGACTCTGGCTGACCTTTGCGTTGGTCGTTCTCGGAATTTATTTCACCCGGCATCTGATCTCCCGCCAAATTGATAGCGTTCTTTATCTTCTGGCTTTTTTATTCTGTTTGCTGGGATATTTTAGTCTGGAAGCGCGTCAGGACCGGGAGTGGAATCCTGAGGTTGCCCAGCTCCTGCATTATGAGCAGCAAGACGATCAGGTTACCTTGCACAATATCCGCAACTTTGACTGGCAAGCCGATGGTCGCTATATCGAACGCTGGGAAAGCCGTAGTTTTGACCTGAATCAGATTACTGGCGTGAACATCATTACTTCCTACTGGATGGGTCCTAAAATTGCCCATACCCTGGTCAGCTTTGATTTTGCCAATCAAAAGCCACTCACCTTCTCGATTGAAATCCGTAAGGAAAAGAATGAAGAGTTTTCAGCAATTGGTGGCTTTTTCCGAAAATATGAACTGAGTCTGGTCGCATCGGACGAAAAGGATATTGTCTATACCCGCAGCAATGTCCGTGGTGAACAGGTCTATTTTTTCCCAGTCAAAATGCCGCAAGCTCAGGCTAAAGCGCTATTCAAGGAATATCTGCGTCAGGCCGATGAACTGGCCCAAAAGCCAAAATGGTACAATACCCTGACCAGTAATTGCACCACACTAGTCTTTGATATGGTTCAGGCGATATCGCAACAACAGCTACCCTCAGATTACCGGTTGCTTGCCTCCGGCTATTTACCGAATTATCTCTATGATCTTAAAGTACTGGAACAGTCTTGGGATATGCACACCTGGTATCAACGGGCACATGTCAATCCACGGGTAGAACGCACCGCTAATCTCTCCAGTCAGGACTATTCACGCCTGATCCGGCAGGGCCTACCAAAACCCGACATGCAATAACTGTGTAGCAAATCCACTTCAATAAAGATACAAAATCAACTGGAACCTTGATCATTTTTTTGTTTATATACAAATAGCTAGTCAATGATCAGAGTATCTCTCATGCTAAAAAAATTAACTGCAATCGCGATTTTAGGCTCGGTTCTAACGGTCATGGGCTGCGAAACTGTGCCCAATACAGCCACGACACAAACCGCGAATCATTTACAACTTTTGCAAAATCGTACTTGGATTGCGACCCAGATTGGTAATACTGAAATCAAGACTGCGCCAACCGCACGCAATGTTCCGAGTCTGCAATTTGATGCCAGTACCCAGCGCGTTTCAGGTTCAGATAGCTGTAACCGGATTATGGGCAGTTACACAGCAGCGAAAGACACGCTGACCCTGAACCAAATGGCCACTACCCGTATGGCCTGTATGAACAACGATCAGCTTGATCAGAAATTTAATGAAGCTTTAGCCAAAGTGACACATTATCAAGTATTTGGTAAAACCTTAAAATTACTGGATCGCCATGGGAATCTCTTGATCCAGCTAGAAAGTGCTGTTCAGCCGCGTTAATACTTCCCTACAAAAAGCCTGTATGGACAGGCTTTTTTATCTTTCATACTGATGAGCTTGAATTTAACCATCAGCCCGATTGAGTTATTTAATTGAATGAGGAATCAACCATGCAACAGGCACTTTTCGGTGGGGGATGCTTTTGGTGTACTGAAGCCGTATTTTTACAGATTCAGGGAGTTCAGCAAGTCGTCAGCGGTTACGCAGGTGGGCACACAACTCAGCCAAACTATGATGATGTCTGTGATGGCAATACCGGCCATGCCGAAGTCATTCTGATCGATTTCGATGAAAACCAGATTAACTATACCCAGTTGCTTGATGTATTTTTTGCGACCCATGATCCGACTACATTAAACCGTCAGGGCAATGATGTCGGCACCCAGTATCGTTCTGTAATTTATTATCTGAATGATGAACAGCAGCAACAGGCGCAGCAGGCGATCGATGCTCTGAAAACCGATAGCATCAATGTGGTGACTGAACTGAGCCCTGCTCCAACTTTCTATCCGGCGGAAGACTATCATCAAAACTTCTTTGCCAAGAACCCGACCCAGGGCTATTGCAATTTTGCCATTCCGCCAAAATTGAATAAATTACGCAGCAAATTTACGACCCTATTAAAAACCCATTAAGATTCACGAAAAATGGGCATAAAAAAAGCGACTGCAATCAGTCGCTTTTTTTATTATCTAAATCTTAGTTATCGGTTGCAAAAGCAATATCGCTGAGTCCGGCTCCACTCGCACGCGACATGACTTGCGCCACCGAGTCATAACGTGATTCTTTATCCGCTTTCAACACAATGGTCGGCTGACGTTCAGCTTGGCCCGCTTCATTAAAACGGGTTTCAAGCTGTTCCAGCGTCAATACATCACCATTCCAGGCAATGTCACCTTCGGCATTGATGCTAATCGTGACATTTTCAGGCGGCAGATCGATAATCTCCGCAGTCGTTTGTGGCAAGGTTAATGGAATTGATGGGTTCGCAACGGTCGCTGTCACCAGAAAGATGATCATCAATACCAACATAATGTCGATGAGGGGAATGAGGTTCATCTCATTCATGCCTACATCGTTGTCTTCACCCAGTTGAAAAGCCATTAAGCTTGACCTCCCACGAAACTCTGTTGTGTTACTTTTTCATCAGACTTTTTTGCAGCAGATTCCTGTTGCAGCATGGTATCAATCAGCAGACCATGTGCCTGATCTTGTAACTCGTGTGCCAAACCACGATTAGCACGGACACAGATGTTATAAGCCAGTACCGCAGGAATCGCGACTGCCAGACCTAAGCCAGTCATAATCAATGCTTCACCGACTGGGGTTGCCACTTGTGCCAGACCAGCCTGACCACTTTTACCAACAGCAACCAACGCATGGAAGATGCCCCATACTGTACCGAACAAACCGACAAATGGTGAAATTGAGGCAATCGTACCCAGAACTGATACACCTTTTTCGGCATTGGCTTTTTCTGCTGAAATCTGGCGTAACAGTGCCTGTTCTGCCACTGCCTTACGCTGTTCAAAGCCCAAAGGAGCCAGTTTGGTTTTCAGTTGTTCCAATGCTTTAGATAACTGAGCATAGGCAATCTGTTTCAGCTGGCGAGTGCCCATCAAACGTAGCACAAAAATGGTCCATGTCGCGATCGACATTGCCAATAACACGAAATACAGCGTTTTACTGACTGCATCAGCGTGTTGCCAATAAACTGAAAAGTTCATATTCGAACTCCTAATGGGTGAGCCGTTATTTAACCTGAAAATCGAAAGGCTGTTCCACGCGTGTTGGATAAGCCACACCATTTTCAACATATTTGGTGAGTTGTGCACGACGTACCGCTGCTTCTACTTTGCGCGTTACCGCCGGGCTACAACTTGAATTTCGTGCAGTTGCAGAGACTACTTTACCCTGCTCATTCGCTGAAACATCTACTACCAGTGAACAGGCTGATTTTAATTCACCTGCAGAGAGTGAGACTTTTGGTGAACGCTGCCAGGACACGCCCCCACCAATCGATACACTTTTCGGGGATGGCGGCGCAGCAGGTGCTGGCGGTGTCACAGGCGCAGGTGGCGCGACCGGAGCAGGTGCCGGTTTAATTTTAGTTTCAGTGACCACTGTCGGTACAACCGGACTTGGGGTTGGTTTTGCTTCAACTGGTGGTGCTTTAACCACTTTTGGCGCTTCAGCCTTTTTCACCTGCTCGATTTTTTCTACTTTTTTCGGTGGTGGTGGCAGCGGTTTATCGACAATTTTGACTTCTTTAGGCTTAGGCGGCTCTTTTTGTGGCTCGGCCTTCGGCTTTGGCGGTAAAGGTTTTGGCGCTTCCTGAAGCTTTACAAAGCGCACTTTTAAGGGTTGCTTATCAATGGGTGTCAGCTCAGGCGCCTTCATCTGGCTGATCGCATATAACACACCCACATGCCCAATCAGTACAGCCGCCACGATAGAGATGACTTTCTTTTTCATCTGATTTGGCGGTGTAGGCATTTGGGGCGCAGCAACTTGACTCATTAAATCTATTACCTTGAGGAGATGATGTGGAACAAACTATCAAGCTCATCGGTTAGCACAATTAAAGTATGCCAATAATAAATGAGAAGTGTTTTCATTTGCAACCGCTAATCCTACCTTTGACTGACTTTTTTTGCATCAAAACAAAAAAGGCACACTAAAAGTATGCCTTTTTAAAACTCAATGCAAGTCTTATTGGAACACGACAGTCTTGTTGCCATCGACAATAATACGGTCTTCCAAATGCCATTTTACCGCACGGGCCAATACATTACGTTCTACGTCCTGACCGAGTTCACGTAACTGCTCAACAGTAAAGTCATGGTTCACGCGCTCCACATCCTGCTCGATGATCGGACCTTGATCCAGATCAGCAGTCACATAGTGCGCAGTTGCACCGATCAGCTTCACGCCTTTTTCATAGGCCTGTTTGTACGGATTGGCACCTACAAAAGCCGGCAGGAAAGAATGGTGAATGTTGATCACTTTCATTTCCCACTTGCTGACAAATTCTTCATCCAGAATCTGCATATAACGCGCCAGCACCAACAGGTCATTGCCCTGCATCAACTGGTCGATTTCTGCATAAGCTTCTGGTTTGTTGTCTTTGGTCACCGGCACAACTTCGAATGGAATGCCAAAATTTTCAACTGCTTCGCGTAAAGTCTCGTGATTCGATACCACTTTGGTAATTTCACAAGGCAAACCACCACGCGCATGACGCCATAACAGCTCAAGCAAGGCATGATCGACTTTAGACACCAGAATACCGACTTTCTTCACGTCACTGACCAGAGCCAGACGCCATTGCATGCCATAGCGTTCTGCCACATTCGCTGCAAAAGTCTGGGTAATACTTTCTTTGCGACTTTGAAGATTATCTAATTCAAATTCAACGCGCATGAAGTAACGTCCGCCCTGCGCTGCTGTCGCATATTGGTCAAGCGCAGTAATGTTGGCACCTTGATGATACAAGAAGCTCGAAACAGCCTGCACGATGCCCGGCTTGTCTTCACAAGTAATCAATAAACGTGCGGTGTTAGCAGTCGTCATATTCATGTTGGTTTAAGTCACTAATCAGTTAAATTAAAAAATAAGCCGAGTATTCTAGCGCGTTTCTTGGATATTCTGAATAGTTTGTTCAGATTCAGAATCTTTAGACGACGACAGGCTGGCAAAAAGTTCCGAAGAGCCCAAACTATTCAATAAACCTTCATAGGTTTGACGACTTTCACCACGTAAATACGCCCCTTCCAGGAATACCATTTGACGCAGTGCCTGCCAGACCCATTTTTCTTCCAGCGTATTGGAATCGGTCAGATGACCCGACATATACAGGAAGTTGGTCCAGTTGGTCAGCACAATCCACAGGTTAATAATCAGTGCTTCAATCTCTGAATCGGTCATGTCCATCAGGCCTGCATTAACAAAGCCTTTATAGATTTTCTGGCCCTGCTGCATCACCTGACCGGCAAAGCGTGGATACATCTTGCGAAAATCTTCGTTATTTTCTACCAGATGATAGACATCACGATGCAGGAAACGGTAAGCCCATAACTGGCTGCTCAGTACCTGAAAATAATGCACCTTGTCATTGGCATCCAGCGCACGGTCATCCGGCAGCGCCAGCATTTCCAGGGTCTGGTGCTGGTACTGTTCCATCAATTCTTTAATAATTTCATTTTTATTGCGGAAATGATAATACAGGTTACCCGGGCTCATGCCGAGTTCAGCCGCAATGTGATTGGTGGTTACCGATCGTTCACCACGCTCGTTAAACAGCTGCAAACTGAGCTGCAAGATACGCTCTTTAGTTTTTAAGGTTTTGGTTTGGGACATCCTAAAATAACCATTCAGTTCATGCATTAGCAGGCTAACACACAAAGTCACTTGACTAATTAGAGTATTTGCTCTAAAAATTAATTAATCGATTTTTGAATAATGGTAGTGCGGCATGAACAGTCACACAAAAACAACATCAATGACACCACATTTTTTTGATAGCCAATATCTGAATGAAGTCTTGGCGCAACAAAAACACGCTTATTTACACTACCCTCTGCCGACTGCAAAGGAACGTATCGATCGTTTAGCTCGACTTAAGCGTATCTTAGTTAAGTATCAAGATCAATTTGCTGACGCAATTAATCAGGACTATGGTAACCGTTCCATTGGGGAAACCAAGATTGGTGAACTGCTCACCTGTCTGGAACATATTAAATATTACAGCAAAAACCTGACCCGGTGGATGAAACCTTCCAAGCGTCATGTGGGCATTATTCATCAGCCGGCCAAAGCCTGGGTGCAATATCAGCCTTTGGGTGTAGTCGGAATTATCGCACCGTGGAACTATCCGCTGTTGCTCTCGATTGGCCCACTAATTTGTGCCCTGGCGGCCGGCAACCATGCCATGATCAAAATTTCCAGTGCATCGGCTGCCTTTGGTGAAGTTCTGGAAAAAGCCCTGGCTGAAGCCTTCCCTAAAGAATTGGTCGCTGTGGTGAATGGTGGCGGTGTGATTTCAGATGCTTTCTGTCGTTTGCCTTTCGATAAACTGATTTTCACTGGCTCAACTGCGGTCGGTAAAACCGTCATGGCAGCCGCTGCCGAAAATCTGGTTCCGGTGATTCTAGAACTGGGCGGTAAATCGCCAGTACTGGTGCATCCATCGATTGATCTGCGTGATGTCGCGCAGCGGATTGCGGTGGGTAAACTCTGGAATGCCGGTCAGACCTGTGTAGCGCCAGACTATATGTTCCTGCCTCTCGGAAAAACTGCCGAGTTCATTGATCACTTTAAAGCCTGTGTCGAAAGCATGTATCCGGATATCACCCATAATCAGGATTACACCTCGATTATTAATGTCAAACAATATAACCGTCTGCAAGGCTATCTGGATGATGCGCGTGAACAGGGTGCGCAAGTCATTGAAATTAATCCGCGTAGTGAAAACTCGGCTGATCTGCGCAAGATTGCACCGACCATCGTGACCAATGTCACCCCGATGATGCAGATCATGCAGCATGAAATCTTTGGTCCGCTGTTACCGATCATGGAATATGATCAAATTGACGATGTCATCGACTTTATTAATAGCCGTCCACGCCCACTTGCTTTATACTACTTCGACTTTGATCAGGCGCGTGCCGATTATGTCGCACAGCGTACCCATTCAGGGCATTTCGGGCAAAATACGGTACTGACCCATGTTGCGCAGGACGATCTACCATTTGGGGGTGTCGGTGCATCAGGTATGGGTAAATACCATGGCCCAGAAGGCTTCTTCAGTTTGTCGCATGAACGCTCAGTAATGTCGAATCCAAAGCTGTACAGCTTGAAATACATTCTGCCACCGTTCAATAAACCGATTCACAAGCTGATTTCGAAGATACTTCTCCGCTAAATGATCAAGGCATGAGCTATCGATATAGTTCGTGCCGCGTTTTGACGAAAATCGCTTGTCTTTTAAGCGCATTTTTGATATAAAACGCCCCTTGAATGATTTCAATCCGTTTATTTTTGACTGGCCATACAGATTTGCTGTTGGCTAAATCAATGGAGTTACACCATGTCTAAGGTTTGCCAAGTTACCGGCAAGCGTCCAGTCGTTGGTAACAACGTCTCACACGCCAACAACAAAACTAAGCGCCGGTTCGAGCCGAACCTGCACCACCACCGTTTCTGGTTAGAAAGCGAAAAACGTTTTGTACGTCTTCGTTTAACCACTAAAGGTATGCGTATTATCGACAAATTGGGCATTGAAAAGGTTGTTGCTGACCTACGTGCTCAAGGTCAAAAGATCTAAGGAGTCTGAACCATGCGTGATAAAATTCGCTTAGTTTCTTCAGCTGGTACAGGTTATTTCTATACCACGACTAAGAACAAACGTACTATGCCGGAAAAAATGGAAATCAAAAAATTTGATCCAAAAATCCGTCAACACGTAATCTTCAAAGAAGCTAAAATCAAATAATTTTAGTTTCTTTAAAAAAACGACCTTTGCGGGTCGTTTTTTTTGCACTTTTTTTATCCGACTTGATAAACTTTCTGCATGTTTTGGCACTTTTTGTGCTTATTTCCCAGCAAACCTAGCTAAAGGAGTATTTAGTGCCACATGACGTAGAGCTCATTATATTACTGGCTGTTGGTTTTGGCTTAGCTTTGGTCTTTGGCTATCTCGCTGCACGGTTACGTCTTCCCCCTTTGATCGGTTACTTAATTGCCGGCATTCTGATTAGTCCCCATACACCCGGTGTGGTCGGTGATATTCATCTGGCCAACCAACTGGCAGAACTTGGCGTCATGTTCCTGATGTTTGGTGTCGGAATGCATTTTTCCCTGAACGATCTGATGCAGGTCCGCCGGATTGCCCTGCCTGGTGCGATTTTACAGATTGCAGTTGCCACCTTGCTCGGGGTTGGAGTTTCGATGCTGTGGGGCTGGAGCTTTGGCTCAGCACTGGTCTTCGGCCTAAGCCTGTCTTGTGCCAGTACCGTGGTTCTACTCAAAGCCCTTGGTGATCGTGGCTTACTGGATTCAATCAATGGCCGAATTGCTGTTGGCTGGTTGCTGGTCGAAGATCTGGTCATGGTCTTGGCGCTGGTACTGTTACCTGCCACTGCGGTGCTTTTAGGTGGGCAAGCGCTGGAAGGTGCAAGCGATGAGAATATCTGGCTCACCTTAGGCATTACCCTGCTCAAAGTCGCAGGCTTTATTGCCTTCATGCTGATTATTGGTAAACGCTTGATTCCAATGATCATACGGGTGGTGGCGCGTCTCGGTTCACGTGAGCTGTTTACTTTAACAGTGGTGGCTGCTGCGGTTTCAATCGCCTTCGGTGCCTATAAAGTCTTTGGCGTGTCGATGGCACTAGGTGCTTTCTTTGCCGGAATGGTCGTTAAGGAATCTGATTTCAGTCATCGTGCTGAAGAAGAAACCTTGCCACTGCGTGAAATTTTCTCGATTTTATTCTTTGTCTCCGTCGGCATGCTGTTTGATCCGCGCATTTTGCTGGAACAGCCTTTACATGTACTGGCAGTGGTCGGGATTATCATGATTGGTAAGACTATTGCCGCGATGGCACTGGTGCTGTTCTTCCGTTATCCGATCAATACCGCCTTGACCGTCGGTGCTTCTCTGGCACAGATTGGTGAGTTCTCCTTTATTTTGGCTGCACTCGGTGTTTCGCTCAACCTGCTTTCGCTGGAAGGTCAAAACCTGATTCTAGCAGGTGCCTTAATTTCGATTACGCTTAACTCCTTTATCTTTTCCGCGATTGAGCCGGTACAGAAATGGATTCGGGAACGCTCGACTCTGGCCCGATTACTGGAACGCAGTGGTGACCCTCTGGCGATGTTACCCGATGAAGTCTCACAGGATTACCTGCGCGATCAGGTGGTCATTATTGGCCATGGTGAGGTCGGGCGTCGCATTACCCGCTCATTGATGCAAGAAAATATCAAGGTGGTGATTGCCGAAGAAAACCGTGACATCGTCGAAAACCTACGTGAGAAAGGCATTGCTGCGGTGTCTGGTGTTGCCACTGAGGCTGGCGTACTGATTCAGGCACATATCCAGCATGCGCGCTTACTGGTCATTTCCCCTATGGATATCATCGATATTCATAAAATCGTCGATATTGCCAAGACCTTGAATCCACAAATTCAGGTACTGGTCTGTGCGGAAAGCAAGGAAGAGGCTGAAGCCATTCGTCGGGATAATGTCGGTGCGGTTTATTATGCCAAAGAAGAAATGGCAAAAAATATGAGCAATCATATTTTGAACCAGATTGAGATCGCGCATCAGCATACGCCTTCTCATTAAAGTTTTTCTTTGAATAAACGCCAAATAAAAAAGTTGCCGGATCTGGCAACTTTTTTTATGGACATCAATATATTTCTGAGCCAAAGATTTTATTAACACACTGGCTTCAGACTGCTCACGACTTAAATTTTAAAATACTGATTTTTCATCTTCATTTCAAATGAACGTTTTTATGGTACTTAAAATCTGCCTAATTTAATAACCTATAAAACTCAAAAAGCACACCGATAGTGTGCTTTCTAAATAAATTTCAACGATTAACTCATATACTGTGGTTCTTCATCCACAACTTCAGCCTGCCACTCATTGACCTGCTGTTCCAGCAAACCATAGAGTGCTGCCTGAATCATCTGTTGCGCAATCACGGGCGTCTGCTCTCCAAGTAAAGCTTTCACCTCGTCATTAAATTGAATCATGACCAAAGGCTGTTTATGTGAGCCTGCATTGCGTAAAGCCAACGCGCCACCTTCAAGTTGAACGAGTTCTAAAATCGCGTCTTGATTACCAAATAAATCTTTCAACTGTTCTATAGACATATATCCTCCATGTTCAACATGGTGGCAAAGCGCCGGGTGCACTTTGCATCATTAGAGTAATTGATATAGGGTTAAAAATTGCAATTTCAAGTACAGCCGATCCGATTAAAATTCAATCATTTCATTACGAAAACCATCAATTAATTGCGTCAGGTCACGATGCCACTCTCTCAATATAGCAGTATCAGGTAACCATGCTTGTGGAGACTGTGTGACTTTAATGATGAGATTTGAGGAGGTTTCGTCTTCAGGTTCTGGGGTACTTGGTTCGGGCGCATACTGGCACAGACGGTAAGCACGTTTCAGTTCAGCAATGAAACCGCTCTTGGACAAATGTTGCAGCACCGCGACTTCTGGCGAAATTTGGCCTTTGGCCGCCATGAGTTCTTCGATCGATTTTAGCGTCGGATGAGGATCATTCAGGCGATAGTAACGCACCAGTTCCTGTAGAAATGCTAACAAAGCACCATGCAAATGAAACACAGTTGCTTCACGTTGTGCCTGAGCCTGTTGTACATGTTCGGTTTGCTCTGCTTGCTGGCAGGATAGACGGGCGAAATACAGTTTTTGATTGGTACGGTCCGCATGATAGCGAGCAACACGGGTCATCGAGATTTCCTAAGGTTTAAAACAAATTTTGGCTTTTATAAAGTAAAAGGTTCGCCTGCATTTCGCAATCAAAAGATGTTCGGACTGAATCCATCCAGCACTGAAATTCAGAGTATTGAGCTCACTAATTAAAGCGATAATAAATTTCAGCCATAAAAAAGGAGCCTATCAAGTGCTCCTTTTTTGAGTTTAAGCCTGAGGCTTATCTTCTGCGGCTTTCACGCGGATGCCATGTCCGTGTAGGCGTAAAGTGTTCAGGCCTTTAATGGCTTTGACTGCTTCACGGCCATGCGGCATTTCTACAAAAGCAAAACCTTTTGATTTGCCTGTTGCTGCATCAAGCACCAAAGTACAGGTCTCCACTGTGCCATATTCCTGGAACAGTTTCAGTAATTCGGCTTCTGTGACCGTACGTTCTAAATTACGAACTAAAATTTTCATCTTACAACCTTAAGAAGATAGGCAAAAAATATCAAAAAGCACGCGCCTACTCTACTTTTTGCATGAAACAACTTTGTTATAGTTTAATCGAGATCAATCCCAAAATCTAAATTAATCGACTTGCGTTCAATCAGTGCACTTTTTACAGTTTGCTGCCGGGTCTTGTAATGGGTTTCCGTGGTACATAAATGCCGGGTGAGATCATTCAGGAAATAGCTTTCGACTTTACGTCCCTGCTCATCGACCGTTTCCCGCGCCCAATGATTCAGGTTCTGTTTGGTCAGAATCAATTCATTTTTTGCCCGGGTCAGCGCCACATACAGCACACGACGCTCTTCTTCGACATCATCAAAGTCGCCTTGAGCACGCGCATGCGGATAATTGCCCGGCGTGACATTGGCCACATAACAGACATTTTGTTCGGTGCCTTTGGCCGAGTGAATGGTGATTAAGGTCACCACATCGTGATCCGATTGGCGTTCAATTTCCGAGATTGACACTGGATCTAGTACATATTCCTCTAAAAATTCACTCAGCTGCGAATGTTTCGAGGCCAATTGCTTAACCAGTTCAAAATCACTCTGGCGACGTGACCAATCCTTTTTATAGTTTTCTGCTAACTGAGATTCAATCGCCTGAATCGCCAGACTGACACAGGTTTGCACTTCGCCTTTGAGCACATTCATCTGCTGCATGATCAAAATGGTTTCTAGCGGTATCTTGCCAAACTGTTCTAATTTCTTTGCAATCTGATCCATTTCAGGTTCAGCCAATAGCTGCTGTGACAGCTTACTGGCACCCACATCACCCACACCATTCCATAGGGTCAAGAAACGCATCCAGGCGATATCATCCAGCGGATTGGCAACTACGCGCAGCATGCTGAGCAAATCTTTGACATGCGCCGTTTCCAGCAGCTTCATGCCACCAATAAAGCGATAGGGTACATTGGCTGCAATACAGGCCGCTTCAATATGCCGCGCGGCAAAACTGGAGCGTACCAAGACCATATGCTCGCCCCACTTACTACCTTGCAGATAATGACGCTCTTTAATATCAATCGCGATCCATTTGGCTTCATCAAATTCATTCGGGAAAATATGCATGCGCGGCTTAACACCTTCTCCGCGATACGCTTCCAGACGTTTGTCATATTTGATTTCAGACTGATCCAGCAGCCAGTTAGACAGATCGAGAATTTCCTGGGTCGAGCGGTAGTTTTTTTCTAATTTGAAAATCTGCGCATCTGGCACACGTTCTTTGAAATGGTGAATATTTTCAAAGTCTGCACCACGAAAGCCATAAATCGACTGCGCATCATCACCGACACAGAACAGGCTGATCCGGTCTTTAAGTGGCTCCAGCAAAGCCCATTGCAATGGATTAGTATCCTGCATTTCATCGACCAACATATGCCGACAGATCGAAGCGACATAGTCGACCAGACCTTCGGACTGTGCCAGCGCCGTAGCCACTACCGCCAGAATATCGTCATAGTCCAGAAAGCTGCGTGCCTGCTTACGTGCTTCATATTCTTTCATGATTTCAGCAATCTGGTCTTTGAGAGCCAGATATTCAGGCATCTGTTTTTCCAGCGCCAGACTAAGCTTTTGCCGGGTATTCCTTGCAAAAGAATACAAATCACATAATTCCTGAGGCTTAGGCAAATGATTGGGGTTTTTCTTGTCATCACGACCGCGAATCAGGCGGAACATCATCAGCTGATCATCACGATCAATAATCGAAAACTGTTCCAGACCAAAGGCTTTGGGAATACGGCGTAGCAGATACATACAGAAGGTATGAAAGGTCGAGGCTCGCAAACCTTTAGCTTGCTCGCCGAGTGCCAGTTCGACACGCGCCACAATTTCACTGGCAGCCCGGCGGGTAAAGGTCAGAATCTGAATCTGGTTGGCAGGCACGCCCTGCTCAATCAAGTAAGCTGCGCGTGCCACGATGGTTTTGGTTTTGCCACAACCTGCCCCGGCCAGCACCAAACTGTGTTTTGCTTCTGTAGTCGCTGCTTGCTTTTGTTGGGGATTTAATTCATCAATCAGGGTGGCTAAACTCATTTTCACTCATCATTTTGTGGATGTATGTAGTTTAACAGATCGCTTCCAGAATTATGGCTTTTCAGTTGTCCTGAAACTGTCTCCAATTTTATTTCCTGATTTGATATTAGCTAACGACAGGGCGTGCTGGATTACAGGAGAGAGAAATACTTTCACTCTGTCAAAAGATTTTTAACTATCTCAGCGACAGCTTTCTCCAAGTTCATTTCTGCATTTTTTAAGGCTTCCTCTAAAGGACAATCTGGCGGATTAATCCCAACAATCTGGCTAAATCCTGACTCAAACAAATCCTCAATCCCTTCACCGACTAGACCCGCAAAAGCGATTACCGGTTTATTAAATTTCCTGGCGAGCTGTGCTACCCCAAAAGGGGTCTTGCCCAAAGATGTTTGACTATCAATTTTACCTTCACCGGTCAGGACATAATCTGCTTGCGCTATTTTCTCACTCAGTTGAACCTGTTCAATCATCAGTTCCACCCCGGACCGAATAGAGGCAGCGGTGAATGCCATTAAACCAAAACCCAGCCCACCGGCTGCACCCGCACCTGCCACATGACGATAATCACAGCCAATCTGCCCAGCGACTACATCGGCAAAATGACCGAGGTTTTGATCCAGTTGCTTGATCATTTCCGGGGTTGCACCTTTCTGTGGTCCAAAGATTATCGATGCACCATTTGGTCCACACAGTGGATTGTTGACATCCGATGCAATGATTATTTCAGTATCTACTAAACGTGGATCCAGTCCAGATAAATCCATTGATTTGACCTGATCCAAGTTTCCACCACAGACCTGAATTAACTCTCCCGCATGATTTAGAAACTGCACACCCAGTGCTTGCGCCATCCCTGCACCACCATCATTGGTAATACTGCCGCCCGACCCCATGATGATTTTTTTCACACTCAAGTCCAATGCCTGTTTGATCATTTCTCCTGTGCCATAAGTTGAAGTGAGCATCGGATTACGCTGTGAAGGTTTCAATAAATGAATGCCATTGGCCTTGGCCATTTCAATCACAGCAGTTTGACCTGCATCAACCAAACCCCAATAGGTCTGAATACGTTGCTCAGGCAGTGGTCCGGTCACTTCACATGCAATACTTTGCCCCTTTAAACTTGAAATCAATGCATCGACCGTGCCTTCACCGCCATCAGCCATTGGCACATGAATGATATGGGCATCCGGAATGACGTTCTGGATACCGCGTTGCATGGCCTGACAAGCCTGTGCAGCAGACATACTTTCTTTAAACGAGTCAGGAGCAAGCACAAAGGTGAGCGGCATGGTGTGATCTTTTATCCACAAATGAAGTCTAAATTGTGGATAAATCCAGCACTATCCACAAGTCTTTATTTCCAGCCCAGTTCAATTGCAGTTATCTCATTAATCAAGGTTTGATTTAAAGATTCTGGCATTTTACTGGTGGTTTGAGACAGTGGAATATGTCCTGCCATCAGCTCCGCCTTGGTTTGCGGAAATAAGGGTTGCTGATCTGGAAATGCATAACCCAGCGGATAAATCGGTTGGCCTGTAGCCAAATCATATTTATCCGAAGCGCCAAAGGCATGCAGTAATTCATGCACCAAGACAATTTTATTCTGTTCAGTCTGTTGCTTGGATGCAAATAGATTCACCGAACCAATCCGGCCTTTTTGCAAGGCAGTTGAATGTTTCAATTGCTTGGTCTGCACAGGATCATAGTAATTTAAAAATAAAGTCACATTGGCTGAAGGATCTGAACTCTGTCGCTGTTTCCAAGCATAGAACCGGAATTTTAAACTCCATAAAACTGTATCGATGAGCGAGGCTTGCTCAGGGACTTTGGGTGGTAGAACTTTAAGCTCACGGCCTAAATTAAAATAAAAATAAGTTGGCTGTCCGCGATACTGCTGAGCTGCTTTTTCCAGATATTCCCGTGCTCCATTCAGGTCCTGAGCTGACAGTTGCTGGATATATTGCTGTGTGGTCGGTAATCCATCGGCATTAATCGGATGCAGCAACACAATAATCGGCTTTGACCAGTTCTGGTTTTGATCACGATAGGCATTGACCGCGACAATCAATAAGATGATTAATAAAATCAGAATCCGAATCTTTTTCCACATATCGATTACACACTCTGCTTTTTCATTTTTCTTAAATACATCTGACTCATTTCTATTTTTGTTTCAAATAAATTTAAAGTTTTTATTAATCCTGACAATTTGGCTCTACCATAGTTACGAGAGTCAAAATCAGGCTTTACTGCACTGATATACTGCCCGACCATCCCTAAATTCGCCCATCCATTATCATCGGCATTATCTTTTACAGCTTTATAAATTAAGTTAAGCGTAGCTCGATCCATCCCTTCAGGTAACTGAATTTCCTTTTGCGCAGATATAGTTTTTTGTCCATTAGTCTTGATAATCTCCGAAACTTTTTTATCTATTGATCCTGTTTCTTCACCATCCTCATTATTTTTAATTTCACTATCTACAAGTAAGTTTTCGATATAAATGAACTTGTCACAGGCTTTCTTAAATGCTTCAGGCGTAGCTTTTTTGCCAAAGCCATACACTGTTAGACCATTTTCACGAATACGTGAAGCTAAGGGCGTGAAATCGCTATCGCTGGATACGATACAAAATCCATCTAATGCACCTGCATAAAGTAAATCCATAGCATCAATGATCAGGATCATGTCCGTCGCATCTTTACCCCTGGTATAAGCGAATTGTTGTACCGGAGTGATGGCATGAGGAAGGAGTACATCTCGCCATTTCTTTAAAGTTTCGCTACTCCAGTCCCCATACACACGTTTGACACTGGCAATGCCATATTTCGCAACTTCTTCCAACACTGATGAAATCGCGTTGATAGAAGAATTATCCGCATCGATTAATACAGCGAACTTTTTTGTCTGAATATCCACATCCACCCCAAAATATTATTTTTAATTTTTTGTATAAATGATTCTGACATAAAAAATGCCGACTTTCGTCAGCATTTTTTGAATCTTAGAATTTAGGCTTCAACCCATTTTCCGTCCTGGTAAACCAGAGACCATTTGGTTTGCTTGCCTTCTGCAGTTTCCGAACCAATATATTGTGACTGGTTCTTACGGCTAAATTTTACCAGAGTCGGATTCCCTTCCGGGTCCACATCAGGTGCCTGCAAGATAAACTGATACTTTGGATCAAGCTGATCAGCAACAGAACGAATCTCGGCCACTTTCGGTGCACGGGTTTCACGCACTTTCGGGAACTTGCTCGCCGCCAGGAATAAACCGGCTGCACCGTCACGCAGTACAAAGAAATCGTCATGCTTGGCAGAACGTAAATGCTCCATCTTGATCGGATCCACACGTGGAGGCGCAGGCTGACCGCTCTTTAAGACTTTACGGGTATTGTCACAGCTGGTACAGGCAAAGTAAGGACCAAAACGGCCTGTCTTCAGCTGCATTTCGCCATCACACTTGTCGCATGGAATGCTTGGGCCATCATAGCCTTTAATTTTGAACTCGCCTTCTTCAAGTTCAAAACCACTACAGTCCGGGTTATTCCCACAGATATGCAGTTTACGACCGCCATCAATCACATAGCTGTCCATGGCAGTTTCACAGATCGGACAACGCTTCTTCGACATCAGGTCAGCAGTTTCCGCAGCCTCATCATCAGACAATGCAGCCAGAGACTCAACTGGTGTCAGGTTCAAGGTTCCCTTACAACGCTCTTTCGGCGGCAAGTTATAGCCTGAACAACCCAAGAATACACCTGTGGTTCCGGTACGGATCTGCATCGGACGGTCACATTCTTTACAGTGTACCGCATCCACTTCTACAGGCTGATTACGGCGCATTCCGTTTTCACCCTGCGCTGTAGTCAAACGTTGTTTAAAATCGCCATAGAAGCTGTCTAATAGCTCTTTCCAGTTACGCTCACCATCTGCTACCTTATCCAGCTGACCTTCAAGATCTGCGGTAAAGGCATAGTTCATCAGATTACTAAAATTTTCATTCAGACGATCGGTGACGATTTCGCCCATCTTCTCGGCATAGAGACGACGGTTATCCAGTTTCACATAACCACGATCCTGAATGGTCGAGATGATTGCAGCATAGGTCGATGGACGGCCAATGCCTTTTTTCTCCAGTTCTTTGACCAGTGAGGCTTCGGTAAAACGTGCCGGTGGCTTGGTGAAATGTTGAGATGGATCAAGTTTCTCAAGTTTAAGCACTTCACCGACTTTGACCGCAGGCAATAAAATATCGTCATCGGCTTTATTGGCACCACGCACGCGAGTAAAGCCATCAAAGACCAAGGTACGGCCTTTAGCTTTCAGTTCCACGCCATTGGCATCCACTAAAATGGTAGAAGACAAATATTCTGCCGGAGTCATCTGACAGGCAACAAACTGGCGCCAGATCAAGTCATAGAGGCGCTGTGCATCACGCTCAACACCCACTAGGCTGTCGCCTTTTAAGCCAACCATAGATGGACGAATGGCTTCATGCGCTTCTTGCGCACCGGCTTTATTGCCATAACGGTTCGGCTTGGCAGGTAAATACTTCTCGCCAAATTCAGATTCGATATGCCCACGCACCATATTCACCGCATCATCACTCAAGAATGTCGAGTCGGTACGCATATAGGTAATGAAACCGGCTTCATACAGGCGCTGCGCCAGCATCATGGTTTTCTTCACAGAAAAACCGAGACGGGTACTGGCTGCCTGTTGTAGCGTTGACGTGATATACGGCGCACTTGGATTAACCTTGGTTGGCTTATCTTCACGTGCAGAAACCGTATAATCCGCATCTTTGATCAGGTTTAATAAGGTATCAGTTTCGTCTTTATTGCGTAGCTTGAGCGTCTTGCCATTTTGCTTGACCGCTTCGAGACGAATATCATCTTTTTTCGATTTGGTATCGGCAAACACCTGCCAGTATTCTTCAGGAATGAAGGCACGAATTTCACGTTCACGCTCGACCACTAGCTTCACCGCAACCGACTGTACACGACCGGCTGACAGACCACGCGCAATCTTTTCCCAAAGCAATGGCGAAATCATAAAGCCCACGACACGATCCAGGAAACGGCGTGCCTGCTGCGCATTGACTTTATTGGTATCCAGACGTGACGGATGCTTAAAGGCATCCTGAATCGCATTTTTGGTAATTTCATTAAAGACCACACGCTGATAACGCGAATCATCACCGCCGATGACTTCTTTTAAATGCCAGGCAATCGCCTCTCCTTCCCTGTCCATATCCGTTGCCAGATAGACTTCATCGACTTGCGATGCCAGTTTTTTCAGTTCGGCAACCACATGTTCTTTGCCAGGAAGGACTTCGTATTTGGCTTTCCAGTCATGTTCCGGATCGACACCCATGCGGTTAATCAACGCATTCTGTGATTTTTCAGCTTTTTCTGCATCCGTCAGTTTGGTACGTGTCGCTGGTTTTTTCTCTGTCGATTTTGCAGAACCGCCAGTCGGTAAGTCACGCACATGACCCACCGATGATTTTACGATGTAGTTCGGACCAAGGTACTTATTGATTGTTTTCGCTTTTGCAGGCGACTCCACAATCACTAGGGCACGCTTGCTTCCAGCGTCGGGAGACTTCGCTGTGCTGCTTTTTGATGTGGACCGAGGAGCGTTCGCCATAATTAACCGTTAATCCTGTTTATTTCTAAATTAAAGTTCAGCCAAAGCGTGTAACAGTGCTTTGATGTCGTCGAGTTGGGTCGCTCTTAAATCAGCTTCTTCATCCCAGTACATGCCGACACAGTTGGCCTGCATATCAATAGCATAAATGCCTTTTAATGCAATGGGAAAATCTTTAAATTTCTCATCACCCTGCACGATTTCGAGTTTATTATCGACAACACGGGCGCGCATCAAGGGCAAACGTGCATCTGGCATCAGCACACTGTAGTATGCGACCATACTGGCACGACTTTCAGTCGCCTTCGGGATTTTGGTCCAGTCCGGTGCCACCACCAGACGTGGATGCAAACCCATTTTACGGGCTTTATCACGCATCAGGCCCAAGGCTTTTTCTCGGGGGCTCACGCGCAACCCGAAAATCGACCCTATGACGAAAATGATGATGACCACCGTCACCCAGATTCCAGTGTTTTCCATAGTTCAACCTTTATGTTCTATTATTAGAGTTGCATAAGCACAATATAAAACGCAAGTTTGCACGATAAAATTAATTCAGGAACATTTCATGACTATATAAAATTTCGTGACCATTCCAGTAAATATAACCTTTCTCGATCAACTCCTTCAGCAGCAAGCGGATGTCCGATTTTGGAAATAACTGTTCCAGTAAATCACGCAGCTCATAAATGTCTTTGGGTTTATCGCCCTGCAATTCACGCAGTTTACGCGCCACTTCCAGTTGTACCGGATCGATCCGGCCAAAGTTCTTGAACAGGTCTTGCTGTGCCGACTGGATTGGTGACTTGAGTATTTCAGATTCAACTGGAGCTTCTTCTGCCTTCAGTTGGGAAATGACCTGATCCAGTTTTGGATTTTCAACCGGGCTTTGTTCATCCAGATTGAGTTGCAGCCATTGTTTCAAAACTTTTTTGCGGAAGCTGATTTGCTCATCATAGCGTTTGACGATTTTCAGGTTAATCAACATGCCGACCACATGCTGAGCTTTTACCGGCATCACTTGCAGAATATTCGCCACTGAGTTTTTTAGGGTTTCCACCGTATTCGGTTTGCCGCTCATTTTCCCTAACGCATCACAGTATTTTTTCACCAGTTGCAAGGCAGGTTTGTTCTTGATGGTATCCAGACTCGGAAGATGATTTTTAGGTTGATCTGTTGGAATGTGTGTCTCATCAGGCTGAATCTGAATCAGGTGACACGGAATATCAGAAGCCTGCAGCATCTGCTGCAACATCTCGCAGGTGTCCATCGCCGAGATCAATTCAACCTCGGTTTCCGGCTCCAGTAGCGCCATAAGCTGACCGACAATAACCGCATATTCATATTCTTTTTGTGGCGATTCAGGCGTATCCAGTACTACCACCTGACCACTGCTAATCCAGCCGGCAAACTCGGTTAAATCCTCTAAAGAGAATTCAAATTTTCCAGCACAGCTAAACAGATATAAAGTCGAATAATGCGCCACAATCTCACGCATTAACTTGGCTGTAGGGAAATTATTTTCGAGGTCGAGTAGAACAACTTTTGGGTGCATGGGACGCAATTCCGGAATGTACCTGAGAGCCGGTATTAGAGTAGGAAGTGAGTGAAAGGTCAAATAATTTTACGGTTGAATGGGTGCAGGCCTGTTTCGGCAGAGATCCAAACTGCATTTTATGAAATACCTGCAAGAAATCTGTTTACGAGCGCGAATATTTGTTTTCAGCAGGAAAACTCTTTTGAACTTGATCATCGCGTTGCGCTTTATTACTTTTATATGCGTGTTTAAGGCAATTTAAAAGCCCATTCAAAACAAAAATATTTCTCTTTTTATCACCTTATAGATTGGTTCATTTTTATTTTTCAATAAAAAACCCTTAGATTACCTAAGGGTCATTGTTGATTAAATCATTGGTTGCAAATTAATAATGTGGTGGGCGATCTGCAACCGGATCAAATTCTGCAATGCCTTCAGACAGGTCGGAGGACTCAACACGTTGATATAACAGCGTCATTTGCTTTTTCAGATCAGCAATTTCCAGGGTCTGTTTAGCCACCTGATCATTCAACTGTTCAACTAAATCGTCTAAAAATGCAATTCGCACTTGCAAATCTTCAATGGGTGCGGAAAATGACGCCTGATCATTTAGATTTTGTTGTTTAGTCATTTAAAGTCCTCATTGGGGATTTCAGGAAACATTATGGCCTATATTACCCTTAGGGATGTCCAACTTGCGTTTGGTGGACCCGCCCTGCTCGACGGCGCGAATTTTAACTTGGAACGCGGCGAACGAGTGTGTTTGATTGGCCGTAATGGTGAGGGTAAGTCTACCTTACTTAAGCTGATTGAAGGAAGTTTACTGCCTGACAACGGCGAAGTTTCATTACAAAACGGCATTACTATTTCCATGCTGGCGCAAGATGTACCGATGGATTCAGGTAAAGTGGCTGATATCGTGGCAGATGGTGCCGGTGAAGCATCGGAAGTTTTGCGTGCTTATCATGCTGCCAGTGAAGCCTGTGTACTCGGTGACATGGACGCCTGTGATCGTATGGGCAACCTGCAACACAAAATGGATCAGCTGGATGGCTGGGCGCTGGAAACCAAAGTCAATTCGATTTTAAGCAAAATGGGCCTGGACCCGGATGCAGATCTTGCCGATTTATCTGGTGGTCGTAAGCGTCGTGTACTACTGGCACGTGCTTTACTTACCCAACCCGATGTGCTGTTACTGGACGAACCGACTAACCATTTAGACGTTGAAAGTATCGAATGGCTGGAAAAATTCCTGCTCGATCAAAATAATTTGACCCTATTGTTCATTTCGCATGACCGTGCCTTTGTCGATAGCATTGCTACCCGTATTGTTGAACTGGATCGTGGTCAACTGCGTAGTTATGAAGGTAACTATTCACGTTATCTAGACCTGAAAGCCCAGCAAATGGAAGCTGAAGAAAAGCAAAATGCGCTGTTCGATAAAAAGCTGGCTGAGGAAGAAGTCTGGATCCGTCAAGGGATTAAAGCCCGTCGTACCCGTAACGAAGGTCGTGTCCGTGCCCTAAAAGCATTACGTGAAGAATCTAGAGCACGTCGTTCGCAACAAGGTAAAGTGACGATGGCGACTCAGGATGCCAACCGTTCCGGCAAACTGGTGTTTGAAATTGAGAACCTGAGTGTGAAATTCGGTGACAATGCACCGATCATCAACAACTTCTCTGCACTTGTCCTCCGTGGCGACCGTATCGGTCTGGTCGGTGATAACGGTGTCGGTAAAACTACCCTCATTAAAGCCATTCTGGGCGAGCTAGAACATGGCGGTACGGTGAAGACCGGTACGCAGTTAGAAGTGGCCTATTTCGACCAGCTCCGTAATGCGCTGGATCTGGAAAAATCTGTTAAAGATAACGTCTCAGAAGGTTCTGACCACGTGGATGTGAATGGTAACCGTCGTCATATCTATAGTTATTTACAAGATTTCCTGTTTTCGCCAGAACGTGCCCGTACACCAGTCAAAGCTTTGTCAGGTGGTGAGCGCAACCGTATCCTGCTAGCGAAACTGTTGCTGAAACCATCGAACCTGATTGTGATGGATGAGCCAACCAACGACCTGGATATGGTGACTTTAGAGTTACTGGAAGAGATGCTGGGTGGCTACAAAGGCACCCTGCTGTTGATCTCGCATGACCGTGCCTTTATGGACAACGTGGTAACATCCACTTGGGTCTTTGATGGTAAGGGCAATATTGACGAATATGTTGGCGGTTATCAGGATTATCTTGAACAACGTCCGGATCAAACCGTGGTTGACCAAAAAAGTGCCGTGAAAAAAGCCATAGCCAAAGCAGAAGCCGAGACTGCGCCGGCCGCTGCCAAAAAAGTTAAACTCAGTTATAAAGACCAACGTGCACTCGAGCAACTTCCTGCTGAAATGGAAGCGCTAGAAAAAGAGCAGGCCGAGATCAACGCACAACTGGCTGATGGCTCTTTATTTGTGACTGATTCCGATAAAGCATTGAAACTGTCTAAACGCTTATCCGAAATTGATGAGCTGTTACTGGAAAAATTAGAGCGTTGGGAAGAACTGGACAACCTAAGTAACGGCTAAATATTCCCCGAGCTTTTACTAAAGCATCTGTATTCGTACAGATGCTTTTTTATTTCAATAATCTTCTCTGTTAGACTGCATTTAATCTTTTGGCCCTAAATTATTTTATGAGTACTCAGCCTGCATATCAACCCGGTGAATTTCAATGGTCATTCCTGTTACCTCAATATTGGGGCAAATGGCTAGGCATTATTTTCCTGATGATTCTGGCGATCTTACCTTGGGCCATTCAGCATCGTCTGGCGTCCCTGCTGGGCCAGCTTTCTTTTAAATACCTCAAATCACGCCGTGAAACCACACTTCGCAATCTGGAAGTTTGTTTTCCTGAATGGTCTAAAGAGCAGGTACAGGACAATGCCCGTCAGGTATTTATCGATCAAATGCTGGGGGTGTTTGAGACGCTGAATGCCTGGTACAGTCCGAAATGGTTTCAGGGCCGCGTCAGTATTGAAGGCTTGGAACATATTCAGAAGGCACAAGCCGCAGGCCAAGGCATGCTGTTATTAGGCACGCATTCAACTTTGCTCGATGCGGGTGGTTATCTTTGCGCACAATATTTTGAACCGGATGTGGTCTATCGTCCGCAGAATAATCCACTTTTGGACATGCTGATTTACCGTTGTCGCGCCACAATTTATGCCAATCAGATTGACCATGATGATATGCGCGGTCTGGTACGTAACCTGAAAAATGGCCATGCGATCTGGTACAGTCCGGATCAGGATTATGGTTTAAAACAAGGCGTGATGGCACCTTTTTTTGGCGTGCCTGCGGCGACTGTAACCGCACATCGCCGTTTACTGAAAATGACCAAAGCGGCTGCAATTCCTTTATATTTCTACCGTCATGGCGATATTAACAATCCGCGCTACCATGTGCTCATTGAACCGGCACTGGAAAACTTCCCTAGTGAGAATGAAGTTGAAGATGCCACTCGCGTGAACCGGGTGATTGAGCAGCAGTTGCGCATCGCACCGACCCAATATATGTGGTTCCACCGCCGTTTTAAGACTCGCCCTGAAGGTTATAAATCAATTTACTAAATCGATTTGATCACGGAATTTGAAGGGCTATAGCTTAAAATCATGTTTAAGTAATTGAAATAATTTAACCCGAGCTCTACATCCTGTAAAACTCGGGTTAATGAGGTTGTGCTTTCACATATTATAATTCGTTCTGCTTTTTTGTGATTTCCCTTTCAGCATCATATCCATGATGTTTTCATTCAGCTTCGTCTTCCTTATGAGAATATCCTTTCTCGACTCCCTGTGCTGATAAACCTAGAATACCCAGATTCCCAACCCCTGCCCATTCGCAAGAAGCGTAAACTGTTGTAAGCAATATCGTACACTTTTCTTCTAAAAAGCTAAGAGATTTTGCCCCCTTCTTTATATGCCAGAGCAACTTCATCAGTGACTATTTTTTCCTCTTTCTCTGCTTTCTGAATGCCCTCTTCAATGGCTTTTTGTGCTTCCTGCTCATCTTCATCAGTTTGTTCTAATTCTTCCTGAATATGCTCGAATACCCGACCGGTTTGCAAAACCAGAAAGACCGGAAAATGGTCAGAACCTACATGCGGTAAACGCTCCATGTGTACCAAGGCAAAATCGGTACTGTGAAAGACGTGATCCAGCGACCAGCGAAAAAAAGGATAATCTGCGTGAAAAGTATTCACATAATGACGCCCTACCCGCGGATCCAGCAGTCCACTAATGCGTTGAAACAGGCGTGTGGTACGTGACCAGGCCACGTCATTCAGATCGCCCATCACGATACAGCTTTCATCCAGATCTTTAATCTGATCACCGACAATTAGCAGTTCAGCATCACGCAAGGTAGAATCCTTGGCCTCGGTCGGGCTAGGTGGTTTAGGATGCAGACAGTAAAGCTGTACCGGTTGTCCTGAGCGTAAGATCACCGTGGTATGAATGGAGGGAATTTCATCACTCAGAATAAATTTAACCTCGGTTTCTCTCAGTTCGAGCTTGCTATATAGATGCATGCCATACAGGTTATCCAAAGGCACAGGCACGCGATAAGGATAATCGGCTTCAATCACCGAGAGTGCATTTTGCCAGTTTTGATCGGTTTCCAGAGTCAAAACCAGATCTGGCTGATGAATCTGGATCTGCTCGATCAGTAAATGATATTTGGTATTGGTAGTAAGTACATTGGAAACGACCAGGGAAATTTGACGTTGCGGATCCAGCTGATCCTGCTTGACCTGCTTGACCTGTTTTTTCCAGATAAAGGTATAGGGCAATACCATTTTCAACTGATAGGCCAAAGCTGCCATCAGCCCGACAAAAAGCAGCTGATTCAACCAGGTCCAGGGATGCTCCAGAACCAAGAACAGCACAAAGGCGATAAAGCCTAATACCAGAATTTGTAAGCGTGGAAAATCCGCACCCCGAATCCACCATTCATCGCGTGGTATCAGTGACCAAAAACTTAACCAAATGACAATGATTGCCAGAATTTGGATAACCCATATCATAAACTGCGCTCTTAATTAAGTTATTATTTTTTCTAAAAGAAAAATGACGTTATCAATTTTGTATGTATCATAAAGCAGATATTTCTCTCAAGAATATTGATGTTTTGATTGTGTAGCTCTTGCAGTTGAGTCCCTTTTTGGTACACTCGAATCCCTTTTGATTTTTTAACGCACCGAGGCAAAGTGACATGAAAGTAGGTCTGGTCGGTTGGCGCGGGATGGTTGGTTCCGTCCTTATGCAACGTATGGTTGAAGAGAATGATTTTGCTCATTTTGAGCCATTCTATTTCTCTACCAGTAATGCAGGCGGTGAAGCGCCGGCATTTGGCGGTAAGACCGCCCCAGCACTTATGGATGCATCAGACATTAACAGTCTGAAGCAAATGGATGTCATTATTACCTGTCAAGGTGGCGACTATACCTCTGAAGTTTTCCCGAAATTGAAAGCTGAAGGCTGGAACGGTTACTGGATTGATGCAGCATCAACCTTACGTATGGATGATGAAGCCATCATCGTACTTGATCCGGTCAACATGCATGTGATCAAAGATGGTTTGGTTAAAGGCACCAAGACTTTTGTCGGTGGTAACTGTACAGTTTCCTTGATGCTGATGGGCTTGGGCGGTCTGTTCCAGAACAATCTGGTGGAATGGGCAACGTCAATGACCTATCAGGCCGCTTCAGGTGCAGGCGCGCAAAACATGCGTGAACTGATCAATGGTATGGGTTATTTATATAACAATACCAAAGAGTTGCTAGATGATCCGCGTTCTCCAATTCTGGATATCGACTCTAGAATTGCTGAATTACAACGTGGTGAAGGCTTCCCGTCTGCAAACTTTGGCGTTCCTTTGGCTGGTTCACTCATTCCTTATATCGACAAGCAACTGGAAAGCGGCCAGTCGAAAGAAGAATGGAAAGGTCAGGTTGAAACCAACAAGATTCTGGGCAACCAGCAGATCGTGCCAATTGATGGTCACTGCGTGCGTATTGGTGCCATGCGTTGTCACTCTCAGGCATTAACCCTGAAATTGAAAAAAGATGTACCTTTGGATGAAATCGAAGACATCATTGCACGTGCCAATGACTGGTCTAAAGTGGTTCCAAATACTCGTGAAGCATCGATGACTGATCTGACGCCTGTTGCTGTAACAGGTACTTTAAGCGTTCCAGTCGGCCGCCTGCGCAAGCTGAACATGGGTAAAGAATATCTGGGTGCATTCACTGTAGGTGACCAGTTGCTTTGGGGTGCTGCCGAGCCATTACGCCGTATGCTGCGTATTCTGATTGATTATAAAAATGCCTAATATCCTTTGGATATAAAGCCAAAAGCCGATCTTTATTGATCGGCTTTTTTATGTAACTATTGCGTAAGTATTTTACAAAAAACAAACATCCCGTTAATCTATAATTTTCGCTATGCGATAATGACTGAGCTCACGATTAAGATGACTGTATATAACAAATTAAAGCTTGCCATTTTAGCCATTGTCGCTTCACAAAACATTTATGCGATTAATGTAGATCCGGTTCAGATTCAGTCTGCCCCTGGGGAATTACTCTATGCAGAAATGACTTTTCGGCAGTCTGATATCAATCTGCCGATTGAAGTCAGTCTGGCTTCACCTGAAGATTTAATGTCAATTGGTGCATCGCATCAGCCACCTGGTCATCTGAACTTTTTTACTCGGCGCAGCAATAATGGCACCGGGGTTATTACCATTACTTCTTCTCGCCCCATGACAGAGCGCGAGCTGAATATTATTGTCAAAATCAAGGAAGGCAATGCCGCACGGCTGCAACATATTCGTACACCCTTACAAGCTAAAACCGATTTATTAAAAGCTAGTCTCAAACAGAATGAACGTCCGCTTGCACCAGTTGTCGTCGTCAGTGAAAAAGATATTGCACTCAACTTACCCGTAAGTAGCCATTACAGTACAGCAGCTTCCGCTGCCTCAAATAAGCCACCGGTTTTAGAAAAGCCATTGGCATTGCAACGCACAGCACCACCTGTATTATCGAACACTTCTATTCCTAAAACTGCATTTGTGCCAGCTGTAATGACATCAAGTCCAGCGATTCAGGCTCAAGCGATTGCGCCTATACTGAAAAGCGAGGCTGTAACTGCACCCGATACTCAAGCCCCAGATAAAACTGCAGCGGCGCTTTCAGATTCAGTAAAGACCTCACAAGCAACTCTTGCATCGCCTGCTCCTGCAGCAGCTTCGACTACAAACAAACCAGCTAGTACGATGCCAGCAAATCAAAGCGCATCAGCATCAAATAAAGCAGATGTGCAGAAAGCTGTAGAGTCCCATTCTGATCATCAAACTGCCTCTAGTGATCCATTGGTGAAAAAGTTTGCTGAGGAGCAAGCCAGAAAATCAACTGGATCAGCCAATCCGGTGAAAACTCCGGCTCCAGTGACTGCAAAAGCTCAACCAGTCAAAGTAGCTTCAAATCAAACTTCACCTACTTATGTCGTTCAATCCAATGAGTCACTGTGGGGGATTGCTTCACGAATTGCCGAACAGCAGCAGCGCCCGGTCAACGAAGTCATGCAGCAAATCAAAAAAGACAATGAGCATGCCTTTATCGGAGGAAATGCCGATCGTCTACGCAAGGGTGCTGCATTGAACTTAAATACGACTCATCCTACACCTGCGCCTATTAAAGTCACTGCGGCAAAGCAAACCGAGCTACCGTCTAAGCCTACTGGCAAGACTAAATACCGCCTGAATCAGGCAGAAATGAGCCTAGTGGCTGAGAACCAGCGCGATTCCGGGCAAGTTTCTGCAAACCAGAACACAGAACGCAATCAAACATCAAAGGAATTGTCATTAAAAGTTATGACAGCCCGAGAAAAAACCGTTAAATTACAGAGAAACGTAACTGAATTAGAATTGGCACTCAATCAGAAGGATCACAGAATTCAGTTATTAAATGCGCGTCTGGCCCAGCTACAACAACAGCTCAAAGCCCAACAAGCAGATAAGAAGCCAATTAATTAAAAAGTTACACATGACGATTTATTGGGATAGGCGAACTTAAACTACTCTATCCCCAAGGGGTAAAACATGCTGATTTATGTGATTCCATTAGTGATATTGATCATCGTATTAATTGTCTTTAAAAAACGACAAGATGCTCAAGAATCAGATAAAGCAAAAACTAAAACGGTAAAAGCAAAAAAACCTGGTTCTGCGTCAAAAGCTGCCCCACAAAGAACCAAGGTGGTGGAGCCAGTCGGGGTCACAAAAAAATCAGCAACGCCATTATCAGCAGAAACACGCAAGAAAATTGAAGGCCTGATTCAAGAACGTAATTTTTTTGCGGCCGAAGCACAGATTAACCAGGCACTGAATCGGGATAATTCCCAGCATGAACTCTATCTATTGTTATTGGATATTCATATCTTACAAAAAGATGAGTTTGCAATTTCACAGCTGCTCAACCATATCCGTTCTTTGCATTTAGATGAGATTCTGGTGCAAGCTGAAGCAAAACAGCGTGAATTCGAACAATCTTCATCTGCTGTACAAGATACCATTGATTTCCCAAGTGCCCAGCCTAAAACTTCTTCTGCGCAGGAAGCTACTTCAACTTCAGATGCTTTTGCCGATCTGGTTGCACCGGTCCCTTCAAATGAACTAGCATTTGAACAATTGCAGCAGGACTTTCAATCAAGCAAGCCGGCCCCTATTGCAGAACCTGTAGCAGATATTCAACCACTTGAATTTAATTTTGAACCAAAGACTACCCCAGTAGAAACACCAAAAGCTGAAGAGGCTCCTATACCTGCTGCTCCTTCTGTAAATTTTGAATTTCAGAGTACATCTACAGATATTCAAACTACAGCAGTAACAGAAACGGCACCTGTCTTAGACTTTAAACTGGATTTGGAACAATCTGCTCCAGTAGAAACAGCACCAACTGTGACTGAGGAAATCAAGCCTCTAGATTTTTCATTCTCACTTGACACACCTGTACCAGCAGCTGAAAAAACTGCGGTGCCAGCGACTGAGTTTGATCTGTCTAGCTTGACAGCTGCAGCACCTGTGGCAGAATCAGCGCCACAAACCAATCTATCAGGCATGGATTTCAAATTAGATCATTTGGAAACCACGCCAGAAGCGCCTGCTGCAACAGTGATGAGTTTCGATCTCCCTGCTACGCCAGCTCAGGCAGCCGTAGACCAGCATGATCCACTCGTACAATCTTTCCCCGAATTACTGGATGTTAATGAAGCAAGTCTCAATCTTGATCTTGCCCAGCAATATATTCAACTCGGTGCCTACGCCGCTGCCCGTGAAATCATTGCCGAGCGAGAAGCTGAATATACTCCTGAACAACAGCAACGCGCAGAGCAATTACTGAATCAAATCGCATCTTGATGCATTTCGATTTACACTAAAGCAGTCAATAATTGGCTGCTTTTTTTATGATAAAAAATATTGCATTAATTTATATGGGTGGCACATTCGGCTGCGTGGGAGATCCTCTTGCACCGATGCCTGCTGATTTATTTATTCCAAAGCTCGAACAGATACTTGCAGAGCAGTATTTCGTCGAATGCCATCATGCACCCGCCATTAAGGACAGTAGTGCCTGTACAGCAACCGACTGGTTGCAACTGGTACAGTTTATTCAGCAATTGCAATCGCGGCAGATCCAGCATTTTGTGATTATTCACGGTACAGATACGCTGAGTTATGCCAGTGCAGTACTGGCACATTTTATTGGAAACTCGGCGCATGTGGTACTGACCGGTAGCCAATATCCGCTGCTGAATGCTCAAGGCAATGAACAGCGTGAATTTAGTGATGCCCTAGATAACCTGAAATTTGCACTAGATTCCGTCAGCGAATGTAGCGCTGGGGTCTATCTGGCATTCCATCATCAGCTGCTACATGCGCAAACTGCACTGAAACAGCATACTACTGAGTTAAATGCCTTTTCCGGTCTTGAGGCCAATATTGCAATCCAAACCAGTCAAGCGTGTTATCAGATCAAAGCTGAAGATATTACGAAAGCGACTGAATTCAACTGCATGAGCATCATGATGCAGCCAGTTGATCTGACCCAGCAGCTGAATAACCTGAACAACCTATTGGCTCGACCACCACATTTTTTATTTCTGCAAGGTTTTGGCACTGGCAACCTCGCGGTCAATGACGCCATGATTGCACTCATTGATCAATTCTATGAGCAGGGCTGTATTTCCGTCTTGACCACCCAAGTGCCTTTTGGTGCGACGGATCAGCGCTATGCTATTGCCGAATGGGTCAATCATTGCAAAATTTTGCTGAATGAAAGTTATGGACATGCGGATCTGTATGCAAAAGCCCTAAAAATGTATTTACAATACGACACTGTAGAGCAATGGCATCGTCATTGGTACGATCAATAAGGTTTTGAGGTCATTATGCAACGTTTTGCGGTGGGAATTGAGTTTTGTGGGATGCATTATCGGGGATGGCAGACTCAACAGCCGGGAGTTGCAAGCGTACAGGAAACCATTGAGAAGGTTCTGAGCAAAGTTGCCGATCAACCGATCCTCTTGCATGGTGCCGGCCGCACGGATGCCGGGGTACATGCGACCAACATGGTGGCACATTTTGATACTGATGCCCTGCGTTCTGAACGTGGCTGGCTGATGGGCTGCAATAGCCAACTCCCTAAAGACATCTCGATCCAGTGGATCAAAGAAATGGATCACAGCTTCCATGCCCGTTTTAAGGCACAGGCGCGCCGCTATCGCTATGTGGTCTACAACCACCCTGTACGCCCGGCATTGCTGCATAAACAGGTCACCCATGTCTATGCACCGCTTGATGTTGAACAGATGATATACGCCGCGAAAAAGTTTGAAGGCACGCATAACTTTGAAAGCTTCCGCGCCGCAGCCTGTCAGTCCAATCAGCCCGTTCGTCATGTCAGCCATTGCCGCCTGATTCAGCATGGTCAGTATCTGGTACTGGATATTCAGGCCGATGGCTTTCTGCACCATATGGTGCGCAATATCATGGGATGTTTATTGGAAATTGGTCAGGGCATGTATGCTGCCGATCATATTGATAATATTTTCGCGGCAGAAGACCGTAAAGCTGCTGGTGTGACTGCGCCAGCAGATGGTTTGTATTTTATTCATGCTGATTATCCGGCGCAGTTTGAATTACCTGAATTACCCTTAGGGCCACATTGGCTGAATATGCCGGAATAGTTTTTAAATTTTTTAGAATATTTACCTCCCCTAACCCCTCCTAAAAGGAGGGGAATTCCTCCCTTTTTTTAAAGGGAGGTTAGGAGGGATTTTTAACGCTGCTTCCGTTTCCGATATTCTACCGGCGTTTCATTAGCCCAGCGTTTAAAGGCACGATAGAAGGTACTTGG
Organism: Acinetobacter lwoffii; assembly: GCF_019343495.1. NCBI lineage: Bacteria > Pseudomonadati > Pseudomonadota > Gammaproteobacteria > Moraxellales > Moraxellaceae > Acinetobacter > Acinetobacter lwoffii. The sequence goes on along the minus strand of NZ_CP072549.1, from coordinate 2,601,613 downwards.
CTCGGAAAAACCGGTCAGATAGACAATCCGCTCGACGCTCTCATTAGTACTCGCCAGCAAACGCTTGGCCAGACGACAGCGATAATCCGAGAGAATCTGCTGAAAGCTGGTATGTGCCTCACTCAGTTGTGTTCTCAAACGGCGTGGCGTGATGTTCAGCTGGGCTGCCACAGTTTCTAGCGTGGTTTCGCCACTCTCCAAAGTAGAGCCGATTGCACGACGTACTTCACCGACCAGATCATATCTTGCCAGTTCCTGTAGCTTTTCAATGGCCAGTTGCTCATGCAGCTGCAACAGCTCAGGTTCAGCCTGCCACAGCGGATATTCCAGGATAGTCGGATCGAAATACAAACGAGTTTCTTTCTGACCTAGACTGACCGGACACTCATAAACCCGGAAGTATTCATCATCAAGTGCCCCTTTGGAAAAATTAAAATCGATATAAATCGGCTCAAAACGCCCTTCAGTAATAAATTTAAAGAAACGCAGGACACCTGACATGGCGCATTCAGTAAAATGACGATTGACCAGACTCTCAGCAAAAGGCTGTTCACCATTGGTTAAATAGCAGCGGTCATCTTCAATCACCAATTTGGCAGCAAAGGCATCACTGATCAGTCGCTGATAAGCCAAAGCACGTTTCAGTCCCTCACCAAAATTTTCAGATGAAACAAACAAGTGTTCAATCACTTGACCACGATAAAGAGGCAAGTGTTCACCCAGATGCAATCCAATATCCGGATCCTTGCTGACTTCCTCTGCCGCCACCCAAAAGGCATACTGGGCACTCAGCGGAGTACGGTCATTGGCCTCTACCTGATTTAAAGCCACTCCTGCTTTGGTCAAAAGTTCTTCTGTTGGCAACCCCGCACGACGAATCGCCTGATAGCCTAAACGCAATACGACTGATGCATCCGTTAGCTGACTCACTCAAAAGCCTTCCTTGTATGTACTTCATTTATACTTAAAAAGATTAATTTTAGATTAACTGTGATTGACCAAACTGACAACAGAAACAGGTGTCTTTTTAGTTAAAAAAATTATCGTGACAGTTCGCCTATTTTACTGGCAGATGATCAGTCTAACGCCCGTTTCGTCTTGTATTTTGCAAAAAAATTGACTATAATTTGCGCCTTTCCAATTTATTCATTCAGGTAGGCTATGGCCAATAAAGAGGAACTCATCGAGTTCGAAGGCGTTGTCACCGAGACGCTTCCTAATACTATGTTCCGTGTACGTTTAGAGAACGGTCACGAAGTGATTGCCCACATCTCTGGTAAAATGCGTAAACACTATATCCGTATTTTAACTGGCGACAGTGTGAAGGTTGAAATGACACCTTATGATTTGACTAAAGGTCGTATCACATATCGTGCACGCTAAGTTTTAGCGCAAGCAAAAGCCACTTTTAGTGGCTTTTTTATCACTTGAATTATTTATCAATCAATAAAATAATTTGACACAGCCTTATAAATTCACGACTATTCATTGAATTAAAAATAACATGTATAAAAACAATGAATATGAAATGCTTATCCCTACTTTCCAGCTTGTTTCTCGTTGCATGCGCTACCGGCGGCAATCAGCATCTGCATCAGTCTCTACAACCTTATGTAGGTCAAACTGCCGCACAGGTTCGTAGCCAGCTTGATCTTCGTGCCATTGGATTCAAGACCTCCCAGCAACCGATTCAAACCACAGAATTTCTCAGCTACACTATTTTTCGGGATATGAATATTCCAATGGGAACGCCGAATATTAGTCAGAGCATTCCGATCGGCGCACCAATGCCGATGCCCTCAAATGGTGGTTATAACATTGAGATGAAATGCCAAATCTGGTTTGACTTGAAAGATGAAATTGTTCAGGCGATTCGCTTTACCGGTAGAGCTTGCTGAGCTGTACTCATCGAGTTCAAAGCCTGTATCGGATTAAATCAGGGATCAACCTCACCACGCTAAACTTCTACCGTGTATCAAATCACAACAGTATTTTTGCATGGAATGCGCTTACACTCATTTTATTTGGTGTGAGGACAGCTCATGAAGTTCACACTGATTTTAGTATGCTGTACAGCATTCAGTTTGCTTAATGCATGCAGCACCACCTCATCAACAACTGCGCAGCGTGATGCCTATTTACAACAGTTCATTGGGCAGAGCAGCCAACTGATCGATCAAACTCTGGATCTAAAACGTTTAGGTTACCAGCAGATCAGTGAGCCTGAACGCAGCGCAAAACAATTAAGCTATGTGGTACAACGCCCCATTACCATTCCTTTGCCTGTAGCGCAGTTTCCTGCCACAGGGACAGGCACTGTACCGATTCCAGTGTCAGTAAGCCCTGCCGGCGGCTATGACGTCAAATTGCAATGTAAAATCACCTTCTTACTCAAAGATAATATTGCCACCGCGGTACGCACCACAGGCCGAACCTGTTAAGGGGTTTAAGCTTTGAAATTTCTATTATAAAAAAACGCAGCTCAAGGCTGCGTTTTTTTGAATCAAAACAGGCTTAGTTCAATGCAGCAACGACTGCTTGACCCATTTCAACCGTACCGACTTTTTGCATGCCTTCAGACATGATATCTGCCGTACGCAAGCCTTGATCCAAGACCTGACCTACTGCATCTTCAATCGCTTTAGCAGCCGCTTCTTCACGGAAGGTATAACGCAACATCATCGCCACCGAAAGAATCGTCGCTAATGGATTTGCCAGGTTTTGACCGGCGATATCTGGTGCAGAACCATGACAAGGCTCATACATGCCCTTGCCATTTTCATCCAGAGATGCCGATGGCAACATGCCGATTGAACCGGTCAACATCGCAGCTTCATCAGACAGGATATCACCGAACAGATTCGAGGTGACAATCACGTCAAACTGCTTTGGCGCACGCACCAGCTGCATCGCAGCATTGTCGACATACATGTGCGATAAATTAATTTCAGGATATTCGGCATCTTTCAGCGCAGTCACTGTCTGTTTCCACAGCTCAGTTACTTCAAGCACGTTAGCTTTATCCACTGAACACACTTTACCACCGCGCAAGTTGGCCATTTCAAAAGCGACTTTGGCGATACGCTTGATTTCAGACTCTGAATAAACGTCGGTGTTGTAGCCTTGCTTCTCACCATTTTCCAGTTCACGGATACCACGTGGCTGACCGAAGTAAATACCACCCGTTAATTCACGCACAATCAGAATATCCAGACCCGCCACGATTTCAGGTTTTAAGCTTGAAGCATCAGCCAGTTGCGGATAAAGAATCGCTGGGCGCAAGTTAGCAAACAGGTTCAGTTCGCTACGCAATTTCAATAAACCACGTTCTGGACGGATTGAACGCTCAATCGTATCCCATTTTGGACCACCCACGGCACCGAGTAGAATCGCATCGGCTTTTTTGGCCTGTTCAGAAGTCACTTCAGGATACGGTGAACCATGAGCATCAATGGCTGCACCACCGAGTAAGCCCTGTTCCCATGTCAAATCAAGATTAAATTTTTCATTTACGCGTGTGAGTACTTGCTCTGCGGCTTTTACAATTTCAGGGCCGATGCCGTCACCAGCTAAAATCAAAATTTGTTTAGACATGAGATTTTCCGTTTAAAACGTCAGATTCAGACCTGACAGAGGTTAAATTTTCTTTTCTACAAACTCTGCAATCCCGGTGACTGCATTATAGGGTTTGCAAAAACGACGAATGGTTTTTTGCTCTTGTACCAGATCTACGCAAAGCGGATCCGGCGCCGAAGAATTTAATAAACTGCTGCTACGCGCACTACGGTCACGAAACATTTTTAAGCTATAGCGGTTATTGGCCTGAAAACGATGGAATATATGTAAAGTTTCCGCTTTATCCTTACTGATCGGATAAAAACGCACGACCAGTTCATGCTGTCCTGCCGGCACAGATAAATAAATCGAATTGGCCTGATTTAAATTTTTGGCCTGCAAGCGCACCAGTTTCTGCTTCAGCGCCTCATCACTGATGCGGCCATTGTCGGCGTTGACAATAATGGTCTGATTGAAGCGTTCGAACTGACAATCTGGCGTCCCTGTACAGTAGATCAGGGCATTGCTTTTGCTCTCAGTATTTTCTTTGGCATGTTTGAGTTTCATCGTGTCGATGCTTTGACATGCAGTCAACAGCACCGATACTGAACTTAAAGCAAGCCACTGTTTCCAATAATTCGCCATAATGTCTGTCTTACCCAATCAAAAAACTCAATAATCTTCCGATATTAGCAAGGGCATCGCAGTGATGCCATGACAATTTTTACTGATTTATCCATGAATTTCGGCAAATACCCAAGGACGCGATTGTTTGGTTTTTTCTTCATAGGCACGAATATCATCCGCCACCTGCAAAGTTAAGCCAATATCATCCAGACCATTTAACAGGCAATGCTTGCGAAATGGATCAACTTCAAACTTAAAGCTTTCACCTGCAGGGGTGCGAACTTCTTGTGCCTGCAAGTCAATGGTTAATTGATAACCTTCATCTGCCGCACATTCCTTAAATAACTGCTCAACAATATCTTCAGCCAAAATCACGGGCAACATACCGTTTTTAAAACAGTTATTAAAGAAAATATCGGCAAAGCTTGGCGCAATAACAGTACGGAAACCGTATTCACTCAAAGCCCACGGCGCATGTTCACGGCTAGAACCACATCCAAAGTTGGCACGTGAAATTAAAATAGACGCACCCTGATAACGTGGCTGGTTCAAGACAAAGTCCGGATTGATCGGACGAACTGAATTGTCCTGCCCTGGATAACCTTCATCTAAATAACGTAATTCATCAAATAAATTGTCACCAAAACCGGTACGTTTGATCGATTTCAAAAACTGTTTTGGAATAATTAAATCTGTATCGACATTGGCACGGTCTAAAGGTGCAACGATACCTTGTTCAACGGTATAAGCTTTCATGTCTGTGCTCCTACGTACCAATTAAAATGAACGAACATCAACAAAGTGACCTGCAATCGCAGCAGCGGCTGCCATGGCTGGACTCACCAGATGAGTACGACCGCCATTGCCCTGACGACCTTCAAAGTTACGGTTCGAAGTCGAGGCACAATGCTCGCCTGGTTGTAACTTGTCAGCATTCATCGCCAGACACATTGAACAGCCAGGTTCACGCCACTCGAAGCCCGCCTCGACAAATACCTTGTCCAGACCTTCCGCTTCTGCCTGAGCTTTGACCAGACCAGAACCCGGAACCACCATCGCCTGTTTGATTGAAGATGCGACTTTACGACCTTTGATTACTTCAGCTGCAGCGCGGATATCTTCAATACGCGAATTGGTACATGAACCGATAAATACACGATCTAACTGGATGTCTGCTAATGCCTGACCTGCATTTAAGCCCATATATTGATAAGCACGGTTCCAGTCATTGCGTTGTACATCATCTTTGGCTTGTTCTAAAGTCGGTACTGCTTGAGAGACCGGAATCACCATCTCAGGGGAAGTACCCCAAGACACTTGTGGCTCGATTTCTTCACCTTGCAATACAACAACCGTGTCAAAGTATGCGTCATCATCTGAATGTAAAGTATTCCAGTAAGCAACAGCCTGATCCCACTGATCTGCAGTCGGCGCATACGGACGGCCTTTAACATACTCAATGGTTTTTTCATCGACAGCCACCATGCCGACACGGGCACCGGCTTCGATCGCCATATTACACACAGTCATACGACCTTCGATAGACATGTCACGGAAGACCTGACCGCCAAATTCAATCGCGTGACCAGTACCGCCTGCGGTACCGATCTTGCCAATAATCGCCAAGACCACATCTTTTGGTGTTACACCCTGACCTAATTTGCCATCAACACGCACCAGCATGTTTTTCATCTTCTTTTGAACCAGGCATTGGGTCGCCAATACATGTTCAACTTCGGATGTCCCGATCCCATGCGCCAAGCAGCCAAAAGCACCATGGGTTGCTGTATGCGAATCACCACATACCACGGTCATGCCCGGTAAGGTCAAGCCCTGCTCCGGCCCAACTACATGCGCGATGCCCTGACGGATATCGTTAATATCAAATTCAACAATATTAAAGGTCTTGCAGTTATCATCCAAGGTTTGCACCTGAATGCGCGAGGTTTCATCTTCAATTCCGGCTACGCCCTGCTCACGCTCTTTTTTCGAGGTCGGTACGTTATGATCCGGTGTAGCAATGTTAGCGCTTAAACGCCATGGCTTGCGCCCGGCCAATTGCAAACCTTCAAAGGCCTGTGGAGAAGTCACTTCATGTAATAAGTGACGGTCGATGTACAGTAAGGCAGAACCATCATCACGTTGCGTTACTAAATGGTCGTCCCACAATTTATCATATAATGTTTTTGCTGTTTGGGTTGCGCCTGCCATGTCGATGTACTCCACTGGACTGGGTAAATTCTTTCTCTGATTTTGATTATATCGCTGCAATCACATAAATCTAATTTATCATTTTTATCAGTTAAAAAACTTTTTGGAATCTTTTAAAAGCTGAATCAAATCATGCTTTAGCTATATTGTCATAAATCTAATTTTCCGATTAAGTTATAAAAAATATTCGCTTTTACAAATCAAATGAGAATTATTATTATTTCTTCATCGACAGAGATGATTATTTTTGAGGAACTTCGACATGGCACATATTCAGCGCTTTGTAGACAACAACCAGCGCATGTTCAAAAAGACCTTCAGCTACTACATTATGCACATTACTGTGGCGATGATTGTGGGTTACTTGGTAACCGGCAGTTTGACCATGGCCATTGCCTTAAGTTTATTAGAGCCAACGGTACAGGCAGTGGCTTTCTTCTTCCATGAAAAAATCTGGGAGCGTAATAACCAACAGCAGAATGAGGACATTACCGTCTAAACTCTTCAGTCGAGGTTCCTGATGAAAGACTGCCTTTATAGGTGGTCTTTTTTAGTTTTTAAAATGCCAAGGCTTTGAAAATGTATAGTAATTCAGCACTGCAACATAGATGAGCTAATTTTACTTTGATTTATTCTTAAAATATAACAATAATAGATTTACACATAAAAATTCTTTATAGGTGATTAAGATGAATCTCGCAGCCTTTGAAGCCTTCGTGAAAGTCATGGAAACCGGTTCGATTTCTCTGGCCGCAGATCAGCTCTTCATTACCCAGCCTGCTGTCACCAAACGTATTCACAGTCTGGAAGAATATTTTGGGGTCAAGCTGTTTGAATCTGCCGGACGTGGTGTACAGGCCACCCACGCGGCGCACTCTCTGTTGCCTAAAGTGAAAAACTGGCTGAATGAACTCGGGGATATTCATTATACCTTGAGCCATGAACAAGGTCAGGTACAGGGCAAACTGAAAATTGGTACCAGTCATCATATTGGCCTGCATCATCTGCCGAGTCATTTGCGCCGTTATGTTCAGGAATATCCTGACGTGACTCTGGATGTGCATTTTGTCGATTCCGAGCAGGCGCATGAACAAGTGATTGCCGGCGATCTGGAACTGGCATTTTTAACCTTGCCGCCACGGGGTGATGCGCGTCTGAATTATGTGACTATCTGGAATGATCCTCTAGTCTTTGTGGTGGCACCGTTTCATCCGCTGGCGCAGCAAAAAAATCTGTGTCTGGAAGATTTGCTCGACTATCCAAGCCTGTTGCCCTCATCACAGACCTATACCTCGCAAATTACTTTGGCCGAATTTGAAAAACAGGGTATTAAACCGAAAGTCAGTATGAGCAATAATCCGCTGGAATCAATCCGGATGCTGGTATCGATTGGCTTAGGCTGGTCGGTACTGCCAAAAACTTTGGTCAATCATGACCTTCACCAACTAGATATTAATCTGGAAATGAACCGTCGCTTGGGCATGGTCTGGCATCCGGGTCGTACGCAGTCCAAAGCGGCACAGGCTTTGGTTCAGCTCATGCAAGGCGCCTCGCTGTCTATTTAAGCTGTTCCTGAACATGCTGCATCCAAAACGGTGCAGCATTTTGTTACCTAAATACACCCCATCTGGCGATATCTTTCGAGTATTTTTAAGACAATTCCATTCTTTTGCAGTGCAGAGGAATGCTTAAACTATTCGATGGAGCCTGACGGATGCAGCTCGATTCTCCCCTAAAATCCCACCCTCAAGACAAAACCAATACAAGCAGCCTATGGCTTTCGGCCAAACCGATGCTGCTGCCCACGCCGGCACTTGATTTTGCCAATGAACAGACTGCCCGGCACGGCCTGCGCGAATATTTCCTGAATACCTTTGACACCTATGAGCAACTGTTTGAATGCCTCAAGCATGAAGATGCTTTTTTCATCAAACCAATTACTTTACGTCATCCGCTAATTTTTTATTTTGCGCATACCGCCACTTTTTTTGTCAATAAACTACTGCTCAGCAAGCTAATTAGCGAACGCTTAAATCCGCATTTTGAAAGTATCTTTGCAATCGGTGTGGACGAGATGAGCTGGGATGACCTGGACGAAGTACATTATGACTGGCCCAGTGTGCAGGAAGTCCGTGATTATCGGCATCAGGTACGCGCCCTGATCCTGAACATCCTTGAACATGCTCCGCTAACTCTACCCTTAAACTGGCAAAACCCTTGGTGGACCATCATCATGGGCATCGAACATGAACGGATCCATCTGGAAACTTCTTCTGTGCTGATCCGCCAGCATGCTTTGGAACATATACGCCAGCATCCGCAATGGCGTGCCAATATTATTACCGGCATGGCCCCGGATAATATTTTGCTGGATGTGCCGGAAGGCAAAGTGCATTTACAGAAAGATTTTAACCATCCATTTTATGGCTGGGACAATGAATACGGCCGGCATCAAGCCGAGGTTGCAGCTTTTGCAGCCTCCAAATATCTGGTATCGAATCAGGAATTTCTGGCCTTTGTCGAAGCTGATGGCTATCAGACCGAACACTACTGGAGTGAAGAAGGTCTAGGCTGGCTGCAATTTTCACAAGCTGCTCATCCCTGTTTCTGGCGCAAAACTGAATTGGGTTGGTCACTGCGACTGATGCTGGAAGAAGTGCCGATGCCTTGGGATTGGCCGGTAGAAGTGAATTATCATGAAGCCAAGGCCTTTTGTCAGTGGAAATCGCAACAGCTTGGAAAAACCATTCGCTTGCCGACTGAAGATGAATGGTATCGCCTGTATGCCGTTTCAGACCTGGATCCAGATTTACAAAGTCCTGAACAGGCCAATATCGAGTTGAAATACGGCACCAGCTCCTGTCCGGTGGATCATTTCAAGCAGAGTGATTTTTACGATATTCAAGGCAATGTCTGGCAGTGGACTGAAACCCCGATCTATCCATTTCAGGGTTTTCAGGTGCATCCATTTTATGATGATTTCAGTACACCGACCTTTGACGGTCGCCATAACCTGATGAAAGGTGGCTCCTGGATTTCGGCGGGCAATGAAGCTTTATATAGTTCCCGCTACGCCTTCAGACGGCATTTCTTTCAGCACGCTGGTTTTCGCTACGTCGCTTCTGATCAAGCATTGCAACATTTCCCTTCGCATTATGAAAGCGACCAGCTGGTCTCCCAATATCTGGAATTCCAGTATGGTATCGAATATTTTGGTATCGCTAATTTTGCCAAAACACTGGTCGATCTGGCACAACCCTATTTTCAGCAAACGCCGTGCCATCGTGCCTTAGATATTGGCTGTGCTACCGGCCGCGCCAGCTTTGAACTGGCACGCTCTTTTGATCAGGTAACCGGTTTGGACTTTTCGGCACGCTTTATCCAGCAAGCAGTTTATTTGGCTCAAGGCCATAGGGTACGTTATCAGCTGCCACTAGAAGGTGAATTAAGCGAAGAAAAAAGCTGTTCACTTGAAGATGTCGCTTTGGATCAGCTTGCATCTAAAACGGAATTTTTTCAGGCCGATGCCTGCAACCTGAAAGCACATTTTAGCGGCTATGATTTTATTCTGGCAGCGAATCTGATTGACCGGCTGCATCATCCGAAAGACTTTTTATTGCAGATTCATAAACGTATCAATATAGGTGGAATTTTAATGCTGAGTTCGCCCTATACCTGGCTGGAAGAACATACGGCACGTAGTGAGTGGCTAGGCGGTTTTCAGGAGGATGGGGAAAACATCACGACCTTGGCTGGTATAAGCAATATCTTAACCCAGCACTTTGAATTGGTGGCCGAACCCCAAGATGTGCCTTTTGTGATTCGAGAAACGGCCAGAAAGTATCAACACACGCTGTCACAAGTCACGATCTGGAAACGTGTTCGCTAAAGGTAAGGTGATGGCCTAAAAAAAGCCAATCATACGATTGGCTTTATATCTTATCCTTCACTGGTTGAATTTTCATGCAAGGATTCATTGAGTTGATCCACCACAATCGCCCATTCGCCATCAGACGCTATTTTCTCGCTTAAAAATTGACGTTGTGCCTCTGACCAATACGGCGCATCCAGTAAAGTCAGATCTTTATGTAATTGATGCTCGTGAATAAATGTTTCAATACCTTCTGCACTGGCATCCAGGCCAAGCTGTTGGAACAGATGTGTCATACGCGGTCGAACGTGAGTCATATCTCATACCTCAGAATTTACTATTGTTATCATGTCCTGTTTTTCGAGCATAGCATGTCTGATTCAGCCGGACTGTGAAAAAACATTAATATTCAAACGAGGCAAATAAAAAGCACAACCGGAGTTGTGCTTAATAATCACATTAATGAGTTCGGAGTGATTAGATCGACCAGTCCTGTATTTCCCAACCCTGTTCTTGAGCTAGAGTTTCCAAGCGATCATCCGGATTCACTGCAATCGCATGATCCGCATATTCCAGCAAGAAACGGTCATTAATCGAATCTGAATAGGCCCAAGACTCGGTTACATCGCGACCTTCCAGCCATTGTTCCAGGCGCACCAGCTTCCCTTGCTGATAGCATGCGGTATTGATGACTTTACCAGTATATTTCCCATCAATGACTTCAGCATTGGTGGCAATAATTTCAGTAATTCCGAATTCACGAAAAATGGGTGCGGTAATAAAGTCTGAAGTTGCGGTAATCCCCACTAAGGCATGCCCTGCTTCACGGTGGCGCTCAATGGCTTTAAAACCTTCAGGACGCATTTGTGGACGAATGACTTTTTGCATGAACAGTTGATGTAATTCAGTCAAATAATCATTGTCATGTTTGGTCAGAAACTGGAACACAAATTCATTATAGGCATAAGGATCCAGCTGACCTTTTTTATAATCGTCATAGAACTTGTCATTCATGGCGCGATGCTGAACTGGATCGACCAGGCCCTCACTGACCAAAAACTCTCCCCAAGAATGATCCGAATCCGTGTTTAACAAGGTGTGATCGAGATCAAATAGCGCCAATTTCATGAAAATACTCGTTAAAACTGAAATTTAAGAAAAAAATTGTAAATCTATCTCCGCTAGTCGATAGAAATTCGTTAAGATCATAGCAATTTTAACATTTTTAAACTTTGCTTTTTTCGAGTTGGATAACGAAATAATGCTCCCCGATGGCAAAGGCATAAATTAAACAATTTTTAGGTAGCCAAATGATCGACTCTGAAGGTTTCCGACCGAATGTCGGGATCATTTTGGCAAACGATGCTGGACAGGTTTTATGGGCAAAACGCATTGGTCATAATGCATGGCAATTTCCACAAGGCGGGATCCAATATGGAGAAACCCCTGAGCAGGCACTCTATCGTGAGCTGAGAGAAGAAGTTGGCTTATTGCCCGAACACGTCCAGATAGTCGCGCAAACCAAAGGCTGGTTGCGCTATCGTTTGCCGCATCGATACATTCGTACGGACTCTGATCCTGTTTGTATCGGTCAAAAACAAAAGTGGTTTTTACTCAAACTCACGGCCCCCGTTCAGCATATTCAGTTGAATCTGTCTGATCCGCCCGAATTTGATCAATGGCAATGGGTCAGTTATTGGTACCCACTCGGTCAAGTCGTGAATTTCAAACGTGATGTTTACCGCAAAGCCTTGGTGGAGTTGTGTCAGCAACTGCCCCAGCAAAAACCTTAAAAAATCGCATAAATAATGCAGATTTTTTACGCGGCTATTGTTATAAATAAACTTCATTACTGAAATTCTGAATAGACGGAGCAGACCTTATGTCGAATATGCAACTGGACACCTTGAGACGTATTGTTCAGGAGATCAATGCGTCCACCAGTTTGCATGAATCACTCGACATTATGGTCAAGCATGTGGCCGAGGCCATGCAGGTTGATGTCTGCTCGATCTACCTCCTCGATGAACGCAATCAGCGTTATCTGCTCATGGCGTCTAAAGGCCTGAATGCAGAATCTGTCGGCCATGTGTCTTTGCAGACCGGCGAAGGTCTGGTGGGCCTGGTTGGACAGCGTGAGGAAATTGTCAATCTGGACAATGCCCCTAAACACGAGCGCTTCCTGTTTTTACCTGAAACCGGTGAGGAAATTTATAACTCCTTCCTCGGTGTGCCAGTGATGTATCGCCGTAAGGTGATGGGTGTGCTGGTGGTTCAGAACAAAGAATCACAGGACTTTTCTGAAGCTGCTGAATCCTTTCTGGTGACACTCTGTGCGCAGCTTTCTGGCGTCATCGCCCATGCCCATGCCGTCGGCAATATCGATGTATTCCGTAAGCCAAGCAACCTGCCCGCCTATAAAACCTTTCAGGGAGTTTCTGGCTCCGGTGGTATTGCCTTAGGTCGTGCAGTGATTCTCTATCCGCCAGCAGATCTTGCCGCAGTCCCTGACCGTGAAGCGGATGACATTAGCGAAGAACTGGAGCTATTAGATAACGCCCTGAATTCAGTCCGCGAAGAAATTCAGTCGCTAGATGACAAAATGCAGGATGCGTTGATGGCCGAGGAACGCGCACTGTTTAGCGTGTTTTTGCGTATGCTGGATGAAAATGCCCTGCCTTCAGAAATCAAGGCCTTTATTCGTGAAGGTCACTGGGCACAAGGCGCCGTGCGAATTGTCATTGACAATCATGTGGCACAATTTTCCCAGATGGAAGATGATTATTTACGTGAGCGAGTGGCGGACTTAAAAGATCTGGGTCGCCGCATTCTGGCACGTTTACAGGAAGCCGATGCCAGTCACCGTGAATTGACCGATGAAAGTATTCTGATTGGTGAGGAAATATCGACGGCTGCACTGGTTGAACTGCCCGTGGATAAAATTGCCGCGATTGTCACTACCGAAGGCGCCATGAACTCGCATATGGTGATCGTGGCGCGTGCCCTTGGCATTCCCACCGTAGTCGGTGTAACCGAACTGCCAATCAATACCCTCGATGATGTGGAGATGATTGTCGATGCGCATCAGGGTCGGGTCTTTATTAATCCGCCACGTCGCCTGCGCAGTCGCTATAAAGAAATTCAAAAAGAAGAAGAACAGATTGCCAAAGATTTGCGTCAGTACGAAACCAAAGATGCAATTACTCCGGACGGCGTGGCGGTCAAACTCTACGTCAATACCGGCCTGATGATTGATGTGGTGCGTGGCGTGCAGCGCGGTGCCAAAGGTGTTGGCTTATACCGTTCTGAAATTCCGTTTATGTTGCGTGACCGCTTCCCGGGCGAGGAAGAACAACGTGCGATTTATCGTCAGCAACTTAGTCATTTTGCCAACAAACCGGTAGTGATGCGAACGCTGGACATTGGTGCAGACAAAGACCTGCCGTATTTCTCGATTGAAGAAGAAAATTCGGCTCTCGGCTGGCGTGGCATTCGTTTTACCCTCGATCATCCGGAAATTTTTTCTTCACAGATTCGCGCCATGCTCAAAGCCAGTATCGGACTGAATAACCTGCATATTCTGCTGCCGATGGTGACCAATGTCAGCGAGGTTGAAGAAGCGCTTTACCTACTGGAACGTGACCATGCGGCGATTCAGGAAGAAGAACAAGTCAAGGTGAACAAGCCGAAACTCGGCATCATGGTGGAAGTGCCAAGTGTGCTACATCAGATTGATGAGTTTTCCGAATTGGTGGATTTCTTCTCGGTCGGCTCCAACGATCTGACCCAATATCTGTTGGCCGTGGACCGCAATAATCCGCGGGTAGCGAATGTCTATTCACATTTACACCCTGCAGTACTGCGTGCCCTGACCCGTCTGGTACAGGACTGTCATCGCAATGAAAAACCGGTCAGTATCTGCGGTGAAATGGCAGGCGATCCGCTGTCTGCAGTTTTGCTCATGGCCATGGGCTTTAATACCCTGTCGATGAGTTCCAGTAATATTTTGCGGGTACGTAAAACCATTTGTCATGTTCCGATGAGTGATGCACAAGAATTGCTGGCACATGTGTTAAAAATGGACAATCCGCTCATGGTAAAAAGCTGGTTAGAATATTATTTCAGAACCCATGGTTTAGGGGATATGGTGAAATCTGCATCACGTATGGTGAGTGCCTAATACGGGACTTTTTCCAGTCCCTCGACAGTGGTAGAGGTGGTTATGGAATTTCTGGTCATCCTGTTCATGATTGTTGCGGTGTTCTATGTGGTCATTCTTGCACCGGCCTTGGCTGCCCGCAAAGAAGCTCATAATTCCGGTTCATCTTATATACGCCCTGCCAGCAATCGAGCAATGAGCTATGCCGATCGGCCTAAAATGACTCCATTATTGGGCATTGAAATTTCGGCATCGCAACGGCGGCGTTTAGGCAGAGATGACCCCTCCGTCATTGCTGCCAGACTCTATCACCAACAAAAAGGTCAATTTGCCAGTTTTCAGCAGGCCAGACCACAGCCTCATTCCCCTCACCACAAAGCACCAGTGCAAAGCAAACTCAATAAATTCTTTAATGACTTAATCGCGGATGAATCGACAACATCATCCCGGCATCCAAATCAATATTCGCAAACTCGTAACAACCGACCTGTCGCCCCGCTCTCTCCAGTTAAAACTAATCCTAAGCAGCCCCCACGTCGTCCCCAGCCACCTTACAGACCTTAAGCGGCCATTAAAAAAGGGCGATCTTCCATGGAATATCGCCCTTGTCTGTGCTTGTTGTAGCCACGTTTTGAATTTTTCTTTCGATCTACAAAAACCTGGCTTTTGTTGACTTCATGCATGTGTTTTGCCACAAAATTGTGGATTACTACCTGCTCGGCTGTTTTTTTCTTGGCCATCTTGCTCTCTATATAATTTGGAGGAAGGAGTGAGATAATTATAGGGCCGACTGACTAATTTTCAAGCATATTTGCCAATGCTTTTTCAAAAATAAAGCCCATTTAGCCAAGATTTTCTATATGCAAAAATGGGAGTTATAGCCAGAAAACACCCTTATTTCATTCATTATTTTTATGGGTTTCTTCAGCCCAACAAAACTCGATTAAAAAAATGTTTAAAATAAATCAGTTATAAAATTTATTTTAAACAATACTATTCACTTATTATTTTTATCCTTTGATAAAAACATATTATCGACTTAGATATTGTTATTTTCGTTTAATCCCATTCATTATTCGAGTTATTCAAAATATATAGAATTTGATATTGTCACAGAGTGGAAAACCCGTTACTTTTTAAGAGTAACCATTTAATTTTCAACATTTTAAACTTTATTAAATTTAAAAATATTTTTTGAGTGAGCTCACTCAATTATACCCTGAATTCCGTTTTGTGCTGTAACACCCTTTATTTAAAGATATTGTAAATATAGCGAAACCTGATCTGATTAGCATATATCTCAATATTTTATGAATACTAGGTAAACGACATAAGATATTCAAAACTTGGAGAGGAAAGATGAGCCAAGATTTTAAAAAATGCCCTGTCACCCACCTGACCACTGAAGCTGGTGCCCCTGTGGTCGACAACCAGAACAGTATGACGGCAGGTGCGCGTGGACCTTTGCTTGCTCAGGATTTATGGCTGAATGAAAAACTGGCCAACTTTGTCCGTGAAGTGATTCCAGAGCGTCGTATGCATGCCAAAGGTTCAGGTGCTTTCGGTACCTTTACCGTGACCAATGATATTACCCAATATAGCCGCGCTAAAATTTTCTCTGAAGTCGGCAAAAAAACCGAAATGTTTGCCCGTTTCTCAACAGTGGCGGGTGAACGTGGTGCGGCCGATGCGGAACGCGATATTCGCGGTTTTGCCTTAAAATTCTATACTGAAGAAGGCAACTGGGATCTGGTCGGCAATAACACCCCGGTGTTTTTCCTGCGGGATGCGCGCAAGTTCCCTGACCTGAATAAAGCAGTCAAACGCGACCCGAAAACCAACAAGCGCAGCGCCACCAATAACTGGGATTTCTGGACACTGTTGCCTGAAGCTTTGCATCAAGTGACCATTGTCATGTCCGACCGCGGGATCCCGACTGGTTACCGTCATATGCATGGTTTTGGCAGCCATACCTTCAGCTTTATCAATGCCAAGAATGAACGCTTCTGGGTAAAATTCCATATGCGTACCCAGCAAGGTATTCAAAACCTGACCGATGCTGAAGCTGCAGACTTGATTGCTAAAGACCGTGAAAGCAGCCAGACCGACCTGTTTGATGCCATCGAACGTGGTGACTATCCAAAATGGAAAATGTACGTTCAGGTCATGCCAGAACTGGAAGCCGAAACAGTGCCTTATCATCCATTTGACCTGACCAAAGTCTGGCCGAAAGGCGATTATCCACTGATTGAAGTCGGTGAATTCGAGCTGAACCGCAATCCGGAAAACTATTTCCAGGATGTAGAACAAGCAGCCTTTGCACCAAGTAATCTTGTACCGGGCATCAGCTACTCACCGGACCGTATGTTACAGGCACGTTTAGTGAACTATGCCGATGCAGCGCGTTACCGTGTTGGCGTGAATCATTCACAGGTTCCGGTCAATGCTGCACGCTGTCCTGTACATTCGAACCGCCGTGATGGTCAGGGCCGTATGGATGGCAACTATGGTTCATTGCCACATTACGAGCCGAACAGTTTTAGCCAGTGGCAGGAACAACCGGAATTCAGAGAACCGCCACTGAAAATCACCGGTGATGCCGATTTCTGGGACTTCCGCGAAGATGACAATGACTACTTCAGTCAGCCCCGTGCCCTGTTCAACCTGATGAATGATCAGCAGAAACAGGCACTGTTTAATAACACGGCCGGAGCAATGGGTGATGCGCTAGATTTCATCAAATACCGTCACATCCGCAACTGTTATGCTTGCGATCCAGCTTATGGGCAAGGCGTTGCTAAGGCCCTAGGTATGACTGTAGCAGATGCCCAAGCAGCACGTGAAACCGATCCAGCCAAAGGTTTGCCTAGCTTTCTCTAAGCCAGTTTAGACATGTACAAAAACCACCTTCGGGTGGTTTTTTATTGCGGCATCAAGCAGTATAGAAGCAAGCTGGCACAAAAAGAACTACAACAATGCATCCGAATATTGAAGACATCATTCAACAATACGACATCGTTTTATTTGATGCTGTTTGCGTGATCTGTAATGGCTGGGCACGGTTTTTGATTCAATACGATAAAAAGATTCAGTTTAAACTGGTCTCCGCCCAATCGCCTTTAGGTACAGCACTGCTCGAACATTATCAGATGTCTACTGAACATTACACCACCATACTCGTCATTCAAGATGGCACACTCTATACGGAATCGACTGCCTTGCTGAAGGTGCTGCAGCATCTCGGTTTTCCCTTTAATTTAATGAGCGCAGGTTATTTGGTTCCACATTTTATCCGAGATTTTCTGTATCGTGTGGTCGCTTTAAATCGTTACAAGCTATTTGGTAAAACCAAGTATTGCCTGATTCCATTCAGCGAAAATAAACGCCATTTTCTGGAAGAAGCTGTTCGTGAATCCTAAACCTGTATTCCTACAACCACTGCGTACTATCCAGCTGACTTTGGTCATACTATGGCTCTATCAGGGACTCATTCCAAAAATTCTGTTCCAATCACCCGCTGAAATCACAATCTGGCAAAATATAGGTTTTGAGCTGGGACTGGCCAAAGTCTTGGTTGGACTTTCCGGAGGATGTGAAATGCTATTTGGCTTATGCTTTCTGAAATGGAACCGGTCCATACTCTTGCATAGGTTGAATATTATCGGACTTGCTGGATTACTACTGCTGATTGCATTCACAGCCCCGTTGCAACTTACTGCAGCATTCAATCCTGTGGTAATGAATACCGCCATGCTGATGCTTTCTGTAGTGGCCATTCAACTCATCCAAGAGGAACAACAGGAAGTACTTAAACAATAATCCGTTTGCCTTCCCGTATGCAGTAAAACGGATTAATCAATTTGGAAGAATGCTTGATGATCTCATGCAACTCATGTTCCGGTGCATCCCGGTCTTCATCTGTGAGCTGAAAAGTACGGTAATGAATCGCCAGTGAACATTTAGCCTGCAAGTCGTGATGGGCATGAAAGGCATCTTCCGGATTCATATGGATCGCACGCATCAGTTCACGTGGCTCATACGCTCCTATCGGAAGCAAGGCAATCCGCGGTGCACCCAGACGTTTACGGATTTCTTTAAAATGCGAGGCGTAGCCGCTATCTCCGGCAAAGAAACAATGTTCCTTACCATGTAATAAAGAAAAGCCTCCCCAAAGTGCACAGTTCTGATCGCGCATGCCACGTCCTGAGGCATGTTGAGCCGGCGTATAGACAATCCGGATCTCTTCAAAAAAAGCATTTTCCCACCAGTCCATTTCATGCACGGTATAATGTTCTGGCAAATACCAGGCATTACCCAGACCGGTATAAATCGGCATCTCAAAAGTGTTGTACAGCCATTCCAGACTGGCCAGATCCATATGATCATAATGGTTATGGCTGAGCAGTACGGCATCAATCTGAGGTAATTCATCCAAGGCAATGCCAGCCGGAATGACCCGCTGCGGCCCTGTAGAAGCCGATGGACTGGCATATTCAGCCCAAACCGGATCGGTCAGGAAGTTATAGGGGCCGATCTGAATTAATGTGGTTGCGTGACCAATAAACCAGACTTGCCAGTCATCCAGAGCTGCATCTGGACGCTGCTGTGGCAATGCGCGCGGACGAGAAAAAAACTCGGCACGCTCTTCATCAAGATTGACATTCCAGGTCTTGGATTTTCGGGTAATGAGCCATTTGTATAAATCAAAGCGACCGCGCGATAGAGAAGCATGCTCAAGATTACGAAACTGTTTTCCGTCGAAATGATCTGAATGCAGATACTCAAACACTGGCTTAGACCAGAGATGTTTCCAACTGGATTCCGTGATTAACTGGAATTTTTTAGTTTTGAGAAGATCTTGCATAAACATCCACTATTTATTATTCGCTATATGCAAGACAACAACCTCTTGAAATGGTCAAGCGGTGCATCTTTTAATGAGCATACAAACTAAAAACAGGCACACTACAACATAGTATGAAATCCGTCACAGAAAATCATGTATGTTTTTGTTATTTTTAGCAAAAAAATGGCATTTCATCGACCTTATGGCTGGCTGAAGCCTTGGATTATCTAGAAAAATATCGCTCGCGCCCTTCTGTCTAAAAATACAAAATGATACTCAATATTTATAAGCCCATGCTGACAAAAGCATGTCTGCCCATTGATGATTTTATGATGAAATTCGCCATACCTCAGTATCATCACATCAATTGTGCGAGAAAGACAAGCTGAAGTCAAAATACCAACCTCAAGCGATTTTTAGATCTTTATACACGACCTTGGGTTCGTTCCAGCCATACGGCCTTGGTTTGGGGTTTCACAAATAAAGCAATAATTTCCGGGTGCAGCTGTTTAATCTGCGCTTCGATCCGGTTGACACAGGCTTCAATTTCATCAGAAGTTAAATCATCTTTAAACTCCAGACTCAATGATGCAATGACTTGCTGAGCGCCCATCTGCTCAGTCAACACCCCATTGGCACTGAAAACTGCCGCATCCTGTTGAGCAATGTTCAATACATCTTCACGCAGTTTTGGATCTGCCGTTTCACCCAGTAACAAACCTTTGGTTTCACGTGCCAGAAACCAGGCAGATACTGCCAGCACGATACCAATTAAAATTGATGCAGCACCGTCCAATTCAGGAATATTCAGTTGATACGCCAGAAAGATACCGACCAGAGCAATCACCAAGCCGACCAGGGCGGCAGTATCTTCAAATAACACGGTAAAGGTCGTTGGATCTTTACTGTGTCGAAAGGCTTCAAAATATCCCAGATTTCCCTTTTGTTTACGAAAGGTTTTTAAAGCCACTGACCATGAAAATCCTTCAAAAAGAATCGCCAGACCCAGCACAATATAATTGATCAATGGATCCTGCATGACTTCAGGCTGAAGAATATGCTGTATCCCTTGATAGATGGATACAATCGCACCCAGGGCAAAAACCATCAGTGCCACAATAAAGGCCCAAAAATACAGTTCACGCCCATAACCAAAAGGATGTTTGGCATTTGCCGGTTTTTCTGATTTTTTCATGCCATACAGCAGTAAAATTTCATTCAAGGTATCCACTACCGAATGAATTGCTTCACTGAACATGGCAGAACTATTGGTTATATAGGACGCAACAAATTTAACCAGCGCGATCGCCAGATTACCAAACAGGGCTGCATAGACTACGATTTTATTGGATTCAGACATCCTGACACTGTCCTAAATAAGCTTGTGCAAGCTTGAATGATTTATGTATCAAAATCTTAATCATTTATTTTTGAAAGTTGTTTTACAAATTGTTGCTTAGTCATGATCTCTCACGTTGTTGAATCACTTTACTCTCTACTCAAATAATAAAAGGGCTTTCGCCCTTTTGATTTTTACAGTTTTAATGCTTGGAAAAATACTGCTCGCGCCACTCTTTCCAGAAATACATGATGATCCCGAACATCACCACAGCAATTCCCGCAAAAGCATGACTGCTGATAATTTCATGATTTAAGGTTGCTCCCAATACCAGAGCGATCACCGGTGTCATCACATTACTCAATGAGACGGTCGAAGCATTTAGACGGCGAATCAGCCAGAAATAACACAGCATTGCCACAATCGAAGACATGATCATGGTAAATACAAAGCCGATCATGGCCTGTGTGCTAGGCAACTGAGTCGGCATATGTTGCCAGATAAACGGCACTAAAATGACTGAACCAGCCGCGGAGACCAGCAATGACCCCGTTGCTTGCGACATCGGACTCAAGGGTGCACTAATCTGTTTAACCCAGAAGATTGAGCTGATATAAGACACCATACTGATCAGCATCAGTACCACACCCCAAGGATTAATCTTGCTGTCTGCCGAGTCGGCAAAAACAAAACATAAACCGGCGACGGCCACTGCCATGCCGAGCCATTGCAGCCAGATCAGTTTATGGGTTTTTAAAATCACATGACCGATTAAACCGGCGATCAGCGGTGAAAAACCAAAAATCAGTGCCATCAATCCTGAGGTCAGATAATTGGCCGCCAGATAAATAAACAGCTGCGCGCCGATTAAATTCAAACTGCCTGCCAGATAACTTTTTATTGAAGTACGGTCAAAAGGCAGCGGGTCGCGCATGATTTTCAACAGGAACAACGCAATAATCGAGGCACCAAAATAGCGAATGATCAGCACCCACATCGGGTGAATCTCGGCCACGCTCCAGACAATCGCCAGTGGCGTTGCCGCCCAGATCAGCACCAATAAAGCGTAAATACTTGCCGTGACCGGCAATGATGATTTCATATCATCCTCAAATCTGATTATTCTAAATAGTAAACCTGAAACCTGTTATTTAGATCTGTAGATACTATCGTGACTAGTGGTATAGATAAGACTAAAAATAGAGTCCACCCATCATCAACTACATGGGAGGGCGACATGGATGTCGCCAGATCGTTTGGGGTACAAGGATGTATCCTCAAACGATCAAAAGATTTTTGTTACTTTATGCCATGTATGGCTCATCTCTTAAAAGTAAAACTTACCTACACGAAAACATTTCTAAATCTCAAAGCCCATTGCGGTCATGACTATAAAGCTAAAACCATAAAAAAACAGACCTATGCAAAACATAGGTCTGTCCAGAAATATCTCAATACAACTTAAGCAATTTTGCGTAAGTCTTGCGCGATATCTAAATGTTTTTCAACATCAAACGCCGTATTTTTGCTGATCATTTTTTTCAAATGACGCATTTCTTTGGCTGCATTCACGGTAATCCCGCCAACGATCTGACCATCAGTCACACCGTACATCACGAATGAATTGTCTGCACCTTTGGCTGCATCCATTTCACCACGGATATGCCATTCAGCTGCGGCCATATCGCCGACAAACTGGAAGTTGATATTCAGCTGATCCGTCCAGAACCAGGCCGGATTGGCTTTCGGATGTTCCACACCCATCACGTGACGCGCGAAGATGCCTGCCTGAAGGTTGGCATTTTCCCAAGTTTCAACGCGGCGGTGATTGCCACAGTCACGTAACTGGGTCGCAACATCGCCCGCTGCATAAATATCAGCATTCGAGGTTTGGCATTGTTCATTCACTTTGATCGCAACATCAACATCCAGACCTACATCTAGCGCAAGCTGTGCATTTGGCACGATTCCGATTCCGTAAACTACAGCATCAGCACGCAGTTCTTCACCGCCTTCCAGCGTTACCACGACTTCTTCACCATCTAAACGGCAATCTGTAATCTTGGTTTCAAGACGCACATCGACCTGGTTTTGACGATGCTGCTCTAGCAGGAATTCGCTCAGGATTTGTGGTGAACAACGACCCATAACCATCGGACCCATTTCGATCACAGTCACCTGACAGTCTTTGTAACGTGCAGATGATGCCAACTCAAGACCAATCACGCCACCACCGATCAGGATGATACGGCGACCGGCTTGAAGTATAGGCACCAGTGCCTGTGAATCTTCCAAGTTACGCAGGGTATAAACATGTTTGCCCAAAGCATCGAAATTAGGCAAACGGCGCGCGGCACCACCTGTTGCAAGCAAGAGCTTGTCGTAAGCAACAACATCACCGTTCAGGAGTTCAACCGTTTTCGCTTCGGCATTAATTTTCGCTACGCCATTGCCGCGAATCGTTTCTACGCCTAAATCTGCCAGTTTCTGTTCCGACAGGATTTCGATCTTGGTGTCTTCAGGTTTTAGAATCACATCTTTAGACAACGGTGGACGCTCATAAGGAAGATGGCTTTCATCACCAATTAAAGTGATTTTGCCTTCATACTTGTTGCCACGAAGTTCTAAAATTGCGCTCGCACCTGCCTGGCCAGCACCCACGATCACGATGTTGTTTACGTTGCTCATTTTCTTAACCTTTTAACTCTGCAGATACGATACCGAAGCCGGCAATCCATTCGCTGATGTCTTCATAGCAATGCGTGGTCATTTCATACTCACCCATTTCGCTTAAGGCAGCGAAGGCAGCCATCCAAGAACGGACTTCCTGACCACCACGACCACCATCACGGCGGATTTCAGCTTCAGTCATCGCTTCTAATGTTGCAAAATCAGCATGCTTGAAGGTTTCTAGCAGGGCAATATCCCATTCAGCATTCAGAGGCACGGCAACTGACGTATCCCCTGCTGCCAGCTTTTGACCCACTGCAATAATTTTGGATTGACGTGCATGACGTGCTTCAGGCGTTGGATAACGGCCTGCAATCAGGAACTCTTCCACTTCTGGCGGTACTGCACCCATTTGCGGTGTAGGTGGATCATGTGACAGACCACCGGTACCTAAAACAAGCACACGCTCGTTTTCAAGGTTTAAAGACTTGATGTATTGACCCACAGCACGGCCCAAAGCGATGGTACGCTTGGTGGTTGGCATAGGTGCAGCAGCGCCATTAATAAAAATTGGAATCGTTGGATAACGGTCAAGTTTGCCTTCACACAGGAAATGTAAGGGCTGAGTCACGCCATGGTCAGCTTGCATACGATATGAGTACGCAACATCCACACCTTCATCCAACACACGACGCACTAGATTAAGGGCTGTTTCTTCAGGCACATTAATGTGGTCATTGTCTTTACCGTAATCCCAGTCCCCTGCTGCTTTGGCACGAATACCCACGCAGAAGCTTGGCATCAGGTCATAGAAGAAGCCATTAAAATGGTCTGGACCAAAAGTAATGATTAACGTTGGATTATAGTCTTCAACTTCTTTGGCAAGTTTGGCAAAAGCTTCACGAACGGCTTGTTCTTTATGCTTTTCTTGCGGTGAAGCAAATTCCATTAATGGGCTGTGCGACGCACAAATAAGTTTAACGGCCATGAGAGACTCCAGAACGGAAGGTAGCCCAGAACAGGCTACCGAGTAAGTCCATTACATTTCAGACTGAATTTTATTCGTCAAAGAAACCTGCACGTGGTTGACGTAAACCACGAATACCCAGACCACATTCAGCGTTAATTAACACACCGGTCAAAGGACGGTTGTTTTGACGAGATGCCAAGAGCACGTATGAACCGGTCATGTCTTCCGGTTCAGGCAAGAAGTTCAGTGGCATACCACGTGCAATTTTCTCAGGATCACGGGCATCCAGCAGACCCAGGTTTTCCTGACCCAATGATGCCGCACCTTTAATATTCACATTCATACCTGACGGTGCAACAGCGTTCACTCGTACTTTAGGCGCAAGTTCGTAAGCCAGTTCTTTCATAATGCCGACCCCTGCATGCTTAGATGCTGTATACACGGGGCCTCCGCCTGCCGAGTACAGTGCAGAGTTAGACAAAGTAAATATGATAGAACCTTCAGAAGCTATCAATGCATCCAGCGCAGCTTTAGCACCCAAGATGAGTGACTTGGTATTAATGCCCATGATTTCATCAAAGGCTTTTTCCAGTTGCTCACCCGATGTATTGACGATATCTGCATAATGATCCCAGATACCGGCATTGCCAACGAAACAGTCAAGCTTGCCGAAGCGCTCAACTGTTGCGTTTACAGCACGGACATTGTC
Organism: Acinetobacter lwoffii; assembly: GCF_019343495.1. NCBI lineage: Bacteria > Pseudomonadati > Pseudomonadota > Gammaproteobacteria > Moraxellales > Moraxellaceae > Acinetobacter > Acinetobacter lwoffii. The sequence continues at coordinate 2,576,656 of NZ_CP072549.1, read as the reverse complement.
TTCATAGCTGGCCACATCACCTGCGATCGCAAGCACGCGGTCACCGAAATGTTCTTTCAAAGCGTCAACTTTTGACTGTGAACGTTGAAGAACCGCAACTTGTGCACCTTCTTCCAGGAAACGTTCAACCAGTGCCCAGCCTAAGCCTGAACCACCACCAGTGATCAGTGCAACTTCGCCTTGTAGCCAACCCATGATTACTCTCCTGCCATCTCTACGTATAACGCACCATCTTCAACAATCACTGGGAATGTTTTGATTGGATCAGTTGCAGGTAGACACAATGCTTCACCTGTTTTTAAACAGAAACGTGCTGAATGCAATGGACATTCCACAGTACCGTCATCTTCAAGGTAACCTTCAGACATTGACGCATTACCATGACTGCATTTATCGTTCATAGCGAAGAATTCACCGCCATTGTTAAATACAGCAAGCGCTTCGATACCGTTTACGCCGCAATCCACTTTTAACGCTTCGCCTTCGTCTAATTCGTCAACTTGGCAAACAAAAATCTTATTCATTAGAAGAACACACTCAGGTTATGTGAGTTATAGGTAACTTGGTCAAGGGTGATCTTACGGTTGAAGATCTGGAAGCCCAAGCCGCCTTCAACTTTGCGAATCTTGTCATGACGTTTACCACAGTAAATCGTAACGTCTTTCTCTTTTTGGGTACGGTACAGAAGGTATGTCATGTACACATCGTATTCGCCTTCAACTTCAGTTGGCTCAACAATCACGTTGCTCACCATGTGAGTGGTACGTGATGGAGGCTCTTCAGCCCAAGCCATACCAGTTTCCAGACGAGCAACACGACGTTCTAAAAGATCTTTCGTATCATTGAATACCCAAGTGGTAGGTGGTTCAACTGAACGACGACGGTCACGTGTTTGAGCGTTTGGTGTAGTACGTAGCGTGTAAGAAATATCTTCAGCTAGCGTGTCTAACCATTCGCGGAATTTCCAATCGTCTAGCAATTTTGCTTCGCGATAAAGGAACTGACTAATTTGGTGATGAAGTTCTAAGCTGATTTGACTCATTTCATAAGCTCCTTCTCATATTCGTCAGCTGCTTTTTCCACGTCTTCCCATTTTTCATGGATCAATAAATCTGCCCAGCGGCGGTACATACCACGTGCTGCAGTTTCAGAGAAAATGTAGTTGGTGATACCCGGGATACCATCTTCACGTACTTTTTCGTTGCCTTTACCCATTTCCATAATGAGTTTGTTTTGACGCGCTTTATAACCACGTAAAACTTTTTGGATCTCGATCCAGTTTTCAGAGTCATCTTGCTCCAGGAAACCGGCTGGACCAAAGGCACGCGTTGCAGAACGTTCAAATGCTTCTTTCACTTCTTGAGATGCTTCAGCATCAGCAATACAGAATGCCCACACTTCAGTTTTGTTTGGACCACGTGGGTGCCATACACGAAGTGTTGCAGTACCGTTCAACCAAGACAAAGTTGGGAACATGGTGTTGTGACCTGCAAGACGCAATGCACGAGTCTCGCCTAGGCGCTCTTTAACTTCGTCGTAAGTTTCACGGAAGTAGTTGGCAACTTCACCGTCAACCCATACGTTTGCGTCTGGTTTTTCTGTAAAGAAGAAGCCTGAACCGTGACCACGTGAACCGTACTGGATCGCGTCTTTGGCAGTTTCCCAAACTGGACGAGCAGTTTGCGCAGCACCTAATTTTTTAGAAGATTCGTCGTCTGGTTTCGCGCCCAATACTTGGATCGCAGAAGCGTGAGAGAACAAGGCGTGATATTGGTCAGATGCAAACTGTTCCGCTGCAAATTTCCAGTTACACTCGATTTCCCACTTGTGTACACCACCAATGATTTCAGTACCACCTGGACGACGGTCAACAACGCCATCTAAATACCAAGCGATATCGCCCATGTATTCTTCTAGATCAGGTGTGGTTTCATCCCAACAAGCGAATACCAAGCCTTTGTAAGACTTCACACGATTCACTTCAACCAGACCCCATTGCTCTTTACATGCACCATGCGGGTAAGCACGATCTTCAAGCGGGATATCTTTTAAAGAACCGTCAATGCCATATGACCAGCCGTGGTATGGGCAAGTAAATGCACGGGTATTACCACAGTCAGCGAAGCTCACACGCATAGAACGGTGACGGCACTGGTTTAAAAATGCTTTGATTGAGCCGTCTTTTTGACGTGCCACAATGATTGGATCTTCACCCATGTAGGTATTGAAGAAATCACCAGCCTTAGGAATTTGGCTTTCATGGCAAAGGAATAACCAAGTACGACCGAAAACACGTTCGAGTTCTAATTCGTAAATGTCAGGATCTGTATAAATAGATGGCGTAATACGTCCATTTTGTGCATCGACTAAAGCATCGATTTCGCGCACATCAATTTTTCCACTCATGAAAAGCTCTCCTGTGACCTATCTTTGGCACAAAGTAATAGACTCAACTTTTCAACGATGATGGATTTGACAGCGTTTTTCGGGAAATATTTTTTTTGTTTCAATTAAGAGCTTAAAGCAATTATTAAGCACGTGAATTTTTATATTAAAACATCTATTAATCCCGCCAGAGCATTTAGTTTATGAATGGGAAAATAATCTTCACGACATAGTTGTTTATAGATTATACTTTGAGGAAATTATAGTAAGACATTTTTTGGATTACTCTTTGGGTTGATGACATGGAATTACGACACCTTCGCTACTTTATCACCGTTGCTGAAGAGCTCAATTTTAGTAAGGCAGCACTTAAACTTTATACGGCTCAACCCTCACTTAGCCAGCAAATCAAAGACCTGGAAGAAGATGTCGGGGTAAAGCTACTCAACCGGACCAAACGTAAAGTAGAGCTGACCGAAGAAGGCGCCGTATTCCTGGAACAGGCCCGTCTCACCCTTGCACAGGCAGACAAAGCCGTTGCCATGGCACGTCAGGTGTCACAGGCCAAACAGCAAATGCTCCGTATCGGTTTTGTACCGGTAGCCGAGATGAAAATCTTCCCCTATATCTTGCCAAATCTACGTGTACAGAACCCAGATTTAAAAATTGAACTGCTCAGCCTGAACAACAATGAGCAGATGCGTTTGTTAAAAAAAGGTGATCTAGATCTGACATTTACCCGTCATAATTTCAATAGTGATGAAATTGAAAGCCAGTTCGTGATTCGTGAACCGCTGATTTTTCTCCTGCCTAAAGATCACCCCTTAGCAAAATACGAAAGAATTCCTGTTAAAGCATTGAATGGTATTGATTTTATTATTCCATCAGCAGAGCAGTCCTTGACCCTGAACCAGGCTATTCTGGACTTTGCCAAAGCCAACGGCATTGAACTCAATATCGTGCAAAAGGCCGATAATATTTTATTTAATATCAACTCGATCGGAATGGGCCTAGGCTGTACCATTTTGCCTGGCTATATTGCACCACTAACCATGGATAATACCGTGATTCGTCCGCTGGACGTGGAGTTGCCCTATTTAGACCTGTATGTCAGCTACCATAAAAACAACAAATCCTATGTCGTGAGCAAATTTCTTGAGCTTTTGACTCGTGTGTTCTATCTGGATATTAACCGTAGCGAACAAAATTAATTCTATTCCTTTCCTGCATTAAGCACATGCCATTCAACTTTTGATAGGCATGTGCTTTTTTTGTTTTATTATTTTATGCTTAAGAATTCATTTTTAATTCCATTCTTTGATAAAGAATCTATTTCTAGCGTTTAAATTTGTCACTTGACCTCGACCAAAATTGTGTATTTTTAGCTCTAAATGTGCTGCATTTACCACTTAAGTCTAATAAAGTTTCATTTGGATTTTTCTCCGTTTAAATAGCTCAAACCTATAAAAATTATTAGATTTTTATATTTATCCAAATAAATGAGAATCAAACTCATTTATGTGCACTACCTCAAATATTTTCGATATAAAAAAGGATGACCGAAGCCACACTGCTGTCCCATAGTTTGCTTTAAATAAAAAAACCTGAGTCCTAACAGTTAAAATATGAGTGCAAACAAACACTTTAACGACCAGGATTCAGGTTTTGTCACATCAGAATACCGTATTTCATGAGCTAATTAAACCTGTTGTGCGACAGGATTTTGAACAACTTGCTAAAGTACACCATGTTGGACAGAAATTTAGAGCGGCTTCCCGGTGGGATCAGTTTATTGCCATATTGATGTCTCAATTCTCTTGTAGACAAAGTCTGAGAGATATTCAATCCAATTTGGAGTGCCAACAGGAAAAGCTAAGTCATCTCGGAGCAAAGTCTATTCCCCGAAGCACGCTGGCACGAATCAATGAGCAGCAGCCTGCTGCCTTGTATCAACAGCTATTTCACAAGTTGCTTAAATACTATGAACACTCAAAAGTAGCTCATAAATTTCGCTTTAAGAATCCCTTGTATTCCTTGGATGCCAGTCATATTGACCTGTCGCTTTCCTTATGTGAATGGGCCAAAGTTCACGACTCAAAAGCCAGCATGAAACTCAGCATAGGATTGAATCACAGCAATGATATTCCTGAGTTTGTTGCAGTTGAAAATGGCAAAGAAAATGACATGGTACAAGGCCGCAAATTCCAGTTTCCTGCTGGCAGCATTGTAGTTTTTGATAAAGGCTATGTCGATTACCAATGGTATGCAAATCTGACTGCTCAAAACATTGGATTTGTCACACGTTTTAGGCCTAAATCTGTGTATCAGGTGATCCAGCAACATCCAGTGCTTGAATCCAAAGGTATTCTAAAAGATGAAACCATTCAGCTGAATAGCGCACATGCCCTAAAAAGAAAAGCCCCAGTGTTAAGAAGAATTGAATATAGAGATCAGCAAAGTGGCAAGCACTTTAGCTTTCTCAGCAATAACTTTCATTTAGCCGCCTCCACCATTGCGGCGATTTATAAAGATCGTTGGAAAGTTGAGCTGTTCTTTAAGGCGATTAAGCAGAATCTCAAATTAAAAGCGTTTCTAGGCCGCAGCAGGAACGCAATTCAGACACAAATCTGGATTGCGATGATCGCCTATTTATTGGTGAGTTTCGCTCAACATTTAGGGAAAACAGGTTGGACAGTTCAACGTTTACTCAGAATAATTCAAGTGAATTTGTTTGAAAGAAGAACTTTAAAAGCTTTATTTTCACCCGATAAAATACCCATAAAACAAGAGGAAGCTCAAATGAGCTTCCTCTTGTGAAAAATTGTGGGACAGCAATGGACCGAAGCCATCCCTTTTTAAAACTACATCGAGCTTATTTTACGCCGTGTACAGCCAAGTAGTTTTTGATCACAGTGTTGAACTCATCTGCTTTTTCAACTTGAGACCAGTGACCACATTGGCTGAAGATATGTGCATCAGCATTTGGCACGATGTTCAGGATGTCCCAAGTACGAGAAACCGGAATCACCACGTCTTGCGTACCATGAATCAATAGTACAGGCACAGTAATGTCTTTCATTTTTTCGAAGTCTAATGGGAATTCGAAACGGTCACGGTCACGTGCGCCAACCACATCCATTAAACGATTTGATGCATAGTCATTTGCAGCAGAAGCAAAACGTACTTTTACCAGTTCATCAGTAATCAGGTCTTTGTTTACGACAAACATAGAAAGGGTTTTCTTGATTCCTTCTTCTGTAAGAACTGGGTTTGCGTGAGCTTTAAGTGCAGCTGTCTGTTTCGCACCGCCCGTACCCATAGACACGATACCCAAAATACGATCTGGATAATCCAATGCCATCTGGAATGCTAACCAGCCACCCAGAGAGTTACCGACCAACCAGGTTTTTTCGATACCCAAAGCATCTAGCGTACGGATCGCATGATCTACCCAGGCACGGATACCATATTCAGTACCCGGTGCAACCACAGTTTGGCCATAACCAATGGTATCAATCGCGATACAACGCGCTTGCTCACCAATTTGTGGCAGGTTTAACCACCAGTTTGCCGCGGCCGATACACCTGTACCTGAACCGTGTAAAAATAGAATAGGCGTACCTTCACCAATTTCGTGGTAATGGGTCAACTCGCCTTCAGCAGTTTCAATCCATTTGTCTTCTAAGCCAAAGAATGGATCTGTTTGATAGTCAGGGATTTGAACAGTGCTCATATTGCTTCCTCTTACAGTCTTTCGCTTGCGTGTCCCTCTATTTTCAAGAATTCGACGTCAAGTTGACTCATTAAAATGACTTGTGTACACCCTTATATTAACCGCTCAGCCGCAGCAAACTGATACAAAATTACGATTGCACCCTACAAAATAGATATAATTTAAGTATTTGTTTTATATATCAATTTAAAATAAAACCCTACTCAATCTAAGCCTTTAATGCAACAATGGAACGCTTAAACCAAAAAGCAGCCAGAAGACTGACTGCTTTTAAAATATACGGGTATTAGAATTTATGCGTATAAGTGGTGGCGACACGGTATTCTTGCAGGTCTGGTTTTGCTGGATTGGCAAAATTCACATCAATATACATCGCCTGTACACCCAAACCTTTTAATTTACCTTCTGGCACAGTGTAGTTCACGATGGCATTCACTTCATCCGTATTGAAGTTCTGACCTTGATACGCCCCAGTACCTTTCTGATCATAACCTTTGAAATATACGGCTGTTGCGTTTAAGCCTTTTGCACCCATTTCAGAGAAGTCATAGCCATAAGAAACACTCCATGACTTTTCTTCTGGCGCGGTAAAGGTCGCTACCCCCCAGTTCGCCAGATAAGGCTGTGGCACCCAGCCACCCAATGTCGGGAATGCGCTATCACTAAACATTTGCTGGTAACCCACACCTACGCTATGTGCACCATGATTCACTTTTGCGGCGACAGACACAGCCTGGTTATCGATCTCACCATACAGCTTGTCACCTGACTCCGAGTTATCGAAGTAACGAATATGGCTATCTAATTTGGTTTTTTCACCAAGCGCAGTTTTGTAATTGACACCTAGATAATGCTGTTGATAAATGTCTTGAACATCGGCATACCAGTAGCTCGCACCTACTTCTTTAGTGAGTTGGTGGTCTACACCCGCAATCCACATGCCATCAGCTTCAGCACCCGTATCATAGAAACTTGGTGGAGCAAATTTAGTTAAGTCACGGAACTGGTTGTCATAACGGTTGTTAATACCATCAATATACGCCAGAGTTAACTTGGTATCCTTAAGGTCTTTAGACTCTAACCAAGCGCCACTATAAGTCGTTAATAACTGACGGGATGGATCGAATACCAAGACTGGAGATACAGGCAATAACTCGCCGACTTTCAGCTCAGTTTGTGAAACTTTGGCTTTTAAGGTCGCGCCGACTTTACCGAAATGATCTTTTGATTCTTTGCCATCGTGCGGTAAAACCCAGTCCGGATTTTTATCATGGCCGTTGAGTTTGACTGCATGTTGCACCAGTACATCAGCACCAACCTGCACACCACCACCGATATCGTGATAACCGGACTTGGCATCCAAAGTCACCCCTTGTGACCAAGAACCCCAGTTACGTGATGAATAGTCATCTTGATACTGACGGTCTAGATAAAAGTTTTTAAATTTGAGTTGAACATTGCTGTCGTCAATAAAGTCTGCATTCGTTGCAGTTGTCCCTAAAGTTGCTGTCGCAGCAAGCATTGCAATCCATAAATTGTGACGACGCATGATGAGTTCCCCATTCAGCTGATAAAATCCATGCCGCCATCATGCGCAAGTCGGTTTAAATAAAAAATCCGACCACAGTATTAAACTTTTGCTCTTTTAGCTCTGCATATTCCGGGCCCAGATTTAAGCACTCAATCTCTTAGATTTTAAACCGATTAATGAAAATAAAAATTTGACCAGATATTTAATTCAAATTTCTGTTTCCTTTATTAATAAGCGCAATTTTTTTAAAAACTTTAAGATAATATTTTTTATTTATCGTTTTTATGTTTAAGGAAAAAATTAAACTAAAATAATCTTCACATAACACTATAACTAAAATATCTGAGATCAGAGTTTTATTATATTATTAAATCTACTTCATAATAAAAAAGCATCCGAATCGGATGCTTTTTTATTGGACTTATTTTAATACCACGGCATTAAAAATTAAGCTTGTAACTCACGAGCTTTAGACATGGTTAATGCCAGGTCTTCAATCATGTCTTCCTGACCACCTACCGTACCACGGCGACCAAGTTCCATCAGGATTTCACGCGCAGATACGCCATATTTCGCTTCAGCACGTTTAGCAAATAACAGGAATGACGAGTAAACACCCGCATAACCTAAAGTTGCCGCATCACGGTCGGCACGAATCGGGTTGTGCATCATTGGAATCACTAGATCTTCAGCAACGTCTTGCACTTTGAACAAGTCAACGCCAGTGTCCATACCCATACGGTTTGCCACAGCGATAAACAGCTCAAGTGGTGTGTTACCAGCGCCAGCACCAAGACCAGCAGATGCCAAGTCAACACGTACTGCACCTGCTTGAACCGCAGCAACAGTATTCGATACACCCATACCTAAGTTGTGGTGACCATGGAAACCAAGCTCAATGCTTGAATCCAAGTGTTGACGTAAGTGACCCACACGGTCGATCACGTCTTGAGGAAGCATGTAACCTGCTGAATCTGTCACATAAATACAGTTTGCACCGTAAGACACCATCTTGTTTGCTTCTTCAAGCAATTTTTCAGGTGTTGCCATATGCGCCAGCATCAAGAAACCGACGGTGTCCATTTCTAGTTTACGTGCAGCGGTGATGTGCTGTTCAGAACAATCCGCTTCAGTACAATGCGTCGCCACACGAATGGTAGAAACACCAATTTCATGTGCCATTTTCAAATGGTCAACCGTACCGATACCAGGTAAAAGCAATGCAGAAATTTTTGCATTTTTCATACGTGGCACAACAGTAGACAAGTATTCTTCATCCGTTGCAGCAGCAAAACCGTAGTTCACTGATGAACCACCCAGGCCGTCACCGTGTGTTACTTCAATTAAAGGTACGCCAGCATCATCAAGTGCTGTTGAAATTGCAATCATTTGCTCAACAGTCGTTTGATGGCGCTGCGGGTGCATACCATCACGCAAAGTCATATCATGAACAATAATCTTAGACATTTTGGTATTCCTTTAAGCTTCAGCGGTGTTGAACACGTGTTCTGCGAACATTTCTGCAGTACGTGCAGCTGCTGCAGTCATAATATCCAGGTTGCCTGCGTATTTCGGCAGGAAGTCACCTAGACCTTCAACTTCCAAGTAAATTGATACGCGGTTGCCATCAAATACCGGACCATTTACAAGCTTGTAACCTGGTACGTATTTTTGAACTTCCTTGATCATGGCATGTACAGATTCAGTAATCGCTGCCTGATCCGGCTCGCCTTCAACCAAGCAATGTACTGTGTCACGCATCATTAAAGGTGGCTCAGCCGGGTTAATGATGATGATCGCTTTACCCTGTTTCGCGCCGCCGACTTTCTCAATTGCACCCGCAGTGGTACGTGTGAATTCGTCGATGTTTTTACGCGTACCAGGACCTACAGATTTGGTCGATACAGTTGCAATGATCTCACCATATTCAACTGGTTGAACGCGAGAAACTGCAGCCACCATCGGAATCGTTGCCTGACCGCCACATGTCACCATGTTCACGTTTGGTACTTCGCCCGCTTGTAGTAATGCTTCAAGGTTGACTGGTGGTACACAAAATGGACCAATCGCAGCAGGCGTTAAGTCAATCATGAGCACGCCAAGTTCATTGAGCTTGCGGCTGTTTTCTGCGTGTACGTATGCAGACGTTGCATCGAATGCAATTTTGATGTCATCTTCGATTACGTGTGGAAGAAGACCGTCTACACCTTCAGCCGTGGTTTTTAAACCCATTTTCGCAGCACGCGCAAGGCCTTCAGAAGTTGGGTCAATCCCCACCATCCAAACCGGCTCTAACCATTCACTGCGTTGTAATTTATAAAGCAAATCAGTACCAATATTCCCTGGACCGATCATTGCACATTTAATCTTTTTCATGAATGTACTCTCTTGGAATCTTGATTATTCAGCAGCGAATGCAGCAGTTACTGAACCAAAGCCTTCAATTTCAACCTTGAATTCATCACCTGGTTGAGCCACAACCATTGGACCTAAGGCACCCGTCAAGATGATGTCGCCTTTTAACAGCGGACGACCACGGCGTACCATTTCATCTGCCAGCCAAACAGCAGCATTCAATGGGTTTGCCAGACATGCTTTACCCACGCCTTGAGAAACGACTTCCTCACCGCGCGTCATCACCATCTTGCAGTTCACAAGATCAAGTTTTTCTAACTTAACCGGCTGAGAACCCAAGACAAATGCAGCAGAAGATGCGTTATCCGCCACAGTATCAATCAGGCTGATTTTCCAGTTTTCGATACGGCTATCGACCACTTCAATTGCAGGCAGTGCATAATCAGTTGCGCTGATAATGTCTGCATACGTGTGTTTTTCTTTGGTTAAATCCTGGTTAATCACCAATGCGATTTCTGCTTCAACTTTCGGCTGAATCAGAAGGCCAGCTGGAATTGCTTCACCATCGCCATAGGCCATGTCGGCAAATAACATACCGAAATCCGGCTGATCTACACCCAGTTGCGCTTGAACGACTTTAGACGTCAAACCAATTTTACGACCCACCAGACGGCGACCTTCAGACAAAGCACGCTCGGTATTCACTTCCTGAACGGCATAGGCGATATCTACGTCAGCACTTTCACCGCCAAGTTCCGGGCGAATCGGTGCAATCGCAGTTTGTGATAATTCAGCGCTACGAAGTGCTTGTGCAACTGATTCAACAACAGCAGAATTCGACATCAATGTTTCCTTAAACTGCAAAAATTAGGCTTATGCCGGGATCTAAGAGGGACAGAACATATGAAAATGATCAGGCTGATCATCCGCATGGACTGCCTTTCTCAGAGCGAGCATAGGAATAAACAGTTTTAGGATGGGAAAAATACGGCGTTTGTGCCAATAGTTATTTTATTTTTTGCTATAGCTATTACCTATAAGAATAATTTATAAAAAACTAAATAAAACAAAATCTTATTTTTTAAAACACATCGTTATTTAGCAAAATAACTGCCATAATATGACCGAATAAAATCAGTACAATTACGACTTTAGACTAAAAGATAAGAACCAGCGCTTAAATCTGCAGCATTCCCCAGCCAATTTAAACCGGGGAACTGCTTGTTTTTCATTACAACCAAGATACTGGATTAAACTGCTTGTTTCCATTGGACTTTAGCCAACAATGCGCTATGCAAAGCACCCACATCATCCACGATACAGACGGGATTAAATTGAGCCAAAAGTTCAGGCTCATGCACACCATAACCTACACCAACACTTGGCATGGCAATATTTTGCGCCATTTCCAGATCATAAGACGTATCACCGACCATGATGGCATGTTCAGCCTGCACACCGGTTTCCGCCAGAATTTCTTCTAACATGAGTGGATGAGGTTTAGAACGGGTTTCGCTGGCTGCGCGCGTACTCACAAACAGCTCTTCACTGTTCGTCTGTTTTAATACACGATCCAGACCTTTACGGCTTTTCCCTGTGGCTACTGCCAGCTTCACGCCTTGCTGCTGTAAATCTGCGAGCATGTACGCTACGCCTTCAAACCAGGAATCTCCTGATGAGTTGGCAACATAATGATCGGAATAAGCCTGCAAAATATCCGTATGTAATTCTGGTACTGTCGGGAATAAACGCTGTGCAACTTCAGGTAAACCCAGTCCAATAATACTTTTCGCATCTGCATCCGTTAACGGCTGCTGAAACTGCTGTGCGGCAAACTGCAAACTCGCCACGATTTGACCGACTGAATCAAATAAAGTGCCATCCCAATCGAAAATGACCAATTTTACAGGTGAGTTCATAAAAGATTTCCTAGATTTGATTCAGTCTTGAAGCCCTCTCCTACAAGGAGAGGGCTTTTTTCATTCTTAAGCAAATGACTTTACTAAAAGAACCAATAAAGTCGAATTATGAATTAAGTTTTAATTCAATATTACTACTTAATAAGTAACGTTCCCTCTCCTGAATGAGTTTAAAGCACTGCTTTAAACGACGTGCAAGAAGGAGACTTGCGCAGCAGTGCTGCTTGTATCTTGATTGATATAGTGATTAGCTACCACTATACGCAAATTGTAGAGTTTGGAGTGCTGCTAAAATCTTAAATTTGAACCTGAGATAAAACCTACAATTTGCCCTTATCCCTCATACAACTCTGAACGGTAACTAAGCAGTTTGATGCTGTATTCACAAGGTAAGATGATGGTTAATGGGATAAAAATCATAGCTTAAACTCAAGGAATATCACCATGATTATGCTAGGTATTGATGTCAGTAAAACCAAAATAGATTGTTGCATTTTCCCTCAAGGTTTGACTGGAAAAAGAAAAAATAAAATATTTACTAATACAGAAAGTGGCTTTGGCAGTCTGCTCAAATGGCTCATCACTCTTAAAATTGAACCTGATCAAGTGACAGCAATCATGGAAGCGACTTCGGTTTATCATGAGAATTTGGGATATTATCTATATGATGCAGGTGTAAAGGTTTGTGTGGCTAATCCTTCACGAGTAAGAGCCTTTGCCAAAGGCATGTCCATGCTAAATAAAACGGATAAAGCTGATAGTGAAGCTCTTTCACGTTATGGTTACACCGCAAAGTTAATCATATGGCAGCCTGAACCTGAAAATGTCAGATTATTAAAAGCTTTACTAGGCAGACGAGATGTCTATCTAGGTAGTCTATTGCAGGAAAAGAATCGACTTGAAAAGGCGCAGTCCACTCATACCTCCGTTGTTGTGATTAAATTACTTGAAGAGAATATTGAGTATTTAAATCAGCAACTTGAACATATTGATAAGTTAATAAATAATCACATAGATCAAGATCCAACATTGAAACAGGATTTGAAATTACTGCAAACTATTCCTTCAATCGGTGAACGATCAGGCTTATTACTGTTGGGGTTATTTCATTCGCACAAGTTTGAAAAAGCAAGTCAAGCTGCTGCATATGTAGGTTTGGTTCCAGTACATCAGTTGTCTGGCAGTTCAGTCAACAAGCAAAGTCACTTATCAAAAGCAGGTGACAGTAAAATACGCTCAGTATTGTATATGTCAGCATTAACAGCGATTAAATATAATCCACACATTGAAGCTTTATATCAACGATTATTAAGCCAGGGTAAAAATAAAATGTGTGCTTTAGGTGCTGCAATGCGCAAGCTTATACATCTGTGTTATGGCGTTTTAAAACATCAGACTGCCTATCAAAGAGATTATTTATTGGTCGAATAATCTCAAAACCTGATTGACTACCAAGACGGTATCTCAGGGAGAGGATTCTTTCGAAATTTAATCTCCCCTCTTGCGGAACAATGTTCCTCATCTTTAAGAAAGAGGGGAATTCCCTCCTTTTTCAAAGGAGGGTGAGGGTGGGTTAAATTTATTAAAAGAAAAAATAAGTCCTTATTGGGCAGCCGGTTTATCCGCTTTCTGCGCTCTTAACTGCGCCACCAGACTCTGCATATCTTCTGGCAATGGTGCTTCAATTGCTGGATAGCCCGGAATGTCCAGACGCATTGCATGTAAACACAAACGGCGTGGTTTTGGCCCACGATATTCTGTTTCATGACCATACTTTTCATCGCCTACTAGCGGATGACCAATACTCAAACCATGAACACGAATCTGATGGGTACGACCAGAAAGCGGAGATGCATACACCAGTGTGGCATGCATAAAACGTTCCTGCACATTCCACTGGGTTTTAGACTCTTTACCTTCTTTCGGGGACACGCAGACACGACGTTCACCATTGGCCAGCTCGTAACGATGTAAAGGTGCATCAATCAGCTGTTTATCCAGACTGACCTGCCCTTTTACTACAGCGGCATAGGTTTTTTTGATTTTATGTTCACGCAACATATCTTGTAATGTTTTCAACACGCTACGCTTTTTGGAAATCATCACCAGACCGGAAGTATCACGGTCAATCCGGTGAATCAGTTCCAGATACTTTTTACCGGTTGCTGCACGTAAGCCTTCAATCAGGCCATAGGCCACACCGCTACCGCCATGCACGGCAATCCCGGATGGCTTATTTACAACCATCAGACCTTCATCTTCATAAATCACACGGGCCAATAAGCCTTGTGCCACTTTGTCGGAAACAGGTGCCGCGGTCTCATCTTTTTGTTCATAACGAATCGGCGCAACGCGAATCTGGTCACCGATTGCGAGTTTGGTTTCTGCTTTAATGCGTTTTTTATTGACGCGAACCTGGCCTTCACGAATCAGACGATAGATACGGCTTTTTGGCACACCTTTCAGACGACTAAACAGGAAATTATCGATGCGTTGTCCATCTTGATGTTCATCCACTTCAAACCAAGTGACGTTTTGCCATTGTTGCGTAGAATTCATACAGTTACTATGACCCAAAAAATACTAAAATTGATTAAAAACTGATCACTTAGGTTATGCTTTACACAAGAAACATAAGCTTAGCCCATAGGCAGATGATGCAAGGTTTGATATAGTCAGCGCACGGAAACCATCGTTTGTGAGTAAAAGTTAAATCATTTCAGATTTTTCTGAACTTGATTGTTCAATTAAAGACTCACATGATACGGGAAGGTCCCCAAAGAATTATGCCACGCCGAAGGCTTATTATATCGGCAAACAAAGCAAACTGTTGCGTTTAATTGTACCTCAGGTACATAAATCAGTTTGTCTTAAAAAATATGTCGCCAACTTTGTTGGTTTTTAAACGTAAACTGATACACATCAGATTAGTCGCAACCTGAAGACGACTTCAGGCTACAGCGTTGATGCATTGGATCTGCACAGTTTGTAAAGATACGACGACAATTCCGTATCAAGACACTTTCTATAAAGAAGGGATGATCTTCGAGCAATGTGACAGTGAAAGTTACACACATCCAATGCACCGCTCGTCCGCCAGTGAAGCGTTCAGGTGACTTTAATCCGTTTAAAGATTGAAGCCGTATTGCCATCATCAATACGTGAATCAAAAACCGAAGCCCATCTATATTAAATAGAGCTCGGTCATAAAAGACTCAAACCACAATGAAATTCATTGCAGATTTGAGCCATTGATCCGTGATGTGTGATGTTCGCTACGTGTATAGCGATTTTTTGCTGTGTATCACTATAAGGTGTTACACCCATGAAACGTATGTTGATTAATGCAACACATGCCGAAGAAATTCGCGTTGCACTTGTCACTGGTCAGCGTCTTTACGATTTTGATTTAGAAAATCGTACCCGTGAACAAAAAAAATCCAATATCTACAAAGGTCACGTGACTCGCGTTGAACCTTCTTTAGAAGCTGTATTCGTTGAATACGGTGCAGGTCGCCAAGGCTTCCTGTCAATGCGTGAAATCGCGAATTCATATTACAAAGCCGACCCTCGCCAAACTTCGAATATCCGTGAACTGATCACTGAAGGCACCGAGCTTCTGGTTCAGGTGGAAAAAGAAGAGCGTGGCAATAAAGGCGCTGCCCTGTCTACTTTTATCTCACTTGCTGGCCGTTATTTGGTCTTGATGCCAAACAACCCTAAAGGTGGTGGTATCAGCCGTCAGATTTCTGGTTCAGTGCGTGAAGAACTGAAAGAAATGCTGGCAACACTGAACGTGCCACGTGGTATGAGTGTGATTGTGCGTACTGCCGGGATCGGTCGTTCACAAGAAGAATTGCAACTCGACTTACAGCACTTGTTAGACCTTTGGGCACAAATCCAGAGCACTGCAAGTTCAGGTCCATCGCCAATGCTGGTACATCAGGAAGCGGGCGTGGTGACACGTGCCATTCGTGACTACCTGCGTGATGATGTTGCTGAAATCCTGATTGACTCAGAACAAGCCTATAACGAAGCCTATAACTTCGTAAAAGCGGTAATGCCACGTCAGTTAGAAAAACTGAAAACTTATACCTTAAATGAACCTTTATTCGCGCATTTCGCGATTGAAAGCCAAATTCAAACCGCTTACGAACGTGAAGTAAAATTGCCTTCTGGCGGTTCGATCGTAATCGACCAAACTGAAGCTTTAGTGTCAATTGACATTAACTCGGCAAAATCGACTCGCGGTAGCGACGTTGAAGACACCGCGTTAAATACCAATATTGAAGCGGCAGAAGAAATCGCGCGTCAATTACGTTTACGTGATATCGGTGGTCTGGTGGTGATCGACTTCATCGACATGACTAAAGACCGCAACCAGCGTATGGTGGAAGCGAAGCTGCGTGAAGCGACGCAAAGTGACCGTGCCCGTATCCAGTTCGGTCAATTGTCACGTTTTGGTTTGATGGAAATGAGCCGTCAACGTCTGCGTCCTTCTCTTGAAGAAGCGACTGGCTACGTTTGCCCACGCTGCCATGGTACCGGCATGGTTCGTGATCTTCGTTCTTTATCACTTTCGATTATGCGTAAAGTGGAAGAGATCGCGCTACGTGAACGTCATGGTGAAGTTCAAGTCGAAGTTCCAGTCGAAATTGCTGCCTTCTTATTGAATGAAAAACGTCACACCTTGGTCTATTTAGAACAGACTTCAAATGTACGTGTCACTGTGCTGCCGCATCCGCATCTGGAAACACCGCATTATGAAATCACTTATAATGCCGAAGGCTTTGCACCAACCAGCTATGAACGTACTGAAGCAACTCGTTCAAGTGAAAAAGAGTTGGGCTATGAGTCATCTGAATGGCATTTAGAAGAAGAACATACGCATGCTACTGCCCCAGCGCCTGCTCAACAGCAAAACAACGGCAGAAACAATAAACGCCGTAACCAGCAAAACCAAAATGCACAGCAAGCACCTGTTGCACAACAAGCTCCTGCCGAAGCACAAGTTGCTGCTCCTGCATCTAGCCCATGTGCCTGGTTAGAAAACCTGTTTGTTCAAAAACAGGCAGCGACTGTTGATCAATCGCGTACTGCCAACAATGCAGCTGCAGCGATTGAACAAATGATCAATGGCGGTGCGGTGAGCCGTGGTCAGTTCGGTCAATTGTCTACACCGGTTGCACAACCTGCTCCACAGCAAGTGTCTCAACCTGCTGCTCCGGCAAGCAGCAATGCTTACCTAGCACCATCGACTGTAGCGCAAAAACAGGAACGTGATGCTGAAAAACCGGCAGAGCGTGATGAAAGAGCACCACGTCATAACAACAAAAAACCACGCAATCCGAAGCACAAAGAACCGCGTGAGCAGGTTCAGTCTGAAGCTTCCGCTCCTCAGCAACATCAGGTGCATGAAGAAGTGGTTCAGGTATCTCGTCAAGAACAACGTCATGAAGCACGTGAAAACAAGCGTAATTCTCGCCGTCAGCATCATAACGAGCCATCTCAGCAAAATGATGTTCAAAACAATGAACAACAGCCACAACAGGCAATGCCACGTCGTGACCGCCGTAACCAGCCACGTCAGGAACGTCCAAATCGCCACCGCGATCCAAGCGTACTGAATGAGCAAGCTCAACAAGTAGCACCTGCAGTCGTTGAAGCGCCAGCAGTCAATGACAAGCAGCTTCGTGTTGAGTTGGTCGATGCACCACGTCAAGACGTGATGCCAACAGCCATGGTCGTGAATATTGACCAGGCGAAAAGCGAAATCGTGGCATTGAATGACAATGCTGCAGTTGTAACGCCAACGGTTGAAGTGACTGCACCGGCAGATGCGCCAGTTGAAGAAGCCGCTGCTGAAAATGTAGTGGAAGCTGCACTGACAGCCCCTGTTGAAGAAATTGTGCCAGCTGAAGAATCAAGTGCTGAAAAACCACGTGCCAGCAACGATCCGCGTCAGCGTCGTCGTCAGCAGCGTGAAGGACAGCTTCAACAGGCTACAGTTCAGAAATTGACTCCGTCACAAGTACCAACTTTGGGTCAGTTCACTATTGGTAGCCTGATTCGCCATGTTTATGGTGAAGACTGCTCCGTACTGATTGAACAGTTTGGTTTATTGCCAACCTTTAACCGTGCTCTAGAGAAGTTCACAAAAGAGTACAATGCGAGTCTGGTGGCTGCAGCAACGCCTGCCACAGAGAAAAAACCGGTCACCCGTGATGTTCAAGTGACCGTAGCCAAGGTTGAAGCGGAGCCGGCTCCAGTTCTGGACCTGAATCCACCAAAACCGGTGTCGGACAAACGTGTCGCAAACGATCCACGTGAGCGTCGCCGTCTGGCTAAACAGGCTGCAGAACAGGCCCTGCAACAAGCCAAGCAACAGGCCAAAGTAGAAACAGCTCCGGCAGTTGAAACTGCGCCAGAAGCACCTGTAGCAGCAGAAGCGCAAGCAGAGTCTGCTGAAGCAGCGGCAACTGAAACTCCAGTAACCACTGAAGTAGCTATTGAAGAAACCGTAAATGCTCAGCCAGCTGAACAAGCAACTGAAACTACGACACCAGTAGATACAGCTCCTACAGAAGCGGCTCCAGTGACTGAAGCTCAACCTAGAGATGCTGCGCCAGTTGAAGCAAATGCTGAATCAGAAGCTCCTGTTACAGAAGCCCAGGATCAGGCCGAAGTAACAACAGAAGACACTGAAGCCAGCGAAGCTGAAAAAGCGGAGAAACAGGCTGCTCGTCCACGTCGTCCACGTGGCCGTCCACCGAAAAAAGCCAATACTGCAACTGAATCATAATTTGCTCAATTGCAGTCATCTAAAAAAACCTAGTCATTTCGGTGACTAGGTTTTTTTTGCTAGATTTAGTCAGAATAGGTTGATTGCACTAGTGTTTTAACGCTAAAAGATGGATAGCTCGTCTACTGTATATAAATTGAACGTATCGGATACGAAAAATAAATAGGATTCTCATGACCCAAATGAAACCACACGATCTGATTGGGATTGCAGATGTCGCTGCCAAAATCCCGGCTTTTTTGACCAAAGTGCCCAATTTGCTCACTGGTCTAAGACAGGCATATTTACGTACTCCGAACACACCGGCCGGCCTGGGTCTGGCTTTTGAAAAAGCCACCAAGCGCAACCCGGAAGGCATTGCCTTGCGTTTTGAAGAGCAAAGCTATAGCTATGCTGCTCTCAATGCCTGGGCCAACCAGATTGCCCATTTCTATCTATCCTTGGGCGCCAAGAAAGGTGATGTTGTTGCTGTCATGGTCGAGAACCGCCCTGAGCTGATTGCCAGCGTGATTGGTCTGGCTAAACTGGGTGTGACCACCGCTCTGGTCAATACCTCTCAAGTCGGCAAGGTGCTGACGCACAGTATCAATCTGGTCAAACCGATTGCCCTGATTGTGGGTGAAGAGTGTCGTCATGCAGTCAACGAGATTCGTAATGACCTGAATATTAGCAGTGACCGCCTGCACTGGTTTGCAGATCAAAACACTCAAGCCGATCCGGGTCAGGCGCCTGAAGGCTTTATCAACCTGGCTGAAAAAACCGATCTTGCTCCCAAATTCAATCCATCAACTACTCATTCGGTACAGGGCAAAGACGGGCTGTTCTATATTTACACCTCGGGCACCACCGGTCTACCTAAAGCGGTGATCTTTACCAATGGTCGCTGGACGCTGGCTTATGGCACCTATGGGCATGTGCTGAATCTCAATAAAGATGATGTGATGTACTGTACCCTGCCGCTTTATCATGCCACAGGCATGGTGGTGTGCTGGTGCGGTGTCATTGCAGGGAGCAGCACCCTGGCTATTCGCCGTAAATTTTCGACCTCTTCTTTCTGGAAGGATGTGCAAAAATTTGATGTCTCTGCGATTGGTTATGTCGGTGAGTTGTGCCGCTATCTGATGGATGCTCCCCCATCTGAACTGGAAAAAGGTCACCGCGTGACTAAGATGATTGGGAATGGCATGCGCCCAAATATCTGGGATAAATTTAAATCCCGTTTTGGCATTCAGGAAGTGCTGGAACTGTATGCCTCTAGTGAAGGCAATGTCGGTTTTAGCAATATTTTCAATTTTGACAATACCGTCGGTTTCTCACCCACACCGTATGCGATTATTGCCTTTGATAAAGATAAAAATGAGCCGGTACGGGACGCTAAAGGCCATTGCAAACGGGTGAAAAAAGGCGAAACTGGTTTATTAATTGGTAAAATTACCCGCCGTTCACCCTTTGATGGCTATACCGATCCGGAAAAAAACAAGTCAGTCATCATGCAGGATGTATTTACCCAAGGTGATGCTTACTTCAATACCGGAGATCTGGTGCGCAATATCGGCTTCCGTCATGCGCAGTTTGTTGATCGTTTAGGCGAGACTTTCCGCTGGAAAGGGGAAAATGTTTCTACAACTGAAGTGGAAAACATGCTGACCGAGTATGACAAAATCGTTGAAGCGGTGGTGTATGGCGTAGAAATTCCCAATACCAATGGTCGTGCCGGTATGGCCGCGATTACCCTGCAACCCGATGTAAAATTGGATGATGCAGATTTAGCAGCCATGGCCGCTTGCTTTAAAAAATGCTTGCCGGCTTATGCGGTACCGGTATTTTTACGTATACAACAGCAGATTGAAACTACAGGTACCTTTAAATACCAGAAAAATAAATTGAAAGAGCAAGCATTTGATCCGAGTAAAACCGATGAACGCCTGCTGGTGTTATTGCCAGGTGCAACGGCATATTCGGAGCTCACCGCAGAGATTTTTACCAATATTCAGGCCTATCAATATCGCTTCTAAGTACTGAAGTTGCCTATTTTTTGTTTAGATAAAGCATAATTGTTGTATTTATAATCAAACATGGGCAACTTTGTTATTTTTTGCTTGCGCTGAAATGAGATCTTGCTACAATACGCTCCATCAAACAAAGTGGTGCTTTAAGCTATTTAGCTTGACTTGCACTGCACATTCAAACCTGGTTTGAATGATGGTTCAGGGTCGTTAGCTCAGCTGGTAGAGCAGCGGACTTTTAATCCGTTGGTCCCGCGTTCGAATCGCGGACGACCCACCACTTATTTGATATCCCTTGATGGGTCGTTAGCTCAGCTGGTAGAGCAGCGGACTTTTAATCCGTTGGTCCCGCGTTCGAATCGCGGACGACCCACCATCTTCCGAAAGGATCACGTAAAAGTACACCACACTCTTGCGTCATAAAAATGGTCATCATCATTTTTATTCCTCAGGGTCGTTAGCTCAGCTGGTAGAGCAGCGGACTTTTAATCCGTTGGTCCCGCGTTCGAATCGCGGACGACCCACCATTCTTTCCTTAGAATGTCTCCCTGATTTCCCTTATTATATTTTAATTAAATTGCGATGTTTTGGTCGTGTATTTCTGCGCCCAGATTTTAGGCTCACACGTTCCCACAACTTGCCTTTATTGTCTAATCTAAACAGTATTTGAATTAAGCTTTCTACCAGATCAGCCGATTTTTATCGGGTATTATTCTTGAATATGAAAGGACGTGTCTTTGACCAGTTCATAGGCTTTCGAAGGTGCCGGATAGCCGCGATCAAATAATTCCCGGTTGGTTTTTTCTTTTTCACTATAGATTTTTTCCAGATTCATGACTAAGTGATTTGAATCTTTAATCTTATAGTAAAAGCTCGCCCCTTCTTTACGATTCACTACTATATCGGTACGCTCAGGATTGATAAACCAGCGGTCTTTACGGTAGGTAATATTATGAGCCGTGCTGCTTTTGGTATTATCAATAAATACTTTGCCATACTGTAAAATACTGCGATGCACCGTACCGTCCGGCATTAGAGTCAAAATAAATTCTGCCTTACCTTCAGTACAAGGCGCAAAGCGGCCATCACAGTCGATTTCAGTATGATAGCGACCTATAAACACCTTGGCATCCTCTGGTACAGTTGCCGGGTTTAAATCTGCTTCTACCGGAAGAGTCGCCTGCCCTGCGACCTGAGTTAAGGATTTGGCGCTGACAGTCACCACATCGGCCTTCGTATTGGCAGCGGAAATTTTAACGCCCTCTTCTGAGGTCGCCTGACCTTCCTGTTCAGGTTTGACTTGCTGCTGATCACAAGCCTGCAAAATCACCATACTCCCCAACACCAGGCTACATTTAAAAAAACTGCTTAATGTACAACGTGATACATCCAATTTCATTTTTAACAAACCTAAATAGGAAACATGGCGAGCAAAAAGCACCCAGCAAAGCTGATGAACTTTACACAAGAGTTCAATAGAATTTTCACTATGTTAGTAGCTCTTAGATCTGGTTTTAATCTTTATTAACATTACTTAACGATTTTATTTGTAATCAGCACTTTAAAAAGTTTAAGTAAACTCCATTTCTTTAAGTATGGATCCATTTTAGGATTCAAACTTATTTTTAATCAGGAGATTTTAATGGCCAATGTTGGTTTATATCGCTCTAACCGCTCAAACATGATTGCAGGTGTAATGGGTGGTATTGCTGAACGTTTTGGTTGGAACGCAAATTTATTACGTCTGATTTTTGTGGTGATTTCAATCATGAGTGCCGCATTCCCGGGTATTTTGGTCTATCTGGTGTTGTGGTTAATCATGCCGAAAAAACAGTACAGAATTGATCATGACAGCGTTCATCAACCTCAGGGCTATCAAAATCCTGTGCGTACAGTGAATCAGGATAAACGCTATTAAGCTGTACAGTCATTTTTAACAAGCGTTCTTAACCAGTTTCATCGCAGAGCTTCCTCTTTCACCCCGGTTAAATGGGATGAAATTTTGATGCCACGGTAATTTCCCCAAGTTATCGTGGCTTTTTTTTGCCTATATTTTTTGTTATTTCTTTGCTGTATTACAGCTTTTCACTTTCTTTCTCAGTTGAATTCACGATAAGTTCAAGATTCCAATTTTTGAAATGGATTTCACATGACTCAGGCAGAATGGATGATGCTGTGGCTCTGTGCCTTAGCAGCCCTGCTGCATGGTTTAAGCGGCTTTGGCTTTCCCATGATGAGTACGGCTGTTCTGTCCAGTGCATATCCGCTTAGTATCGCGGTTACGCTTGTCATTCTGCCCTGCCTGCTGCTGAATCTGATCATGCTGAATGCCGATCCTACGCATAGTCTGTTGAATAGCATTGGCTATTATATAAAACGCTATTGGCCACTAATGCTTAGTAGCCTGATCGGCAGTGTACTCGGGGTCAAACTGTTACTTTGGCTAAATGAGGCTTATTTAAAACTGTTATTAGGTCTAGTAATCATATTTTATGTCTTGGACCAATTACGGGCACGGCCTTTGCAAGTTAGTCCGCATATTTCCAGTATGCTCTGTTTTGGTTTACTGGCCGGCATTATTGGAGGGGCGACCAATGCTATGGCACCTTTTTTAATGATGTATCTGATGAGTTGCCAGCTGTCTAAAACAGCTATTGTCATTATCAGTAATCTCAATTTCATTGCCGGTAAACTGATCCAGCTGGTTTTACTTTTTCCAATTCTGATCACACTGGAAACCCATCAACAGCATATTCTGATCGGGATCAGCTTATTCGCCCTTGCTGGTGTCTGGATTGGAGGCAAAATACGCCATCGTTTATCTCAGCAACACTTCAAATGGATTGTCTTGGCTTTACTTTTCGGCTTGGGCCTGTATGCCTTCTGGCAAAGTACTGGATTATTGCAACAATCTGGTTATAGTATCTTTAAATAGGATATTTTTTTAAGCAAAACAAAATTACAAATTTAAAGCTAATATAAAAAATGATGTAAATAAAAATCTTGCAAGGAGAGCATATGACTCAGACCAACCTAGCTACCCCGACCAATGCCATGCCCAAAGGGCTGCTTAAAGGCTGGATTCTTATTTTTGTCGCAGCCATTGTAGCCTATGGCTTATATCTTTACCTGCCCTATGACCAGAATGCCAATAAAGGACTGGCACTTTTAGCCTTTATCGGTATCTTATGGCTGACTGAAGCCATTCATATCACGATTACAGCTTTACTCATCCCCGTGATGGCGGTATTGCTGGCCATGCCAATGGCCTCTGATGAGGAACTGGTTCCGATTACCACACAAGCCGCTTTGGTCACTTTTGCCGATCCTGTCATTTTCCTGTTTTTTGGTGGTTTTGCGCTGGCAACGGCGTTGCATATCCAGAAACTGGACCGGAAAATTGCCATGTGGATCATCTCCATGTCCAGAGGGCATCTGGGCATTTCTGTACTGGCGATTTTTGTGGTGACGGCGCTGCTGTCCATGTGGATTTCCAATACGGCGACTGCTGCCATGATGCTGCCTTTGGCCTTAGGCTTGCTTTCACATATGGATGTCAGCAAGGATCGTAAAACTTTTGTCTTTATCCTGCTCGGCATTGCCTATTCGGCCAGTATTGGCGGACTGGGCACCATGGTCGGTTCCCCTCCGAATGCCATTGCCGCCAAGGCCCTCGGCTATGATTTTGCCGACTGGATGAAAATCGGCTTGCCGATGATGTTCATTATTCTTCCTGCCATGCTGGTCAGTTTATATCTGGTACTACGTCCAAAACTGAATCATAAAATACAATTTTCGACCGAAGATATTCCTTGGACCAGAACCCGTATAGCCACCATGATCCTCTTTCTTTGTACTGCAATTGCCTGGATTTTCAGTAAAAAATTCACTGAAATTTTTGGTATTTCCCAGCCGGATACCTGGATTGCAATTTCGGCTGCCTGTATGGTTGTGATTCTGGGTACCGCAAGCTGGAAACAGATTGCAGAAAATACTGATTGGGGGGTGTTATATCTATTTGGTGGTGGTCTGACCTTGAGTGCCATTCTAAAGGATTCAGGCAGTTCGCTGGTACTGGGTCAAACTCTGGCCAATGCCTTTGGTGATACCTCCCCGCTGATGATTATTTTTGTAGTCGCTACTTTTATTATCTTCCTGACTGAATTTACCAGTAATACCGCTTCGGCTGCCCTGCTAGTACCAGTATTTGCCGCAATTGCGGATCAGATGGGAATGCCCAAAGAAATTCTGGTGATCGTCATTGGTATTGGTGCTTCATGTGCCTTTATGCTGCCGGTAGCCACCCCACCAAATGCGATTGTTTTTGGAACCGGTCATATCCAGCAAAGCGAAATGATGAAAGTTGGTTTTGTGCTGAATATCATGTGTATCTTTATTATTTCACTGTTTATTTACTGGTTCTTTATTTAATCATTACAGCTCTTAAACATCACACCCTCTACAAAGCACACTCCGGTGTGCTTTGTCGTATCAATCGCCTATATGTTGAATCTTTCTCTCATCGAAAAATAATATGCTTTTAACAATGATAAAGATAAAGTCTTTATATTAAAAACATCAAAAAGTAGCAGATAGATAGTGGACAGGATATTTCACTTAATCTCTCAACCGATCCAGAATTCCCCTTGGAAAATGACATTTAACCTCGCGCTTGCACCTCTGATCATAGCTGTAATTTTATTCCCTTATGCGCTATTTCATGAAGCCAGCTCTGGGATTTTCTCCATTTTCAAGAGCCTGTTTTCAGCGCTTTTTATTAGCTTTTTTGTCTGCCTGACTTACTGGGTGATGGTCTTTCCTTTTCTATGAGTGACTCACCTGCTGCTACGCCATTATCAGCTGTTTAATATCCTCACGATTTTAATGAGCAGCATTGGAAATGCTGATTCTAGCTTATCTCTCCTATCATCCGCTCAAAGCTTTGAGTACTCATTTTTTGTTTCTGCTGTGTTTTTCCCTGCCGATGGCACTATTTTACAGTTTTCTCAGCCGGCAAGCTGACCAGAGTTGATCACACATGCTCTGTTAAATTCCGTTTTAATTCGGTTTTAAACTTTCATTTTAAAATGATTCAGCTCCTGATTCAGTGCGGCAATCATATCTGCCCGACTGATAATTCCCACCAATTGCTGCTCGCTCACCACCGGAATATAGTTGAACGAACGCTCGACAAAATACGGCACCAGATCCTGAATGGGTTGTAAAGGCTGCACCGTAATTACCTTACGGGTCATGATATGTTTGACCTGATGCTCCCAGCTGCTACGGACATCAGCCGCGCGCTTGAACCATTCCACCACCTGATACATTGCCAGTGTACCGACCAGTTGTTCATCGGCATTAACGACGGGCAGGCTCATCAGGTTCATTTGCTTGAACTTGTCCAGTGCGTGCTGAATATCATCATTTTCATGCAGGGTTGCTACATCCTTCGTCATGATATCCTGGCAGCTAAATTCATGCACCGCACGCGCATTGGCACGGTTTTGTGCCTCCAGAATAATTTTTTGCAGGTCATATTCACTGATATCCAGCAGCTCGGTGCGCTGATCCAGCACTTCCTGAATATCCTGCGGTTGAATGGTGACTTTCTGGGTCGGCGTCGGATCCTTGGAACGAGTATTTAATTGAGCTTGCTGCGGATAATCCTTGCCAATCATTCGGTTAAAGACAATGGCAATCACCATCAGCAAAATTGAATTGAGCAGTACCGGATAAAATACAAAGGCATAACCCAGTTCATGCACCGGCTGGCCACCCAGCACTGCAGTAATCGCTACGGCGCCACTCGGTGGATGCAGGGAATCCGTGGTCATCATCAGGACGATCGCCAAGGCCACGGCGACACTAAAGGCTTCGGTCGGATTAACTATGAATAAAGCGCAACTCACGCCAATCACGGCAGCAATGGTATTTCCGACCAGAATATTCCAGGGCTGTGCTAGAGGACTGGCCGGCACAGCAAACAGCAATACCGAAGATGCACCCATCGGGGCAATATACCAGGCTTCAAAACCCCCCAGAATCCATAAACTCAACAAGGACGAAACCACCAAACCCAATAGTGCGCCAGCTCCACAGAGCAACCGGTCTTTGAGTGGAAGGACTTTGAAATTCGGTTTTAAGGTATTGAGCCAGTCGAGATGGGAGTGAAACACAGTGCGCCTGATCTTATTGTTCATAGATTTTGGGCATTATAGAGCCAAGCCAGATGAAAGGCATCTGTGTTTTACATCTTTTCATCATGAGTCGATCGAAGCTTTTTAAAACCATAATAATCTCGCTCAGCTTGAAAATACTGATCCTGTTTTTTTTGCAGAACAACCGCTCCCCTATCAATCGCCATTGAAATGGAAAAACCCTTTGTAACCATTTTGCTTAGTATATTTCCAGAACATTTTTATTGTGGCCTGCCTATTCATTCAGGTTTGATCAGGGGCTGGATTTTTAACAGCTCAACCTGACCATAATAGGTTGAAAATGCCACATCTCCGGCATCGACTCCAGTGCCAATCCGAATAAGATTTTCGACCGGCGCCAGACGGGTCGGATCAAACTGCACCCATCCACCATCTAAATAGGCTTCAAAAATGGCATGAAAGTCAGGTAAAAACTTTTCAATTTCTACATAACCGACCACCATGCGTGCCGGAATTCCCAAGGCACGGCACAGCGCAATGCCTAAATGGGCAAAATCACGGCATACGCCTGCGCGATGCACCAGCACATCTGTGGCAGTGGTGAACTGGTCAGAACTCCCCGACACATAAAAAATATTATTATAAATCCACTGTTCGATCGCTTTGACCCGAGTATAGCCCGGTATCATCCAGCCAAATGAGCGTTTTGCCATTTCCAGTAATAAATCCGAATTGCAATAACGGCTGGCCAACAAATAAGGCAATACTTCATCGGGCAGCTCAGGAATGGTTACTTCTTTCATACCTTGCTGAAGTTCCAAAGAGAGGCTCGGTTGACGAACCACTGTCGCCGTATAATTCAGCTCAAAAACCTCACAGGGTTCGACCTGTAGCCGAACATGACGATTTTGATGCTGCGCATCCTGAAATTCATGCCATGTCACAGGCAGGTTAAAGCTGAGTTGTTCTCCGAGAATCTTCTGATCGGAATGATGTGCTGCCTGAAGCATAAAAATGTATTCTGTCGGTTGTACGACCTTGTATTTTAAATGGCATTGAATGTGGTAAATGGTCATAAAGTTCCTTATTTTTAAGCATTATTATATTGCGTGAATATTAAACTAATTTTAGGTAGCAATCGTATGAGATCCGTTGAACTTTATAACTCTCCGGTTAACAGCACGCCATACATCTGATTTATTCCTGATTTTCAGATCAGTCAGCATTGGCCAGCAAAGCTAAAATCACAGTAAGCCTCTAAATGCTGCGTATCCTTTTAGCCTATTTTATTTTTTTCAAAAAAGTATCCACACATTAACCCTTTGCCACTCCCCTGCAAAGTCCTTATAATTGAGCACAATTTTTCTCTAATTTTAAGTGGATGACCATGAGTCGCGCCATATCGCATATTGATACCTTCCAAGGCTTAATTCTTGCCTTACAAACTTACTGGGCGGAGCAAGGCTGCGTCATTTTGCAACCTTATGATATGGAAATGGGTGCAGGGACATTCCACACTGCGACTTTCCTTCGTGCGCTGGGTCCTGAAACCTGGAATGCCGCTTATGTCCAACCATCACGTCGTCCGAAAGATGGCCGTTATGGTGAAAACCCGAACCGTTTGCAACATTATTACCAATTCCAGGTGGTGCTTAAGCCAAACCCGGACAACATCCAGCAGCTTTACCTAGACTCATTAAAAGCGATCGGTATTGATCCTTTAGTTCACGACATTCGTTTCGTAGAAGACAACTGGGAATCTCCAACACTGGGTGCTTGGGGCTTAGGTTGGGAAGTATGGCTCAACGGTATGGAAGTGACTCAGTTCACTTACTTCCAACAAGTCGGCGGTGTTGAATGCTACCCTGTGACTGGCGAAATCACGTATGGTCTTGAGCGTCTTGCCATGTACTTGCAAGGTGTAGACTCAGTTTACGATTTGGTTTGGACCAAAGGTCAGTTCGGTACGGTGACTTATGGCGATGTGTTCCATCAAAATGAAGTGGAACAATCGACCTATAACTTCGAATATGCCAACGTTGAAAAAATGTTTGAATTGTTCGATTTCTACGATGCTGAAGCAACACGTTTGATCGAAGCGAAACTTCCACTTCCTGCATATGAGCAAGTCGTGAAAGCATCACACAGCTTCAACTTATTGGATGCGCGTGGCGCGATTTCTGTGACTGAACGTCAGCGTTACATTTTACGTGTACGTACATTGGCACGTTCTATTGCGACCAGCTATGTAGCAGCACGTGCGGAACTTGGTTTCCCAATGGCAGAACCTGCTTTACGTGATGAAGTGTTGGCACAGCTCAAAGCACAAGTTGAAGCAGAAGCAAAAGTTGAATCTAAGGAGAGCAAATAATGTCTAAACATACAGTATTGTTCGAATTAGGCTGTGAAGAACTTCCACCAAAAAGCTTAAAAAAATTACGTGATGCACTTCAAGCAGAAACGGTTAAAGGCTTAAAAGATGCTGGTCTTGCATTTGATGCGATCGAAGCATACGCAGCACCACGTCGTTTGGCTTTGAAAATCGTAAACGTTGATGGCGCGCAAGCGGATACTCAAAAACGTTTTGACGGCCCTGCGAAACAAGCGGCGTTTGATGCGGAAGGCAACCCAACGAAAGCACTTGAAGGCTTTATGCGTGGTCAAGGCATCACGGTTGATCAAGTATCGACGTTCCAAGCAGGTAAAGTTGAAAAAGTCTGCTACCTAAAAGACTTGAAAGGTCAAAGCCTTGACGTTTTACTGCCACAAATTTTACAAAATGCCTTGGACAACCTTCCAATCGCGAAACGCATGCGTTCTGCGGCGAGCCGTACTGAATTTGTACGTCCTGTGAAATGGGTTGTGTTGTTAAAAGACAACGATGTGGTTGATGCGACGATTCAAGATCACAAAGCGGGTAACGTAACTTATGGTCACCGTTTCCATGCACCTGAAGCGATCACGTTGGCAAATGCAGATGCTTACTTAGATGCCCTTCGTAGCTCTTATGTAGTAGCTTCTTTTGAAGAGCGTCAAGCAATCATCGACCAGCAAGTTAAAGCATTGGCTGATGAAGTAAATGCGATTGCGATTGTCCCTGCTGACCTGCGTGACGAAGTGACTGCACTGGTTGAATGGCCTGTTGCATTACGTGCCAGCTTTGAAGAACGCTTCCTTGCTGTTCCTCAAGAAGCATTGATCACCACGATGCAGGACAACCAAAAGTACTTCTGCTTAGTAAATAGTGACAATAAACTTCAACCGTACTTCATTACTGTGTCAAACATTGAGTCGAAAGACCCGACACAAATTATTGAAGGTAACGAGAAAGTGGTTCGCCCACGTTTGTCAGATGCTGAATTCTTCTTCTTGCAAGATCAAAAGCAACCGCTTGCATCGCGTAAAGAGAAACTTGCAAACATGGTGTTCCAGGCAGAGCTAGGTACACTTTGGGACAAATCGACACGTATTGCGAAACTGGCTGTCGCATTGGCTCCAATCACTGGTGCTAAAGCGGAAGATGCTGAAAAAGCTGCCCTGCTTGCAAAATGTGACTTAACCTCTGAGCTTGTAGGTGAATTCCCAGAACTTCAAGGTATTGCGGGTAATTACTACGCACGTCTTGAAGGTGAAAATACTGAAGTGGCTGAGTCTTTAGGCGAGCAATACTTACCGAAGTTCGCTGGCGACGTTTTACCGAAGACAAAGACAGGTACAACGATTGCCCTGGCGGATCGTTTAGATACATTGACGGGTATTTTCGGGATCGGTCAAGCGCCTACAGGTTCTAAAGACCCGTTTGCACTTCGTCGTTCTGCGATTGGTATTTTGCGTCTTGTCACTGAAAACGAGCTTGATGTGTCAATTGAAGACCTGATCAAACTTGCTTTAGCTGCTTATGGCGATGTATTGAAAGATCACGACAAGACTTTAGCTGATGCTGTTGCATTCCTTGAAGGTCGTTACCGTGCGAAATACGAAGACCAAGGCGTTGCGGTTGATGTGATTCAAGCTGTTCAAGCGCTTTCACCAAAATCTCCGCTTGATTTTGACAAGCGTGTAAATGCAGTCAACCACTTCCGCGCCTTGCCTGAAGCGGCTGCGCTTGCTGCTGCCAACAAGCGTGTTGCGAATATTCTTGCAAAAGAAGCAACACCTGAAGGTGCTGTGGTTGAAGCGAATCTGGTTGAAGATGCTGAGAAAGCATTGTTCGCTGAACTTGCGAAAATCACGCCTGTGGTTGAGCCGTTATTTGCTGCTAAAGACTACACTGCTGCGTTGTCTGCACTTGCTGCTCTTCGTGCGCCAGTGGATGCATTCTTTGACGGCGTAATGGTGATGGCTGATGATGCTGACCTGAAAGCAAACCGTTTACGTATGCTTGCTCAGCTTCGTGATTTGTTTACCAAAGTGGCTGATATTTCGGTGCTTCAGCACTAATCCATAACTTCTTGTAAGTTAGAGAAAACCCCGCTATAAATTAGTGGGGTTTTTTTAATATATTTAGAATGCAAAATATCGACGAAATTAGAGAAAGAATTTATTCCTTACTTGGAAAACACCTTATTCGTTTTCAAACAATAGAGATGAGACTAAAAAGCCTCGTGAAGATGAATAGAACTATTATTTCTAAACCCAATGATCTACCACTGATTATAGAACCATCTGTACAAAATCAAACATTAGGTGGTTTAACTACAAAAGCTTTAAACTCATTGTTTCTCGTGAATCCCTCAGAGGAAGATACGATCATTCCTGAACCTGAAGATGCTCTTCGTCTAGATATGAAAGTATCTTTTAATTTATGTGAACACAGTCATCATAAGCTAAACAGCCACCTACAAGAATTTGTTAAAGATCGAAATTTCATAACACATCACTTTCAAGAAAAATATAATTTATCCAATCTCGATGAATCCAAAGCAGCTGTTGATTTTTTATTAACTTTGGAGAAAAAGCATAAGCCTTTTTTAGATCAATTTGATCAATATTGTTTGACGGCTCAAAAAAGCTTAGAGACTCAAATTAATTTTTTAAAATCCAATCTGTTTAAAACACGTTTCCTCTTCCCTGCAGATGAAATTTATAAAGAAATTGAAAGCTTAATCATTAATAATAAAAAAAATGATGGTTGGATTTCACTGACAACCGTAGGCATATCGATTAATAAAAAATTTCCTGATGCTAATCAAAAAATCAAAATGGAATACGGATTTAAAAATCTTAATGATTTAATTCTTAATACAGGGCTATTCTTACTTAAAATCGAACCTACACTTAAAGGTGAAAGAATACTAATTCAGGTAAACAATGGTGAAGCGATATTTGAATTAATTGAAAACTAGTTTTTATAGCCATTTTTCATTCAAATCCCTATACTCACCCTAACAACACTCAACAAGAAAGAATCATATGAAATTTAAAGCTCTTATTTTGACGGGTCTTGCGAGTATCGCAGTTACAGCTTGTACATCTGCACCAAAAATCCCACAGCTTCAGGTTGGCGTCTTGCAAGAAGTCCAAAACCTCGAAGTGGTTCCAGCCACAACCAACAACAAGGCCAAACTGACCAAATTCCTCGATAAATGCGTGATTGAATTCACCGGTGATATTGGCAATAATCGTGTCATTGAACAATGGTCATTTAAAGGCATGACTCTAATCGATGCCGGCTCAGCGACTTTCCAGCGCGACGGTACTAGCACTGCACAAAAATTTGACCTGCACGATGCAGGCGTACAAAAGAACTTTGTCAGCTTACGCGAACATTTCGCCAAAGATGCGTTGACACAATGTGACTAAAAAAATCGCCCTGTTTCTAGTCTAAGAACAGGGCTTTTATTTTGCTAAAAATCAATCCAACAGTTCGCCTGATATCTACTGCCTTTCTTTAAAATTACAATATTCCGGCACAGATCCACCTGAAAGCCCTGCACTCTTCACAGGATATTCATTGTTTTTGACCAATTATCCGTTACACTGAAAAACAAACTCAGACCGCACTTAGACGAATTCGAGGTCGATCCATAATGAATATCAAAACCCCAATTATTTTAACGACAGCTTTAATGCTTTCTGTTCCAGCATTCGCACAAACCACGACTCAGTCTGCTAAACCGGTTAAGCCTTATGGTGAAAATCCGAACCTGCTGCATGTCTTTGCTTATAAAGCACAGGAAGGCGTGATTAATACTGCTGAGAAAGTCGGTGAAGCAACGGAAAAAGGCATTGCCAAAATCAAGCCGGGGGTAGACCGGGCCTGGAGCAATACCAAATCTGCAACCTCTGATACACTGCAAAAAGTAGATCAGGGTGCAACTCAGGCAGCCCAACAAACCGGTCAGAAAATCCAGCAGACCAAAGAAGTCTGGCGTGGCAATTCACAGCAGGCGCCTATTGTTCAGCAGCCTTTAAGTGAGTCCTCTGGTGCCCCACAACAAACAACCACCCCACAAATGCAGCCTCAATCTGATTCAGGTTCAGCCACCAGTTATGCGGTAACCGATTTATAAAAAAAGCCCGTGATGGGCTTTTTTAATTTTTAGAAAATAAAACTATTACCTTGTATCGACGCGATCTATGAATTGACCTGTCGAATCGGCTGACCCTGTTTAAATGCTGCTACATTTTCGACCATTTGATCCACAATCCGTTGTCTTGCATCGACACTGCCCCAGGCATTATGCGGTGTCACAATCAGGTTGGGAATCGTAGAGTCGAGCAGCACATTGCCCTGTTTCGGTGGTTCTACCGTTAGAACATCTGTCGCTGCACCGGCAATCTTGCCTGCACGCAGAGCCTCAGCCAATGCCGCTTCATCGACAATTCCGCCACGCGCACAGTTAATTAAAAATGCGCTGCTTTTCATTGCATCCAGCTCAGTATGACTGATTAAATGGTGGGTATCTTCAGTGAGTGGACAATGCAAAGTTAAAAAATCGACTTGAGGAAGTAGCTCGGCAAATGGCGCACGAGATGCATCCGCCGGACGATTTGGCAGCGCGGCAATAAGCACTTTCATGCCAAAGGCTTCGGCCAGTTTCGCCACCGCATGGCCCAGTTCGCCATAACCCACAATGCCCAATGTTTTTCCGGCCAGCTCGACAATGGGCGCATCCAGCAAACAGAACTGACTGGCTTTTTGCCATTCGCCTTGTTGTAACGCACGTTGGTAAGACAGGAATGAAGTTGCCAGATTCAGCATCAACATGATGGTATGCTGCGCGACTGCCGAAGTGCCATAAGCCTGACAGTTACACACGACGATCCCTTGCGCTTTGGCCGCCTCAAGGTCGACATTATTGGTGCCGGTTGCAGAGATTAAAATGAGTTTGAGTTGAGGGCATTGCTGAATCGTAGCTGCATCGATCATCACCTTATTCGTAATGATAACATCGACATCAGCTACACGGGATGCAATCTCGGCAGCCGAGGTCGCCGGATACAAAACCAGTGGATCAAATGCGGCATGCAGTGCCTGAAAGTCTAAATCCTGCTGGTCTAAAGAAGCATAGTCTAAATAAACGGCTTTCATGGCTGTTCCCTCAATCCTGTTTGACAATTTATGTCTGTCATTTAAAACAAGTCATTGAGTCTTTTCAACCCGTTTCCAGCCTGATGCAATTAATCCAGCGGTTTATCCATATGATTACGTAGTGACTTGCGGATACGATACACCACATACACGGACAGAATAATCATAAAGATGATGGACGCACTGACCATGATCACTGCAGGATGCACAGTTTCTGCATGCGCCAGATTGGGTAGAACCAAACCGAAGATAAAACATACTTGCATCATCCGAGTCGCTTGCATCATAGAGATCCCCTTCTTCGTTTCAACCATCGGGAACGATATAATTGGTTTATTATTTATACCGCTTATCTCTATATTATGCCAAGCTCATCACAATTCAAGTAATTGTTTTTTATAAAAATTTTAGTTAATTTATCTCGCTGTGCGTCACAAACTGCGTATTTTTGTCACTATCGTTGATAAAAGCAGCAGCACCATACTCATTGGTACTCAGATTCAGCTGCTTATAGCTAAACATATAAAAATCGCTATAACGCTTCATTAAAATCGGGTGCATACCCAGACTGAGCTCATCCTGTTCCTTGATCAGTTTCATGATATGCCGGTCGTTCATCACCACCAGATAACGTTCATCATTCAGGTTAATGCTCAATAAACCATTACCTTTGGCATAAATCGGAATCAGGAATTTATGGTTCAGGGCAATTGCGCCTTCTGCATAACTTTCGATTTTATGGCTGATGACATTAAATACCAGACCATGCCCATACTGGTCCAACAGCAACTGACGATTTTCCTGCGGCAAATTCACATGAATGCCCAGTTTGAGCAGGTCATGCTGATCAACCTGTTTATTGCGTAACAGTTCCCGCAAAATCACCTGTTTCTGGCTGGCATCAAAAAACTGGTTATCCAGTTGCAGATCGTTATTTTTCAGAATGTGTCCTAAGGCCATCCGGTGTCGTGGCAAGACATTTTCAATCACCTTGCGATAATAGAACTTGCTGTTTTTCTTGACCCGACGCATTTTCTGGTAGAAATAACTCGGCTCATAGTCATGTACCAAAAAGTCATAGAGCAATTCGGAACTGGCCAAAACTGCGATCGCATCATGGCCGGTAAAAGGCAAATGCAGCACATGATGATGTGGGATTAGTGCCTCTAATTTCAGATAATGGGCACGATCTTCGGCACAGTAGGGATCATACACAATAATATATTCACAGGCGTTGTCGATATCTTCGGCCGCAACCCGCATATTGGAATTCAGCTCTGGCTGATAGAACATGTTATAGCGGGCATCATGTACATCTTCCGGATCAATCGAATATTGCGGCACCATCGCCACCACCCGTTGCACGCCCAAGGCACGGGAATATTTGATCGCGGCATAGCCACCCATCGAACCGCCATACGCAATACGCTGCTGAAACGGCGCAATCAGATCTGCGATGGCTTGCAACATGTTCCACATGGAACCTTGCGGAAACCAGGATTTATGCTTGGGCATAATACCAAGCACATTAAACTCGAATTTCGCCAGTGACTTTTCTGCATTGATGTTGAGGCCCTTGGCACGGGTAATCAAATCGCCAAATGAAAAAATCAGTTCTGAAGAAGATCCCGGCATAAAAATCGCGCGTATATGTTCATCTTCAAAAACAATCTGCTTGTCCATAACTTTCCCATGCTGGTAAATCGAACCCTTCCACAACAATTCAGTCAATGAACGCTGTCAAAAAAGTGAATATGCTATTTTATATCGATCAAAAAGATTAAAAAGCGCAAAATATGACACAATCATTACATCCTGCAGCAAAACGGGGTTTTAGTGCGTCGGCTGAGCTCTATCAGCAAGTGCGTCCCGATTATCCGGCAGAAATCAGCCAGTGGCTGAGTGAAACGCTGGCTTTGCCTGCAGATACGCATCTTTTGGATTTGGGCAGCGGCACCGGCAAGTTTATCCCCTATTTACGCCCGCTCAGTAAGCACATTATCGCGATTGATCCTGTCCCGGAAATGCTGGCTCAATTACAACAGGCGCATCCGGACATTCATACTCTTGAAGGCGTTAGCCATCAACTTCCCCTGCCTGATCATAGCCTGAATGCGGTATTTTGTGCACAGTCATTTCACTGGTTTGCCGATTCTGCTACCTTACAAGAATTAGATCGGGTACTCAAACCGCAGGGTTATCTGGTGTTAATTTGGAATCAGCGCGATACTCGGATCGACTGGGTTCAGGCCTTGGCCGATTGTATTGCCCCCTTGGAAGGCGATACGCCGCGCTATCATAGCGGCACCTGGCGCGAGGTCTTTGCACAGCAAACGCTATTTCAGCCCTATGCAGAAACCACAATGACCCAGCAACAGCATGGCAGTGTCGAGCAGGTGGTATCCAAGCGGCTGCTCTCGACTAGTTTTATTGCAGCCATGCCTGAACAGCAGCAGGCACAGTTAAAACAACAATTTGAACAGATCATCCAGCAATATACAGCCAAAAGCGCAGAGGAAATGATCGATTTTCCTTATGTCACCCATATCTATGTGTTCAAGAAAAGTAATTAAAAACAGGAGGCGATCATGCATAAAATACCAGGAATGACACGAACGCTGTTGTTCGCTGCGGCCATGCTGCTGATGGCATGTGACCAGAAAACGACCGAAACTCCGACTGAAGCGACAACAGATAATACGGCTTCAGATCAAGTCATGCAGGAACTGAAAACCGAGCCACTGAAAGACTTCCCTAAAACTGCTGATGATCCGCATGATATTGCTGCATTGACGGATTATGAACAGCGCTTTCAGGAAATGAGCAGCGACTTGGAAAAAGAATTAAACAGCATGCGCGATGATGAAAATATGACAGAAGAATTTGTCCAGCAACGTCAGCGTGATCATGTCCAGTCAGCATTGAATATGTTGAAGGCTTTAGAACTGAAAACCGAACAGGGCCGTTATATTCAGGGCTTAATGTATCAATACTGGGAACATCAGGACAAATTACTCAATACTCCCAAGACTCAAGCTACACCCGTGAATGAAGCCAGTGAGAATGTCAAAGGTCTAGGGAAATATCTACACGCCCAAGAACAACTGGAACGCTGGCGTTCGCAATATCCGGATCTCGCCAAGAAAGAACCCGCTTCCCGGCAAGTGAAGGAATAGTCTAGGATGCTAGATTGGCACACAGCTTAGATAAAATACAAAAATAATCTAAGCTGAACTGGCAGCTTTAAAACAGCGTGAATGAACAAGGCCGGATCTGTTGAGTCTGCATTCAGTATAAATACTAGATCATCCTAGCTATAAAATGACTTAATCTGCTGTCAGAAACTGATGCACACCTTCACCCGCTGCACGCCCTGTGGCAAAACAGGCTGTCAGTAGATAACCGCCGGTCGGTGCATCCCAGTCCAGCATTTCTCCGCAAAGAAATACATGTGGGTTAGATTTCAATTGTAGCTGTTCTGACAACACTTCACGCTTGACGCCACCCGCACAGCTAATCGCCTCTTCAATCGGGCGGAAACCTGTGAGTGGAAGGGTCAAATGTTTAATTTTTTTGGCTAATGCAGTAGCATCTTGCCATACTGCTTTGTCTAGCAATTCCCGTACTAAAGCCGCCTTAGCACCGTCCAATCCGGCTTTACGCCAGACATTAGTTAAAGACTGCTTCTTACTTGGCTGTAATTTTTGCGCAAGCTGTTCGATGCTTTGATTTGGGAATAGGTCCAGATGCAGCTGCATAGGCTTCCCCTGTTTTAGTTGCTCGCGTAAGCCACGACCCTGCTTATAGATCAGACCACTTTCCAGACCATAATGACTGATCACGATATCGCCGATGGTCTTTTCACCTTGCCCTAACCATGCTGCAACACGTTTCAGCGGCTGACCAAAGACTGGCTGCATAAATCGAGACCAGGGATATTCCACTCCGGCATTACTGGCCTGGAAAGGCTCAATTTCATCCAGCTTTAACCAGGCTTGCCATGCCCCATCACTACCCAACGCTGACCAAGACACTGCACCACAAGCCAGAATAATGGCATCAAAATGTTCAGTGCGATGTTCATTATTTTTCAGATCATGTAGCTCAAGCTGTTGTTGCTCTAACTGGCTGACTTTATGCCGGTAATGAAACTGGATGCCATCACTAGCCAAACGCTTGAGCCAGGCACGCAGCAAGGGCGCGGCTTTCATCTCTGTGGGAAATACCCGGCCGGACGAACCGATATAAGGTTCAATACCGAGCTGTTTCATCCAGTCTTGAATCCAGACCGCATCCCACTGTTTGATCCAAGGGGACAACCACTCCACCTGATCATAACGTTGTACAAACTGTGGCACAGGCTCAGCATGGGAAATATTCAGGCCGGTCTTTCCTGCCATCAGGAATTTTCGCGCGGCAGACGGCTTTTGCTCATAGACATGCAACTCATAATCAAACTGACTGAGCACTTCTGCTGCCATTAAGCCTGCAGGGCCTGCGCCCACAATAGCAATGCGTTTGCTCATCTGATTATTCCGCGACGGTGGCATTCTGCCCTTGCAAAGGCTGGAAATCATCAAAGCGCGTTACATATCTTTCAGGCTTGCTGATGATCAGTTGCTGGCATAGTTCACCGCGCTCCAGATATTTAATTTCAAAATGGGTACGCGCCGAATCTGCAGCAATCACTTCTTTGACAAAAGGTAGCTTCCAGAGCTCTCGCACTTGTATTTCTGCTTCTTCGATATAGGCAGGAATATTACTGGCCAAAGTAATCGTTCCCCCGGTTTTCAGGCGGGAAAGTAGAAACTCAAAAAATGGCATATTGACCCAGCGCTGTGCCGGATTATGCGGTTCAGGATTTGGATATAAAATAAAGAATTGTTCGACCTGCTGCGGATACAGTGCATGCACGATCCACGGTAAAGCATCGGCATGAACGGTTTGTAAATTAGTTTGACCCTCAACAGCATGCTGTTTTTGCATCGCCAGAAATTTTTCACGGGTACGTTCAATTGCAATCAGTTGAGTGTCGGGATTGTTCTTGCTGAATAACAAGGCATGTTTACCTTTACCCGCTCCCACTTCGACGCAGACCGGTTCAGGACTGATGCTTTGAAAATCACGGGGCGCATGCATACGCTGTGCTTGAAATTGACGAATCGGCATAATCAGATCAAACTAATAAAAACCGCATAAGTCTAACAAGCGCGGCTATATTTGCCTAATCGAACCTTTATTTTTCTTTGGAGTCGTCCCATGCCTACCACTTTAAACTGTCCGCGCTGTGGCAAGCTGACCACATGGGAAGATAATGAATTCCGTCCTTTTTGCTCAGAACGTTGCAAGATGATTGATCTGGGGGCTTGGGCCAATGAGGAATATAGTTTGCCCACCCAAGATGCACCGCAAGCCGATAACAGCGAAGAGTAAAATGCTAGATGATCTTTATGTTTAAATCATCCAATCCGAGGTTAATCCAGTTCAGTGATTAACCTTGAATATATAGAATAAAAAATTTTTCTTATCTCTTTAGATAAAAATGATCCCTTATTAATCCTACCATCTGCTTCATTTTTTTATGGGAAATATCTATCCCTTCTTCTTAATTGAATATGTCCTTATATTTAACTTCGATCCATAAAAGCGCAAAATTACTAATTTCATAGCAAACGAAAAATTCAATTATTTATCAATAAAAAACAACAACTAATATTTTTTAGGCTATAATAAAACTATAAAAAAGCTTATAGATATTTCTTAATTACTACTGTTCAAATAGCGACCTATTCGGGCAATCAAGCGTAATAACTATAAATATTAAAAAAGTCATTCATACAGGGGAATGCCATGGGGCTTTGGTGCTTAAAAATCTTATTTTTTCTATTTGTCGGCTTCAGTCTGGTGAGTTTGAGTTTAGGTATCTATCTTTTCGATCTTATTATCATTGCGATTGGCATTTTACTGATTCTGGCGGCTATTCTGGTTGTGCTGGAATTAAGACAGTTACATAGCGGGCCCTTTCAACGGAACTGATCTTTCAACGGGACTGATAAAGCAGGCTCACCAATCCCGGGTACAAAGTTTCAACCCGCTTGACTTGCAACAAAAGGATTATGCTGCTTTTCAAAACCAATGGTGCTGATCGGCCCATGTCCTGAAATGAATTGGGTTTCATCTGGCAGGCTGAAACATTCTCGCTGAATTGAATCTAAGAGCTGTTGATGGTTGCCACGCGGGAAATCAGTCCGGCCAATCGAGCCTTTAAACAATACATCCCCTGTCCATAACAAGTCATAATTTTTGTTATAGAATATCACGTGACCCGGCGTATGGCCTGGAGCAAAACGTACTTCAAATTCTTCATTGCCGAGTTTGAGCACTTCTCCACCTTCCAGCCATTGGGTCACTTCGACTTTTTCCGGAATCGGAAAGCCATAACGTGCAGAAACTTCCTGAATCATGTCGAGCCAGAATGCATCTTCCTTATGTGGTCCGATTACTGGGACATTCCAAGCCTTTTTTAATGCACCCACCGCACCCGCATGATCCAGATGACCATGAGTGAGCCACAAGGCTTTAACCGTTAAACCCAGCGCTTCAACTTCAGCTTTCAGTTTTTCAGGTTCGCCCCCTGCATCAATCAAAATGGCTTCTTTAGTATCCATATCCCAAACGATGGAACAGTTTTGCTGAAATGCAGTAACTGGAACAATTTTGACTTGTAACATGGATTGAAAAACCTCGGGCAAGTTAATGGGCAAGTGTCTGTGTCAATGCATCCAGATTAGCCTGAAGCAGACTATTGAGCAATCGCAAATGATCTTCACGGCTATTTAAAGCAGGAATATAGCGATAGCTTTCACCGCCGAGTGCTTTAAATGTCTCGGCATTTTCGATTGCCAGCTCTTCAAGCGTTTCCAGACAGTCCGCGGAAAATGCCGGACTCATCACCTGAATTGATTTCACCCCTTGCTTGGCCCAATCTTCGAGCAAAACATCGGTATAGGGCTTGATCCACTCCTGTTTGCCAAACCGCGACTGAAAGCTGATCGCATATTGATCTTCATTTAAACCTAGGGCTTTAGCCACCAGTTTGCCTGTGATGCGACAACGGTCGGCATAAGGATCGCCTTTATCGGCATATGGCTGTGGAATACCGTGGAAAGACATTAACAGTTTTTCTGGTTGACCATGAATTGCCTGATAATCACGTACACTTTGAGCCAACGACTGGATAAATAAAGGATGTTGATAATAATCCCGGATCACTGTCAAACCGGGTAAATTACGCTGTTTAACCACCCATTTCGCCACAGCATCGTATAGAGGTGCAGTCGACGTGGCAGAATATTGTGGAAACAGGGGAAATAGAATCACGTGTTCCTGTGGCTGCGCGGAGACCTGTGCCAAGACATCCTGAATATTGGGATTGCCATAGGTCATGGCAGGTACCACATTCAGTTCAAACTGTGGATACAGCTGGGTGAGATGCGTCTTGACTGCTGCGACCTGCTCAAACAGAATTTCACGCATCGGTGAATCCTGTCCCCATACTTGTGCATAAGCCTGTGATACCCGCTTTGGACGGAAGGGTAAAATGAATAAGCGCAGAATGATTTGCCAAATCGGTTTGGGAATCTCAATCACACGCTGGTCGGATAAAAACTGCTTGAGGAAACGGCGTACCGCTGGAATCGTAGGCTCATCTGGTGTGCCCAAGTTTGCCAATATAATCGTCACTTTCGCTTTAGCAGTAGAATACATTCAGTTCGTCCGTCAGGATATCAACCCCTGTACTTTAACAGCTTTTTATTTATTCTCTCTATGGATTAATACGCTGACTTATATTGAAAAGTGCGATCTAAATCCAGCAAGCTGCTGTCCAGCAACTTTTGCGCTTTTGGCGTGATCTGCCACAGCATGCGCTGTCGGTCATCACGACCGGATGGCACAATCCAGTCATTCTGGCGCATTTGAATTTTTAAACTATGCAAGGCACGGATATTCATCTGGGCACGCGCCACTGCATGTGCACGCGGCATCTGCACCCGTGCATCCTGCAAACCGGTTTCATTCAGATATTCATTCATGCGCTTCGAGAAAAATTCCTCAGGGGTCGGATTGACAAAGGTTGAACCCAGCAACGCCAACAATTGTGCCCAAGTCAGTTTTTTCTGGACTTTAATTTCCTTGAAGTTACCATCCTGATAGGCATGCATCCGGTATTCAAAAGAAAAAACTTCATGCATCGCCACTTTGGGTAAACTCAGGAATGGATCAATTTCTGCAGTTCCGCCATCACGTTCCAGTTGCGCGACTTTGGCTTTCAGCTGGTCAATCTCGTCATGCAGGGCTTGGGTATTTTGCGGGCGTACCCAGCCGGTCACCGGATAGCGCTCCAGCATTTGTGGCATGTTAAAACGCACTGCCATTTCCAGATCGCGCAGGCTACGGTAAGTAAAGACCTGATCGACTTCCTGCTGTAACAGTTGACGGAATTCCTTGAATTTTTCTTTTAATTCCGGTTTGGCATCATGCAATGCACTTTCACGTGATGCCGGATCATCATGCATAAACACAATAATCGGTTTTTGCTTGGTCACTGCATAAATATATTCGAGATGCATATAGCCGACACCCGATACCGACTGCTCCCCATACTGGCTGCCCAGCAGAATGACGACATAATCACAATCATCAATCTGGCGGCGTGCAAATGCAGTATTCAGCGGTGTACGCTGTTCCAGTCCCCACGAGAAAAACCCCATTCCTACCAGTGTTTGAGACAGAATGATACGCTCCGGTTGCATTTCTGCCCCAGAGGTTGAGATGAACACTTGGTACCGTTTATCCAGCATGGGCTATCCTCTTCTCCTGTACATTTGCGTAAAAATGCATTATCACATGCTTCTTTACCCAATATGGCCACCCCAAAATCAAAATATCTTTCTTCTTAAATTATAAAAATGAGTTTTAAACTGCACTCATATTACTGACCTGCCATTTTAAATCGGCCGGAATCAGGTGCTGCAAAATCGGTCGGAGCTGTTCAGCATTCTGCCCACTCACCACCAATTCAATTTTCACGCTTTCTTTAGACTCATGCTCAAATAATAACCCATTTTTAATTAAAATTCGGGCCGTTTGTCTTGCAACCGCGAATCCTGAGTCAATTAATGTCAGCTTTTGACCAAAAATATACTGAATTGACGATTTTAGGAAGGGGTAATGTGTACATCCTAATACTAAATAATCAGCGCCCTGATCTACAACTGGTTGTAAAATCTCTTTTAATGTCTGCAAACAGGCTGCACTCATCTGCTCTCCAGCCTCAACAAAAGGCACCAGATCCAGACTGGTCACAGGCAGGACTTTGACTTGAGCCGGTTCGGCAAAACGGGAAATGACATCTTTAATCAGTTGGCCGCGGAAGGTCGCGGGCGTGGCCAATACCGCCACCGTTTTCGACTGGGTATTCAGGACCGCCGGTTTAAGCGCGGGGACTAAACCGATAATCGGAAAGTTTTCACCATAATAGTCACGCAAATAATCCAGACTAAAAGCGGAAGCGGTATTACAAGCCACCACCGCAACTTTACAACCTTGACGATAAAGCCATTCAATCGCCTGAGCCGTCAAGGCACGAATTTCCTGATCATCTCTCGGGCCATAAGGCACATGCGCAGTATCCGCATAATAGACAAAGCGCTCATTGGGCAAATGGCGGGCAATTTCCAGGGCGACTGACAAGCCGCCTACGCCTGAGTCAAAAATACCAATCGGCGCATCTGCCGTGGCATTGGGCATCGGGTCTAATAGCTGGGAAATTGGTTGAATAGCGCTCATAACGTTGCAGGTAGCTTGTTTGAAATTTCTAGCGATCAAGCTTAAACCTCAGGTGCTCAAATGCAAGTCTAAATCACCACTTTTCAAACTTAAAACGGTTTCGCCTGCCGGATTTTCATCAAGCTCTCCCATCTCGACCAGATGTAAAAATGCAGCGCGCTGGATTAGGGCATTGATCCCGAAACGCACATGCACATAAGGTCGTAGTTCACCTTTATATTCACGCATAAAGATTGGATGTTCAGCATCGACAACAATCAGGTCTTGTGTGGTCGTGCCCAGTTGCAGATAAGTCACTCCATTGATCTCGACCTGATCGACCTGATTGACAAATAAAGGTTCATCTTCAACTTCAATTTCAATCATTTCTACCGGTGTTTTTAGATAGAAGTTATCGTTTTCTTTCCAGAGCACCGTTGCAAATAGGTCAATCATCGGCTGACGCTTGATCAATTGACCTTCGTGCCACCATTCGCCATTGGCTAAAACCTTCAGATCCATGGCGCCACAATGCTTTGGCTGCCATTGCTCCAAAGGAGGAATTGACCTTTTGTGACTGCCCTGTGCATCTTTTAAGTATTGTGCGATATCCATTAAATTTTTATCATCGGGATAAGTTACTTTTTTCGTCGGATTTGTGCTGGGTACTGGCTTATCCATAAAAGAAGACCTTAATGACGGAAAAATAATATGTTTCAGCCAATTGGCTAA
Source organism: Acinetobacter lwoffii (assembly GCF_019343495.1). Lineage (NCBI taxonomy): Bacteria > Pseudomonadati > Pseudomonadota > Gammaproteobacteria > Moraxellales > Moraxellaceae > Acinetobacter > Acinetobacter lwoffii. Next base: position 2,531,670 of record NZ_CP072549.1, on the reverse strand, counting down.
AACCGGCTTTAAAACTATACTAGCCCAGATTATCAAAGACACCAGCATTTTTGTGTCTAGGAACCAAGAACACTTATGGCAGCACCCAACCATCCGGTTATGGTTGCCACCGAATAGTAATATGAGGAGTCCTACATGGAACACATCGAACGTGAATCGATGGAGTTTGACGTCGTCATCGTAGGCGCAGGCCCTGCGGGTCTTTCTGCTGCGATCAAAATCCGTCAACTTGCAATTGAAAACAACTTAAACGATTTGTCCGTTTGTGTCGTAGAAAAAGGCTCCGAAGTCGGTGCACATATTCTGTCTGGTGCGGTACTTGAACCGCGTGCCATGAACGAGCTGTTCCCGGACTGGAAAGAACAGGGTGCCCCGCTGAATGTCCCAGTGACTGAAGATAAAACCTTCTTCCTGCTGTCAGATGAAAAATCACAGGAAGCACCACACTGGATGGTACCTAAAACCATGCATAACGATGGCAACTATGTCATCTCGCTCGGCAACGTGGTGCGCTGGTTAGGCCAGAAAGCCGAAGAACTGGAAGTGTCGATCTTCCCGGGCTTTGCAGCCTCGGAAATTCTGTATCATGCCGATGGCACAGTCAAAGGCATCCAGACCGGTGACATGGGCATTGGTAAAGATGGCGAACCGACGCATAACTTTACCCCGGGTTATGAACTGCATGCCAAATACACGTTATTTGCTGAAGGTTGCCGCGGTCACTTAGGTAAGCGTTTAATCCAGAAGTTCAACCTGGACAAGGACGCTGATCCGCAACACTACGGTATCGGCATTAAAGAGTTGTGGGAAATCGATCCTGCCAAGCACAAACCGGGTCTGGTGATGCATGGTGCCGGTTGGCCACTTTCTGAAACCGGTTCTTCAGGTGGCTGGTGGTTGTACCATGCTGAGAATAACCAGGTGACTCTGGGCATGATCGTAGATCTGTCTTACACCAACCCGCATATGTATCCCTTCATGGAAATGCAGCGCTGGAAAACCCATCCATTGATCAAGCAGTATCTGGAAGGTGGTAAGCGTATTTCTTATGGTGCGCGTGCTGTGACCAAAGGTGGTTTTAACTCATTACCAAAATTCACTTTCCCAGGTGGCTCGTTAATTGGTGATGATGCCGGCTTCCTGAACTTTGCCAAGATCAAGGGCTCACATACTGCGATGAAATCCGGCATGCTCTGCGGTGAAGCGGTATTTGAGGCGATTGCGGCCGGTGTAGAAAAAGGCGGTGATCTGGCGGTGGCACGTGTTGTAGAGGGTGAAGATTTCTTTGTGAAAGAACTCACCGCATATACCGACAAGTTTAACAACAGCTGGCTAAAAGAAGAACTCTATAACTCGCGTAACTTTGGTCCGGCAATGCACAAGTTCGGTCAATGGATCGGGGGTGCCTTTAACTTCATCGACCAGAACGTATTTAAAGTGCCTTTTACCTTGCATGATCTGGTTCAAGACCATGCTGCGCTAAAAACCCAGGCAGCTGAAAGCTTCAAACCAAACTATCCAAAACCGGATGGCAAGCTAACCTTTGACCGTCTGTCTTCAGTGTTTGTATCGAATACCGTGCATGAAGAGAACCAGCCAGCACATTTGAAACTCACCGATGCTTCAATTCCGGTGGAAGTCAACCTGCCGACATGGGATGAGCCTGCACAGCGTTACTGCCCGGCGGGGGTCTATGAGATTATGGAAAATAATGACGGTTCAAAACGCTTCCAGATCAATGCAGCCAACTGTGTGCACTGCAAGACCTGTGACATCAAGGATCCGTCCCAGAACATCACATGGGTAACACCGGAAGGTGGTGGTGGTCCAAATTACCCGAATATGTAAGGTAATCATCAGATAAAAAATAAACCCGCTTTTAAGTGGGTTTATTTATGGATAAATATTAATAATTTCAGTTCCTGTCCATTCATCTATTTAATTAAGCAGATTTTTGAAATTTTATTTTCTAAATAAGACAAATGTTTGAGCTCATCAGTCCTTGGTATTTTTAGCCACCTTTCTTCACTAAATAATGAAATTCTTTATTGCCATTTTCATCCAGACGTTCTTCCTGCAAGAGCAACTCATGCCCCAAATGCATACAGAATTTTGGAATATCCCACGACGTTGAATTATCCGTGGCAAACACCTCAACTACATCACCTGCCTTGGATTTACGGATCGCCTGATGCAACATCATTACCGGCTCAGGACAACGCAAACCTCGGGTATTCAATTGCAGACTTGGAATAATTTCAGTTGGGGACATCGATAGACTCAGGATGGAAAGACCGTCATATTTTAGCATAAAGCTGCGATTACATTGCTGCTTTGCATACGTGGCCAGTTTTAAAATCAGCGCTGACTCACGCGATCAAGACTGTGCATCATATTTACAATAGACAAGCGTATTTTCTGCGGTATGATAAAACCACGTTTTTTTAGATATTAAGAGTCTTCAGGAAAAATCATGCACGAGGAATCAGGCCCGTCGTGGGGTATGCGCGGCTTACGCAAATGGCTGGGAACTGCACCCGAAACTCGCGACGAACTGCTAAAATTAGTACAAGATTCACGTCGATTTTTAGAACCCGATACTGTTGCCATGCTTGAGGGCGTTCTTGACCTCCCGGCAACCAAAATTCGTGAAGTCATGACGCCTCGCACGTCCATGATCAGCTTGCAGGAAGATGACCAGCTGCTGGATATCCTGCATGTACTGGTCGAGTCTGCGCATTCACGTTTTCCGGTATTTTCATCCGATCAGACCGATAATGTAGTCGGCATTCTATTGGCCAAGGATTTATTGCCTTTTCTGACTGAACCGACGGCCAAGGTCGATATTCGCGCGCTCATGCGTCAGCCTTTGTTTGTTCCGGAAAGTGCTCGCTCCGATCAGGTGCTGCGCATGCTGAAGAATACCCAGACGCATATTGCGGTAGTGATTGATGAATACGGTACGACTTCGGGTCTGGTGACGCTGGAAGATATTCTGGAAGAAATTGTCGGTGAAATTGAAGATGAACATGACAATGCTGATGAAGAAGCATACTACATTGTTCCGGACAATGATCCGACTACGGCCAATACATGGGTAGTCCAAGCCCTGACTCCGATTGAGTATTTCAATAATATGCTGGATGCGACTTTCCCGGATGATGAAGTAGAAACCATGGGCGGCTTGTTATTGCAGGAAATTGGTCTGGTGAGTGATCTTGAGGGTCAGACCATTGAACTGGAAAACTGGCAATTTACCATTCTTGAAGCAGATTCACGCTCGATTCACCTAATTCGAGCCGTGCGCCAATGAGAGCGTATTTTGATAAGCTGTTGAGTTCGTCTCAACAGCAAAAACCGTTGCCGCTAATCTATCCTGTTTTAATTGCCTTATTTGCAGGTGCCATCTTTAGTTTAGCACTGGCCCCCTATCATTACTGGTGGCTGGCGATTCTGTCTCCGGCACTGCTCTATGCCTCCCTGCGCGGACGTACTGCAAAACAGGCCTTTGGCATTGGCTGGGCTTACGGAATCGGCTTGTGGTTTGTCGGCGCATTCTGGCTGTATACCTCGATTCATGTCTATGGCGATACCAGTGCCTTTCTCAGCGTCGTAATGATCCTGATCATGGCGCTGGTGATGGGTCTGTTTAGTGCCGTTCAAACGTTTGTCTATCGCCGCTTTTTCCCGGAAACACCTTTAACCTTTGCCCCGCTCTGGGTGCTGTTTGAATGGTCCAAGACCTGGGTCTTTACCGGATTCCCATGGCTGTTTGCTGGTTATGCCTTTACCGAACGCTACTTGGATGCTTATGCGCCTTTATTCGGGGTGTTCGGGGTGTCTTTCGTGGTGATCATTCTGGCCTGTGCACTGGTTGAAATTCTGAATAGACGCCTGTTCTGGGCTATTCCTTCGGCAGTTTTATTACTCGGTGCCTGGGGCGCAGCACAGCTGACGTTTGTTGAGCAAAAAAATCAAAAGCCTTTAACGGTTTCCCTGATTCAGGGCAATATTCCGCAAGACTTGAAATGGCTAACTGAATATCAGGTGAAGACCTTATTGATTTATGCCAATTTGAGTAAAACCGAATGGGGCCGTGATCTGATCGTCTGGCCGGAATCTTCGATTCCCATGTTCCAGACTGATATTGAAGCCTTTCTGGAGGCCATGAAAGTACAAGCTGAAAAATCAGGCACTGCATGGGTGACCGGCATTCCATATTGGGATTTAGCCGAATCGCAGACTGCGGGCTATCCAAAATATTACAATAGTATTATGGCCAGTGGCGATGAATCCGATGGCCTATACAAGAAGCAACGACTGGTTCCCTTTGGTGAATATATTCCCTTATCAGGCTGGTTGAGCTGGGTATTGCCAGGTCTGCAGAATGATCCATCCATGAGCGGTTTTACCCGGGGTGCAGATCATCAGCAACCATTGAATGTGAAAAATCATCCATTGGGTTCTGCAATTTGCTATGAAGTGGCTTATCCGAATTTGACCCGCCGCAATGCTAGCCAAAGTGATTTTCTGGTGACCGTCTCTAATGATGCCTGGTTTACCGGCACGGCAGGACCATTACAACATCTGCAAATGGTGCAAATGCGTGCTAAAGAAAATGGCCGCTGGTTTATTCGGGCGACCAATACTGGTGTGACTGCGTTTATTGATCACAATGGTCATATTGTGAAAAAAGCCCCGATGGATCAGGAAGCAGTATTACGTGGCGAACTTCCAGCCATGCAGGGTGAAACGCTATATATGAAACTCAGCGACTGGCCGGTCCTGATCTTCTCGGTTCTACTCTTGCTAGTGGGCTGGCGCTTCCGTCCACGTAAAGTGGATGTCAGCTTTAAATCTAGACGGTAATTTTTTCAAGTACCCCTTTTACAAAGGGGGACTTAGGGGATTCCTGAATATAGCATCTTATCAATCCCTCCTCACCTCTCTTTATGAAAGGGAGGAACACTCAAAGCAATAAAAAAACCGAGGTCAATGCCTCGGTTTCTTTATCTCTTTAAAACTTAAAACTGTATAGCCAGATAACACAACATGCTGGCAAGAGACAGCATTGGTACATGACGATAGATCTGAACCAGTGTCTGCTCAAATACTGAACCTTGTTCGGCTTGAATGCGAACTACACTCGCGTTTAATGCTGACCAGAAACACAGGGCCAATAAACTGCTCATCAAGCTGATAGCAAAAAAAGCCACCATAATCTGGCTGCTGCCTTCGGTGCTTTGCCATAAATGAACGATACCCTGACTGATCGGCAGCATGCTTAAAACCAGAAGAACAGATTTCAGCATCGACCAATGAAATTGATTGATTTCATCTCCTAAGATTAATGCTTTCATGTGCTTCTCCGTTGGCGAGTCAAGTACCATTCAGATCATTATGAGCTTTTTTAAATAAATAGAAAGTGTATGTTTATTCATATTTTACGAGAATTGTAATAGATAAATATGGGAATAATTCTTATTATAACTCGCATATCGTTTTTATTATTTCATTATTATAAATATCATTAACTTACATTATATTTAATAATTAATAGTTATTATCACTTCACTTCGTATTGAAATAGCCTATTCAGTGAAGTGATATATTCTATCTATCGAAAATTTATAACGATTCTCAATTAAGGCTGATAATAAATATCGGCATCTGTTCCTTCACCACCCGATTGACCATCTGCACCAAATGAATACAGATCGAAGCTGCGGCCATCGGTGCCCGGAATCACATATTGCAGTTCATTATCCCAGCTGTCTTTTGGAAAACCGCCCTTGACATAACCGCCTGGCACCCAGTTTTTTGCAGTCGCTGGCTGATTCACCAGTGCATCCAGACCGCCTTCCTGCATACTTGGATACTTGCCATTGTCCAGCTTGTATTGATCCAGTGAACCTGCAATGCTTTGTAACTTGATCACGGTGGTATCGACTTTGGCCTTTTCACCACGTCCCATCACGTTCGGAACGATCAGCGCAGCAAGCACACCGAGAATTACAATCACCACCATGACTTCAATTAAGGTAAAGCCCGTCTGTTTATTTAATTGAGTCCTTTTCATTCAATCTCTCTCATTTATTTGCATCATTCAGAATTTCCACTTGAATCTTGATCACAACAAAATTCTAACTGGTTTCTGTTTAAATCATATTATTCATGTTCACAATTGGCAGCATCACTGCTATCACAATGACCAGAACAATACTGGCCATCAACACCAGCATTAAAGGTTCCAGCAAGGCCAGTAAAGTTGAAATCAGGGTGGTCACTTCGCGATCCTGCATTTGTGAAGCACGTTCCAACATGCGGTCCAGTTCACCAGACGCTTCACCACTTTTGATCATTTGTACCATCATCGGCGGGAAATAACCACTGCGTTCCAGTTGGGTTGCCAGGTTGCCACCTTCAGTGACTTTTTCCGCTGCCAGATTGACAGAATCCCGGATCACCCAGTTGTTACTGACTGCGGCACCAATCCGCAGTGCATCGACCAGCGGCACGCCAGACTGGGTCAAAATGGATAAGGTACTGGCAAAACGTGCGGCATTAATCCCGCGTGACAATTTGCCGAATAAAGGTAATTTTAAGGTCAGACGGTCAAAGGCATAATGCCCGGCGGTGGTTCTTAAAAACCGGACCAACAGGAAAATCCCCAAAGCCCCACCGATCAATAAAAATGGCCAGGCAATGCGGATAAAATCACTGGCTTTCATCAAGGCCACGGTAATCCACGGCAAGGCATCTTTACTCTGGTCAAAGGTCTTGACGATATCTGGCACCACATAGGTCATCAGCCCCATCACGATCGCAAAGGACATCAGCATCAGGATAATAGGATAGACCATCGCACCCTGGATTTTTTTCTGCATGGCAAAGCGGTTTTCGGTATAGTCTGCCAGTTGGTCCAGAATCAGGTCTAAATGCCCGGAACGTTCACCGGCGGCAATTGTGGCAATATACAGCTCGGGAAAACGTCCGGATTGTTGCAAGCCCTGCGCCAGACTATGCCCTTCCAGCACTTTGGAGCGCACCGACATCAGCAGGTTTTGTACATGCACTTTTTCACTTTGCTTGCCGACGGCGCGGATGGCTTCTTCTAGCGGAATTGCAGCAGCGACCAGCACGGATAACTGCCGGGTCATCAGAGCCAGATCGTAGGCGGTGATGCTTTTTTCAAACCATTTTCGACGATGCTGTTGATCTTTTTTTTCGACAGGATCAACAGAGACAGGAATAAGTGCTTTATCCCGTAATTGTTGCCGGATCTGACGTGCAGAATCCCCCTCCAGCACGCCTTTTTGCTGCTTTCCTGAAGCATCAAGCGCAATAAACTGATATGCAGGCATTGTAATGCTCTAATTTTCCAAAATTTTGCTCAACGCTGTTGCGTCAGACCACCGAAATCATTCATATTCTTTGATATAAATTATCTGCTCACTCTAACATAATCGAACTTTAAGCACGACGAAATTTCTTCAGGATCTCCACCCCAAGATATGCAAAATTCTCACACCGATTTAAGTCCAATTTATCGCGTACGCGTTGCTGTACCTGTGCATGTATTTGATTGTTTTGATTACACGATGAGTGCAGAACAATTTAAACAGGCGCAGATTGGCGCACGTGTACTGGTGTCGTTTGGTCGGCAGAATCTGGTCGGGGTGATTATCGAAAAACTCTCGGCAGACACCCCTCTCGATCCACGCTTTAAGCTTAAAGCTGTAACCGAACTGCTCGATGAACGCGCCATTATAGATAGCAAAGTTTTAAGTTTGTTGACATGGTCAGCGCAATATTACCAGTTCCCGATCGGTGAAGTCGTCCACAGTGCCCTGCCGACCCTGTTGCGTCAGGGTAAGCCTTATAACCTGCTGGCCCGTACCTGGAAATTGCTAGACCCTGATGCCGAGGCCAAAGTACGTCGTTCGGACAAGCAGCAGGAAGCCTACCGGATTTTAAAACTGCACCCGGTCGGGACTACTGAAAATGTGCTGAATATGGCCGGGATTGAAACCGCGACCTTAAAAGCACTGGAGAAAAAAGAGATTTGCGCCTGTGTACTGGAGCCACAAGATTTCAGCCCACAACCAATGCAATTGGCACAGATGCCGCTGACCGCCAATCCTGAACAAAAACATGCTGTCGAACAAGTATTAAAATATCGCAATCAATATCAGGCTTTTTTACTGGATGGTCTGACCGGCAGCGGTAAAACTGAAGTGTATTTGCAGATCATGGAACAGGTACTGAAACAGAGCAAACAGGTGCTAGTGCTGGTGCCGGAAATCGGCCTGACGCCGCAAACCATCAGCCGTTTTCAGTCCCGTTTTCATTGCCATATTGCGCTGCTGCATTCCGGGCTGAATGATTCCAAACGGCTACAAGCCTGGCAGTCGGCAGAAACTGGCAAAGCCTCAATTGTGCTTGGTACACGTTCCGCCATTTATACGCCAATGCCGAATCTGGGCCTGATCATTCTGGATGAAGAACATGACCTGTCCTTTAAACAGCAGGAAGGCTTCCGCTATCATGCCCGAGATGTCGCCCTGTACCGCGGCCATTTACAGCAATGTCTGGTAATCTTAGGGTCAGCCACACCAAGTATTGACAGTTATGCGCTGGTGGAACATGGCAAGATGCAGGTGCTGGAGCTGAATCAACGTGCCGGCACGGCCTTGATGCCCAAAATCCATATTCTGGATTTAAAAGTTGCGCAAAAAAAGCATGGGATTAGCCTTCAACTGATTCAGGACATCAAAAAGCGCCTGGAGAAAAAAGAACAGGTGCTGATTTTTTTAAACCGCCGTGGCTATGCTCCCGTCCTGCTGTGTGGCAGCTGTGGTTGGCAGGCGCAATGTCCGCACTGTGATGCCAACTTCACTGTACACCGTCAGCCTTATCAGCATCTGCATTGCCATCACTGCGGCACTATTCACCGCATGCCGGAACACTGCCCGCAATGTCAGCATCAGGAACTGGTTACACTGGGTATGGGCACCGGCAAAGTCGAAGAACATTTAAATGAGCTATTTCCGGATTTTGAGGTGATTCGGGTCGATCGCGATTCCACCAGTCGGGTCGGCAGCTGGCAAAAAATCTATGACAAGATTCAGAAAAGCGAACCGGCGATTCTACTCGGCACCCAGATGCTGGCCAAGGGGCATCATTTTCCTTATGTGACGCTGGTGGCGATTCTGGATATTGATTCCGGTCTACTGAGTGTGGACTTCCGTGCTACTGAACGGACTGCGCAACTGATCGTGCAAGTGGCTGGCCGTGCCGGACGTGGTGAACATAAAGGCGATGTTTATCTGCAGACCCTCAGACCTGATCATGCCCTGCTGAACACCTTAGTGAATGAAAATTATCGCGTATTTGCCCAGCAGACCTTAAAAGAACGGCAGATGGCCAGAATGCCGCCCTACCGTTATGCCATCCTGATTCGCTGTGAATCCAAGGATCAGGCACAAAATACCGAATTCTTACAGAAACATGCAGCACTCCTCAGGCAATATCCTGATCTGGCGCTGGACATCTGGGGACCAATTCCTGCGCCAATGGAACGTAAGGCCGGACGCTATCAGTCGCATATGGTGCTATTGTCAGCGGATCGTCCACGTTTGCATTACTATGTGCGTAGCTGGTGGCAAAACATGCTGCAGGACAAACCTTCTAGCATGAAGCTCACGCTGGACATCGACCCTCAGGAACTGAGCTAAAAGATATTGCGCCTGAGGATCGATCTGGAATACGAAACTGCAAGTCTGGATCAAGAATAAATTTAGGGCAGGAAAATGTCGATACTGTTACAAATAACACTGGTTCTGGTCATTGCACTGTTGATAGTGCCACTGAGTAAAAGGCTCAGATTGCCAAGTGTGCTGGGCTATCTGTTAACAGGGATCATCTTAAGTCCAAGCCTTTTGCACCTGATTCAGACACCCGAAGTCATGAGTAGTTTCATGCAAGTCAGCCTGATGGCACTGATGTTCTGGATCGGCCTGCAACTCAGACCACAACGCATTGTGCAGATTAATCCCTCCCTGTGGATGATGGTTGCTTTACAGGTACTAATCAGCACCCTGATTTTCACCCTCATGGCCTGGGTTTTCCTTCAGCAAAGCCTACTCGCCAGCATTGTAATTGGACTCGCCGGCAGTTTGTCCGCCCTGACTTTGGTGATTCAACATCTCAATCATCAGGAACAGTTCGCCACCAGCTATGGTCAGCAAGCCTATTCGATTCTGCTGATTCATGCTCTGTTGGCCATTCTGGTGATTGCAGCCATTCCCTTATTTGCCGGGATTCGCTCGACCGAACATGGCGTGGCCTACTTTGCTGCCCTCATCGCGACGTTAAGCGGTCTGTTCCTGTGTAATCGTTACTTGATGCAGCCGTTGTATCGCTGGATTGCTAAAAGTGGCAGTCACGAACTGCATGCGATTGTAGCGATTGCGGTGACCTTGGCATTGTTGGTGTTAATGAATACCCTCGGCCTGAATCTATTTCTCGGTGCCTTATTTGCCGGTATTTTACTGGCAGATTCAGATTTTCGTCCTGCGGTAGAAAGCACGATTCGGCCTTTTCAGGGCTTATTGATCGGCCTGGCCTTTATCAGTCTGGGCATGGCACTAAAATTGTCTGATCTGCTGAATTTCCCCTGGATCATTCTCGGCGGCACCCTCGCTTTAATCTTAGTCAAGTTTGCAATCAGCCTGACATTGGCGCGTTATCATCAAAATAGCTGGCGCAATAGCACCTTGTTAGCAGCTAGTCTGGCACAAGGCGGTGAATTTGCCTTACTGGCACTGGTGATTGCAGTATCCGACCAGATTATTCCGGCCGATCTGCTCTCTCCCTTGCTGTGGATGGTGAGTTTTTCCTTGCTACTGACGCCCGCATTTTATTGGTTATTGCACAGCCAGATTTTACCGCATCTGGATCGTCACAATCATCTGGCAGCGACCTTCGAAACCGATCTCAATCCTGAAACCAGTACTCCGATTCTGCTGATTGGCTTTGGCCGCTTCGGGCAAATCATCGCCCGGATTTTACTGCAACAGCAACACGCCTTTAGTGTCATGGACAGCAATGTGCAAGCCACTGAACTTCTGGCGCAGTACGACATCCCTTTCTATCAGGCAGATGCGACAGAGCCTGAAGCCTTGATACAGACCGGTATTGCCACAGCACAACAGGTGATTGTGGCGATTGACGATATTGAAGACTCAATGCTGATCGTGCGGCATCTGCGGCTGAATTATCCTGAAATCAGTTTATGGGTACGTGCCCGTGACCGGCATCATGTGCATTTATTACAGGATTTGGGCGTGAAACACATCTGGCGTGAAACTTATCTTTCAGCTTTAGAACTCAGTCAGGCCTTACTAAACCAGCTCAATCCTGACCCGGAAGAAAGCCTGCAACAGATTCAAAACTTCCGCGAACAGGATGAGAAACTGCTCAACAGCCAATATCATCTGGATCCGGATGAACATCCAAATTATGAAAATCAGCATAGTAGTTTGGCTGAACTGGAGCATCTGTTTACCCAGGATCAACGCCATAAAGTGCAAAAACAGGCTAAACAGCAGCAACAGGATACAAACGGCGCAGGAATTGATACGTTAAGAGATGAACTGTCCTAACTTGTGTTTTACAATAATGACACCATTAAAGCAGGGTTATGGAGAATTTTATGTCTGATTTACGCCAACGCTTTTTTATTGAAGATAGCCCTGTTCGTGGTGAAGTGGTGCATCTTGAAGAAGCTTTACAAACCATTTTAGCGCAACGTGACTATGCGCCTGCAGTTAAAATCCTGCTAGGTGAAATGCTTAGTGCCACTGCACTGCTGGCCAGCACATTGAAGATTAAAGGGCGTATCAGCCTGCAAATTCAGGCATCGGGCACATTTAAATGGGCTATGGCTGAATGTAACCATTTGGGTGAAGTTCGCGCTCTGGCTGACTATGAAGAAGATCCGCACTTTCTGGTCGGTGAAGACAGCAGTACAGTGTTGAAATCACTCACCTCTCCGGTTCTATTCATCAATATCGAACCAGAATTTGGTGAGCGTTATCAGGGAATTGTACCCCTTGATAAAGAAAATCTGGCGGGCTGTCTGATGCAATATTATGACCTTTCTGCACAGATTCCGACGCGTATTGTACTGGCAAGTGACCATCAGCGTGCAGGTGGTTTACTGATTCAGTTGTTGCCACGTAATAGTGAAGAAGAACAACGCCGGGTAGATGAAGACCTATGGCCACGTCTGACCATGCTCACAGAGACCCTGAAAACTGAAGAGTTAGTCGGTTTGCAAGCTACTGATATTCTGTACCGTTTATATAACGAAGAAGAAGTGCGTCTGCCAGATACGGAAGTGTTGAAGTTTGGCTGTACCTGCTCTAAAGAGCGTTGTGCAGTCGCTTTACAGCAAATCGGCGTAGAGTCGATCCGTGAAACGCTGGAATTTCAGAATCCGATCGAAATGGACTGTCAGTTCTGTAATAGCCAATATACTTTTACCGCTGAAGAAGCCTTGGGTCTATTTGGTAAACACCTGAGCTAAGCAGTTCTAATCCTTAAGTTTAAAAGTATTCCTAGGAATGCTTTTTTTATATTTTAAAACCTATGGGACTGAGTTCAACAGAGCGTATTCTCCTACAGTAGAAAACCTGTCTACCCCCTGAATCAAACTCTCCTGTAAATCCAATCTAAGAATCCCTTTTAAATTATAAGATTATTCACACTAACAAAACCTGAATATTCATCATTTTCAAAAAATTATGAGAAAGACCGCACAGTTCATACTCTTGATTTAATTATGCTTTTAAAATAAATTAGAGCAATAATTCTAAAATGAATACATCATCAATTTAACAGGTATGTTATGAGAAAATTATTGAATACTCTACTAATGGGGATAAGTTTGGCCGCAGTCTCTAGCCTGGCCTTTGCCTATGAAGATCCGTTATTGGGTAAATGGAAAACCATCGATGATCAATCGGGTTATTCTCGTGCGGATGTGGAAATTCGCAAGAAAGCAGATGGCAGTTATGAAGGAGTGATTGTCGAAACACGCAGCTTGCCTGGCGCAGAAAAAATGGGAATTTGTCATAAATGTCCAGGTCAGCTTAAGAACAAGCCTTTTCTAGGCCTGCCGTTTATCTGGGATTTTAAGGCAGATCCGAAAAAGCCACGTGAATACCATGATGGCAAAGTGCTTGATCCGATCAGTGGCAAAGTTTACAAAGGTAAAGCACGCTTAAGTGCCAATGGCAAACGTCTGACCTTGCGTGGTTATGTCGGGGTATCGGTAATTGGCCGCAGTGTTACTTGGGTAAAATATTAATTTCAGAAAGATTTTCAAAGCCCCTATATCAGGGGCTTTTTTCTTTGTCATGATTTGAAACAATAAGGTACAAATAAAAACTGTTTTGGAGCAGGCAAAGTCATAATAATGGATCGAAGACGGTTATTTTTTATCCACTTATGATGATCAATCTTCAGCCTCGTTCAATTTTGCCCTCTGGTCTGCTTTGCAGCCCTGATATGGCGCCCTCTATTCAACACAGGAAAGTGATTGAATACGCTTTGTCGATAACACATAAAATTATAAAAACAACTTCAACTTTAACCTTCTTTGCCTCGCATGCTGCTGATAGATATCCGGTCAGACCGACTGATCCATCAACTACTGGCACATCCCGACTCTTCACTCATGATCATTTGAGTCATCACTCTGAGTCTGCATGTCCAAGGATTGGAAAGCGTTCTATTTTAGCACCTTCCCTTTCTCCGGATTTTGCACACTTGGCTGTTTAAGGAGTAGACCCATGACTACGATTCAGTACCAAGAAAGTTTTTCCCAAGGTTATACCCCCTCAGAAATTATGGACGATCGTTCATTTGACTTGATCCACTTTGCAGAAGCGTGTGGACAAAGCCCGGAATGGGTCATGCAGTTAATTGAACATGGAATTTTACCCAATCGTTCTACAACCCCGACCAGCACTTTCCTCGGTGAAGATATCTCGCGTGCACAACGCGCCTATCGCCTGCAACGCGATTTTGATGCCTCATTTAGCGCCGTTGCCATGATGCTGGACCTCATTGATGAAGTGCAGGAGTTACGCCGCGAGGTCAAACATTTGCACTTCAAGTAAATCCTTTTCATGTTCTGTCGATCTGCATTTTTCAGTGCAGATCAGAACATATTTATATTTAATTTTATGATTAGAGTATAAGAATCCCTATGAAAACCAAAGATTGCAATAAGAAAATCAAATACATGTTTCCCGAATACCGCGACTTGATTGTGCAACTTCGCGAGGAAAATCCCTATTTTGCCAAATTATTCGAGGAACATAACGAGCTGGACAAAGAAATCAGCCAGCTTGAACTTGATCCAGTCAATCATATCAACAATGATATTGAGGCGATCAAGCGTAAAAAACTGAAATTAAAAGATGAAATCTATAAAATACTGACTCGAACAGCTCAAGTTGAGTGATCAGCAGAACAGAGTGTTGATTTCTACAGAGCTAATCTAAAATTGAAGTCCACTGATCTACGTGTGCTTGAAAAATAGGACAACTTTTATAAATATCGATTGATAAAGGTAGCTCTATTTTAATTTGGTCAGCTTTTCAACCTCTTTCATGGTCTCTTTCACTGATTGCTTAATCGGCTCATAGTCCAGGAACCAGAACAGATTCACGTGTTGATTCTTATGCTGTTGTGCCAGTAGATCAATCACACTGCGCTCCCCTCGGCCGACCAGATGTCTGCAATAGAAATAATACACCAGCAATACCGTGCTAATGAACATGATCATTAACATACTCCAGAACCCGACAGGAGATTTCGCCCCCGGAATAAATTCAAAGTTCATCCCGTAAATCCCGGTCAATAAGGTCAGCGGTGCAAAAATAGCGGTAATTATCGCCAAGATGCGCATATTTTCATTGGTCTGATTGGCAATGGCTGAAAAATGCAGGTCGATAGCCGCCTGAATCGAGGCACGCAAACGAACAGTGTGTTTTTGGATGCGCTCTACATGGCTGACCAGGTCATTCATTCGGACCAGCATAATATCCTGCCGTTCCGACTTCTTCTTACCTTTCAGGTGTGGATAATTATCGATAATTTCATCTCGCAGTTCTTGCAAGGTATCAATTTGCTCTTCACAGAGATTTTCCACTTGTTGAAAAGATATGCTTTCTTGCAATAACTGGTTCCATTTAGTAAAGCGGCGATGCCCCTGTAATAACTCCTGTTGCCAGAATTCAACCCGTCGGGTTAAAGGCACACGTAAATCCAAATAACCATCCACCATGCTATTCAGCAAACGTAACGATAAATCCAGCGGGGTCATCGGGAGTTTTCGTGACTTATTTTGTTCCTGAGTGGAACGGATCACATGGGTTTCAATACGGGAAATATAATTTTTTATTGCTTTATTGCCTTGCTCACGTACTGTAATCAGCACTTGAGGAGTCATGATAAAACTAATCGGAGTAGTCGCCAGACCAAATACTTTTTCATGCTGTTCCAGCGCCTGCTCACCGCTCTCGATGTCATCATCCGGGGTAATCAGCTTGCGAAAAATAAGCAACTCATAGTCATCCATGCTATCAAATACACAAGGATGTTCTAAATTAAGAATATCGTTTACATGCAATTCGTTTAGGTATAAATGGGTCTGCTGTTCTATTTCTTTTTGCCAAGTCTCAGCCCGATTAACCACATCTGCCCGGGTATAGTCGATCCAGATAAATTCAGGTTCGGCTTGAGCAATAGGCTCTTTTTGTACAAAAATATGATGTTCGGTCGGATGTTGGTAAAAATAATAAACCTGCATTAAGACAATTCTCTATTCACAATTCTGCTTTTTGTTGTTGCAGGATAGAGCTAGGCCTTCCCCATCTATCCGTCTTAAAATTATGAGCCGAGCCGAAGACTTAAGCAATCCAATCAGTCTTTATTTGCGTAGCAGAATCTTATTGAAGGCATAAAAAAGCCCTGAGCCAGCCAAAATAAACACTTTGATCAAGCTCAGGGCTTTTTTATTGTTATTCACATGAATTTTCCCATGTGAATATTTTTAAGAATTAAACTTGTTCGATGTCTTTCATCGTTAATTTAATGCGGCCACGGTTATCAACATCCGCAACCTGTACTTTTACTTCCTGACCTTCTTTCAATACATCTGCCACGTTCGCAATGCGTTCGTTTGAGATTTGAGAGATGTGAAGTAAGCCATCAGTACCTGGCAGGATATTTACGAACGCACCGAATTCAACAATACGAATCACTTTACCTGTATAAATTGTACCTGGCTCGATTTCAGCCGTAAGTGCCTGAATCTTGGCAACTGCAGCTTGCGCAGCCGCTTTAGTTTCACCAAATACGCGAACTGTACCGTTATCTTCGATATCAATCGCCGCTTTAGTTTCTTCAGTAATTGCACGAATGGTCGCGCCGCCTTTACCGATCACATCACGGATTTTATCCGGGTTGATGTTGATCACCTGGAATGTCGGTGCGTGCATCGAAATTTCAGGACGCGCACGTGAAATCACCTGGTTCATCTCATTCAAGATGTGCATACGACCCGCATAAGCTTGGTTCAATGCAGATTCCATGATCTCTTCAGTGATGCCTTCGATCTTTATGTCCATTTGTAGCGCAGTAATACCGTTTGCAGAACCCGCTACTTTAAAGTCCATGTCGCCCAAGTGATCTTCATCACCCAAGATGTCAGAAAGAACTGCGAAACGCTCGCCTTCTTTCACTAGACCCATCGCAATACCTGCAACTGGCGCTTTAAGTGGAACACCAGCATCCATCAATGATAATGAAGCACCACATACAGACGCCATTGAAGACGAACCGTTTGATTCAGTGATGTCAGAAACGATACGGATCACGTACGGGAAGCGATCAGCCGCAGGAAGAACTGCTTGAACACCACGACGTGCCAAACGACCGTGACCAATCTCACGACGCTTAGGACCAGATTCACGACCTGTTTCACCTACAGAGTATGCAGGGAAGTTGTAGTGCAACATGAAGTTGTCAGTTTTTGTACCTGCAAGGGTATCAACCATCAACGCATCACGTGTATTACCCAAAGTCGTTGTGACCAAGGCCTGAGTTTCACCACGTGTGAACAATGCTGAACCGTGTGCACGATCCAATACGCCTACTTGTACGTCGATTGCACGAACAGTTTTGGTATCACGACCATCGATACGTGGCTTACCAGACAGGATGTTGTCACGAACGGTACGGTATTTAAGGTCTTCGAACAGCTCATTTACTTCTTCTGCAATGCCAGTTTCGTCATTTTCAGGAACGAACTGTGCAACTGCTTCTGCATAAAGCGCGTCAAGTGCCGCATAACGGTCTTGCTTAACTGCAATCGTGTAAGCTTCAGAGATTTTCGCTTCGAATGCTTCTTTCAATTTACCAAGAAGTTCTTCGTTTTTAACTGGAGCAACCCAAGTTGATTCAACCGCGCCTGCAGCTGCAGCAAATTCTTTGATCGCCTGGATCGCAATTTGCATTTCGTCATGACCGAACAATACAGCGCCCAGCATTTGGTCTTCTGAAAGTTCTTTCGCTTCAGATTCAACCATCAATACTGCAGTTTCAGTACCCGCAACAACAAGATCAAGATCAGACTCTTTAAGTTGTTCAAGGTTTGGGTTCAGGATGTATTCACCGTTGATTAAACCAACGCGCGCGCCACCAATCGGACCACGGAAAGGTGTACCAGCAATAGACAATGCAGCTGAAGTACCCAACATTGCAGCAATATCAGCATCCATGGTTTTATCAGAAGAAATAACAGTGGCTGTTACTTGAATTTCGTTGAAGTAACCTTCTGGGAACAATGGACGAATTGGACGGTCAATCAGACGTGAAATCAAAGTTTCAGCTTCAGACTGACGGCCTTCACGCTTGCCATAACCACCCGGGATACGACCAGCAGCATATTGCTTTTCTTGATAGTTTACAGTCAATGGGAAGAAGTCTTGACCTGCTTTTGCTTTAGGCTGTGCCACAACAGCAACAAGTACTTGTACGCCGCCCATGGTGATCACAACAGTGTTTGCCTGACGGGCAACACGACCTGTTTCCAAGATAACGTTGTGCTGACCGAATTGGAATTCTTTACGAATAATATTAAACATTGACATGTTTTATTTTTTCCTAGTTCTTGTGAACAATTATTCTAGTGGAGACCCCTAAGGTTTGGCATTCATGACCATATGGACGAGTAAATGACAAAGCTTAGAAGCCGACCTCACCAGATTAAATACTATTTTTAAACACAAAGAAGGAGCGAAATATTCGCCCCTTCCACAGACCTAGCCATAAGCCAAGCCAACTTTAGTTTTCAGCAATACAGCACAAAGCATGCAATAAACCCGAAAATAAAGTTTAAATCGAATTAACGACGTAAACCTAAAGCACCGATCAATGCTACATAACGACCGTGGTCTTTACCATTTAGGTAGTCAAGAAGCTTACGACGTTGGTTAACCATACGGATCAAACCGCGACGGCTATGGTGGTCGTGTTTATGCTCTTTAAAGTGACCTTGTAAGTCATTGATTTGAGCAGTTAAAAGAGCTACTTGAACTTCTGGTGAACCAGTGTCGTTTTCAGCGCGAGCGAATTTAGCCATGATCTCTGCGCGATCTGCGTTAGTTAAAGCCATTCGATTTCTCCGAGATGCTTATATATTTTGATAAAAATCAAAGTGATGAGAATTCAAAACCTTGACTGCCGTGCATCACTACAGCAAGTTGCATATTTTAAGGGAAAACGCATCAAATTGCAAAAATAGATCCATATTTTTGCATGGCTTTGGTCGCTCATTGATGCAGTTCAGATCCGATGACTCTTGTCCCCCAAAGATTCGGGTTTTGCATTATTTTAGTGAAATAAATCCAGAATGAATTAAATATAGAAATTCCTTTGAAAAGCCAACAAACCCTTTAGCTCGCGTGAATCTTCCGCTGCTCTCCATAAAAATGGATAAAAAAAAGCCCGAGTAAACTCGGGCTTTTTGGCGCTGTAGTTCTTTCTCTTATCATTATTATTTATTGTATTATTATGGCGTTTTACGCTTATTATTATTTTCAAACATCCTGTTGAAAAATCATCTTCCTTGTGTGGTAGATTTTGCCATATTCCTACGAGACCACTAGAGGCATTTGCCTCATTTTGCTGTAAGCCATTTCGTACATCACAGGGTAAAAATTTGCATAATGTTACACAGCTCTCGTTTTATTTAACGCTATTTACTTAAGTTTACTGGCTAGAACTGAAAATCTTTGCTAAGAAATTAGAATAAAAATCCAGCAAGCTTCCTATAAAAAAAATCAGGATATAAAAAAGCCTTGTAGTCTCTCCCAAAACTACAAGGCTTAGCGGCTGTAAGTTTCCTCTTTCACTTACTTCACTGTAAGTTCGCTGTCTACCGACATTATTATTATCATTATACGATTATGCTCAACTTTCCGTGTTGAGTTATTTTGTAGAACCAATCTTCTCAAAAACCGAGCAAAAGCTCTATGCGTCAATTTCCTGAATCCTTGTAAGCTTTTACCTACAAGATTTGATTATTTTTGCCAATTAAATTACTAGATTTTTCAATGATTTTTTGGCTCAAACCACTTTTCCGGGTGGTTCTGACACAAAGTGCTTGTGTAAAAGCATCATAATCTACCAATAAACTGACCACTTTTTTGGCTCGAGTAATTGCAGTATAAATCAACTCTTTGCTCAATAAATTTTTTGCATATTGATCCAGCACCACTGCGGTATGGGAAAATTCTGAACCTTGAGATTTGTGAATGGTCAGTGCAAAAGCAGTTTCAATACTTTTAGGTAAACGGGTGGCTAACACCCATTTTTCCAAACTCGGAAAATACACTTCAAACTGGTGCTGACCAGATTGCTCACGTAAAAAACAGATGCCAATATCACCATTGGACAGCCCCAACTGATAGTCGTTATAATTCATCATGACGGGGCGTCCGACATACCAGTCGCCCTGTTTCAACTGCCCTTGGGCTGCTAAAAAGCGTTGCTCAATCTGCAGGTTGATCTTGATCAGACCCAAATCACCAGAACGGATTGCTGTTAAAATACGGTAATCATCAAAAGTTTTGACCACCTGTTGTACATACTGCTCAAAATCAGCTGAGTTTCGTTCTGTTTTTATGGCCTGTACATAAGCCTGATAACCATACATCAGCTGGTCATAATACAGATTCAAACTATGCGAGGTCTGTTCAGTGTCCGAGAGCAGATATTGTAGCTGTAACTGGTCGATTTCGACCTGATTCAAGTCAATCGTTTGTAACTCACTGGCTGCCACGATTTGCTGCTCAAATTTCTGCAAGACATGAGAAGGCTCATGATTCTGCTGGATAAACTCCGCCATTGCGCCAATCTTGGCTCCAGTCGCAAAACGTCGTGTGGTGATTAAATTGACCCGATTATCGTCCAGAGTCGCTACTTGCTGTAAATCTGCCAGTACCGTTCCGACATCCACAGAGGCCAGCTGGTCTGCATCACCGAGTAAAATCAGCCGTGCATGAGACGGTACGGCGGCCAGCAACATCTGTGACAGATTAAAATCCAGCATTGAGGCTTCATCGACCACGATCACATCATAGGGCAAAGGCTGTTTGGCATGAAAGCGTGGCTGTCCGCGAGTGCCCAGACCCAATAAGCGATGCAGGGTCACCGGTTGTAACTGTTTTAATGCTTCTAGCTCAAACTGTTGTAGAGCTTCACTATGCAAGGCTTTTTGCAGTGCCTCTTTCATCCGCTGTGCGGCCTTTCCGGTAGGCGCTGCCATGGCGATCCGGATATTTGGCATGGCCTCATGCAGGACCGCAATCATATGCGCCAATGTATAGGTTTTACCGGTACCCGGACCGCCGGTAATAATGCTTAAAGCTTGCTGAGCCACCATGTGCAGGGCTTTTTGCTGCTGTGGATCTGACAATAGGCTGCGATCGCGTTCGGATAAATGAATAGCGGCAACCGGTTGGGTTTTAATCCGAGCAATATGTACAGCTACCGCCTGCTCTAGCTGCCAGTAGCGGTACAAATACAAATGCTGATCTGCACAAATAAATGGTGCAATTCCTGTACTTTGCTGACGGCGATCTAGAACCAGATTATGTAATAGGGCAACCTGCTGAGGATCAACTTCGATACAGCTATCCCCCGCCTGCATCGCCTCAAGCAGTTGCTGGATCAATAATTTTACTGCCGGATCAAATACAGCTGTACTGAATGGAGGCTGACAAAGATAGTCAATCCAAGCCATTAAATTGGAGTCTTGCTGCGACACGTGATTCTGCTCATTTTCCACACAGTTATCCTCAAAGTTATCCACAGGATAATTTTCTGTTTAATCTTTATATATTTTATAAAACTGCAAAATCATGCTGATTTTTTCTGCTCAAAATAGCCCAATATTTGATCCAGTTTTTCTATGAATTCCAGGCTCGGTTGCCAATGATAAGCCCCTTGCTGCGCCTGTCCATTCATCCCGCGCAAATACAGATAGGTCGCGCCGCCCAATTGCTGCTGAATCGAATAACCCTGCATATTGGCACTCAGGTACCGATGCAGCGCCACCAGATACAAAGCGGCCTGCAACCAGTAACTGGACTGGCTCATATTCTGCTGAATTGCCTCAGCACTATAGTGCTGCTGATCAGGTCCGAGGAAGTTACTTTTATAATCGGCAATATGGTAGCGCTGACCATCGAAATACACCAGATCGATGGAACCGGTCAGATACCGCGCCGATTTGGCTTCATTAAAATCGCTCATGACCATGTCATGTTCGAGAAACAGCTGATGGATTTGCCAAATCTGCAAAGGGGCATCGATCAAGGAAAGATAAAAAGGAAATTCTGACAGATACTGTTTAGCCTCCAGCTGTGCCAAGGCAAAATCTGCCTGAATCGGAGTGGCCAGAATGTCATGTACCCAGTCATGCACCAGGTTCAGCAAAATATCTTCTGTGATCTCGTCCAGCAAGCCATCAAATGCAGTCTGGAAAATATTGTCCACATTCAGTGATTCAGTACTTGCAGGGCGTGTGAGCTGGGCCACTTCCTGTTCAAAAAACTGGATAAAGGAGTCATCCTCCAGCCCATCGATATACACTCGAAACTGATCTAAAAATTCCAGCAGACCCGAACGATCGAGCTGTTGTGCCGAGTGAAACAGCTGCTGCCATTGCTGGCGATAAGCTTTGCTTTGGTCATGCAGGCGAATTCCGGTCAATAACTTATAGTTCAGGCTGGACAATACGCGCTGCATACTATGACGCAATTCCTCGGCTTTGAAATCTGCCTGAGCTGTGGCCTGAAACAGGGTTCGCAGATTCACCACAGCGGCCTGATAATGCAGGGAAAAAGCCTGTTCTAGTACACTACGTATATGAAAAGCCTGTTCAAATTTTTCTTTCAGTTCCTGCCAGATTTGCGGTGCGGTATTTTTAAAACGGCGCCGGATTTCCAGATTCCAGTAACTGCTGTCCTGAAAATCAATATGTTCAAAAATGCTGTGCAAGAATGTTCCGGCTACGGTGCCTTTAGGAAAATTCAGCCTAATCCAGTCTAGGGGCACAGCTGCTGGCTGTTCTTCCAGACCGGTAAAATGAATTTCATCGGCGGCACTATCGGGCTGTTCATAAGCCGTGACCAGATCGTCCTGCAAGATATGTCCATGTAGCTGATGCTGTGACAAAGCCGTAAAACTGGTTTTGGTTCGCGGATAAAACTGCCGCTCTGGCAAAGGTTGCGCCCGCATGTCGACCTGATGATGGTTCGACTGCTCGACCAGGCGCGGTGGCTCCTGAGACAGAGGCGGCTCGACCAGACTTAAAGCATGTTGAAACAGTTGATCTCCCTGACCACGCCAGAAGGCCAGCCCCGAATCGGACTGTGCGTTTTGATCCTGCAGCATGGCATATACTCGGTGACTGGCACGGGTCAGCGCCACATACCAGAGCCGGTGGTTTTCGGCAGCATTACGCGCTGCATTTTGCAGAATCGCCTGCTCATGCAAATTCTTGTGATTGACTGCAATCACCCGGGATTGTTCCAGGATGTTGTCCTGTTCAGGCGCAGACAGGGAAAAATTCAGATTGCCTTTATTCACATCAAAAGCAGCATCTGCTCCCAATAAAAACACCACTTTAAATTCCAGCCCTTTGGAGGCATGAATGGTCATCAGCTGCACCCCATGATCCCCAGACAGCTTGCGTTCTTTTTCGCTGTCCTTGCCTGAAGGTGACTGAAGCTGGCGCAAATACCAGTGATAGAGTTTTTGCGCCCCCTGATAATATTCACTCTGCTGGCTCAGCATCTCGGTCAGATGGCGCAGATTGACCACCACCCGCTCATTGTCCAGACTTTGACTGGCCACCAGATTGGTCCAGACCTGAAACAGGTTCAGTGCATAATTCCAGGCGGTCAAAAAGCCTTTCTCAAACCACATTTCCCGAATTATATCCAGATCCGCAATATAGCGACTGAGGCCTTCACTCTGGCTTTGCAAATCAATCAGTTTTTTCAGATTGAAGCCCAGCAGACGGGTTAGTAAAGCCCGCTTGACCTTGGCCTCATTGAAAGGATCCATAATCGCCGTCAATACGGCCGCGACATCCTGAGCGATGGGACTGGCAAACACGCTCTGTTTGGATTCTTTATAGGAGGGAATGCCCATACGCTGCAGACGCTGCTTCACCTGTTCCAGAGCAAAATGCCCAAATCCCAACACCGCAATATCATCTGCACTCAGGTTTTGCTGATGCTCCTGCTGCTGAAAGTACAATTGTTGCTGGGCGGACTGATTCAGCAATGCACGGATTTTCCAGGCCACCTGATCGGCTTCTACATCGGCTTCACCTAGCTGAATCCATCGTAGCGGCTGTGGATTGCAGGCACCACTGTCGATTAAATCCGGATGTGGCCGGCTACCGGCCTGAATCAAGGTGTACTGCACCTGTTCGCCAAAATCCATTTGCCGCTGGAACAGCGCATCAACCACTTCTACGAGTGGTTTGACTGACCGATGGTTCTGCATCAGGGTATATTCGCGGCCCTGTTTATGCAGCACATCGGCATGTGCCTTGTTATAGGTGAGCATATCGCCGCCACGGAAACCGTAAATTGCCTGTTTCGGATCACCGACCATAATCATGCAGCCGGACTGCACCCGGTTGGCATCACGCCAGATCTTGGCCAGCAGATCATCCTGATCCTGATTGGTGTCCTGAAATTCATCGACCAGAATCAGCGGATAACGTGCCTGTACAAACTGGGCAAAACGCTGTCCCTGCTGGCCTTGCAATGCTTCCGCCAATGTACGGATTTGCTGGGAAAAAGTGGTTTCACCCTGCTGTTGCAAGGTTTGTGGCAAACGGGTCTGCACACTTTGAATAATATGAAATTCCAGATAGGTCGTAAGCTGTTGCAGCTGCTCATCCAGATACTGTTTGACCTCACACAGCGCATCAATTGCCACGATCAGACTATGTTGCAAAATCAGCTGCTGCTCTGCATCCGGACAGCTTTTGTTAAAGACCTGAGTGGTCGGCTGGAAATCGGTTTTCTTGCGGCGCAAATGGCACAGATTCAGTAAAATCGGCTGCAATTCAGCATCAAAGAAACTCATTGTTCCTTGAGTTTTCAGGGCTGCGCTCCAGGTCATAAAGTTTTCACAAATTTCGGTTAACTTGGTCAAAAAACTCTTGTGAAAATACTTCGGACTTTCCTGACAATAACGCCGCATGACGGCAAGATCATGCTCCTGAATATTCACTAATTGACTGATGCAGGCTTCCAATTTGTTCAGGTCACATTCAGCCGGTTCGATCTTCCGAAAATGCTGCTTGCTGAAATTCAGGGCATCACGCACCAGCCCGGTATAATGCTCCACCGGTTTCAGCAGATTCTGGACATACAGATGATTGACCATATATTGCGGCTGCTGCTGGATCCAGTCACGCAGCACATCATGAATCAGCTGCTGGATATACAGATCTTGATCTTCGGTCAGTTCTGCACGTTCAATCTTGCCACTTTCAAAGGCAAATTCACGTAACAGTTTCTGGCTAAAGCTGTCCAGGGTGCCGACAAACAGTTCATCCAGCTGGTTCAACACCAGACGTAAACGGCGACGGGCATAATCCAGTCGTGAACCATAATCTTTCAGTACCTGCTGAAATAAAGGATCGGTTTCATTCTGGATTTTTGCTGTAATTTCAACTGAATTGAGCTGCTGATGACGCTGGATATAAGCCAGCGTTTCCTCGACCCGAAGCCGTACCCGGTTTTTCAGTTCAGCCGTGGCCTTACGGGTAAATGTCGTCGCAATCACCTGATGCGGATAATACTGGTCCAGAAAAATCCGCACCATCAGACTGGATAGCGTATAGGTCTTGCCGGTGCCTGCCGAGGCTTCAATCCAGTGTAGGCCCCGAAACTTCATGTCCTGAATCGGATTGGTAGAAATGGCTGTTTGCGTCTGCTGCTTTAAGAAAGTCATACGGCTATTTCACCCATTCCAGATGTTGATGAATTGGTGCATACAGGCCATGGGCAAAATCATGACAGCAGTTTTGCAAGGCCAGATCCGGATCCTGATCTTGCAAAATAAATTGCCAATCCTGATGCAAGACACTAGATTCATTCGAAGTCAATGGCTTAGCTGTTTTAGGACTATAACTGTTGTTCCAGGCTTCCAACAATTCCTGCATTTCCACAATGGTCATTTTACCCTGTTCATTCTCGGCCCACTGCCACTCTTTTTTCATCAGTAATTCTGCCGGCAAGACCAGCGGCTGCTGTTGACCAATTTCCCACGCCTTTAACCAGAGCTGCAAATACTCATGTGCCTTGCTCGAACTCAAGCCAGAAAACTTCAGGGTTTTATTACTGAAAATGACAATGCGCTCCAGTTCTGGTGAGCGTGCATCGTCATTCAAGTAAGCCAGCCATAGCAGATACTCCAGCCAGATCTGGGCACGGCGTTTTTCCGAGGCCGAAGAGGATTGCATACTCAGCCAGTAGCTGCTGTGTGGAACCTGAGGCACGTTTATATGAATGATCAGTTCAGGACTGAACTGCAGGGATTGTTGGGTGACTGGCGTCAGTTCTTTGCCCAACTGTAGCAAACGTTCTTGCAATAACTGCTGTTCCTGCTGGCTGCCCAGCCAGGTGGCTTGCTGGGTTTTGCCCACCGGCAAACGGTCTAGCATCAGGTTTGGCTCAATCTCCTGCTCTTGTTGTAACAGGAAATCCCGCACCTGATACTGTTCCAGCTTGTTCAATAATAAGGGTTCCCGGGAACTCGGCAAATCGGCATAGCGAATCGTGGAAACCCCGACACTTTTCAGGAATAGACGTGCCGGGAAAATCATATCGCGGATCCATTCATCACCTTTGAGTACCCGGATTTCTTTTTGTTCTAGTGCCGGATAATGTGCATTAATCCAGCTGCTGCGTTTGCCTTCGGCGCTGCGGATATATTCTGCCACTGCAAACCACTGATCCTGATAACGTGGTGTCTGCATATCTGCGAATCCGGCTGGATCAAAAGGCTGCAAGGGATGTACATGATAAAGCTGCTGGATATGTTGAGCGACCGATAGACCATGAATATCCACCATCGGATCGACTTCGACATCCGGCTGTTCAGACTGGCAGATCAGCGCGATATGTTGAACCAGTTCCTGCAAGGCAGTGGATGGATCGCGAGCCTCACCATCCTCCAGATCAAAGCCATTATAGAACAGCCATAGATTTTCCTGTGCCAGCAGCAAGGCATCCAGAAAGGCGCCCTGCTCGTCATCCAGACGGGAACGGTCACCGAGTTGCGGCTTCAGGCTGCGCATCAGGTCAAACGGAACCTGTTGATTACGGCTCGGAAATTTACCGCTATCCAGATTCAGCATCACCACCAGTTTATAAGGCAATGGCCGGATCTGACCAATCTGGCTAAAAGTAATCTGTCCGGTCGGTTCGGCCTGATCCAGCTGCATCTCCAGGGTATTCTGAATTTCTTCCAGCACATAAGGCAGAGGCAGACTGAGTGCCACCAGTTCCTGACTGGCATGCGGATCATCCTGGTCATGATAATCGGCCAAGGTCAGCATCCGCATTTGCTTGTCGATAATCTCGGCAACAGTTTTGAGTGATTCTACCCCGGCATCACGGAACTCGTTCAGGTCGGTGCGCAGATATTCCAGCCAAGTTTTGACTGGCGTGCGTTGTCCGGTTTCATGTAAAGTCAGCCAGTCACGGCGCTGTACCAGATCCTGATAAATCCGGATCAGGGTCGATATCAACGGAAAATCACTGGTCAGAACCTTGGCATAACTCAAGGTATCCTGAAATAGGGTATGTTCAGGAATCGCCAGACCCAACGCCAGACGGTCCAGCGCGAATTTAAAGCTAAACCGGTAATCCTCATCGCCTGCGCTGAGGCTTTGCTGTAAATGCTGCTGGTCCAGTCCACGCTTAAAGCCAGCATCTGTCAGCAACTGCAACATCCGCTCTACCTGACTATAGTCCAGACCATAATACTGTTGGGTCGCATTCAGGCTAAGCCAGTCGGCAAAGTCCTCAATACTGAAACGGCGCCGTACCCACTGAATCCGGCCCAGTACCGCGCGCCAGGCGTTGCTGACATCCAGACGCGACACCCCGGCAATCTGGATCGGTAAATACAGGTTATCTTTCTGCAGGCGTTTGCTGCCAGTCTCATGCTCACGTGGTGGCGGCGCAAAGACACTGCGAATTGCCGGTTCCAGTTCTTTCAAACTTGGCGTCAACACCAGAATATCACTCGGCTGACGCGGCGCGTCATGAGTATCTTGAGCCAGCCAGTGAATCAGCTGTTCTTTGAGGACTTCTAGCTGACGTAATGAAGAATGACAGACATGAATCTGTACCGAATCATCATCAGGGCTTAAAGCATATTGATGCTGTTCAGGCTCGAGTAAATACAGGATATCCGACTGGATTTTGGCCAGCAGCCTGTCCTGATATTCATCGACAAAGACATCGGCCCAGAGACCCTCTTCCCCCGAAGACAGTTTAGAGAGTAGAGAAAAATGATCCCGTGCCTGCTTGCCGAATCGGGTCAGAAGCGGATGCCGCGATTCCCGGTCTTCGGCATTAAAGTTCAGCTGCTTGATCCTGAAGTCTTTTATTTCCGCATCATTCGGTTTACGTTGACGGGTTTTTTCAAAACGCTGAATAAAGCGCTCTTCCCGCTGCAAATCAAATCTGGCTTTCCAGTCAGGATCGACACTGTCCGCCCAGTATTCCTGCGAAGGGTTGAAGTGAAAAATATAGATATCAATGTATTGCCCCAAACGGCGTAAAAAATCCAGCTGGCTGGGTGGCAGTTCCAGCAGGCTAAATACCACAATCTGGGCCGGCAGTCGTTTTAGAGCCTGAGCGCGGGTTTCTGCATTCTCCAGCCGCTCCCAATACAGGCGTTCAATCTCCAGGATTTTGGCATAATCATCCTGAAATACATGCTGCCACAACCAGCGTTGCCAAGCTTCCAGTTCACGCGCCTGAATCTTGACAAAATCCGCCACCTGCATCTCATGACCATTTTCATCTTTGGGACTATAGATCATTTGCTCGATATCGAGCGCAATATCCTGCCCCCATGCTTCTAGCCAGTTGGTCGGGCAGCTGCAACTTTGCGGTGGACAATTCCGTGCGCAATAACCACGATAATCCATATAATGACTGAACAAACGTGACACCTGCTCCGCCACCCAGTACAGCATGCTCTGTTTTTTTAGCTGTTTTTCTGTGCCCTGCTCCAGCCGGTCGGCACTGTCATAAATCCGTTTCACAATGGAATACAGCGGATGGTCTACATCTAAAGGAATCTGTTCAGGCAGAATGCATTTTCGCAGCGCCTGAAATACCCGCCATTTGATGATAATGCGCGGAATATTGGCCTCACGCACCTGTTCCACTTCTTTAGGCGCATTCAATACCCATTGATAAGAGGTCCATTGAAAGGCGCGAATCCGGTGATGAAACTGGGTATTGGCACTAATGCCTTTTTTCTCGGCAATTTTCTGGGTCAGCCAAGTTTCTACTGCCGGAGATGGCACAATAAAATGCCGGGTTTGTAACACCTCAAATGGATTCCGGGCAGTCTGGTTGACAATACGCAGCATACTATCCAAAAGCACATCAATACGTTGACTCTGAATAACATGGATGGCCATTGGTTCCCCTGAACTGCTGAATGTGGTTTTTACTACAAAACGATAAAGATTATTTACTATACATCCCGAGCGCTCTATGACACTTTAAAACCACACTTCAGTCGAAAAATTTCTTTGAAAAAAGCATCTTAAAGATGCTTGAATAGAAAAAAACAACATAGAGCTTAGGTAGTGCCCATGAAATTAGATAAAATTCCTGAACGTCTCGATCCGAGCCTAGATTTAGAACAAATCCGCGCCGAGTGCCTGGAACTCACCAAAAAACGCGCCTATTATTCTGCCGGTGCTGCGGTTATTCCAGTGCCGTTTATGGACGTGGTCATTGATATCGGTATCTTGTCGCAATTGATTCCCGAGATCAATGCCCGCTTCGGCCTGGCGCCTGACCAGATCAGTGTCTATGATCCAAAAACCCGTCAGGTGCACTGGAATGAGTTGCGTAAACGCGGCGTAGAATTTTCTGGTCTGGTGGTCGCACGTACGGCAGTTAAAAAATCTTTGAACAATGTTGCAGCGAAAGTGATCACAAAGCAAGTCACAAAATTCATTCCGCTGGGCGGCCAACTGGTGGCGGCAAGTCTGGGCTATTTTGTCATGAAAAAGATTGCTGAAGCACATGTAGAGGAATGCTACCGTGCAGCTAAAAATATCCAGCAAAAACAGGTGGCGCAAGGTTAAAATCCGGGTGAGCTGAATTTTTGCAGCCCTCTAGACACTCTTACTTCAGGCAGATTATTCTGCCTGAAGCTGTTTTAAAATAGCCTTTAATACTTCGACCCGTGCGGTATGTTTATCATCAGACGCGATAATGTGCCAAGGCGCTTCCTCAGTCGAAGTATGTTCAAACATATCGGCTGCCGCTTTCAGATAATCATCCCAGCGTTCCCGGTTACGCCAGTCTTCTTCAGTAATTTTAAAACGCTTATGTGGTGTATCTTCACGCGCCTTGAACCGTGCTGCCTGTTCCTCTTTAGAAATGGCCAGCCAGATTTTCACAATCACCGTTTGATGCTTGACCAGGCTCTGTTCAAAACGGTTAATTTCCGCATAAGCTCGCTGCCATGCGGCCGGACTGGAAAACTCTTCTACCCGTTCTACCAATACCCGCCCATACCAGGAACGGTCAAAAATACAGATATCATCATCGGTTTGCAGCTTGGTCCAGAAGCGCCATAAATAGGGACGGCTCAGCTCAAATCTTTCTGGTGCAGCAATGGTATGAATTTCATATTCACGTGGATCAAGTTTTTTGACAATCCGCTTGATCGCGCCGCCCTTGCCGGCAGCATCCATACCTTCAAACAGAATCACCACATTACGCGAATCGGAACGCATGGCTTTGGCGACCTTCGCGGTTAATTTTTTTAGTTCCGGTTTGTAATCTTCTGGCTGGGCTTGAGTCTTGGAAGGATGTTTTAACTGCTCGGGAATCTTGGCCTGCTTCCATCTTCCCTTGGCTCTGGCGGGATGATCCGGACAATGTTTCAAGGCACTCAGGATATACTGGGCAAATTGCTGGTCGCGCTGCTGCTCATCTTCGCCATCAATAATGAACCAGTCCTCGGTAAAGCGCTGACGCAGGCGCTGCAAGGTGTCATATTCTTTGCGATTGCGCCAGTCCAGACCATGCAGTTGATGCCAGTGAGTTTCACTCGGATCCATGGCATCCAGACGTTTTTGCAAGACTTTCCAGGACAGGTCAAACCAGACCTTGATCACATCGACATGGTTATTTTTCAGGTCCTGTTCAAAGGCCTGCATCTCTTGCAGATATTCATCAAACTGTGCATCACTCAGCGGGCTTTCAGCTTGCATGGCACTGCCGAGAAGATCGCTGTACCAGTTGCCAAACAGCACCATGATCTGGCCTTCGGCAGGAATAAAACGTGCATAAGGTTGCCACAAGGTCTGCTTCGGGCCGGCTAGCTGAGGCTTATCGGCTTTCACACGCAAATAGCGCGGATCGACCCATTCACGTAACTGTTTAACCGCTTCACCCTTGCCGGCCAGTTCAATGCCATTCACTAGAATCACCAGACTTTTGGCATTTTTCTGGCCCCGGGTCTTTTTTAAATTATATTGGGCATCAATCAGCTCGACAGACAGCTGATCTTCATCCATTAACTGAAATTGTGGTTGTTCCATACGCATCTTCAACCCTGATCTTTTATTCTGTTTGCAGTATAGCGAGGAGTTTCAGCGCAAAAATAGCTCTGGCAACGTTTTTCACACGATTAAATTGGCTATTTAAACAACAGATTGACATACAAATGCTCGATCTCTGTTCAATTTGTCATAGCAGGATTGTCCGGCAGCCTCTAAGATTCTTGCATCCTCCAATGATAATTGAAGCCTCATGTCCAAACTTGCCGTACTCGATGATCTGTTAGCGCATTATTATCAACTGGCTTATCACACCCGGCCTGACATTTTAAGCCGTTTACAGGATGTGCAGGCCTGGCAGAAAGTCCGCATGCAGCGCACCCATCGCGCCCATTTTGCTGAAAAACAAAACCTGTTGATGTCGGAGTATTTCCTGAACCGTCTCTACGGCGGCGCTGACTTTGATGCGCTGGCAGAACAGATTGCCCGGCTGATGAAATATGCGCATAAAGCAGAAAAAGTTATTCCGGAAAATGCCATTAAAACCGGCACCTCAGGTGTAGAGCTGGCTATTCTGGCGGTACAGCTCGATGAACAGGTCGCAATTCAGTTATTACAGGATTATCATCCACATGAACCGCTGACTGACGAGATGATGCGCCTGACCTATTTGAAGCTGGATCAGGGTGAAGCACGCCTGAAACAGTTGGCTCTGCTGGATCAGCTCGGTATGAGTCTGGATAAATACATGCGTTCATTTGTGGTCTATACCGCCTTTAAAATGTGTAAGGGCGCGGCGAATAAATATAACTTTCAGGTAATGTATGAATTTATGCAGGATGGTTTTCTGGCCATGAAGCCACTCAAATCGGCAGAAAAATTTGTACGCACGTTCACTGCCACCGAACGCCAGATTATCGAGAAAGTACATTCTGGCGATCCGCTACCGTTTCAGTAAATACCCGATGAGTATTTCTGCCAAGCGTGAATTTTTCTGTATATTATTCATAACAATTGCATCATGATTGCTGAATAAGCCTTTAGAATCTGTCATGATGCAGACAATGCAAGATTAACCCGATTGATATGTTAGGAGTGACTCCAATGTCGAATGAAAATACAACGCCTACCCCTACCCCCGAGTCGGCACAACAGACAGACAAAGTGAGCCCATTCTTAACTGACCCCCTTCCACAAGGCACCCCGCAAGGTCAGCAACAATCTTTAGAACAACGTCTGACTGACACGCCTGTGACGGGTACTGTGCCTAAATATAATCTGCCACGTGGTGCCAATACCGGTAACGTCGGCTCAACCACACACTTCGGCTATCAAACTGTCAACAGTGAAGAAAAAGCCCAGAAAGTCGCAGAAGTGTTCCACTCTGTAGCGAGCAAATACGACATCATGAATGACTTGATGTCTTTTGGTATTCATCGCCTGTGGAAACGTTTTGCAATCAATATGTCAGGTGTACGCCGTGGCCAGCATGTGCTGGATATCGCGGGCGGTACTGGCGACTTAGCGAAGGTCTTTAGCCGCGAAGTTGGCCCGACGGGTCATGTGGTACTATCTGATATTAACGAATCCATGCTGAATGTCGGTCGTGACCGTCTGATTGATGCAGGCTGTACCAATGTCGATTTCGTTCTGGCCAATGCCGAAACCTTAGAGCCATTTGCAGACAACAGCTTTGATCTTTTAACGATTTCTTTTGGTCTACGTAACGTGACCGATAAAGATGCGGCACTGGCTGCGATGTACCGCGTCCTTAAGCCAGGTGGCCGTTTACTGGTTCTAGAATTTTCTAAACCAGTGTTTGAGCCATTCTCTAAGCTGTATGACCTTTATTCGTTCACGGCATTGCCAATCATGGGTAAAATCATTGCCAATGATGCAGAAAGCTATAAATACCTAGCTGAATCGATCCGTATGCATCCAGATCAGCGCACCCTGAAAGGCATGATGGAAAATGCCGGCTTCCAGAATTGTGACTATCACAACCTGACTGGCGGGATTGTTGCGGTTCACCGCGGTTTCAAACTTTAAGGTTCCTTGCCTATGTGGTCAATTCTGGCACTCGGTGCTGTTGAACGCGTGATTCATCATGTGATTGATCTGGATGCCATTACCCGCATCCAGCTGAATGCCCTATCCGGTAAAATGCTGCGGGTGGTGATCGCCTCGCCACAGCTTTCGGTCGATGTGTTTTTTGATG
This sequence comes from Acinetobacter lwoffii, assembly GCF_019343495.1. Classification (NCBI taxonomy): domain Bacteria; kingdom Pseudomonadati; phylum Pseudomonadota; class Gammaproteobacteria; order Moraxellales; family Moraxellaceae; genus Acinetobacter; species Acinetobacter lwoffii. The sequence continues at coordinate 2,498,008 of NZ_CP072549.1, read as the reverse complement.
AGGGCAAAGTTCGTCTGGAGCCAACGGCAACCGGTCATACCGAAACACCTTCGGTCTTTGAACAACGTCCATTTGACGCAAGTTCCGCGACAGTCACCGAAGCAACTGCAACCTTGCAGGTCAGCAATGTGGTGGAATTACTCAAGCTGCTGCTTTCCGATGAAGTCGGCAATATTCCATTGCAAGGCGACTACAAGTTATTGCAGGAAATCCAGCGCATCATGCAACAGGCGGAACTGGATCTGGCAGCGCACTTAAGTCCCTGGATTGGCCCGACGCTGGCGCATGAAATTGGCAAGTTGCAGCTGGCTCCGAAGCATTTAAAACGCACTTTACAAAGCCAGTTATTTTTTGCTGAAGATGCCCTAAAAGAAGATAGTGGTCTCTTTGCCCCGCGCTGGCAAATGGATGACCTGAATCAGGACACCCGTATCCTGAATCAAAATTTAGATCGGGTTGAAGCCAAAATCAGTCAGCTTCAGGCACAGATTGAATCTGACGACTCTACTGATCAGCCTTTTACTCCTGCTACACCTCATATTCCTTCTCAATACTAGGTACACCGCTTTATGATTCCGCATGTTTCACGTTTACTCGAACTTTGGCGCATCGCCGCGCACTATAGACTCGACACGTTGTTTCCTGCGGAAGAATTACCAGAAAAATCCCGGCATGTACTGTCCCTCATCCGGATGCATCCGGCTGCCTGGTCCAGTCGTGAACGTAAAAATCCGCTCAAGCTGAAACTGGCTTTAGAAGAAATGGGGCCGTTGGCGATCAAGCTCGGTCAACTGCTCTCGACCCGCCGTGACCTGATTCCACCTGAAGTTTTACAGCAACTGGTGTTACTGCAAGACCGGGTCAAGCCATTTGATAATGATGTGGCCAAGATGCGCATTCAGGAATCCCTGAAAGCTGATGTAAATACCCTATTCGCGCGTTTCGATACCCAGCCACTGGCTGCAGCTTCGATTGCTCAGGTGCATACGGCTGCCCTGCATGATGGCCGTGAAGTGGTGGTTAAAGTCACCCGCCCGAATATTCGCCAGCAGATTTTGCAGGATTTTGAAATTCTGGAATGGCTCGGTCAATTTCTGGAAAAACGTCTGGAAGCTGCCCGCGCATTGCACCTGTCGGAAATCATTCAGGATTATCGACAGATCATTCTGAATGAACTAGACCTGACGCTGGAAGCAGACAATACCCGCCGCATGCGCCATCATTTTACCGGCTCGAGCATGATGTATGTGCCGGAAATTTACATGGACAGCAAAGATGTTCTGGTGGCCGAGCGTATTACCGGGGTACCAATTTCAGATATCGCGACCTTTGACCGGTTGGGCATGGATCGTGCCGATCTGGCGCGTAAAGGCCTGACCATCTTCTTTACTCAAGTGTTCCGCGATAATTTTTTCCATGCCGATATGCATCCGGGAAATGTCTTTGTAGAAACCATCAATCCAGCCAATCCGCGTTTTATTGCGCTGGACTGCGCGATTATGGGCGAGCTGTCCAAACACGACCAGATGACCGTAGCACGCATGCTACTGGCGGTCATGAACAGTGACTTTATGCAGCTGATTCAGGTGGTGCATCAGGCTGGCTGGATTCCACCGGGGACTGATCAGGATGCTTTGGCACGTGAAATGCGCCGCAGTGTGGGGCCGATGGTGTCCAAACCGATGCATGAATTGGACTTTGCCGGCATTCTGATTGAAGTGATGGATATCGCGCGTCGTTTCCATCTCGAAATTCCACCTCAATTGATGTTGCTGCTAAAAACTTTGGTGCATGTCGAAGGTCTGGGAACCGACTTGTATCCTGAACTGGATATCTGGAGTCTGGCTAAACCAATTCTGACGGACTGGATCAAGGCCCAGATGAATCCGCAAAAGAACCTGAAAGAACTGGGACAGAAAATCCCGGATCTGCTTTTAGGGGCGCAGGATTTACCGACCCTGATGATCGACAGCTTAAATGGTTTAAAAAACCAGTCGGCATGGCATGCCAAACAGCTCAATGAATTACAAAGCATGCGCCTGCAAATGGAACATCAGCAAAAACGCAGCTGGATGTTTGGCAGCGTCATGGCCATTCTGCTGGCGATTGCAATTATTTCACCATGGTTTGTGTCGGTGATTTTGATTGTGCTCGCAAGCGTGCTTGCCGTCTGGCGGATTGCTAAATAAATCTCCGTGATTTTAGAACATGATAAAAAAAGCCTGAAATGATGCAGGCTTTTTTTATGTCTTAAAGATGAGGATGACTCCAAAGTCACCTTAGGACATATCTTGCCATTGGGTCTTCAGACCTATCGCTTAAAATAAGCACACATTTGGCTAGTATAGGTTCAACCATGGTACAGATTTTACAAAGACGTGCGCCTGCGCTGACGATTCGTGCTGGCCATCTGGCACGTGAGCTGATTCTGGAACAAGGTTTGCAACCCGAACAGGTCGATATCGTGCCCGGTGCGGCAGGCGGCCCCAAAGGCATCGGGATCCAAGGACTGGATCAGGCGATTTTTGGTGAGTTTTTTCCACGTGCACCTCAGCGTAGAACTTTGGTGGGTTCTTCGATTGGCAGCTGGCGTTTTGCCAGTATGGCTGCACATGGAGTTCAACAGGGAACCGAACGTTTGGGTGAGCTGTATACCAACCTCTATTTTCATAAAAAAATGACCCGTCAGGATGTCAGCGAAGTTTGCCGTGGCATGCTGCTGGATCTGGTACAAGGCAAAGAAAACAATCTAGTCAATCATCCAGATTATCATCTCGCAGTCATTTCAATTAAAGCCCAACACATTTTCCAGAGTGACAAGGCATTGCCGTTGCTGGCTTCTGTGGCTGGAATTCTTGGAACGACCGCAGTCGCGCGCCGGCACAGCCGTTATTTCATGCAACGTGTGATCAGCCAGCCCAATATCGGTGAACAGTTTAAAATCGCTGAAGATGGATTTACCACACATTATCATGCACTGACCGAACAGAGTGTGTTGTCTTGGCTGATGGCTTCAGCCTCTATTCCCGGGGTAATGGCAGCGGTGAACAATATTCCGGATGCACCGCAGGGTTATTATCGCGATGGTGGCCTGATTGACTATCACATTGACCTGCCCTTTCAGAGCAAAGGTATTGTGCTGTATCCACATTTTACCGATAGCATTACCCCCGGCTGGTTTGACAAGTTATTTAAACGTACCTCAAATCCGGAAAATCAGGCACGAACTTTGCTGCTTTCTCCATCGCAGCAATATCTGCAAAGTTTGCCTTTGGGTCGTTTGCCTGACCGTAAAGACTTTAACTTAAAAGGTTTGGACCAGGCCCAACGCATTCAGCTCTGGAAGCAATGTATTGCGGAAAGTCAGCGTCTGGGCGATGAATTTCTGGAACTGGTCGAGAAGCAGAATTTTGCTGAGGTGATGCAAACCTTGTAATTGGCCGCAGCTGCCCGATTATTTGTATAATTGCTTTAATTTTGTGAACTGTTGAGATTTATGCAGAAGTTTTTAGTTGTCCTGCAATACCTGTGTCTGGCCTTTGCCATTTATCTGATTTATAGCGTTAGCATGTCGCTGTATAGCCAGGATTTTGTCCTGATGGAACTGGTCGCTGATATCGGTACGATTCTGATCTGTATCGACTTAGCGGTATTTTTATTTACCAGTAAGGGTAAGCCCGGCATTAGCATGGAAGAATATGCAAAAAGACTGGAACAGCCACCGTCTAAGCTGGTCTATGTGACACGAAAATTGGGGCATCTCGGTATTTTGCTGATTATCACCAGCTGGATTGTGCCGATGATCAATTCATAACAATCCAATAAAAAACCTCCCAATTGGGAGGTTTTTTTAAATTAAAGATATCTGAAAATTATTTAGAACCTTTAATCCCGGCTTGCAATAACAATGCACCCAAACCACCAATTTTTTGCTCTTGTGGTTTAGCCGCTTGAGGTTTCTTGCCCTGAGGACGGTCGCCTTGCGGACGTGCTTGCTGTGGACGTTTGCCTTGAGGCTTACGTTCACCGTGTGGCTCATTGTTTTCACGACGTGGCTGACGTGGTGCTTTCGCCGGCGCTTCAGAACCTTCAGGACGCATCGATAGATTCACGCGGTTACGTTCAGCATCCACATTCAAAACACGGACTTGTACGATTTGACCCGGTTTCACCACTTTATGCGGATCAGCGACAAATTCATTGGCAAGTTCAGAAATATGTACCAAACCATCTTGATGTACACCGACATCGACAAAAGCACCAAAGTTAGTGACGTTGGTCACTACACCTTCAAGCTGCATGCCTTCAGACAATTGCGCAACTTCAGTAATGTCATCACGGAATTTAGCAGTACGGAATTCTGGACGCGGGTCACGGCCCGGTTTTTCCAGTTCAGCCAATACGTCTTGAATCGTCGGCAGACCGAATTTCTCATCTGCAAATTCTTCAGCATTCACTTGGCGAATGATTTCAGTATTGCCAATGATGTCTTTTACAGTCGTTGCTTTTGCTTCAACAATTTTGCTCACCAAAGTATATGACTCAGGGTGAACTGCAGACGCATCCAGTGGTTCTGTACCATCTTGAATACGCAAGAAGCCCGCAGCCTGCTCAAAAGTACGCTCGCCTAAACGTGGTACTTTTTTCAAAGACTGACGATTGTCAAAACGACCATTTTCCTTACGGAATTCCACAATTTGCTGTGCGATCGATTTATTCAGACCTGCGATATAACCCAAAATCGCTGCTGATGCAGTATTTACATCCACACCCACCGAGTTCACACAGTCTTCGACTACTGCTTCTAAGGTTTTCGCCAGACCGGTCTGGTTCACGTCATGTTGATACTGACCCACACCAATCGATTTCGGATCGATTTTCACCAGTTCCGCCAATGGATCCTGCAAACGGCGTGCAATCGATACTGCACCACGGATCGACACGTCCAGTTCTGGAAGTTCCTGTGAAGCCAGTTCAGATGCTGAATATACAGATGCACCTGCTTCAGACACAGACACACGTGTCATTTTCAGATCACTGTTCGCAGCCATCATTTCAGCAACTAAAGCTTCAGTTTCACGGCTTGCAGTACCATTACCAATCGCGATCAGGTCAACATTGAACTCGCGGCATAAACGTGCAAGTTCAGTTAATGAACCATCTTTATCATCTTTTGGCGCAAATGGATAAATCGTACTATGTGCCAGTACATCACCAGACTCGTTCACCACCGCCAGTTTCACACCGGTACGGATACCTGGGTCCACGCCCAAAGTGGTACGTGCGCCTGCAGGTGCAGACAGCAGTAAATGACGCAGGTTTTCAGCAAAGACGTTCATCGCTTCTGTTTCAGCAGCCAGACGTTTTTCAGTCAGCAATGAATGTTCAATCGTTGGACGAACTTTACCGAGCCAGAACAATTTTGCAGTTTGCTTCAAGAAATCCTGACGAGCTTGTGGCTGAACAGTTTCAAGATTGTATTCAGTTTCAATACGCGCCAATGGAGCATCATCTTCGCCATCAACTTTCAGGCCTAAAACGTTTTCCTGACGGCCACGCAGCATCGCCAATAAACGGTGTGAAGGCACTTTGTTCAAGTTTTCAGAGAAATCGAAATAATCACGGAATTTTTTACCGACTTCTTTTTTCTCATCACTTGCAACTAAACTTTTCAGCACGGCAGTTTTTGCAAATGTCGCTTTAAGTTCAGTGGTCAGTGCGATATTTTGTGCCCAGTCATCAATCAGGATGTGCTGGATCGCATCAAGCTGGCTTTCAGTATCTGGATAATCTTCATGGCTAAAGCCCGCCAAAGCTTCAGCTGGATCAACGGCTTCATTAAAGATTTTTTCGGCAATCGGGCCTAAATCGGCTTCTTTGGCCTTGAATGATTTACTGGTACGTTTTGGGCGGTACGGCGCGTAAATTTCTTCTAATGCATTTTTGGTTTCGGCCGCATTCACACGCGCCAATAAATCATCAGATAATTTATCTTGTTCTTTGAGTGATTCAATCACCTTTTCACGGCGCTCATACAAATCACGCAAGTATGATAAACGCGTATCGAGTTGACGTAGTTGCGTATCGTCTAAGCCTTGCGTTACTTCTTTACGGTAACGTGCAATAAAAGGAACACTGGCACCTTCATCAATAAGCTTGATGGCAGCCTCAACTTGATTTGGACGTACGGCAAGTTCTTTTGCCAACTGCTGAACTAAGTCAGTCATCGTGTTTGATCCCACAAGGATAAGTACTAAATGGCATGATTATAAAGACCGGGTCTATAAAATCCACCATTGTTTTTATTAATTTACCTCATCTTTATATTATGAAGTGCCACAGTTTTCAGCTTTTCCCGATAAAGTTTGTATGAACTTTGCTTTTTATCCAGCTTAAAATCGTATTTTTTGCTCATTTAGATGTATATATTTGGTATCTATGTCTTGATTTTAACTGCAATATTTGGTGCTTTAGAGCATAGTCAATTAATATCAATGAATCGTATACTCAAAGCCTATTTGATTTTTGTTTATGATGACAATAAAGAATAAAGGAGCATCTCATGAGTTTAGTTGTACCTGCTGAAAAAGCCGATGCCGTACATACCGAAACGGACCGGGTCGAACGGATCCTGGTGGTTGATGATGATGTTCGTCTGCGTACCTTATTACAGCGTTTTCTCGAAGATAAAGGCTTTGTGGTCAAAACTGCACATGACGCCACGCAGATGGATCGACTTTTACAGCGGGAACTGTTTTCTCTGATCGTGCTCGACTTTATGCTTCCGGTCGAAGATGGCTTGAGTATCTGTCGTCGTTTACGCCAATCCAATATCGATACGCCTATCATTATGCTCACCGCTCGTGGTAGCGATTCTGACCGTATTGCCGGTTTAGAAGCAGGTGCCGACGATTACCTGCCTAAACCGTTTAACCCGAATGAACTATTGGCACGTATTCGTGCGGTATTACGTCGTCAGGTACGCGAAGTGCCAGGTGCACCAAGCCAGCAGATGGAAGTAGTTTCTTTTGGTCCATGGTCACTGGATCTATCTACCCGCACCCTTACCCGTGAAGGCCAAGTGGTAACACTCACTACCGGTGAGTTTGCGGTACTGAAAGCACTGGTGCAGCATCCACGTGAACCATTAACCCGCGACAAGCTGATGAATCTGGCGCGTGGCCGTGAATGGGGTGCTATGGAACGTTCAATTGATGTTCAGGTGTCACGTTTACGCCGTTTAGTGGAAGAAAATCCAGCCCGTGCACGTTATATCCAGACCGTATGGGGTGTGGGTTATGTCTTTGTTCCAGATGGTGCTGAATAAAGGAAAACTTATAGGATAAAGATTACCCCAATCTATTGTCCCTAAAAGCCATTCGCTGCTGTTTGAGCTTCCCCTTCTTTAAAGGCTCGTATACAAAGGCGCCAGTTCAGCGAATGGCAAAGTTTTTACTTGCGTAACAGTGTTACTCATTTTTTCAAAAAAAGTAACACAACAAGCTCCTTTCATCGAAGGTTCAAGCAGTAAGATTCCATTACAAATTATTATTACTGCTCAATTTGGAAAATGCCTACAGGGAGCTGGTGTGAAACTCGACCCCATCGATCCACAAAAATTTACCGATTTTGTCAGCTACTCGGAAAAAAAGCGTACCCGCGGGGAACGCTTTCTCGACAAGATCAAACCGCGTTCTGCTGCCATGCGTACCACGGTACTGGTGGTTTTCGTGGTCTGTTTCAGCCTGTTCATGTCCTTATGGTTCTTTTGGCGTACCCTGTTTTTACCTGAAATCCAGCAACATGCGCGTTATCTGGCCATGGAACTGGAAATTCTCAACAATCCCGATCTGCGCCTGTATCATAAACAGCAGGAAGTCGATATCGATGACTGGTTAAGAAACCGGGTCGGCATTGAATACGTTACTAATCCGGCAGAATATCCCACTGTCCGTGAAAAGCTGATTGCCGAATTTTTTACCCGACAGATCGAAACCAAACTCGCCAAAGAGTTACGCATCGAACAAGCCACAGTCTATTTCCAGTTTAAGCCGAGTCCGCGTATCTGGATCCAGACTCCTGAAATGAATGGTCATTGGGTACAAGAGCCTTTAAAGACGTATGCCAATTATAGCAATGAACTGATTTTGGGCTGGTTGCTCGGCACCCCGATTATTGTCGGCATCATTATTTTGACCTTGGTGCGTCAGCTCAACCGTCCTTTACGCCGGTTACAAAATGCCGCCAACAGTTATAGCCGAATCGGTTCAGCACCCTATCTGGATACCAATCATGGTCCACTGGAAATCCGTCAGGTGAATCATGCCTTTAATCAGATGATTTATACGCTAGATCAGACCGAGCGGGAACGTCGAATTATGCTGGCCGGCATTTCACATGACTTGCGCACGCCCTTAACCCGGATCCGCCTCAGTGCCGAAATGATGCCAGATGAAGACTTTCTCAAAGAAGGCCTGATTTATGATGTCGAAGATATGGACGCGATTCTGGATCAGTTTATTTCCTATATGCGCGACGGTTCCGATGAAGAACCACAGGACACCAATGTCAATGTACTGCTACAGGAACTGGTCAAGCAGTTTAAACCGCTAGATATCCGTTTCACCCCACAAGATATACCGACCATTCAGGCACGCAGCATGTCGCTAAAAAGACTGATTGGCAATCTGATCAACAATTCAAAACGTTATGGTTCAGAACCAATTGAGCTTTCTACGCATGTTGAAGAAGATCAACTGTTGATTTGTGTGGCAGACCATGGCGAAGGCATTCCGGAAGATCAGATCGAAGCCTTGATGCAGCCTTTTGTTCGGGGCAATTCGGCACGAACGGTACAAGGCAGTGGCTTGGGGCTGGCCATTGTGAAACGGATTGTCGATATTCACCATGGTCAATTACGTATTCATAATCGTCCTGAAGGTGGGCTGGAAGTTATCATTTCACTACCCGTAAATCAGGTGAACCCAGAGACACTCCCCCCAGCCACCACACTCGATAAAATTCGCCAAACCTTGACTGATCACTTTTAATAAGTGATCAATAATTCAACAAATGACTTTTTAGTTTTTCTATACAATTCATTTTATAGTTCACGAATTCAATCATTTAAAAATCATCATTTTTTATTATACCTACATTTAGCTAAAAAATTAGACCTTAGCCTAACACCTATGCACAATACATTTTTTGAGCGGTACAATCCGTATCATAGTTTAAGAATTAATGAGAGTTAAAATGTCTTTAGATCGTATCCGTTTAGCCTCCCTACACAACAAAGTCATCAGCCCTGAACAAGCGGCTGAATTCATCCAAGATGGTATGACTGTGGGTATGAGTGGCTTTACTCGCGCTGGTGAAGCGAAGGCGGTTCCTTTAGCTTTGGTTCAACAGGCAAAAGCAAATCCATTAAAGATCACGTTAATTACTGGTGCATCACTAGGGAACGATCTAGACAAACAACTGACTGAAGCTGGCGTATTGGCACGTCGTTTACCGTTCCAGGTCGATAACACTTTACGTAAAGCAATCAACAACGGCGAAGTGATGTTCATTGACCAGCACTTGTCTGAAACCGTTGAGCAAATGCGTAACCTGCAGTTGAAAAAACCGGATGTTGCGATTATCGAAGCCGTAGCAATTACTGAAGATGGCGGCATTATTCCAACAACATCTGTTGGTAACTCTGCAAGCTTTGCGATTTTTGCTGAAAAAGTGATTGTAGAAATCAATACCAACTTAAGCCCGGCATTTGAAGGCTTGCACGATATCTACATCCCGACATACCGTCCAACGCGTCAAGCAATTCCATTGACTCAAGTTGATGAGCGTATCGGTACGCATGCGATCAATATCGATCCATCTAAAATTGTTGGTATCGTATTTAACAGCGAATTGCATGACTCTCCATCTACTGTAACTGCGCCAGATGATGAGACTCAAAGTATTGCCAACCATTTAATCGCTTTCTTTGAAAAAGAAGTGGCTGAAGAGCGTTTACCGAAAAACCTGGGGCCTCTTCAGGCAGGGATTGGTTCAATCGCAAATGCGGTATTGACCGGTCTGAAAGATTCAAACTTCGAAGACCTGATCATGTACTCAGAAGTTCTGCAAGACTGTACGTTTGAATTGATCGATGCCGGTAAAATGAAGTTTGCTTCAGGCTCGTCTATTACACTTTCTGCAAAATACGGCGAGAAAGTATTTAACAACCTTGAGCAATACAAAGACAAACTGGTATTACGTCCACAAGAAATTTCAAACCATCCTGAACTGGTACGTCGTTTAGGCATTATCGGTATCAATACTGCGCTTGAGTTTGATATTTACGGTAACGTGAACTCGACTCATGTATGTGGTACCAAAATGATGAACGGTATCGGGGGTTCAGGTGACTTCGCACGTAATGCCCACTTGGCGATCTTCGTAACTAAATCAATCGCGAAAGGTGGCGACATCTCTTCTGTGGTACCGTTTGCTTCACATATCGACCATGCAGAACACGATGTTGATATCTTGGTGACTGAACAAGGTCTTGCAGATCTTCGTGGTTTGGCTCCGCGTGAGCGTGCACGTGCAGTAATTGATAACTGTGCGCACCCAATGTACCGCGATGCATTGAATGATTACTTTGACCGTGCATGTGCAAAAGGCGGCCATACCCCTCATCTTCTTCGTGAAGCGCTTTCTTGGCACTCAAACTTCGAAGAAAATGGTCACATGCTTGCTGTGGAAGCTGCGGTAAAAACTGCATAATTGACTGCATTCACAAAACGCCCTACGGGGCGTTTTTTATGGCATCTTTATATTTTTTTTGAATAGTCAGAACCTGATTATATTAAGGAAGCCACCTGGCTATCACCTACTCTTTCTTCTTTTATTTATCCTGCCGATCTGCTGTAGAAATACACTTCTGATGCTCAAGGGCTTTAAATTCTGATTCTTCACCCTCATACTTGAACACAAGAGCAAAATTAGAGACATGACATGCGCGTAGATATCTGGTCAGATGTGGTTTGCCCCTTCTGCTATATTGGTAAAAAACGTTTAGAAGCTGCTGCACAAGAAGCCGGTATTGAACTGGAAGTACATTGGCACAGTTTCCAGCTCGACCCTGAAGCACCTATACGTCAGGAAGTGTCTAACTTTGAGCGTCTGGCGCAAAAATATGGCCGCACCGTAGCAGAAGTCGAAGAGATGCAGCGCAATATTGCTGAAATGGCCAAAGCCGAAGGCATTGAATTTAAATGGGAAGGTGCCAATTCAGGCAATACCTTTAATGCGCATCGCCTGATTCACCTGGCGCAAAGCAAAGGTCTGGGCAATGAAGCAGAGGAAGCATTCTTCTATAGCTATATGACCCAAGGTCTGGCCATTGGTGAACGTGAAACGCTGGAAGATGTCGCAGCGCGTATCGGTCTGAATCCGGTCGAAGTCGATGACCTGTTGGATTCGGAAGAATATGCCGACTTTGTCAAATTCGATCAGGAAGTGGCACATGACCAGCTTAAGGTCACAGGCGTCCCTTTCTTTGTCTTTGATCAGCGCATTGCTTTGGCGGGTGCCCAGCCTAAGGAAGTTTTCTTGCAAGTATTTGAAAAAGCGCTCGATACGTCAACTAACAGTCAGGCAGCACAGTGCTCAACAGAAATGTGTGACACGCCAGACCAAGCTAAATAAAATAACGTTCAATAAAAAACCCCATTTCAAATGGGGTTTTTTATTTGTTATTGAATGGCATTCGCTTAATCAACCAGAAAACTAATTTTTAAATTGACACGATATTCCGTGATTTTATTTTCTTTAATGACAACCTTCTGTTCATTGATCCAAGCACCTTGTACATTTTTGACCGTTTCTGTGACTTTTTGAATGCCCGTTTGAATCGCATCTTCAAAGCTTTTATTGCTGCTTGAATTGACTTCTACCACTTTTGCAATTGCCATAATAAAACTCTCAGGATGAAAATGAATGGAATTCCATCTTAGTCCATTCTTAGAAGATTGCAGCAGCTCGTAAACAAGCGATAGCAAAAACTTACATGGATTTAACAAAGCTCGAAATTCAGTCTTAAATTGGCAGATCAAAAACACATCGCCGCTTGTTTTGGCACTCGATTAAGTCCAGATTTTCATCGCTAAAATAAAGTATAAAGCCGTGTAAAACCACACAAATCAAACTAGAGTAAATATACTAATTTATTGTTTTATAGAGTAATTTATCTAAAATTTACTACCTGAATTTGCCGAATATATCATTTTCTATTAAGTCTTATTTGCTATTATTTCACCCGAATTAAGTTTAAATACTCTCCTATGTTCAAGTCATTGAACACTCTGATATTAAAGGTCATCCTATGAATGCTCTTAAATTTGCTTTCGCAGCAACCGTTATGGCTTTTTCTGTTCAAGCGTCTGCACAAATGGCGCAAGTGGTTCATCTGCCAGACTTTCCAGCGACTAAAGTACCTGCTGAAACAGTAAATGCAGATGCTGCGACTGTAGCAACTGAAAAAACGGCTTAATACAAAGCTGTTTTTCATTAAAATAGGCTGATTAATTCAGCCTGTTTTTTTGATCATATTGAACACATTCAGTGTGAAAGATGCACGACTCTAAAAATATCGACTATTTCCTACTCTAGTTTTTTCTATTGATTTTTATCACTTTTAATTAAAAAAATTTGTTTATATAACACTCAAAATAGATCACTATTTTATGTGATCTCTGCTTATAATTGCAGCAATATAAATAGATTAATGATAAGAAAATTTTTTATGCATGAACTTCAGGCATTGGTACAGGGCAAAATTCCGCCTCAGTCAGTTTCTATTGATTATTTAATTGAAATGGCAGAAAGCTATACAGACTCGAATTCTGCTGAATACAGACTGGTCGAGCTGGCGGTTAACATTGTACTGGCACAAACCCTGGATAAAGCACTGAAACATCTCTAGAGATCAAAAAATGAATGCTTTAGAAAAAGCACACTTAATTAAAGAACTACATGGACTGGCGCAGCAACTGGAGCATAAAGTCCTGCCTTTCTATGAAATTGCCCGTTCTAAAAAAAGGATACGCGATATTTTTAATCTGTGTGATGAGCCTATTTTCAAGACCCAGATTTCAGCATTTAAGGCCCGCACTCAACCTGAACTTGTTGCTTACCAATTTTCTGCTAATACGTCTTATCATCTAAGCTTTCGTGGCTATTTCACCGAAATCTTAGCACTGGAACAAGCACTGTCTGCCCATCCGGATTCAGGCTGGGCAGTTTTACATCATCCTGAACGTGGCTGGCAAATTTGGCTGATTCCGGCTCCCCAATCTCCTGCCCTGCACAGCCAATGGGCTGAATTGCAACACTGCTATATCTGGCTATTGCAACAACAGCAACGATTTTCTTGCCTGAAACAGGATCCACCCTTGATCGTTCCAGCCTTATCCTTACACGAAGCTGAAACCAGCTGCAATTCTATGGAAACAACCAAATATCATCGGGGACGGCCGCGCGTAAGAATTCATGCACTAGAATTAAATCGCTCAGATGAGTCAACCAATCAGATACAAATTGAACGCGAGGCGTTAAATCCTCAGTTAAAAACTGAAACGACCATTCCGCAAGAACAGATCACAGCCTCCGAATTGATTCAATTCCCTGCACAGATTCAACTAGGCGAACTAAACGCCCATGTACACCCTTTAGGCTTAGAAGAAACCAATATCCAGCGGCTCTGTGCTTTAGAAATGACTGAGAAGATCGAGCATCCTGCCTATTTGGATATCGCACTGTATTATGCAGCAGAAGATAATTGGCAGGCACGTCAGGTTTATTTGGTTGAACAACTGAATCTGCAAGGCCAGTTTGTTAAATATCTGATGCTCTTAGGGGTACCGAGTCAGTTGCAGGCTCACTATTGTATTCAACATTGGCTTACCCACCATCAACGCCAGGCTGCTGCGATTAAATCACTGGCCTGGTCTGTTATAAGCATCAGGTTCATGCAACTCGAGCTTTTTTCAACAGCTTACTTGCAGCAGGCTGAAACAGTCTGGACACAGCCAGATTACCATCCGTTTATACCCGCCCAGTTTATTCAGAAGCAGAAATTTATTTCTTTTAAAGAGGCTGCTGCTGATTTTTCTACTCCTGTACTCTTACTGCAGGAACATCAAAAAATCCGAGTGATTCATGGTGAAAAACGCATCTCTCTCGCAGAGGATGAGCTGGCCTATCCATACATCTTGCTGCAACGCGACAAACAGCTAAATTGGCAGAATATTCACAATATTATTTTAACAATGCCACAACCCATTCGGGTATTAGAGCTTTATCGGGAAATTCAGGCTCAAATGATTGAATAATTGCTGTTATTTTGTAGCTTTAACTTGCTTTTTAAGGCCGTTTTTTAGAAAACTACAGCTGAATATAAGAATACAAGAGCAACAAATATCTCATGCAAATAAACAGGGTTACTCAAATTTTACTGCTCTCTCTGGGCTTAGGAATGAGTGGTAGCATGTCTTGGGCCAATTCAGTCACAGCTGCTCCTGCCAGTCCAACAAATACAGAGCCAAGTCGATCAGGCTTGCTGGATCAGATTCCACGTTTGATCGATGCAACACCGACGGTTCTGCCAGAGCAATCAAGTGTCGCCATCGTTCCATCCACGCTAGAGACAGAAAATTATTCATGGGCGGATCAAAAACAGAAAGGCATCCGCGAATGGGCCGATCGTACTGCACATAAAATTGATAACTGGTTTGGTGAAACCGATCCGGATCAGCCAGCTGCAGCCACATTACGGATCATTCTAGATAATCGCTGGGATGAATATGAAGGCTATGAGATTAAGCCCCGAATCCGCGGCAAGATCAAGCTTCCGACCTTGGAACAAAAGCTGAGTGTGGTTTTTGGTGATGACAGTCTGGACAATGAATTAGACAGCAATGTCGCCATTACCAATGAAAATCCTGCCACTTCCGGAGATAAGCGTCTGGATACTAAACGTGCACGTGAAGATAACAGCTCTTTTGCCTTACGTTGGTCAGAATGGTCAGATCGCATTCCTTTCCAAACCGATCTGGATCTGGGCTTACGTTCTGGCGATGATATTTATCTGCGTGTCAAAGCCAGTAAGGATTGGACGTTGGAAAATGACTACTCTTTTCATGCCGAACAGATTTATCGCTATGGCACTCAAAGCGAAAACTATTTACGGACCAATCTGGAGCTAATCCATGCCCGTCCCAATCAGGCCTTTTTCTCCAATCAGCTTAGTCTGACTTATGCAGATGATCAAGACGATGATCTGACCTGGGACAACTACACCTTCAGGCAACATCAGTTTTTTCAGGACAACCGTTTCAGTTACGGCATTTATACCGGTGGTTATCTAAATGACAAGGATCTGCGTCTCAACCGCTGGGGCCCCTATGTGTCGTGGAGACAACCTTTTTTACGTGAATGGTTTTTTGTCCAGACCGACCTGAACTATTTGAATGATCATCGCGAAGATCGTGATCACTATGTCGGAGCTTTGGTGCGTTTAGAAGCGTTATTTTAAACTGACTGATACGAGAAAATAATAAAAGCCCATCATTCATGGGCTTTTTTCAATATTACTGAGGCAATCAGCGTGGCAAGTATTAGCTGGTTTTATTCAAGATAATACGATCACTGCGTAGCACACGTTTTTGCTGCAATGAGGGTTGTTCCATCACCGGCATATTGAAGCGAATATGATCGCTACGTTGTACACGTTTCGGTTTTGTTACGTTTACTTTTGCTGTTTTATAAAAGCTAATGCGATCTGTGCGTACCACTTTTCCTGCAGCAGGTGCCGCTAGACTAAACTGGCTCATCGACATCAGGATTACAGCGCCCATACTGATCATCAGCTTAGATTTCATAACATTCTCTCTCTTTGCTTAATGATCGCAATTATAAATTAAAAATTAATTAATAATCTAAAATATAGATTTATGATTCGAAGGTATTTTTTTATTCTCTCTATCGTTTTTCCAGATCATTTCTAGAAATGAAAAATGAAGCAGGCATAAAAAATCCCTCCGAAGAGGGATTTTCTCATTCAACACATCAGCAGTTAAGCAAGCAGCAAGCTATTAATCCGCTTGACATATTCAGCAGGATTTTCTGGTAATCCACCTTCTGCAATCACTGCCTGGTCAAAGATCACATTGGCCAGATCATCAAACTGCGCCGAGCCATCCAGTTTTTTCACCAACGGATGTTCCGGGTTGATTTCCAAAATCGGCTTGATATCCGGCACAGGTTGGCCTGCATCTTTCAGCATACGAATCAGCTGCGGAGACAACTCACCTTCTCCAGTCACCAGACAAGCCGGAGAATCGACCAGACGCGTCGTCACCCGCACTTCTTTGGTCTTGTCTTTTAATGAATCCGTCAACTTATCCACCACCGGTTTAAACTGGGCTGCGGCGTCTTCAAGGGCTTTCTTCTCTTCGGCATCCTGAAGGTCACCTAAGTCAACTGCACCTTTCGACACGTTTTGCAAAGGCGTACCATCGAACTCATTCACAAAGTTCATCGCCCATTCATCCACGCGTTCAGTCATCAACAGAACTTCAATGCCTTTTTTCTTGAACAGTTCCAGTTGCGGTGAATTTTTCGCAGCATTCAGGCTATCTGCAGTCACATAATAAATGGCTTTCTGGCCGTCTTTCATGCGTGCTTTATAGTCTGCCAATGACGTGCTAACTTCATCATTGGTCGAAGTCGCATAACGCAGCAGTTTCAAGATACGTTCACGGTTACTGAAATCTTCACCCAAACCTTCTTTCAATACTGAAGCAAATTCCTGATAGAAAGTCTTAAAGTTTGCCTGATCTTTTTCATCTTCAGATTTAGCCAGATTATCCAAAATGGTCAGGATACGGCGGGTATTGCCTTCACGGATGGTTTTTACATCACGGCTTTCTTGCAGTAATTCACGACTCACGTTCAATGGCAGATCGGCACTGTCCACCACACCCTGTACAAAGCGCAGATAGTTTGGAATCAGGTTATCTGCATCATCCATAATGAACACGCGTTTCACATACAGTTTGATACCAGCTTTGGATTCACGGGTGAAAATATCATGTGGCGCTTTGCTTGGAATATATAATAACTGGGTATATTCAGTGCTGCCCTCAACCCGATTATGCGCCCAAGCCAATGGCGCTGCGAAATCATGGCTTAAGTTCTTGTAGAACTCGACATACTGCTCTTCAGTGATTTCAGACTTGTTACGAGTCCATAATGCACTGGCTGAGTTAATGGCTTCCCACTCATCGGTTTTGACATATTGGCCACCTTTAGACGTTTCACCTTCAGCCGCTTCTTCTTCCTGCCAGACTTCTTTTTGCATCTGGATTGGCAGGCTGATGTGGTCTGAATATTTATTGATAATCTGCTTCACTTTATAGCTTTGCAGATAATCCAGCGCATCGTCACGCAAGTGCAGAATAATATCGGTACCACGACTTTCTTTAGTGATCTGTTCAACTTCGAACTCACCGGTTCCGCCACTGATCCAGCGTACGCCTTCAGAGACATCTGTACCGGCACGACGGGATTCTACCGTGATCTTGTCAGCGACAATAAAGCCGGAATAAAAACCGACACCAAACTGGCCAATCAACTGGGCATCGGCTTTTTGATCGCCGGTCAGTTTGGACATAAAGTCTTTGGTGCCTGATTTGGCAATAGTCCCTAAATTATCAATGGCTTCCTGTTCGCTTAAGCCAATCCCGTTGTCTGAAATGGTAATGGTTTTATTGTCTGCATCCAGACTGACACGAACGCGCAGATCAGGATCATTTTCATAAAATTCGGGATGGTTAATCCCTTCAAAACGTAATTTGTCACATGCATCTGAGGTATTCGAGATCAATTCGCGTAGGAAAATTTCAGGGTTTGAATAAAGCGAATGGGTCACGAGATGTAGTAACTGAGCCACTTCAGCCTGGAAACTATGTTTTTGTGCGCTAGACTCGCTCATTAATCACTCCTTTTATTTTAAATACAGGTCAATACTGTTGCCTATATGAATGGAGTGAGTTGCTAAATTTTCAATAGCCAGTTGTATATTTTTTCTCAAGATACTTTATAAAGGATCGTTTGATCTAAAATGGCTTGCATTTGTAAACGCTTAATAAGGCCCGAGCTTATAAATACGTTGAAATTGCAGGTCTATTTGCTGCTGGCGCATATTATAGACCTGGCTCAAACAGGACACCGATTCCTGACAGCGGTCACGAAACTGTAGCCATTTTACCTGATCGCGCTGGATCACCGAGCGGGTTCCCATAGGCACCATACGACGCAAAATATGATAGCTGGTACTCATCTTGACATCGGCATCATTCAGCAGACGATGTTCACAAATCGCTTTCTCTGTCAGAGTTTCAGCTTTCTGACAATCAAAACTTGCCGCATAGGCAGACCCTGCCAGCAGACTGAAGAAGATCACAATACCTTGGCTTAAAAACTTCATGCTGATCTTCCTTATTATTCAATTATTAAGTCGTATTCAATTAATATTTACTTTATTCGTTTTAATATAGTTGAACATTGCCGATCTGCTCAATTTCAATAAGTTATAAATCGTTGTTATTTTGAAAAAAAAGCCTCATTCAAGATGAGACTTTTTTGTTGAGCAAGGTTAGAATTTAGAACTTGTAGCTATAACCGATCGTGTAAACCCAAGGATCAATATCGAAATCAAATTTAGTATTATTGGCATCATCTAAAGTCACTTCAGGACTCAAATCTGCATAGCGCACGTCAGCAAATACTCCCCAGTTTTTGGCATCTGCTGGCTGATAATTAAAGCCGATCTGACCTGCTACACCAAATGCTTCTTTCACATCTTTAGCCAGACCTTCTTCATCCCAAGCAATAAAAGCTGTGCCACCTACACCAATATATGGCGTAAAGCGTGTTGCGTTTTTAAAGTGATATTTAGCAGTAATTGTGGGTGGCAGATGTTTGATCTTAGCCACCTTACCCACACCTTGAAGAGAGATGTCGTGATTGAATGGTGTGGCTAATAAAAGTTCTGCAGAGATATTGTCATTAAAAAAGTATTCAACCGATGGCGTAAAACCATATTCTTGATCCGCTTCTACGACTAAACCTGGTGCAATTTCAGTGTCACTTGATGGTGCTAAAGAACTGGCACCAACTTTCACCTGCCATTGACCTGCCATCGCAGATGCAGAAAGACCCATTAATGCAATTAGAGCGACTTGCTTTAACATTTTAAAATACCCCACAGGAAGAATAATTATTGAGAAAATAAATCTTAATTAATAATAAACACGAGGGAAAATAATATGCAATAAGGATTATAAAACTAATTTTTAATTATTATTTAATGTATTGATTTTAATAAATATTTATTTTAAATTGACCAGACTGGTTGGTTTTAAATACTAAGTAAATTAATCAGATAAATATGGTTTTATTCAGAGTAAAATAATCAGGTTTATATTAATTTCTATTTAAACATATATTTTAAATACATCTTATTATTTATTTTAAATCCAGATAAATCTGCTCCAATAGATATCGGAGCAGATTGAAATTGACTTACAGAACCATGGCTGCAATCCAGCCAAAAATCATCAACGGAATATTAAAGTGAATGAAGGTTGGAATCACACTATCCTTCATATGATCATGCTGACCATCCATATTCAGACCAGAAGTTGGGCCCAAAGTTGAATCCGAAGCTGGAGAACCGGCATCCCCCAAAGCTGCTGCAGTCCCGATAATTGCAATAGTCGCAGCCGGGCTAAAACCGAACTGGATACACAGCGGAACATAAATAATCGCCAGAATGGGAATGGTTGAGAAAGACGAACCAATGCCCAATGTGATCAGCAAACCAATCAACAGCATCAGGAAGGCAGCCAATGCCTGACTATTACCAATCCAGTTTACTGATGCTTCAACCAAGGTTGGTACCTGATTAGTCGCTTCAATCACCGCGGCAAAGCCTTGTGCTGCAATCATGATAAAGCCAACTAGCGCCATCATGCGCATACCGGTAATGATCACATCATCCGCTTCTTTCCATTTAAAGATCCCGGCACAACTCAAGATTGCGACACCGACCAGACCGGCCAGAATCATCGAGTCTGAATAAAGCTGTACCGCCAATGTGGCAATAACTGCAAGGCCGGCCATCCAGATGGTAAATTTGGCAATCTGCGGTTTAACCTGCTCAGCCACACCTAATTCAGCGGAAATACTTTGCTGTTCCTGGACATGAATATCTTGATATTGACGTGGTTTGTGATAGCTAATAAAGATCGCCACCAATAAGCCCACAAACATACCGAATACTGGAATTGCCATCGCAGATGGAATCTGGTCATAGCTAATTTCAAATCCATATGGCTTACCAAAAGTATTGATGTTATGACCCAGAATGTCATTCAGGAAGATGGCACCAAAACCGACCGGAATCAGCATATAGGTGCCTACCAGACCAAAGGTCAGCAAACAGGCCACCAAACGGCGATCCAGCTGTAAATGGTTAAATACAATCAATAGCGGTGGAATCAGTACCGGAATGAAGGCAATATGCACGGGAATGACGTTTTGCGAGAACACAGCAGCAATGGCAACCGTGAAGAAGATCAGATATTTCACCCGGTTTTGCGCTTTAAAATCTGCCTCACCTTTTAAGGTGCTGATCATTTTATAAGCCAGTAAATCCGGCAAACCCGAACGCGCCAGAGCCAAAGCAAATGCACCTAAAATACCGTAAGCCAAGGCAATTTTGGCACCACCACCCAAGCCATTGTTAAACGCGTCCAAGGTTCCCTGCAGGCCCAAACCTGCCAATAAACCACCTGTAACAGCACCAATGACCAGGGCAAAAACCACAGGTACACGTGCCAACGAGAGTCCGAACATGACTCCAATAGCAGCAAGAATTGCGAACATAATGAATCGGAATAGAGAGAAAGCGGCTATTTTATCAGAAAATGCGGATAAAAATTCCGCCACTTTTTTCTGGTGGGTTCATGTTTCGCTGAGTGGCCTATCAAGTGATGACAACAGATTTACGCTGAATAAACTCATCAATCAATTGAGCCACTTGCTCCGGTTGACTCAGAATCGCCCAGTGATTGGCAGCCAGTTCTACTTTCGAGAAATCATCCACCCATTTTGACATTTCATCAACCAGATCTGGCCCGACAAACTGGTCATATTTCAGTACAATCGCCTGTACCGGACAGATGGCAAAACGCTGCCGTGGTTGAGCTAAGCGTGGCAAAAAATTGGCCCGATACAGGTTCACACCATATTTGCCATCTTTGACAATATGCGGGTTGAGTGGCAGATCATCGTGTCTTTCCAGTTGCTGCACGATCTTGCCCCAACGCTGCGGATTAAAAAAATTCCAGGCCAATGGCGCCACCAAGGGCAAATGAAACATCGCGATATACCAGGACTTGCTCATTTGCTTTAAGAATTTTGTCTTGTTTTGCTGGAACTGTTCACGCATCCAGAAAGCCGCGTGATCCAGACATGGCCCAGACAAGGTGCTATAAGACAGAATTCGTCCTTTGAAGCGTGGATCGGTGACAGATTCCCAGGACTGAATTGAGCCCCAGTCATGCGCAGCCAGATGAAAAGCTCGATTCGGCAATACCTTATTCACCACCTCTTCCAGATCCTGACTTAAACGGGCCAAGCGGTAATCGGAGATTTTTTTGGGAATACTGGACTCCCCTGCGCCCCGGACATCATAAGTCACCACAAAATAATCCTGACTCAAATGAGCAATGACTGGCTCCCAAACTGCTTGATGATCAGGATAGCCATGAACCAGTACCAAGGCTGTTTGTTCGGATTGTCCATAAGTTTTGACACAAAGACGCTGCTGATCCGTGGTATCGACCCATTGCATGTGCATTTCCATCTTTTGATCCTGTTTTTGTTATTGACCACTTAGTTTATAAATCGGCATGATTGATCAATGCCAGCGCATTTTTGTTGCTCTAGTATGCATAATCACAGCCGCAAAAAGAATGTCAGTATGAGCCTATTCCAGAAAATTCAAAAACTGCCTCTGGTTTCAAAATTTATTCTGAACCGCTATGCCCCTTATCGTGGTGCAGGCATCGAAATTGATAAGATTGATTTTAATAATTATCACGTTCGGGTCAAAATGCCGCTAACCCGTAAGAACCAGAATATTGTCGGTGTGCATTTTGGTGGCAGCCTGTATTCGATGGTCGATCCCTTTTATATGTTATTGCTGATGCATCATTTGGGACCGAAATACCTGGTCTGGGATAAAGGCGCCAGTATTCAGTTTTTGGCACCGGGTCGCGGAACAGTGGTAGCGGATATTCGGATTTCTGCTGGAGAAATTGCCACGATTATCAATCTGGCGGCCGACAATGCGCCAGTGTATCGGCATTATCAGCTGAATATTTATGATGAAGCCGGGGTCAGAATTGCCGAAGTAGAAAAAACGGTGTATATCCGGCGTAAACAGAGTAAAGGGAAAATTAACTCTCCTAAATAAGATAAAAGCGCCACATTGGCGCTTTTAAATCTAGATGAATCTGAAGTGACTTTCGACTTAACGACGACGGTTATCCTGTTCAATCGCAGCACCGGCACCACCACCGATTGCGCCACCGATTGCAGCACCCGCATTACCACCGAAGATGCTTTTACCAACTGCTGAACCAACAGCACCACCTACACCACTATAGGTCGCATTGCGGTTTGAACCGCCTTGGGATTTACTACCCACTGCTGCACCGGCACCACCACCAACAGCTGCACCAACGCCACCGCCGACTTTATTACCGACACCACCACCGACTGCACCACCAAGGGCTGCAGCACCGATCCGTTGCTCATTGGCAGACATACTTTCACAACCCGCCAACATAAAGGTTGAAAGAGTGGCAACTGCCATAACACCCATTAATTTTTTCATGACCTTGGCCTTTCTGTCTTGCTTTAATTAAGCTTATCTTCATTTTATGAAACTAAAATCTGTAGCGTGTTACTTCTCTCGGTATTCCTGCTGAGTTTTGTAAATATCAATGGATTATTCTTCTGTTCAAGATGTCCTATTTATAAATTTCAGACAAAAAAAAAGACGCCCGAAGGCGTCTCTTTTCTCAACTTTAACTCGAATTAGAATTCTTCGTTAAATGCTTGGCTTAGAGCTTGGTCTACATCAGAGAAGTCATTGTGCAGTTCAAATTCTGCAGCTTCTGCTTCTTGACGACGACGCTCCAGGTGGTAAGCCAAACCTGTACCCGCTGGGATCAGACGACCTACAACCACATTCTCTTTCAAACCGCGTAAATCATCTTCTTTACCTGTTACAGCCGCTTCAGTTAACACACGCGTGGTTTCCTGGAACGATGCAGCAGAGATGAACGAGTCAGTAGAAAGCGATGCTTTGGTAATACCCATCAATTGACGTTCAAACTTCGCAGGGAACTTGTTTTGTGCAAGAACTGCTTGGTTTTCTTGAACAACGCGGATGTAATCCACTTGTTCGCCTTTGATGAAGCTGGTATCGCCGCCATCAGTGATATCAACTTTACGCAGCATTTGACGTACGATGACTTCAATATGCTTATCGTTGATTTTTACACCTTGCAGACGGTATACGTCCTGAACTTCGTTCACGATGTAGTTTGTCAGCGCAACTTCGCCTTTCAAACGCAAGATATCGTGCGGGTTCTGTGGACCATCAGAAATAGTTTCACCACGGTTCACATGTTCGCCTTCGAACACGTTAATCGTACGCCATTTCGGAATCAGCTCTTCATAAATCTCAGAGCCATCATCCGGCGTAATCACCAGACGGTTCTTACCTTTGGTCTCTTTACCAAAGCTTACAACACCCGACACTTCTGCAAGGATTGCATGCTCTTTTGGCTTACGTGCTTCGAACAAATCAGCTACACGCGGCAGACCACCGGTAATATCACGGGTACGTGAAGTTTCTTGTGGTACACGACCGATGACATCACCGACACCAATCGTTTCGCCATCACGAACAGAAAGAATCGTGTTCTGTGGCAGGAAGTAGAACTGTTCGCCACCATCAACGGTATCTAACACAACAGCAGGACGCAAATCTTTACCTGACGCAGGACGTGAAGTCACTGGCAAGATTTCGATAGTTGACATACCTGTTGCATCATCAGTTTTAGAAGTAACCGTCACGCCATCAGCAATCTGGCTGAAACGTACTTTACCAGCAACTTCTGTTACCAATGGATGTGTATGCGGATCCCAAGTCGCCACAATACCGCCTGCTTCTACAGCTTCGCCATCTTTCAGCAAGATAGACGCACCGTAAGGCAGTTTATAGCGCTCGCGCTCACGACCTAAATCATCTGCAATACCGATTTCACCTGAACGTGAAGTCGATACCAAGTGACCTTTGGCATGTTGTACTGTTTTCACATTGTGGAAACGTACTGTACCTTGGTTACGAACTTGTACGCTGT
The DNA here is from genome assembly GCF_019343495.1 of Acinetobacter lwoffii. Taxonomy (NCBI): domain Bacteria; kingdom Pseudomonadati; phylum Pseudomonadota; class Gammaproteobacteria; order Moraxellales; family Moraxellaceae; genus Acinetobacter; species Acinetobacter lwoffii. The sequence goes on along the minus strand of NZ_CP072549.1, from coordinate 2,473,454 downwards.
TTGCAGCAGAAGTTCGGCTCGCAGCACCACCGACGTGGAAGGTACGCATCGTTAACTGTGTACCTGGCTCACCAATCGATTGAGCTGCCATTACACCAACAGACTCACCCGGGTTCACCTGATGACCACGTGCTAGGTCACGACCGTAACATTTCGCACATACACCGAAGGTAGATGCACAGTTCACGACTGAACGTACTTTAATTTCGTCGACACCTTGGCTTTCGATAAACGTCGCCAATTTCTCGTCAATTAACGTATTACGTGGAAGTAGAACTTCATCTGTACCTACACGTTTCACATCTTCAGCAACCACACGACCCAATACTCGTGCACCCAGGTTCTCGATGACATCGCCACCTTGAATGAACGGAGTCATTACCAGACCGTCATACGTACCACAATCCGGCTCGGTAATTACCAAGTCCTGCGCAACGTCTACGAGACGACGAGTCAAGTAACCAGAGTTTGCAGTTTTCAGTGCTGTATCGGCCAAACCTTTACGCGCACCATGTGTCGAGATGAAGTACTGAAGTACAGTCAAACCTTCACGGAAGTTCGCTTTAATTGGGGTTTCAATGATCGAGCCATCCGGCTTCGCCATCAAACCACGCATACCCGCCAACTGACGAATCTGAGCTGCCGAACCACGGGCACCCGAGTCAGACATCATATAGATCGAGTTGAATGATTTTTGCTTCTCGTCTTCACCCTGTTTGTTCTTCACAGTGGTAAAAGACAAGTTGTCCATCATCGCTTTAGCAACCTGGTCATTGGTACGCGCCCAAATATCGACCACTTTGTTATAACGTTCGCCGGCAGTTACGAAACCTTGTTCGAACTGTTGTTCGATTTCACGAACTTCAGCTTCCGCTTTACCAATAATTGCTTGTTTTTGCGGTGGAATAACCATGTCTTCCATACCGACAGAAACACCTGAACGCGTCGCTTGACGGAAGCCCAAGTACATCAACTGGTCAGCGAAGATAACAGTATCTTTCAGACCCAATTTACGGTAGCAAGAGTTAATTAACTTCGAGATATTTTTCTTGGTCATCTCAACGTTAATTTGCTGGAAATCCATACCTTCAGGCACAACTTCCCAAAGTAGGCAACGACCAGGCGTCGTATCTACAATAATGGTTTGCTGTTCACGGTTACCATCTTCGTCGATCACAGTCTGGTGTACACGTGCTTTAACGCGAGCGTGTAGATCAACCTGACCTGTTGCCAGTGCACGGTTTACTTCGTGAGTATCCGCGAACACCATGCCCTCACCTTTGGCATTGATTGCATCACGCGTGATGTAATACAAGCCCAAGACAACGTCCTGAGACGGTACGATGATTGGCTCACCGTTCGCTGGAGACAAGATGTTGTTCGTTGACATCATTAACGCACGAGCTTCAAGCTGAGCTTCAAGTGTTAATGGTACGTGTACCGCCATTTGGTCACCATCGAAGTCGGCGTTAAACGCAGCACATACGAGTGGGTGTAGACGGATCGCTTTACCTTCAATCAGGATCGGCTCAAATGCTTGAAGACCCAGACGGTGAAGGGTTGGCGCACGGTTCAACATCACTGGATGTTGACGAATCACATGAGCAAGAACGTCCCAAACCTCTGGAGTCTCGCGCTCAACCATTTTCTTCGCAGCTTTAATGGTGGTTGCTTGGCCAGATGCCTGTAGTTTCGCGAAAATGAATGGCTTGAACAGTTCAAGGGCCATTTTCTTCGGAAGACCACATTGGTGCAAACGTAGGTTTGGACCAACAGTAATTACCGAACGGCCAGAGTAGTCAACACGCTTACCAAGTAAGTTTTGACGGAAACGACCTTGCTTACCTTTGATCATGTCTGCCAAAGATTTAAGCGGACGCTTGTTCGAACCGGTAATTGCACGACCACGACGACCGTTATCCAACAATGCATCTACAGACTCTTGTAACATACGTTTTTCGTTACGTACGATGATGTCTGGCGCTGCAAGGTCAAGAAGACGCTTCAAACGGTTGTTACGGTTGATCACACGACGATAAAGATCGTTCAGGTCAGAAGTCGCGAAACGACCACCTTCAAGTGGTACAAGCGGACGAAGGTCTGGTGGAAGAACTGGAAGTACAGTTAACACCATCCATTCTGGCTTGTTGTTCGAATCGTTGAATGCTTCCATCAACTTCAAACGCTTAGACGCTTTTTTCAGCTTGGTTTCTGAAGTTGTAACAGGAATTTCTTCACGAAGACGCGCAATTTCAGCTTCAAGATCGATGTCTTTCAACAAGTCTTGAACCGCTTCAGCACCCATTTTCGCTGTGAATTCATCACCGTGTTCTTCTAATGCATTGAAGTATTCTTCATCGTTTAGAAGTTGGTATTTCTCAAATGGAGTCATACCCGGATCGGTCACTACATAAGATTCGAAATACAATACGCGTTCGATATCACGTAGCGTCATGTCTAATAATAGACCGATACGGCTAGGCAATGATTTCAAGAACCAGATGTGTGCAACTGGAGATGCCAGCTCGATGTGACCCATACGCTCACGACGAACTTTCGCAGTTGTTACTTCAACGCCACATTTTTCACAAATGACGCCTTTGTATTTCATACGCTTGTATTTACCACACAAGCATTCGTAATCTTTCACTGGACCAAAGATTTTGGCACAGAACAAACCATCACGTTCAGGCTTGAACGTACGATAGTTAATGGTTTCTGGCTTTTTAACTTCACCGTGAGACCATGACTTAATCATTTCTGGTGACGCAAGACCAATACGGATGCGGTCAAACTCTACAGGAGCATGACCGTCTGAATCCGTCTTTTTGCGCATGATATCGAGCAAGTCTTTCAATTTTTTTCTCCGTGTGTTGTGGAGATTTTCACTCAACAACTGGGTCACAAATATTGTTTTTTAACTGAATTTTAATCCCCCTCAGTCCCCCCCTTTGTTAAGGGGGAAGCCCCTCTTTATCAAAGAGGGGTTTGGGGAGATTCAATGGAACTAATTAGTCACCATTTTTCAGTTCAATGTTGATACCTAAAGAACGGATCTCTTTGGTCAATACGTTGAACGATTCAGGCATGCCCGGGTCCATATAATGGTTGCCATCTACAATGTTCTTGTAGATACGGGTACGGCCTTCAACGTCATCCGATTTCACAGTCAGCATTTCTTGTAGCGTATATGCTGCACCGTAAGCTTCTAGTGCCCAGACTTCCATCTCACCGAAACGCTGACCACCGAATTGTGCTTTACCACCAAGCGGCTGTTGCGTTACTAGAGAGTAAGAACCAGTTGAACGCGCATGCATCTTGTCATCAACCAAGTGGTTCAGTTTCAGCATGTACATGTAACCTACAGTTACCGGACGATCGAAACGCTCACCAGTACGACCATCATATAATACGGTCTGACCAGTACTAGACAGGCCTGCAAGTTGTAACAACTCTTTGATCTGACCTTCTTCAGCACCATCGAATACCGGAGTAGCCAAAGGCACGCCAGCACGCAAGTTGCCAGAAAGTTTCAAGATTTCTTCATCAGTCAAGCTATCAAGATCTTCTTGCTCGCCACCAACTTTGTTGTAAATCTTGTCTAGGAAATCACGAAGCTCAAGTACAGTACGTTGCTCTTTCATCATCTTGTCGATTTGATCGCCAAGACCTTTCGCCGCCATACCCAAGTGAGTTTCAAGAATCTGACCCACGTTCATACGCGATGGTACGCCAAGCGGGTTCAATACGATATCAACAGGTACACCGTTGGCATCATGTGGCATGTCTTCTACCGGCAGGATGTTTGATACAACACCTTTGTTACCGTGACGACCCGCCATCTTATCACCCGGCTGGATGCGACGTTTTACAGCAAGATAAACCTTAACAACTTTTAGAACGCCAGTGGTCAGTTCATCGCCTGTAGAAAGTTTGCGTTTTTTCTCAGCAAATTTCTCGTCAATTTCGAAGCTCTTCTCTTTCAAGAACACTTGAATTTGAGTTAAACGTTCAGCAATTGCTTCATCAACTGGTTGAATTTCAAGAAGATCAACAAGCTCTAAACCAGACAACACATCTTCAGACAGTTTGTCGCCACGTTTAGTTGTACCGCCACCATTCGACTCTTGGCCATTCAGTAGACGGATTACACGTTCACGTGCAGCTTCTTCGAAGATTTTAAATTCTTCTTTCAAGTCTTTACGGTATGCGTCCAATTGTGCTTTTTCAATTGCTTGAGCACGTTCGTCTTTTTCAAGACCGTCACGTGTAAACACTTGAACGTCAATCACAGTACCTTTTGTACCTGATGGAACGCGTAAAGATGAGTCTTTTACGTCAGCCGCTTTTTCACCGAAGATTGCACGTAGCAATTTTTCTTCTGGAGTAAGCTGTGTTTCACCTTTAGGGGTTACTTTACCTACAAGGATGTCCCCAGCAGTTACTTCAGCACCGATGTAAACAATACCTGACTCGTCCAGTTTAGACAGAGCAGCTTCACCTACGTTCGGGATATCGGCAGTGATTTCTTCCGCACCCAGTTTGGTATCACGTGCGACACATGACAATTCCTGGATATGAATCGAGGTTAAACGGTCTTCTTGAAGTACACGCTCAGAAAGTAAGATCGAGTCTTCGTAGTTGTAACCGTTCCAGGTCATGAACGCAACGCGCATGTTTTGACCCAGTGCTAGCTCACCGCCATCAGTCGATGGACCATCAGCCAGTACATCACCACGACCTACTTTATCACCTAGGTTCACAAGAATTTTCTGGTTGATACAAGTGTTCTGGTTCGAACGGGTGTACTTGATCAGGTTGTAGATATCTACACCTGCTTCACCTGCGATCATTTCGTCTTCATTCACACGAATAACCACACGAGACGCATCAACAAACTCGATACGACCACCACGCTGAGCGATCACACATACACCTGAGTCATGTGCTACGTTCGCTTCCATACCGGTACCAACAAGCGGCTTGTCAGCGATCAACGTCGGAACTGCCTGACGTTGCATGTTCGAACCCATTAACGCACGGTTGGCGTCATCGTGTTCTAGGAATGGAATCAGTGACGCTGCTACAGATACAACCTGCTGAGCAGATACATCCATATGGGTTACTTTTTCAGGAGGAATACGTACGAAGTCACCTTGATGACGAACAGATACAAACTCTTCTGTTAAGTTACCGTCTTTATCCATTGCAGAATCGGCCTGTGCAATCACAGTGCCTACTTCTTCAATTGCAGAGAGGTATTCAACTTCATCTGTTACACGACCATCAACAACCTTACGGTACGGGGTTTCCAGGAAACCGAAGTTGTTACATTTCGCATAAACAGAAAGCGAGTTGATCAAACCAATGTTTGGACCTTCCGGTGTTTCAATTGGACATACACGACCGTAGTGAGTTTGATGTACGTCACGTACTTCAAAGCCTGCACGCTCACGTGTTAAACCGCCGGGACCAAGCGCAGAAACACGACGTTTGTGGGTAATCTCAGATAACGGGTTGTTTTGGTCCATAAACTGAGATAACTGGCTTGAACCAAAGAATTCTTTGATTGCAGCAGCTACTGGCTTCGCATTGATCAAATCTTGCGGAGACAGGTTGTCAGTTTCAGCTTGGCTTAAACGTTCTTTAACAGCACGTTCTACACGAACCAGACCTACACGGAATTGGTTTTCTGTCATTTCACCAACAGAACGAACACGACGGTTACCCAAGTGATCGATATCGTCGACTTCACCTTTACCGTTACGGATTTCAACTAATGTTTTTAATACATCAGTGATATCTTCGTTCGAGAGAATGCCTTCAACTTCACGTGACTTCTGATCTGTACCCACTTCATAAGGACGACCCAAACGACGGTTGAACTTCATACGACCAACTGGAGACAAGTCATAGCGTTCAGAAGAGAAGAACAAGTTGTTGAATAGGTTTTCAGCAGCTTCTTTTGTTGGTGGCTCGCCCGGGCGCATGACTTTGTAGATTTCTACCAATGCTTCTTCACGATTGCTCGTTGTATCTGCACGTAGAGAATCTGCAACGAATGAACCGCGGTCGATATCATTAGTGAACAGAATATTGAACTGCTTCACGCCGCCTTCTGCAATTTTCACCATGATTTCATGGCTTAATACAGTATTGGCCGCAATCACATCACCATCTTTTAATGGGATGTCTTCAGCAGTGATACGCTCATACAGGTACTCATCAGGCACTGCAAGTTTTTCAAGACCTGAAGCTTCCATTTGACGTACATGACGCGCATTGATACGTTTACCTTGCTCAACAATTGCCTTGCCATCCTTGTCCAGGATGTCAAATTGTGCCATTTCGCCACGCAGACGTTCAGGCACCAGGTCAATCTGGTAGCTACCCATGTCAAGATACACAGGTACTTTCTCATAGAACATGTCGAGAATGTTTTCGTTGCTATAACCCAAGGCACGAAGCACCACAGTCGCAAGCAATTTACGACGACGGTCAATACGTACATAGACGAGGTCTTTGGCATCGAATTCAAAGTCTAACCATGAACCACGGTAAGGAATGATACGCGCTGAATAAAGGACTTTACCACTTGAGTGAGTCTTGCCTTTATCGTGATCAAAGAATACGCCTGGTGAACGGTGTAATTGTGACACGATCACACGCTCGGTACCGTTAATCACAAAGGTACCGTTATCCGTCATTAATGGCATTTCGCCCATATAGACTTCTTGTTCACGTACGTCTTTAATTGACTTCGTTTCACGATCTTTCAGGATCAAACGAATTTTTACACGCATTGGTGCTGCATAAGTTGAGCCACGAAGAATACATTCGCGTACATCAAACTCAGGCTTACCAAGACTATACTCAACAAATTCTAAAGCAGCATTGCCAGAATAACTTTCAATAGGAAAAACTGAACGAAATGCGGCTTGGAGACCGATATCTTCGCGGTTTTTTGGTGATTTGCCATCTTGTAAGAATGTTCTGTACGAGTCGACTTGAATCGCGAGCAAGTACGGAGCATCCATGACGCTAGGCAATTTACCAAAATTCTTACGGATCCGTTTCTTTTCGGTATATGAGTATGCCATCTGGAGTCCTCGGAAAGTGTAAACCAAGCCCGCCTGCAGAACGGGCTCAGAAGGAATTACGCTGGCCGATATGGCCACCACTCTTTACAAATGCTGCAATTTTTAGTGGTATTAAAACGCTTATCAATATTTTTTAATGAAAAATATTGGTAAACGTTTGTTCATTATGTTTATTTTCAATTTGTATGATTTTTATATCATGCAAACAAAAATCGAGCCGATTATTGTAACGCAAAAAGGCTGATGACCCAAGAGCCATCAGCCAATTTTTGGAGCCGATTATAAAAAACCGGCTCCCTTAAGAAATTACTTAAGAGTAACTGTAGCACCAGCTTCTTCAAGTTTCTTCTTAAGCTCTTCGCCTTCTTCTTTAGAAACGCCTTCTTTAAGAACTGCAGGAGCGCCTTCAACCATGTCTTTAGCTTCTTTCAAGCCAAGGCCAGTCGCTTCACGAACTGCTTTAATTACAGCAACTTTGTTCGCGCCGAAAGAAGTCAATTCAACATTGAATTCAGTTTGTTCTTCAGCAGCAGCAGCAGCAGGACCAGCAGCAACAGCTACAGCAGCAGCAGATACATTGAATTTCTCTTCGAAAGCAGAGATAAGTTCAACAAGTTCAAGAACAGTTTTTTCAGCAACTGCGTTTAGGATTTCTTCGTTTGTTAAAGCCATGAGATTAACTCCAAATGGGTATTGAATGATGTGTGTTTAAGTTTGAGCTTAAGCAGCTTCTGACTCGTTTTTCTCTTGAAGCGCTGTAAGTAAGCGGCCCAATTTCGAAATAGGAGCTTGAAGAACGTTTGCAAGCATAGTAAGCGCTTTCTCTTGGTTCGGAAGATTCGCGATTACGCTAACTTCTGCACCTTGATAAAGTTTGCCATCAAATGCAGCAGCTTTAAGTTCAAATGCTTTATTAGTTTTAGCGAATTCTTCGAACAAACGTGCAGCAGCACCCATGTCGTCTTCAGAATTCGAGAAAGCTAAGATTGTTGGGCCAACAAGGTTGTCGTTCAAGATATTGAATTGAGTATCTTGAAGAGCACGTTTAGCCAAAGTGTTACGAACGATACGTGTAGTAACACCAAGTTTACGCGCTTCAACACGTAGAGTAGTTAACTGCTCTACAGTCAAACCTTGGTAGTCAGCAACAACAGCAGCAAATGCAGTAGAAGCAACTTCAGCTACTTCAGCTACGATCTGTTTTTTGCCTTCGATAAGAAGAGCCATTGTAAAACCTCCTAACGGTGATTTATGTACTTACGCGAAGTACACTCCCAATTCGCAAGACCATCACTGGACTCACACGCGGAGGATGAACAAATCACACCACCGCGTCTACGCAGGCTGGGCTATTAAGAGAGAAGCATAAAACTTCCCTCGCCCGCGGTCTTTGACGCTGATAAATTTTCATTTATCAATTCAAAGTTTGCCTAAGTCTGCAAAATACGACAGAGCGTTTCTTGCGTAAGTTTTAAAGCAACGCTTTAAAACTTACTCAGGGCTTTAAAATTCTGTAATAAGTCGAGACTTATTTAGAAACGTTTGCTACATCAACGATCAAACCAGGACCCATAGTTGAGCTCAAAGTGATCTTTTGAATGTATACGCCTTTAGACGTAGCAGGTTTCAAACGTTTTAAGTCAGCAACAAGTGCTTCAACGTTTTGACGAACAGCAGCAGCTTCAAAACCTACTTGACCGATCGCAGCATGGATAATACCAGCTTTGTCTACGCGGTAACGTGCTTGACCAGCTTTTGCATTTTTAACTGCAGTAGCAACGTCAGGAGTTACAGTACCCACTTTAGGGTTTGGCATTAAGCCACGTGGACCAAGGATCGTACCAAGTTTACCTACAACGCGCATTGCATCTGGAGCAGCAATTACTACGTCAAAGTCAAGGTTACCCGCTTGGATGCTTTCAGCAAGATCGTCGAAACCAACAACGTCTGCGCCTTCAGCTTTAGCAGCTTCAGCAGCAGCGCCTTGAGCGAATACAGCTACACGTACAGTTTTACCAGTACCTGCAGGAAGTGTAGTCGCGCCACGAACAACTTGGTCAGATTTACGAGGATCAACACCTAGGTTTACCGCGATATCTAGAGATTCTTTGAATTTAGGAGCTGGAAGGCTCTCTAAAACTGCAACAGCTTCTTCTAGCGTGTAAACTTTGTGCGCTTCTACAGCAGCTACAATCGCTTTTTGACGTTTAGTTAATTTAGCCATGTCTTAAAGCTCCACTTCCAAGCCCATAGAACGCGCAGAACCAGCAATGGTACGTACACGTGCGTCTAAATCAGCACCAGTCAAATCTGGTTCTTTAGTAGTCGCGATTTCTTCGATTTGAGCACGAGTCAACTTACCAACTTTAGTTTTGTTAGGTACAGCTGAACCCTTCTGGATACCAGCAGCTTTCTTAAGAAGAACAGCAGCAGGTGGAGTTTTCATGATGAATGTGAACGACTTGTCGTTGTACACAGTGATCACGACTGGAATTGGCAGACCAGCTTCAACTTTTTGTGTAGCAGCATTGAATTCTTTACAGAATGCCATGATGTTTACACCACGTTGACCTAGTGCAGGACCAATCGGTGGAGATGGATTCGCTTTACCAGCTGGAACTTGCAGCTTGATATAGCCGTCAATCTTCTTAGCCATTTCAAATTACCTCTGGGTGCAAACGCCGGTGAAGGCTCCCCAATGATTTCAAGTAACGATACCGTTACAACAACAATGCCTGACTTATAAATAAGTCAGGCGTTTTCAACCCATACAAATTAGACTGATTTTTCGACTTGACGAAATTCCAATTCAACTTGAGTTGGTCGGTTAAATACATTAATGGTCAGCGTTAAACGCGACTTTTCGTACTGAACTTCTTCCACCACACCTTTAAAGTCAGTGAATGGACCGTCAACCACGAGTAATTCTTCGCCTGGTTCAAACATCGTCTTAGGACGAGGCGCTTCACCAGTATTGCGTACACGCGCAAGAATCGCATCTGCTTCTTTTTGCGTAATCGGTGCCGGTTTTTCAGCCGTACCACCAATAAAACCTAAAACTTTTGGACATTCTTTAACAATGTGCCAAGTATCATCGTTCATTTCCATTTCGACTAGGACATAGCCAGGAAAGAACTTACGCTCTGATTTACGCTTCTTGCCATCCTTCATTTCTACCACTTCTTCGGTAGGAACAAGGACTTCACCAAAGCTATCGGCAACAGCGCTACGCTGGATTCGATCATTAAGCGAACGCATCACTTGTTTTTCATAACCTGAATAGGCATGAATAATGTACCAACGTTTCATAGCTCTCTTACCCGATAATAAACTTCATTAACCAGCCTAAAATATAGTCAAAACACCACAATAAGATGGATGCAATTACGACTACAACAAGAACTTGCCAAGATGTGGACATCGTCTCTTGCTTGGTAGGCCAGGTCACTCGACGCAACTCAATTCGTGCATCTTTCAGCAGACGAATAAAGCCTTTGCCTTGATGGGTGGCGTATAATAAACCGAATGCTGCAACGATACAAGCCAAAATCACCCCAACGCGCACCCAAATATCATTCGCAGGTGCCCAGTACGCTGGTAAATATTGGTTTACCATCATTGCACCAACCAATAAAATCAAGGCGATAACCCATAGAACCATGTCTAATGGAGAACCAGAACTTACATCTACTGCAGGATTATTTCTTTGAGGAATTGCCGCTTCGCCTAATGCGTCGCGTGATTTTTCATTCGACATTTTTGTACTCGTCGTAGGTTTCGCGACTTATTATATGACCAATTTTGCCGACATCAAGCGTCTTTTTAGAAACTTGGCAGGTCAGGAGGGACTCGAACCCCCAACATTCGGTTTTGGAGACCGACGCTCTACCAATTGAACTACTGACCTGCAAAACAACAAGTTGGAGCCTAAGCTCCAACCTGCTTGTCTTATTCTATGATTATGCAGTTACTTTAGCAACTACACCAGCACCCACTGTACGACCGCCTTCACGGATCGCAAAACGTAGACCTGGGTCCATTGCGATTGGGTGGATTAGCTCTACTGACATCTCAACGTTGTCACCAGGCATAACCATTTCCACGCCTTCTTTAAGCGCGATCGCACCAGTTACGTCCGTAGTACGGAAGTAGAACTGTGGACGGTAACCGTTAAGGAATGGAGTGTGACGACCACCTTCTTCTTTAGAAAGTACGTATACTTCCGCATCGAATTTAGTGTGTGGCTTGATCGCACCTGGTTTAGTCAATACTTGACCACGTTGTACGTCTTCACGCTTAGTACCACGAAGAAGAACACCACAGTTCTCGCCCGCACGACCTTCGTCAAGAAGTTTACGGAACATTTCTACGCCGGTTACTGTAGTAGTTTGAGTATCACGGATACCAACGATTTCTACAGACTCACCTACTTTAACGATACCAGTCTCTACACGGCCAGTTACTACTGTACCACGACCAGAGATTGAGAATACGTCTTCAATTGGCATAAGGAATGGAAGGTCAATTGCACGCTCTGGCTCTGGAATGTAAGAGTCAAGTGCTTCAACAAGCGCAACTACCGCTGGCTCGCCGTATTGGCTGTCATCACCGTTAAGCGCAAGAAGAGCAGAACCACGGATCACTGGAGTGTCATCACCCGGGAAGTCGTAAGTAGAAAGAAGTTCACGAACTTCCATTTCAACTAGTTCAAGAAGCTCTTCGTCGTCTACAAGGTCGCATTTGTTCAAGAATACAACGATGTAAGGTACACCTACCTGACGAGAAAGCAGGATGTGTTCACGAGTCTGTGGCATAGGACCATCAGTCGCAGCACATACAAGGATCGCACCATCCATCTGAGCAGCACCAGTAATCATGTTTTTAACATAATCGGCGTGGCCCGGGCAGTCTACGTGAGCGTAGTGACGAGTTGGAGAATCGTATTCTACGTGTGAAGTATTAATTGTAATACCACGTGCTTTTTCTTCTGGTGCAGAGTCGATTGCAGCGTAGTCTTTCGCTTCGCCACCGAATTTCTTCGCACATACAGTTGCAATTGCAGCTGTTAAAGTTGTTTTACCATGGTCAACGTGACCAATTGTGCCCACGTTAACGTGTGGCTTATTACGTTCAAACTTAGCCTTAGCCATGTTAATCTTCCTCGTTTACGTCGAACACAATTCTGAGTAAAACCCAGCTCCGACATATCGTTTAAAAAAACCGAACACCAAATACTTGAAAAGCAGACTAAATAGCCTGCTTTTGGAATTTCTTTGCAACAGAGTTGCTAAACTGTAATCTGGAGCTCTTATCGAGATTTGAACTCGAGACCTCTCCCTTACCAAGGGAGTGCTCTACCACTGAGCTATAAGAGCAAATATTAGTACTTCAATGGAGCGGGAGACGAGGGTCGAACTCGCGACATGTAGCTTGGAAGGCTACCGCTCTACCAACTGAGCTACTCCCGCACGATGTTGGTACAAACCACTTATTGAAGTCTTAAAATTGGTGGTGAGGGAAGGATTCGAACCTTCGAAACTTTCGTAGCGGAGTTACAGTCCGCCCCCTTTGACCGCTCGGGAACCTCACCATTTTTTACACTTACATCAGTGCTGTTCATTACTTCACACTACCAAACCTCTAAGATGGTGCCGGCACACGGATTCGAACTGTGGACCTACTGATTACAAGTCAGTTGCTCTACCAACTGAGCTATGCCGGCGTTTCTTAGTGTTTCGTACGTTTCGTATCGGAACGGTGTGCAGTTTAGCAAAACTCAGAATCCTTGCAAGTGTTTTTTTCAAAAAAAACCTCAAAAACTCATAAAATCAAACCATTTGATGATAATTCAACCGCTTTGATCACTGCGCGAGCTTTTATTTGGGTTTCATTCCACTCAGATTCAGGATTTGAGTCGGCAACTAACCCTGCTCCAGCCTGAACATAGACCTTATTTTCGCGAATGACACAGGTACGAATCGCAATCGACATGTCCATTTCGCCATGCCAGCCTAAATAACCAACAGCACCACCAAAAATTCCACGTTTTACCGGCTCAACTTCGTCAATAATTTCCATGGCACGGATTTTTGGCGCACCTGAAAGTGTACCAGCAGGGAAAGTTGCTTTAAAAACATCCAGAGCATCGACATCATCACGCACTTCACCCTGCACATTGGAGACAATATGCATCACATGCGAATAACGTTCGATCACCATTTGATCAGTCACCTGCACTTTGCCAATTTTTGCGATACGCCCTACATCATTACGTCCCAAGTCAATCAGCATGACATGTTCGGCAATTTCTTTTTCATCGGATAATAGGTCTTCCTCAAGCGCCAGATCCTCTTCTTTGGTTTTACCGCGTGGGCGTGTTCCCGCAAGCGGTCGTACGGTAGCAATACCATTTTCCAGACGGGACAGAATTTCAGGAGAAGAGCCGACAATATGGAATGGCGTATTGTTTTCCAAGGTCTGCCCTTGCACAAGAAACAAATACGGCGATGGATTGAGATGACGCAGCGCACGATACACCTGTAGCGGGTCTCCATCGAAGTCAGACACCATCCGGTGCCCGGGTACGACCTGCATTACATCGCCAGCACGAATATACTCTTTGACTTTTTCTACCGAGGCAATGAAGTTGTCATGTCCGGTGAGGGACTCGAAATGTGGCGGCGTATGTTTTTCAGCTTTAAGACTGATGGGCGTGGCCAGAATATTTTCTAATTCATTTAATTGTTCATGTGCTTTTTCATAAGCAACTGGATCAGTTGCATCGGCATGTACAATCAAGAATAAAGTATCTTTCAGGTTATCAAAGACAATCACTGTTTTAGACAGCATCATCCAGATATCTGGCAAGCCGACCGGATCCGCTTCCGGCACATTTTTTAATTTCGGTTCGATATAACGCACCGCGTCATAACCAAAGTAACCGACTAATCCACCAGTAAAACTCGGTAGGTCCGGCAATTCTGCCTGGGTTGGCACCTTAAATTTCGCCTGAAAGTCGCGAATATATTGAAATGGGTCCGCACAGTGCTGCTTTTCAATCGAAGCATCTGCGTGCTGTACCGTCAGCTCGCCTGCATTGCAGGAAAATACCGTGGATTCACCTAGTCCAATAATCGAATAGCGCGCCCAGTTCTCACCACCTTCTACAGACTCGAATAAATAAGCCTGCTGATGCTGTTTAAGCCGAGCAAAAATAGAAAGTGGTGTATCGGTATCCGCCAGGCGCTGACGATAAACAGGAATGAGGTTATAGCCTTGCGCAGCAAGTTCTTGGAATTGTGCTTGAGTGGTCATGCGGTTTTTCTCTTTAAATTAGGGTTACTCAGTATGTAAATAGAATTGAACTGAGCGACGCCATCGAAAAACCTTACAACTATTCATTTTCTTTCCTTAGTACGCGTATTAGGCAAGTAATTCTCTAAGATCATCCACAATCTGCTGCGGCTGACAATCTGCAATATTTTCACCATGATTATAGCCATAGCTGACCACAACACAATCAATCCCGGCGCGGCGTGCGGCTTCAACATCATTGGAAGAATCGCCAATGAGCAAGACCTGTTCTTTGCTCACCTTATAATGTTCGACACAGTGCAACAACTGGCGTGGGTGCGGCTTACGTTCAGTAAAACGGTCGCCACCAATGGTATCGGCAAAATAATGAGCCATATCCAAGGTATCTAAAATGCTGCGGGCAGGAAGTTCAGGCTTATTGGTCACACAAATCAGGGTTTTACCTTGGGCTTTAGCCCAGTCCAGAAATTTCAGGATTCCCGGAAAAGGAACGGTATCGACGCAGGGATCGACATTATAGATATCCAGAAAAGTCGTTAAGAGTTCCTGATGCTGTGCCGGTGTGACTTCACCCACCAGATGCTGGAGTACACTTTCACAGAATATCGACGTGCCCTTACCTACCCAGGTCCGTACCTGCTCTTCAGTCACCAGAGGCAATTGCAGCACATTCAGGCTCATATTCATGGCGCGATACAGATCATGTGCTGAATCCACCAAGGTACCATCCAGATCAAACAAGATCAGTTCACGCTTTTCTAATTGTGCAATAGACATCCCGACCCTCTTTTATAATGTGCGCAGCCACAAAAAAGGCATGCGCTATGCATGCCTTGATTGTAACCAATCATCAGCTTATTTGAACAACAACCAAGCCATAATTGCCAAAATAATCAGCACAATCACTGAAATCAAACCTACAGATACATTTTTCTGGGTTTCTTTTTCCTGTTCTACACGTGATACAGGCTGCTCAACCGGAATTGGGGTAGGCTCTGGTTTTACCGCATTAATGTCCACGCCTTCCGGAATAGGCGCCGGTTTTGGAATACCGATATTGGTTGGCATGCCATCACGGGTTAATTGTACCGTAGCATCACGATGTTTCAGTTCCGGCATTCCCTGATCATTCATTTGCTGTGCAGGTGTAGGCTCAGCTACTTCGACCTGTTCCACAACTTTTTCTGCCGTTGCTTCAATTTCTGCTGGAACCTCGACTGCAGCCACAGGCGCCAGTACTGAAAATTTCAAGCTGGCAAACTGAACAATGTCATCCTGCTTTAATAAGGTTTCCTGCGCAATTTGCACATCATTGACGAAAGTACCGTTTGATGAACCCAAATCCTGCACCCAGAGCGCATCATCCTTCAGTAAAAATGCTGCATGTTTACGGGAGATTTCCGCAGCCTGCAATACAATATCCGCAGCCTGATGACGCCCCACCAGCATGTCACGGTCAATGCTAATTTCCTGTCCTGTTAAGTCGCCTGTAATCGCGTGTATTTTCCAAGTCATGAAAGTTACTTCTCTGTTCTCTTTGACATTATCATAACATGCTGTCTGCAAATGCGAATGGCTTAGCTTTTGGGTCTAAGTGTGGTTGTTGTAACGGTATTTTTACTTTTTTCTACCTGTTGTACGGGTTGTGCCACTTGTCGCTGAATCACTGGCTCTATCACTACCGGCGTAACGACTACATTGGCTGGTTGCGCCCGAACCGGTGCGGTCGGCACAGTTTGATAAGTCGAGTTTTGCAATGGCGTTCTGGATACCGGAATGCGCTGCTGATACACATCTTCAACACTTTCTGGGAGCTTGGCGAAGTTCCCATCTGAATCGAGTGCGAGTTGCAGACTATATAGCTGACTATAGCGTTGCTGGGTCAGTTTACGCACTGCATTTTTATCGCCCACAATGGTTGGGTGGATAAAAATCAGTAGATTACGTTTTTGATTGGACTTACCTTCTGAACGGAATAAACGTCCCAAGCCTGGAATCGCACCCAGACCCGGCACCGCTTGGCGTCCATAACTGGTGTTATCTGAAATCAGACCGCCAAGCACAATAGTTTGCCCATGTTCGGCCAGAATTGAGGTTTTAATTGCACGTTTGCTCGTCACCAGATCCTGCGCCTGCCCTTTACTGGCTTTGACATCAGAAACTTCCTGTTCCACTTCCAGGCGTACCGTACCATCTTCGCCAATATGCGGGACCACCTTTAAAGTGACCCCGACATCCTTACGTTCAATGGTGGTATAGGGATTAGCAACTCCAGCAGCACCTGTGGACACCGAACCGGTAACAAAGGGTACGTTTTCACCCACCACAATATAAGCTTCTTCATTGTCCATAGTCACAATTGACGGCGTAGACAACAGATTGGATTTAGTGGTTTCTTTGAGTGCCTGAATCATCGCACCATACAGACGACGGGAACCATCACTGCCTTCACGATAATCACCGAGTACCAGTGAACTGCCCGCGCCCACGGCACTTGCAGCACCTGCACCACCACCGGTGAGATAACCGGCCGCAATATTTTTCAGGCTAGTCCCAAAATTATCGAAGTTCACCAGTCCAATACCACTACTGATATCACCCAAGGCCCATTGCACACCGAGTTGATCCGCATCGGTTCCTTCCACTTCAATAATCGCGGCTTCAATCAAAACCTGTTGACGACGGATATCCAGCTGATCAATTGCCGATTCAATTTCCCGCATCAGTTGTGGATCTGCTTTCACCACCAGAGAATTTTGTGTGGTATCGGCAATAATACTGACGCCATTGCTATTAAAGCTGGTAATTCCGCCCTGCTCATTATTCATGCCGCTATTCAGCTGAATGCCTGAAGAGGTGTTGCTACTTGAACCTGTGCTGGTATTATTGTTATTTAAATTGCTACTAGAACTGAGCGAAGACGAGTTCGAGGATGTACTACTCGAATTTGAATTACTGTTCACCGCCTGCCCGCTTACCAAACCCTGCAAGATTTCCGCAAGATTTTTAGCGCTGGCATATTTCAGACGAAAAACTTTTAATCCACCCAAACGATCCGCAGCCGGTACATCCAGAGTTTCGATTACTTGACGCACCCGTTTGCGCGTCGTGGGATCACCTTTAATGATGATCCGGTTAGTACGAGTATCTGCAATCACCCGCACTCGCGAACCGCGGACATCTTTAGCTCCACCGGTTGCAGTCATGGACTCGATCAGTCCAATCATTTCTTCGGCTTGACTCGATTGTAAGCTGACCGCTTCAATGTCATTCTGACCAGTGCCATCCAGATTGCGAATGATGGTTTCCAGCTGGTAAATATTACTGGCACGATCCGACAAGATTAAAGCATTCGTACCCGGCACTGCCGCCAGATGGGCGAACTGCGGCATTAAAGGACGTAATGCAGGAATCAGGTCATTGGGATTGGTATTTTCCAGCCACAACACCCGGGTTACAATCTGGTCACCACTGGCACGACTTCTGGCATCATAGGGAATGCCCGAGCTTTTGACATTGCTGTCTGGAACCAGCTTGATGGTATTACCTGATGGAATCGCTACCACGCCATTCACATTCAGCACGCCTAAAAACAGGTCATAGACTTCATTTTTATTCAGGGCTTTATTGGAGATGACCGTCACGTTGCCACGTACCCGCGGATCGACTGCAAAGTTTTTGCCGGTAATATCGGCTACTTCATTAATGAATGCAGTTAAGTCAGCATCTCGAAGATTAATTTTCCAGGTTTGTGCATAACTCGCCGTACTGACCATAGCCATTAACGGTGCGGCCACACAGAATGCCCATGCTGATCGATTATTATTAAATAAAGCCATAAACTTTCGTGTTTCCTAACCCTATGCGTGATGACACATCACTTCAAATCTTGTTGTATGGTCATCACCTGATCACCACGTTTTATTTCGAGTTTGACCTGACCTTCACGTCGGGCCTGTTCCAGTAATTGTGCTTCGGTCTGTCCCTGGCTCAGCGTCTGGCCATTTAAAGACAAAATCCGGTCGCCTGGTCTTAAACCCAGACGATTACGCAGTGCAGCCGGCGTCCGTGAAGTCACTTCATAACTTCCATCTGCTGCACTCACCCCCATATTCTGTAAATACTGGTCCTTATTTTCCTGCATCTGCTGGATGGCCCGACCAATTTCATTCTGTGGCGAAGGCTGCTCAGGCATACCACTATTAGAAGGCATAGCAGGCATTGAACTTGAAGAGGCTGATGTTTCCGGCACAATCGGCTGATTCAAGCCATTTTCCAGACCTTTGAATAAGACTTCCTGAGTAGCACCTGTGGATCGACGTAAAATAACCCGATCCCAATACACTTCAGCCAACTCAAAACCGCTATTGGCTAGCATTTCCCCGACACGGTAACGATCGACCTGATCATTAATTTTCAGTACAGCAGAAGAGTTATAACTTGGACTGGCAACCACCACCCCTTGTAAAATGATATTGGCCGTTTCAATCACACCCGTAGACTGCCCTACTTCCTGAAACAGTGAAAATGCACTGATATTCGGAATTTGTGCCTGTTGCGAGCCCAGTTCAACCCGATCCAGCTGCATGGCTTGGGGTGGAGCTATCAGCAACCAGAACAAAGCCGCCAGCTTCCAGCATAAGTACAGAATGAGCAGCAACAAAATCACAGGTGCAGCACGATTGATCTGTTTCAGTTCAATATTTTTTAAATCATTCAAAGAAACTGCCATCAGTTCAAGCCTCCCATTAAGGGCTGGCGGGTACTGATCACATAGGTATCTAATCCGGCTTTACCTTCATAAGAAGGCGCATTCATTAAAAAGCGCTGGGTGAGCTGAATATCCAGCATCAGACTCGGATCAAGCTTGATATTCAGCATGCGTTGATCGCGACTATCCCGAACATCAACTAACAGCTGTCCGCTTTCATCTGCGAGTTTTCCAGTCATTGCGGGTACATTCATGCGTTCCTGACGCTGAGCAAAGGTATAAATCAGCTCACCACCCGCCCATTGCATTTGCCCATCCACCTGACTGAAACCCTGTTCTTTTTTATATTTAAAATCCAGATCTTTAAACTGAATCGCAGTACTCGGCCATTGCCAGTCTGCAAGTTTTTTTAGAGTTTCAGGCGCGATCTGCCCTTCAAGATTTTTGACAATCAAAGACTTATTCAGACCATAAGCCATGATCCCGGAAAGCTGGGTATTGCCGCTATGCAAATCCACATGTGCCCCAACCCGCAGCAACAGCAAATCCAGAGGCCGTACTTTCCAGTTCAGACTGCCCCGAAGATTGCCTTTTTTCCAGTCCGCACTTCCCTGCCAGATATTTCCGTTTACATTATGCAAAGTCTGATTATTTTTATAAAATTTTAAAATTAACCAGGCCGCTGGCACTTGTAATACGACAAAAATAAAAAATGCAACAAGAGCAAGGATCAACCATCTTAAAGTTTTCGGTTTACTGCTCATCCCCACCACGACCAATCGCTCAAGTCCAAATCCCCATTTATAATTTTTCCCTTATACCCACACATTATGCACACTTTTCTGCCAACGCCAATTCATAGATATAAAAAAACCAAGCAGGTATGCTTGGTTTAATCATCTTAGACTGTCTGTATGACAGCCTAATGACCAGATCAAATGGAGGCCTAGATCAGAAAATCGTCCAGCTTTGCGCCTTTTTCCAATTCTGCCACTAACCAGCGCGGTTGTTTACCACGGCCAGTCCAGGTATCGTCCGGATTGCTTTTGCTACGGTAACGCGGCTCAACCGACTTACGTGATGATTTTTTACGTTTAGACGCACCAAATTCAAGTAACTGTTCAACTGTCATACCCACTTTCTCGGCAACTGCCAAGATTTGCTGATAAGCGTCTTCAATCTCTTGATCTTTTTTTGAAGCAATCAGTGATTCTGCTTCTGCTTGTAAACGTTTTAACTCTTCTACTGATAAATGCGTAATATCTGGCATAATGCTCTCCGAAAAATAATATTATTCATTTTATTAAATAATAGCCCCATCATATTTATATTAAATAAAACATTCAATATAAAACCTTAAAGCAATAACAATAAAGTTTAAAAAAAATTACAAAATAAAATGCTTCATTCATTTTTAAATTTCATGTTGAACGCTTAATTCAAGTGCTTTGATTTTTTCGCGAATATGTTCCGGAATTTCTGTTTTCTGCATGGTCTTTTTATCGACACAGACAATAACTGCTTCTGAAGTAGCAACAATACTTTGCTGTTTTTCACTCCATAATACATATTGCATTCTAACTGCACTATTACGGATTTCTTCAATACGTGCTGCCACTTTTAAATGATCAGGAAAAACCACGGGTTTTAAATAACGGCACTGATTGGATGCCACTACGGTAGATACCGATTCAGTGAGAATTTCTAATTGGGTTAAATAAGCTAGACGTGCACTTTCGACATAACGGTAATACATGGCATTATTGACATGTCCAAAGGCATCCATATCGCCCCATGCAACTGTTTGTTCATAAATAACTGGATATTGTTTTAATTCTGACATCATTATTCTCAAGTCTTAATTTCTATAAAGTTTACATTCGATTCAAATACTGCATTTAACTGCTGTAGCAAGTCCTCCCGATCTTGTAAGGCAGCTTTAATTCTTAAATAACTCATACGAATATCATCCGGATACAAGTCAAGTAGTTGCTGGGCTTGATCTGTATAGCCTGTGGCTTGCAACACATGCCATTTCGCAAAGCTTAAAACCGGTAATGCCGGATACTTGGTTTCCCAGTGCGAAATCTGTTGTGCAATCGCATCATAATCCGGGTTTTGACGCAATAACTGTTGCTGGAACCACAAATAAAATACATCCTGATTAAATTGCTGTTCCATTAAATGAATCGCAAGCACTTCATGCTCGGCACTCATTTCTGGCATTCTAAATAATAATTTCAACCATAATAATTTGACCGAATAGTCACGATCAAATATTTGCGGTTTTAAATCTAAATAACGTTGCTGTAAATAAAATAAATCGTCCTGTGTGGCTTGGTCATAGGCTAATAATAATTGTTCAAGCCATGTTTTTTTTACTTCTTGGTCTAAATGCCCATATTGGGTCGAACGTAAATATAACCAAGGAAACTGCATGGCAAATACCCCCCATAAGGCGACAAGGCGCTGCTCATAGGCTGTTTTAACCTGTATTAACCAAGGTGATAATTCATGCTGATTTAAAAACTCTAAATGGGTAAGTGCTTGTTCACCTTGCTGTTGTGATAAATAAATTTCAATCCGCTGTAATTCTGCCAATTCAAATGCCATGGGATTGGACTGATTTAAAGCAGTTAATGCATGGGTATATTGCTGTTGCCCCCAAGATAAACGTGCATCAATAATATGTTTAAGTAAACCCGACTTAGTAAAAGACTGCTGAATAAAATCCCGCTGATCCTGCGCAGCGTTTAATAACCAGATCACGGCCAATTGTTCATAAGGGTGCAAGCGGGAAAAACTAAAGACTGTTTCAGTTTTACGCTTTTCACGACTGCGATACTGCTTGATCGCATACCAGATGCAATGCATCAGAAAACTTACACTGACCAAGGATGCGGCCAAAAACCAGAGGGTGGTTTGTAACTGCCACTCGCGCCAATACAGATAGACATAGCCAGCCCCATGTCCATAACTCAGGATACTCAGCCCCGCAATACCAAGCAGGCAGACAAATAAATAGGCTAGCAGAATCTGTTTCATAAGCAATTAGCCCACTAGGGTGCGTGTGTTTAATAATGGAATCGGAGTAATCGGGGTGGCCTTGATTTGATACAATTGCTGAATCCATTTTTGGCTCTGTGCATCCGGCAATTGTTCCAAGACTTCAATCACGGCATTCAGTGCCTGCTGAAAAGCGACAGATTGGTCTTTTTGTAAGGTATTCTGTGCGATGAGCAAGCGCAACTGGGCCTCTTTCAGTACCAGATGCCGTTGCATCAAGACTGTGCTTGGCTGATCTGCGGATTCAACCTGAATCCAGCGCTGCCAGAAAGAGCGTTGAGTTTCTGGACGCTGACGATGTGGTGTCTGAATTTCTTTTTCAATTTCAGCATCCATCTGCACCAAGAGTTCTTTTACTTTATTTTGCTGCACTAATCGGCTGTTCACGAATTTTTTCAGCATGTCCTGATCTTTCGCAATTACTTGCTGCAAACTACTGACCAAGGCAGGCGCTAAAACATAATCATCCAGCTCATTGGATAACTGAGTTAATTTTTCTATTGCAGTGGCGTATTGTTGCTGTTGCAGTGCAAATTCGATCAGATCCAGATGTTGCTGTACCAAGGCAATATCATTTTGCGTTGCATCAATTGTCACTTCACGTCCTGACGCTTTAGATGAAGTGGTTCCAGCATTTTCCTGCTGAGCAGAAATCTGGCGTTTTAAAGCCACGAACTGATCATTGAGATTGGCATTTTGCTGCTGTAACTGATTGATGCTTTGATTGAATTCAGTCTGTGCTGTATTCAGAACATGTAAGTCGTAGCTGAGCTTAACTAGCCACGCCATACTCAAGATGAACAATACAATGAATAGTTTCTTCATGCGTTCCCTAATATCAGCCTCATTTTCTGCAAGATCGTGTTTGCGTCTAAATCATCGATTTCTACGAATTGAAAACTTGCCTGATGCTGCTGTTGATATTCCCCAAGAATAGTAGCCAAACGTGGCCCCAAAACCAAATAACAGACGTGCTGCATGAACTCTGCATCATCCTGCATAAGTGCCAGCCAGTTTAACCAGCTTGCTTCACTGGTGATCAGAACTGCAAAACGCTGCTGCGTCTTAAGCAGCCCCAGGTTCTTTGCCAAAATCGTTGCTGTCGTTTCAGGACATTGCCGCCGGTACAAAATAAAGTTTAAAACTTTAATATTGCTGGCACGTAAATGATCCATCATAAATTGACGACCACCTTCTCCGCGCCAGAAGGCTACACCTGAACCAGAAGCCAGTTGCTTCAACACAGGCAATTGCAGCATGCCTTCCGAAGTTTCGACCTCAGGCACATGACTATGAATGCCATAGCTCGCCAATGCCTGTTCAGTGGCTTTACCCACTGCCACCCAATGCACCTGTGCCAAAGTCGAGAGCGCGACTCCAGCCTGTTGCAAATATTGCATACCAATCTGGGCAGCCGTCGGGCTAACCACCACAATAATCTGTGCCTGCTCCAGCTGCTGATACAAACTCGACAGCTCATCGGAATAAGGCATTGCATGCAGTTCGAGCAAAGGCAATTCTAAAACAGACACTTGCGCTGCCTGTAACTGCTGGGTCAAACCTGCAGCACGATCACTGGGGCGGGTATTAATCAATAACATCAGTGTGAATAGAGTGCTTTCAGCAACTCGCCAGCACCTTGATCAAGCAAGTCTTTTGCCAGCTTCACACCCAATTGCTCTGCATCTGCCGTTTTTCCAGTCTGCTGTGCCCGGAGCAAAACTGCTCCATCGATACTGCCTACACGACCTTCGATTGAAATCACACCCTCTTTGAGCGTGGCATAACCGGCAATCGGCACCTGACAGCCGCCTTCTAGATAGGCATTAAAGGCACGTTCGGCACGTACACACGCATCTGTATCCGCATGCAGGAGTGGCTGAATCAAGTCCAGCACCGTCTGATCATGAGTACGGCATTCCAGTCCCAATGCCCCTTGACCCACGGCCGGCAGACTGACTTCAGGCGTCAGAGTATGACGAATACGTTCTGCCAGACCCAAGCGTTTTAAACCGGCACTGGCCAGAATAATCGCATCATACTGGCCTGCATCCAGTTTAGATAAACGTGTGCCGACATTACCGCGTAAATCGATAATGTCCAGATCTGGACGCTGTTTTAAAATCTGGGTTTTACGGCGCAAGCTTGAGGTTCCGACTTTGGCGCCTTGTGGCAATTCTTCAAAACTAGTGTAGGTATTCGACACAAAGGCATCTAAGGGATCTTCACGTTCACAGATCACTGCCAGACTCAGACCTTCGGGCAAGGCCATCGGGACATCTTTCATGGAATGCACAGCCAGATCTGCACGACCATCCAGTAAAGCGGCTTCTAATTCTTTTACAAACAGTCCTTTTCCACCAATTTTAGCCAGTGGTGTATCTAGAATTTTATCGCCCTGTGTAACAAAAGTGACTAACTCGACCTGCAAACCAGCGTACAAATCTTGTAGGCGCGCACGGATGTGTTCCGCTTGCCAAAGCGCAAGTGGACTTTGTCGAGTTGCAATTTTTAGGGTCTTCATAAATTTCAATAACAGTAAATGAGAACAATAGTCTAAACTTAACCTGCTCACTTGAAAATGCAAGTGAATTTATACAAGTTTCAACTGAATGCTCTCATTCATCCCCCGCTAAAGCTTTTGAATCCGATCTCGTAAAAACGGTAAATGTCGCCGACTAACCGCCAAACGATCGTCCAGCTCACGACAACGTACCTGATACTGACCAGAACTCACCACTTCCAGACCATCCAGATAATGCACCGAGATCAAGGCATTACGATGAATCCGGATAAACTGGTTCCCAAACTCCTGCTCTAACTCCTTTAAGGTTTCATCAATCAATACACTGCCGTTTTTATGACGCACAGTGACATATTTCTGATCCGCCAGAAAATAATAGATATTTTCAACTGGCACCAATTCGACACCACGATAGGTCTTTGCCGCAATCTGCTGGCGGCTGATATTGATTTCGTCCATATTTTCTTTTTGTTTTAGTTGGCTCATTTGAGCTTGGGTAAGTTTAGTTAAGTGCTCTAAAACCTGTGCCAATTCCTGTTGCATCACCGGTTTAAGTAAGTAGCCTTCGGCATTTGATTTAAATGCATCCAGCGCATGTTGGTCATAGGCCGTACAAAAGACAATGGCCGGCATTGGATCCAGTTGACGCAAATGTTGCGCACAAGCCAGTCCGTTCATTTCAGGCATTTGAATATCTAATAGGATGACATCGGGTTCGTATTGGTGAGCCAGATCAATCGCTTGACGGCCATGGCTTGCTGTCGCCACCACATCATGCCCCAGTTGAGAGACTAAACGTGATAAACGCTCGACGGCCAAAGGCTCATCATCACAAATCAGGATGTCCATTTCTCCTCCTTACTCAGTTAACATCATCAGATGAATGATAAAGCTAACTGCGATTTCTTTGATTTATTTTTATTTATATTGATATCGCACTACCGTCGTAAACATCCCTTCGCCGGCAAAGGTTTGAAAAGTCACACTGGGTCCATAATAAGCTTGCAGACGCTGTCTGACATTTTCTATTGCAATACCATGTCCCTTTTTTAAAGTTTTATTATCCTGTGCATAAGGGTTCGTTATGATGATATTAATTTGATTTTGCAATATTTCAACCAATATGCTTATGGTACTCTTTGTAAGAATTTTTTCAACTCCATGGAAAATACTATTTTCTAGCAAGGGTTGTAAAGTTAATAATGGAATTTGAACTTGTGAGTATAAGTCTTTGTTTTCTAACTTCCATTTGACCTGCAAACGCTCACCTAGACGGATCTGCTCAATCTCCAGATAGCGCTGGCACAGATCAATTTCCTCCTGCAGGCTGACCAGTTTTAATTCCTGAAAACTGGCACGAAATAACCGTGACAAATTCAGCAGCATGTGCTCGGCTTTATCCGGATTGATACTGATCAGGCTGATCACACTGTTCATGCTGTTAAACAAAAAATGCGGCTGAATCCGTGCCTGCATGGCCTGAATCCTAGCATTCAACTCACTATGCTGCTGCTGCTCCCATTGCTCACGTAAATAAAGATAGCGAAAACAGAAAGTTCCCAGCAAAATTCCCAGACTTAAATGGAGTCCGACCCGATCCAGCGCAATCGCCAGGTTTAAATCCTGAAAATTAAAATTCTGTCCAAAATATATCAAGATATTCAGGTTCACCGTAGTGAGCAGTACAATTGCCTGTAACAGCAGAAATCCAGAAATCAAAGCCAATTTGATTCCCATACGTTGAAAGGCTTGATGGAACAGCTCGACCAGTGCTGCGAAACATAACAGTACCCAGTTGATATACAGGATATTTTGCAGCAGGTGCATTCCATTCAAAGCCTGCCAGGATTGCGCTTCTGCAAGCGCCAGAATCATGGCCAGAATATTGCCGCCAGCAAACAGTTCCAGCAAATAGCGTAGATTGCCGATCTGGCTAAAAAAATAGGAATTTTGCGTCTGTTCGTTTATCGATGTAAAAGATTGAGCAGATGTGACTTCGGCAATGGGCTTTGAATTTGTTATACTCTTTTTCGTTCTACTGCTTTTAATCTGATTGAGCCGACATGACCACATCTTCTAATTCCTCTAATCCATCACACGCCCAGACTTCGGGTATGTGGGGCGGTCGTTTCTCTGAAGCGACTGATGCTTTTGTTGCTGAATTTACAGCATCTGTTCAATTTGACCAACGTTTTTATAAACAAGATATTGCAGGCTCGATTGCCCATGCAACCATGCTGGCAAAAGTGGGCGTACTGACCACGCAAGAACGCGATGACATTATTGAAGGTCTGACAGCGATTCAAGCCGATATTGAAGCAGGCAACTTTGAATGGCGCATTGATTTAGAAGATGTCCACATGAACATTGAGTCACGCCTGACTCAACGTATCGGCATTACTGGCAAGAAACTGCATACCGGTCGTAGCCGTAATGACCAGGTGGCTACAGATATCCGTCTTTATGTACGCGATGAAATCGATAGCATCCTGGAATTACTGAAAAAATTACAAAAAGGTATTTTAAGCTTAGCGGCTAAAAACACCGACACCATCATGCCAGGCTTCACCCACTTGCAAACCGCTCAGCCAGTGACTTTTGGTCATCATCTAATGGCTTGGTTTGAAATGCTGGTACGCGATTCAGAACGTCTGATTGATTGCCGTAAGCGTGTCAACCGTATGCCGCTTGGTTCTGCTGCACTTGCAGGTACTACTTATCCAATCGACCGTGCTTATACTGCTGAACTGCTAGGTTTTGAAGCTGTTGCTGAAAACTCGCTGGATGCAGTATCGGATCGTGACTTTGCGATTGAATTTAATGCCGCTGCATCTTTAATTATGATGCATTTATCACGTATGTCTGAAGAACTGATTCTATGGACATCTGCACAGTTTAAATTCGTGAATATTCCGGATCGTTTCTGTACTGGTTCTTCGATCATGCCACAGAAGAAAAATCCGGATGTCCCTGAACTGGTACGTGGTAAAACCGGCCGTGTCTATGGCGATCTAATGAGCCTGTTGACTCTAATGAAAGGCCAGCCACTTGCTTACAACAAAGACAATCAGGAAGATAAAGAGCCATTATTTGATGCGATCGATACAGTTCGTGGTTCACTCATGGCATTTGCCGACATGATTCCTGCACTGGTTCCAAACATTACCGAAATGCGTGAAGCAGCATTACGTGGTTTCTCAACTGCGACTGACCTAGCTGATTACTTGGTGAAAAATGGCGTTGCATTCCGTGATGCACACGAGATTGTAGGTAAAGCGGTTGCACTCGGTGTACAAGAATCTAAAGACCTGTCTGAATTGACACTCGAACAACTGCAACAGTTCTCTGACCTGATTCAAGCAGACGTATTTGAAAAAGCCCTAACTCTTGAAGCTTCGGTAAATGCCCGTAATCACATTGGTGGCACCGCGCCTGCTCAAGTGAAAGCAGCCATTGAGCGTGCACATGCGCGTTTGGAACAACTTTACGCATAATTTTGGAGTATGGATATGTCTCGACAAGTTTTTTGCCGTAAGTATCAGGCGGACATGGAAGGTTTAGACTTTGCTCCATTCCCGGGGCCAAAGGGTCAGGAATTGTTTGACACCGTGTCTAAACAGGCTTGGCAAGAATGGCTAAAACACCAGACTACGCTAATTAATGAAAAGCGTTTGAACGTGTTTGAAGCAGATGCGAAAAAGTTTCTTGAAGAACAGCGTGAAAAGTTCTTTAACAATGATGCATCCCTAGAAAAAGCCGAAGGGCTGAAGCCTGAGTAATTTTTAAAGCATTGCTTTAAAAATTACGCAAGACAAGCGCTGAAAGCGCGCGTAGGCTTTAATCTAAAAGAATCTCCAACTTTGGGGATTCTTTTTTTATACGTTGTTCTAAACATTACTCAAGACAAGGATGAAATCCGCGTAGGCATAAATCTATCCCCTATCTCAAGGGATTTTTTGACTAATCTAGCAAATCTTACTAACCAATATTTAGGGTACAAAAACAGATTATCACTTACCCTATTTCGTCTATCTAGTCAGTCACTATCCTGCTGAAAAACATTCAGATTTGTATCAAAATAATGGATTGTAAAAGCAATATACAGAGTAATCACAAAACACAACATTCTGCTACAAGAAGCCACATGATTTAAAAAAATCACATCTCTATAATAAGCCCTAAGAAGATGAGATATCTT
Source organism: Acinetobacter lwoffii (assembly GCF_019343495.1). Taxonomy (NCBI): domain Bacteria; kingdom Pseudomonadati; phylum Pseudomonadota; class Gammaproteobacteria; order Moraxellales; family Moraxellaceae; genus Acinetobacter; species Acinetobacter lwoffii. The sequence goes on along the minus strand of NZ_CP072549.1, from coordinate 2,444,541 downwards.
TGAATAACTATAATAACAAGCAACAAATACCCCGATTTCATCCCAGTTCTTCCCCCAAAGGCTGGGTATTTTTTTGCCTGCAATTTGCCGATTGGCTTGATAATTTAAGCGCATAAAAAAAGCCCCCTTTCAAGGAGCTTCTCTTTTCATTTCGATTAAGGCTGTTTCAGATATGGCCAAGCCGCTTTCAGATAAATGAACATCGACCATAAGGTGAGTACCACTGCGGTGTATAGCAAGGCATACGCCAGCATTTCCAGCGGTGGCCAATTTAACAGAAATACGGTGATGGCGATCATCTGGAAAGCAGTTTTGTATTTACCCACCGTTGAAACCGCAACATTGGTCCGCGCACCGAGTTCTGCCATCCATTCACGCAGGGCTGAAACGGTAATTTCACGCGAAATAATCACAATCGCAGCAAAAGCCATCGACATGGAAGGCTGCCATTGCACCAATACAATCAGTGCAGCTGCGACCATCAATTTATCTGCAACCGGATCGAGAAACCGCCCAAAAGCGGAAGTCTGGTTTAATGTACGTGCCAGATAGCCATCAAACCAGTCCGTTACCGCAGCCACCACAAAGATCGTGGTTAAAATGATATGCCGCGTCATATCGGGGTTATGAGCATCAAAGCCCATTGCAGGCGGCCAGTAAGCCACCAATAAAAATACCGGAATAAGAGCGATACGCGCCAAGGTCAAGATATTTGGAATATTCAGGATACGACCTGTAGTCATAGACACCGCCAATTGTTCCCCTCATGTACGATGAAAATGCACACTTTTTTAGAGGTTTGATCCATCATTAATAGGCTTCACTTTATACGAATTGACTTGCAGTGTCACTAGGCAAACACCGTCACTGTTTGTCTTGCCATCGCAATCAGGCGATTTTCGGCATCCCAGAGATAGGCATGCTCCGTCGCATAACCATCCGCAGCATAGTCGGTAAATACTTTATATTTAAACCAATCATGCAATTGATGTTGAACCGGATGCACATAGGTCACTGTCCAGGTCAGACTACTCGCAGGTGCCATGTTTTTAAACATCGGTAACACCCCGGGTGGCCAGATATCAAAGATGGCCATCAGGTCGGCGACCAAAAATTCACGATTGTGATGCTTTTCAGGATGAAATCGGCACCAGCCACCAAAGTCCGGACGAGGACTGGCACTACAAGGCAGATTGATATCCGCCCAGGCTACTTCGAAATGGTCATAACAGTCTGGCATGCCATAACCCGCAGGAATCTGAAACAGCTGCTCTGGCACAGCATAGTCAGGTGCTTGAGCTTGTTGCTGTACCTGAATCTCTGAATCACGGGAAATACCGAAACTGGCAATCAGAATACTTTGCACCGCGTCGTCCTGCCATAAGCGCACTTCAATCGTGGTCACTGACTTGCCTTGCCGCAGGATTTCGGCACTCAGTCGTACTTTGGCTTGCTGAATCGGGCCGACAAAGGTCACACTGCAACTCAGCAAATGCTTGGCCGGATCATTGATGTGAGTGACGGCTTTTTGCATCATCATCGCGGCAGCCAGACCACCATACAGAGTACGACCCTGTAACCATCCCTGTGGAAACTCTACCCATTCCTGTTCGGCAATTTGTGCATAAAGTGCATGCAAAGACATGTTGATCCCTCAGTAAGTCTTGATGCTCAGTATATTCGGCAAAATTCTTCAGGTTGTGAATGTCACGTGACCCAAGCGTCAATGCGCACTTTGGCCCTTGCATTTAAGCCACGCGTCATTCATGCAGCACTTTATAAATCATCCGGGCCATGACTGAACCCAGTCCCGGTACCAGTTGCAGATCTCGTTCTGAGGCTTTCAGTACGCCCTGAATCCCGCCAAAATGGGTCAGCAAATCCCGACGGCGTTTTGGTCCGAGCCCCGGAATAACTTCCAGCACTGATGAACCACGCTTTTTATCGCGTTTGGCACGATGCTTGGTAATCGCAAAGCGGTGTGCTTCATCACGTACCTGCTGAATCAGATGCAGCGCCTTATGATCTTCCGGTAATTGAATTTTACTGCCATCGGTAAAGTGCAGGGTTTCCAGACCGGGCTTACGCCCCTCACCTTTAGACACACCAACCATAAAGGCATCCAGACCTAGTTCCTGCATAACCTCCATCGCCATGTGCAATTGCCCCTTGCCACCATCAATCAGCAGCAAGTCCGGCAACAGGGCTTTCTTATAACGACGGGTCAGCGCCTGACGCATGGCGGCATAGTCATCGCCCGCCTGAATATCGTGAATGGAAAACTGGCGATAATCGCGCTTGCGCGCACCACCACTATCAAAGACTACACAGGATGCCACGGTATCTTCGCCCATGGTATGTGAAATATCGAAGCACTCGATCCGGTCTACCGGACGGCCGACCACCTGCTCCAGCTGATGAAAACGCTCATTTAATTCTATATGATTGGCCAGCTTACCCTGAATCGCGTGCTGTACATTCATCTGCGCCAGTTCTAGCCATTCGGCCCGGGTTTCACGGACTTTGGACTTGATCTGGATTTTCTTGCCAAAATGCTGCGACAATGCTGCTTCCAGTTCCTTGCGGTCAGCCACTTCCAGATTGACAATCAGTTCAGCCGGGATTTCATCGGCTACCTGAAAATAAAAATTGGCAATAAAATCGGCCAGCATCTGCCCTAGGTCATCACTAAGCATATCCGGGAAATAACTTTTTCCACCTAGCATTTTACCATTGCGCACATGCATGATCTGCACACAGGTCACCCCGGCCTGATAGGCAATCGACAGGATATCGGCTTCACCTTTGAGCTTATAGATCGCCTGCTGCGACTGTACGTCTCTTAACAACGCCATCCGGTCACGATAGAACACCGCTTTTTCAAATTCCAGCGCTTCAGCGGCCGCTTCCATTTTTGTGATCAGTTCCTGATTCAGCTCCTTGGTATCGCCCTGCAAAAAGCGGATCGAGTTATCGACATCTGCCTTATAGTCTTCCGGAGAAATAAATCCGACACAGGGCGCAGAGCAGCGTTTGATCTGGTATTGCAGACATGGCCGGGTCCGGTTGGCAAAAAAACTGTTTTCACAGGAACGCACATTGAACAGTTTTTGTAGCACCACCAGAGTATCCCGGGCGGTATACGCACTCGGATAAGGTCCAAAAAACTTACCCACCTGGTGCTTGCCCTTGCCGCGCCCACTGGCTAAACGCGGATAGGGTTTATCTGCCGAAACAAAAATATAGACATAAGATTTGTCATCACGCAGCATGATGTTATAGGGCGGATGATGCAGCTTGATCAGGTTCTGTTCCAGCAACAAGGCTTCAGTTTCAGAACGTACCACCAGGGTCTGGATATCATAAATCCGTGCCACCAAGGCCTGGGTTTTGGGATGATCCAGCGTTTTGACAAAATAGCTGGAGACCCGGTTTTTCAGGTTTTTGGCTTTACCCACATACAATAATTCACCGTCTTTGCCATACATCCGGTAGACCCCGGGCAGGCTGGTCATATTCACCAGGATTTTTTCAATATGGGGGCGTGCGTTTTCGTTCACCTAAAGCCTATTTTTCACCTACAATCTGCAGATATATGTGATGATTGTTGCGTCATTTTCAAGCAAAAACACAAAATTCCCCTGAAGTTGCCATCCAATCTTAAAGTTCCTGTCGGGTTATCCCCCCAATCTATAATCCTCACGACATAACCTGATTGTTAAAAGCTATAAATTTCAACCTTTAACTTTGTTATGCTCAAAAAGTCTAGTTTTGAGATGATTCGCATGACCCTGCAGCAATCGGACATTCATATTGTTCAACCCTCCACCCATAGTCTGTCTGAACGTGATCGCCTGATTGGCAAACCGCGTTTTCATTTCGAGCCAAATAATGTAATGCAGCTGCTACGTGAACGGATTATTGGGCAGGATGCAGCCCTAAATGAAATTGAAAAAATGCTGCATGTGGTCAAGGCAGATTTTTCCAGTCCGGATCGCCCTTTGTCGGTTACCTTGATGCTAGGTCCTACTGGCGTCGGTAAAACAGAAACTGTGCGTCTGATTGCCGAAGCGATCTATGGCCGCCCGGATGCCTTTTGCCGGATTGATATGAATACTCTGGCACAGGAACATTATGCAGCGGCTTTGACCGGCGCACCGCCTGGTTATGTGGGATCAAAGGAAGGTCACAGCCTGTTTGATGAAACTGCGATTGCCGGCAGCCACACCCGGCCCGGCATCATGCTGTTTGATGAGCTGGAAAAAGCCAGTAACGAGGTGATTCGCGGCTTGATGAACGTGCTGGATACTGGCCGGCTGACTTTGACAGCGGGCACTAAAACTATCGATTTTCGCAACTGCATGATCTTTATGACCAGCAATGTCGGGGCACAGGCGGCGCAGCAATATCTGGACAAACTCAGCTATCTGCCTGAGAAAATGCAGGCCCTGTGTCTGAAGCGCGTTCCCACCCAGCGCATCATTGAAAAAGTCATGCAGCGTAAATTCGACCCCGAGTTTCTGAACCGGATTGACCGCAGCCTAAATTATCAGGCGGTACAGCATGATGCGCTGCCACGTCTGGTCGAAATTGAACTGGATAAACTGAACAAGCGCTTGCAACATCAGCAACGCAGCGTGCATTTAAGCGCTTCAGCCAAAGCCTATTTCTATCAGGACCATGATATTCGTTACGGCGCCCGACATTTAGGCCGCAAGATGCGTACCGAACTGGAGCCGATTCTGGCGCTGTATTTTTTAAACCAGCCTGAGCAGTTCAGTCTGCATCTGGACTGTGTCGATGGACAGCTGGTGGTTCTGCCTGAGCAAGCAAAAGCTTAACTAAGGCAGACTCGATATCAGTTTTTATTCGGCTGAAGCACCTGTATAAAAGCAGTTTGATCTTTGGGTGAAACCAATATAAATTTCTGCACGCCCACATCAGTATAGTCAATCCGCAGACGCTTTAAAGATAAGGCTGGCGCAATGATAGAGTGGTCTGTGGGCTGAATGGATTGGATTTCACTTAACGGAATCTTCCAGCTTAACCACAGGCTTTTTATGGTCAACACCCCATTGTCCATAACATAGCGCGTACTCCACAGCGGCCACCATAAAATGATAATAGTCAGGACATAAACCGCAGTGTGCAGCGGATATTGCTGCATAGTGCCTTTGGCCTGCATGGTCAGCAGTAGTTGCAGCAACAGGCCACTCATACAAATCACAAAAGCCAGCAGCCACCAGTCTTTTTTAGAACGAAATACGTGCATCGATATCCCCCATATCTAAGTGCAAGATCATCATAAACAATTCCATAGCAGATGACAGTGATTCAACCCGGCAGGATGGAAATTATTTTAAATCACACATCGACAGGATCGTTCCCATTTTCGATCTCATCAGAAAAGTTCAGTAACTCAAATGATCTAATACACTGTTATTTGTGCTGATTAAATACTATCAGCAAAGACCTGAAAGCCCTGCGCTCAGCATACTTCGAGGCTAAAAATGGCAAGTTCAAGGATAGAAATTGACTGAATTGACAAAACTCCGCTAGAAATACACCTTGAAAATCAGTCACCCTGCTCCATATTTATCAGGCTGATTGATAAAAAATAATGAATTGAAACAGAATCTTTGGTTCATCGGGCTATAAGAAACTGAAAGGAAAAATTATAACCGGTCGGATCAAGCCGGCAGAAATTGATGACCATTGCGTCACGGCTTGATACAACTTGTTATGTTCTTTTTGGATATAGTTATCGTAAGATTAGCGAAGTCAAAAAGTGCGCGGGACATGCGCACTTGCTTCACAACATCAACTTAGAAGTCCTCCAAAATAAAGGAGATCAGGGCATGATCCACGCTGGCAATGCCATTACCGTCCAAATGCTTGAGGACGGGATTGCAGAATTCCGCTTTGACTTACAAGGTGAGTCCGTTAACAAATTCAACCGTGCAACGATTGAAGATTTCAAGGCTGCTATCGAAGCCGTCTCCCATGCCGATATTCAAGGTCTGATTGTGACTTCAGGCAAATCTACATTTATTGTAGGTGCTGATATCACTGAATTCGGCGACAACTTTGCTCAGGGTGAACAAGCGATTGTTGACTGGGCAATGCCAGTACATGAAATTTTTAACAGCTTCGAAGACCTCGACATTCCTAAAGTGGCTGCCATTAATGGCATGGCACTCGGTGGTGGTTTCGAAATGTGCCTGGTGTGTGATTACCGTGTCATGTCAGAACAGGCGCAAGTGGGCCTGCCTGAAATCAAGCTGGGTATCTTCCCGGGCTTCGGTGGTACAGTGCGTTTAAGCCGTCTAATCGGTATCGACAACGCGGTAGAATGGATGGCAATGGCCAATCCTAAGAAGCCAGCTGCTGCACTGAAAGACGGCGCAGTCGATGCTGTCGTTCCTGCTGACAAGCTACAAGATGCTGCACTTGATCTGGTAAAACAGGCGATTCATGGCCGTTTAGACTGGAAAACCAAGCGTCAGGAAAAACTCGATCCAGTTAAACTCAGCCCGATCGAACAGATGATGGCGTTTAACTCATCGAAAGGCATGGTTCTGGCCAAAGCCAATCCGGCTCAATACCCTGCGCCAAAATTATTGCTTGATTCATTACAAACGGGTGCGAGCCTGCATCGTGATGACGCGCTGAAAGCTGAAGCTGAAGGCTTTGCCAAAGCAGCAGTCACACCACAAGCAGGTGCCTTGATCGGTTTGTTCCTAAACGACCAGATCGTGAAAAAAACCTCGAAGCGCTATGAAAAAGGTGCGCATCCAGTGAACCAGGCGGCTGTTCTAGGCGCAGGTATCATGGGTGGTGGTATTGCTTATCAGGCAGCAAGCAAAGGCACACCGATCATCATGAAAGACATCGGTAACCCGCAACTGGCTTTGGGTATGAAAGAAGCCAATGGCTTACTGACCAAACAGGTTGAACGCAAGAAGATGAAGCCTGCGCAAATGGGTGAAACGCTTGCACGTATCCGCCCGACTCTCAGCTATGACGAATTCAAAGAAGTCGACATCGTGATTGAAGCGGTAACGGAAAACCCGAAAGTCAAAGGCATCGTGCTGAAAGAAACTGAAGCCAAAGTTCGTGATAACACCATTATTGCTTCAAATACTTCTACGATTTCAATCACGCGTCTGGCTGAAAATCTGGAACGTCCTGAAAACTTCGTGGGCATGCACTTCTTTAACCCGGTACACATGATGCCACTGGTTGAAGTGATTCGTGGTGCGAAGACTTCTGACGAAGCGATTGCAACCACAGTCGTTCTGGCTCAGAAGATGGGTAAAACACCAATCGTGGTCAATGACTGCCCGGGCTTCCTGGTGAACCGCGTATTGTTCCCTTACTTCGGCGCATTTGACCTGTTGCTGAAAGATGGCGCTGACTTCCAGCAAATCGATAAAGTGATGGAAAAATTCGGCTGGCCTATGGGCCCTGCTTACCTGATGGACGTGGTCGGTATCGACACTGGCGTACACGGTGCAGAAGTGATGGCTGAAGGCTTCCCTGATCGCATGAAACCTGATTTCAAAGGTTCGATTCAGGTGATGTACGAAAACAAACGTCTGGGTCAAAAGAACGACGTTGGTTTCTACAAGTATGAACTTGACCGTAAAGGCAAAAAAGCCAAAGTGGTTGATCCAACTGCGTATGAGCTTGTGGCCTCTGTTGCAACTGCGGAAAAACGTGAATTTGATGCTCAGGAAATCATTGATCGCATGATGCTGGCTTTCTGTAACGAAACTGTTCGTTGCCTGGAAGACAACATTGTAGCCACTGCTGCTGAAGCAGATATGGCCATGATTATGGGTGTTGGTTTCCCTCCATTCCGTGGTGGTCCATGCCGTTACATCGATCAAACCGGTGTAGCTGAGTATGTTGCGCTTTGCAATAAGTATGCGCACCTTGGTAAAGCTTATGAAGCGCCAGAAATGTTGCGCGAAATGGCTGCTAACAACAAAAAATTCTACGGTTAAGGAGCAACGTGAATGGCTACTTTAAATCCACGTGACGTTGTCATCGTTGATGGCGTACGTTCAGCAATGGGTAAAACCAAAAACGGTATGTTCCGCAATGTACGTGCTGACTCGATGTCTGCTGAGCTTGTCCGTGCCCTTTTGGTACGTAACGAATTTGACCCGCATGAAGTTGAAGACGTAATCTGGGGCTGTGTGAACCAAACCCTAGAACAAGGGATGAACATTGCCCGTAATATCGCATTACTAGCAGACCTGCCGAAGACTGTTGCAGGTCAAACGGTGAACCGTCTTTGTGGTTCGTCTATGCAGGCGATTCATACTGCGGCTGCGCAAATTGCAACGAACCAGGGTGATATCTTCATCATCGGTGGTGTTGAGCACATGGGCCATGTCGGCATGATGCACGGCATCGACCTGAACCCTGAAGCGTCTAAGCATTATGCTAAAGCGTCGAACATGATGGGCTTAACTGCTGAAATGCTGGGTCGCATGAACGGTATTAGCCGTGAAGAACAGGATGCGTTTGGTGTGGAATCACATCGCCGTGCCTGGGCTGCGACTGAAAACGGTCTATTCCAGAATGAGATCGTCGGCATTGAAGGTCATAATGCAGATGGCTACAAAATCCTGTGTGATATCGATGAAGTGATCCGTCCAGATGCGAACCTTGAATCGTTCAAATCTTTGCGTCCAGTCTTCGATCCGAAAGGCGGTACAGTAACTGCGGCAACATCTTCAGCATTGTCTGATGGTGCTTCTGCAATGTTGTTGATGTCTGCTGAACGTGCTCAAGCTTTAGGTCTTAAGCCACGTGCTGTGATTCGCTCTATGGCGGTTGCGGGCTGTGATGCTGCGATCATGGGATATGGTCCGGTTCCGGCAACGCAAAAAGCGTTGAAACGCGCTGGCTTGTCAATTGCTGATATCCAGACTTTTGAATTGAACGAAGCTTTTGCTGCACAAGGTCTGTCTGTTCTTAAAGGCTTAGGCATTTATGACAAGCAAGACATCGTGAACCATAACGGTGGCGCGATTGCATTGGGTCACCCATTGGGTTGTTCTGGTGCGCGTATCACAACAACATTGTTGAACGTGATGGAACAGCAAGATACACAAATCGGTCTTGCGACGATGTGTATCGGTCTTGGTCAAGGTATTGCAACAGTGATCGAACGTGTTTAATTCTTAAATACGTAGATAAAGAAAACCCCGCTTAGTGCGGGGTTTTTTTATATATTCTTAAATTTTCTCTTTTTCATTTGCGTTCATTTGCGTTCATTTGCGTTCATTTGCGTTCATTTGCGTTCATTTGCGTTCATTTGCGTTCATTTGCGTTCATTTGCGTTCATTTGCGTTCATTTGCGTTCATTTGCGTTCATTTGCGTTCATTTGCGTTCATTTGCGTTCATTTGCGTTCATTATCCAACAGTATTTCAATCTAATAATTTTATTTTTCTCATCTTTTATTCATTATTTTTTCATGCAAATATTGCGTGTATGATTATTTTGTGTACAATATTTTTAGAGTAAAAAATCTAAAAGGTGTATCGTGAATAAGTATATTGAAGAAGTAAAAAGCTCTCCTTTGTATCTTACAACTGAAGATCTCGAAGACTTACCACCGGAATTAATTGATCAGCTCAACATTACTGAATCCGATAAAAAAGATATGTATTTGGCAAAATTGATTGATAAATGCGGCGGAATCATCAGTTTAGATAAGTTACTTATTGCAATATATAAAGATTCTAGTGAGATTTACGAAAGAAATAAGTTGATGGCACGACTATATCGAATGTCACAGAAAGGGTTGATTTATACACACCCTTCTAAAAAAGGACAATATTCTACAAGCAAGTGGAATATTGAAAATGAAGAAGCAACTGATGAGGAGGGAAAAGATGAAAATCTTTAATGAAAAGTAAAAACGGCTTAAGTACTGGAATACTTAAGCCGTTAGATGATTTTTTATAAAATCTTTAAATTTCAAAGCCTAAACTGGAATTTAAGACTGATTGAAATTATTCTCTATGGAACGAGAAGTTTAATATTAGTCCAAGTTCTGGTTTTAGGCAATACATTCGCGCCTAATTCATAAGGACTAATCCTATGCGCTTTTCAAAAAAATTTAGTATTACCGACCCTACCCCTGAGTTTTTTGATATCGATATTTATGCAGACACCAAGAGATTCGTAGATCCATACTGCATTAGTCAGACGCCAACACCAACAGGTGTAGCATCTCAACGATGTATTAATTTCTTTATGAAGGAACTTCTCACATCAATTCAGAATCAAAGTCACACTCGATCAACCTATTTATGTTCCAAGTTTAATGAACCAAATGGCACAAGACTAGGTTATTCAAAAATTAAGAGAGATGGGAGTGGTGCTGGTGAACATCTAGCAGCTCTTTTTCTTGAAGAGTTAAAAAGAATTCGCCATTTGATACAAAGTGGTATTTTTAATTATCTGGAAGAATGCTCGCTTCTATGTAATGAATTAAAATTTGATCGAATCTCCGATATCACTATAGATATTATTAAACTTCCTTTGATTAATTTCACTCAAGACCAATGCCGTAAATATGGTATTTCTATGAGAAAAACTAAATCAAAGTTAAGTTATTTTTGTATAACTAGTGGTCTATGGAAGGAAGATTACTTTGAATTACCACATATTGATGATACTGATGAGTTTTTAATTCTTATTCCAAGAACATTCATTCCTAGTGTCCCCACCTACAACCCACTGTATTTTTATACAAATACAGCTCAGGAACATTTCAAAAAACAGGCTATCTTTAATAATGATTCCTGTTTAAGTAGAGATCGTAAAGGAAATATTCAGGTACTTAGTAAAGACTTAAGAAGCTCTGAGAAATATAAACCCAATAAAGGAAATATCATAAGAGGTATCATTGAAAATCCTCAACTCCTGATTAAATTTAGGAATGAAATAGCAATGGATATCTATCGAAGAAACTTTAGAAAATAGAAAAGGGAGCCTTGGCTCCCTTTTCTTTATAAATGTTATCCCTTTGTAAGATTGGTTTATTTTTCAACCAATAAAACCATATTTATGAAGCACTTAAATTTTATAAATGTATGATCAAGCCTCTTTTTTCTATTTCCTTAAAAAGGTTGATATGAACATGCTTAAAACAATGATCGCGACTGCAATTGTAGCGACTTCTGCATCTGCAATGGCAACTGAAGCTCAAGTTGCGCCAGCAACTGTTGTAACCAAAACAACCCAAACTGTTGCTAAAGAAACTGCTGCACCTGTACAAGCGAAAGTTGAAGCTGCTCAAGCGACTGTTGCTGCAACTCAACAAGCAGCTGAAACTAAAGCTGAAGCAGTAAAAACAGAAGCAATGACTCAAGTAGAAACAGCTCAAGCTACAGCAGAACAACACGTTGAAGCTGCGAAAACTGAAGCAGTAGAAACCAAAGACACGGCTGCTGAAAAAGCAGAAGTAAAAGCCGAGAAAAAAGGCTGGTTCTCTTGGTTTAAAAAAGCAGCTTAAAATTTTTTAAGCATAAAAAAAAGATGTCATTCTGACATCTTTTTTTGTTTTGGATGATTTAATTTATTTTCAGAAATTAAAAGACTTCATCTTATTTAAACCTTTTGCGCCAACATGGTGGCAAAGTGCTGTTTAATCCGCTGGCCCTGCTCATCGACACGATACAGCTCACCGATATCTTCATTGTATTTCACAATATTCCAGCCCTGATAATATCTTCGCAACTCTCCCGGCTGAAAAGCAAATGGAAAATCGGCTTGTGCCGGAATATCTGGCGTATCCATGGCACAGACAATCAGGTTATAGCCACCCGGCACGGTCGCCTGCTGCATCTGTGCAATGAGCGGTGGAATGGTTTTCGCCTCAAGGAACATCATCACCACGGTACAGTAGATAAAGTCATATTGGCCTGCAATACTGGTATCCGTGTTGAGATCGCGGCGCTGTACCTGCACATGATCAATCTGCTCGGTCTGCACAATCTGTCTTAAGGTTTGCAAACTGTTTTCGTTGACATCCCAGGCATCGACCTTAAAGCCGTTCTGGCTCAAATAAAGCGCATTACGCCCTGTACCGCAGCCGACGTCCAGCGCACGGCCACCTTTTAAATAGGGCATGGCGGCCAGTACTTCAGAATGGGTAGGATTCAACTGATATTTCTTGATGAAGTAATCCTCAGGCCGGCAGTAAAAACGCAGCTGGCATTCGACATCTTCACTGGCAGAGACAATTTTGTGCCAAGCCTCAGGCTCAATAAATGGCGGTTGCTGCTCTGGTGTAAACACATGCTCGGATTGCACTGCACCAGATTCTTCCAGCATGGCAAAATGCAGCTCACCTTTTAATACTGTCAATTTCGCCCAGGTACCCGCTTTGGTATTGTGCTGATTCTTGAAGCCCTGAGGAATACTCTGCTGGGTCCAGACTGGAAGTTCCTTATAACATCTCAACTGTTGCATAATTTTTTGCCCTCCATATCATCCATGCTCCGCCTGTCATTCTTTTGGCAGCGGTAATTAATTCAGCATAGCCTGTTCAAATCGGAATTGGAATCAGCACCTGTTCGCGCTGTGCCGATGCAACAGCAAGATCAATACCAGTTTTCTATCAAAATAAAAAAGCTGCCTCTCTTGAGACAGCTCGGTTATCTATCAACGAGGAATATGACGATTCGATTAATGCAGCAGTTCCGACTTTAGCCAGTTGATGTATTTGTCCTGATCCATAAAATCCGGTGCGCTCCCCAGATCCAGACTGAAATACTGCTGATTGAACTGAATCACAATCTGTTCGGTATAGTGCCAGTCCTCGATCAGCGTGAAATATTGATTCAAGAACAACCGGTTCTTGTCCCCGTTATTCATCCTTTCTAATTTTGGATCTGTTTTATTTGCGACAAACTCACCGTACACCTGCTGAATATCAGCAAAAACCTGAATTGTTTGCATGACTCACCTGCTTGAATGTTATGTCGTGATCTGTGCGACCCCTTCAATTTAGCAAGCGAGTTTGAACAGCAGATGACAGTCCTATGGCAATCCTGTCATCTAGGTCATGCTACAACTTGTTTTCAACCGCTTTCTGATTGGCAGTCGCCACTCGTTCCATCTGTTTATTCAAGTGCAGCATTTCTTTATACAGCGCATTAAATTCTTGCACGGCTTTATCGTCATAGAACATAAAGGTGTTATTTTTCTTTTGCCATTTATGCTTTTTCAGTACTGCAAATAAGGCATCAGCCTTGGCCAGCGTCTGTTTTTCAATTTCAAAAATGACATGTGCATTACTATTTTGCTGACTGTCTTTCAGGGTCAGGCTCAGTTGCTGGCGATAACGGTTTTTAATATCCAGTTGTTGTGCCTTGTCGATCAGCTCGGCATCGCGCTGCTGGATTTTCTGCTGATAGCTGTTCACAATCTGATGGACTTGCTTGAGCATGGCTTCAGTTTCTTTATAGCCTTGTGCCTGATCCTTAGCCAAGCGGTCGATATTCAGAAAATTCTGCCAGTTGGCGGCTTTTAAGTCGCGTAGATACTGATTGCGTTCCTCGGCACTATCGCGCAATTGCCCCAGCATAAACTCAGCCATGATGGCATAGTCACCATCCAGACGGTCATCTTCAAGTTCAATCTGAATCGGTTTAGACCAGTCCTGTGCCTGCTGCGCAATGCTCTCGGTTTTTTCTTCGAGCACGGTTTCATATTCGAGCAGCTCGGCCTGATGTTTTTGCTGAACCGAATTCTGATAAAACAGCCCAATAAAAATTGCCAGTGTCACAGCGGCTACAATCATAAAAACACGCGGCATGTATACGCTCCAGCTCTGTCAGTCAGATCTTGTTGATTTACATCCACTATGCTTATTTTTTAAACACAATTCAAGGCATTTGATTTTTCCAATAATATGTCTAGCTTAGACAGAAATTGCTCCTCTCACAAAGCCACCCTTTCCAGCACCCTATTTTGTCGATCTCGTTGCATGACAGCTTGAATAAGCTTGTTAAACAAAATTATCTAGACCGACAGGCGCACATTATGGGGAATTAAATGGCAGGCTCAGATTCAGCCGGTTCGGATCGAATTGTTCCCGAACAATATTCACATTGGTGGCATCGCGGTTAATTCCAAAAGGTTGCAGCAGTACATATACCCCATTTCTTGGGTCTGAAGACTGCAAGCCCTGTGCGATGGCCAATACATATTCGCGAAACACCACAGGCAAGCTATCCAGATCAGGATCGGCAGGTGCACGCATCACATCAATATTCGCCACTACGTCGCCGTCCACGCTATAGGCTTGAATTTCACGTTCAATTTTCATCAGGCGCATTTGCAGGGCCTTACGCTGGCTGTTCTGCTCCTGATAAGGCAACATTTTTTCAGTCACGGCGCGCAGTTCCGGTTCCGCCATGACAGTCAGAGTCGGCAAGACGACGGAATCAGCAGCAGGCGCAGCATGGCTTAATATCGGTAGGCTAAAAGCAGTACAGACCGTAAGAAAGCCGAGTTTAATTGGTGTTAGGAGATTCATCATTTTCACCCTCGTTTGGAAAAGGGAAAGCGTCAAAGCTAAATCTTACAAATAATGCCAGTGCCTATTGTTAAGTTTGATAAACGGTCAATCAGGAAGAAAAAAGCAGGAAACGTCGAAAAAGAAGAAGTTGAAACAACTGAAAAATAGAAAAGAATAATGTTGATCTGGCTTTGGTGCAGGCAAAAAAAATCCCCAAACCAAGTTTGAGGATTTTTTGAATATGGTGGCGAGACCCAGGATCGAACTGGGGACACACGGATTTTCAATCCGTTGCTCTACCTACTGAGCTATCACGCCGATGCGGTGTATTAAGCCGTATCTGGCCTCATTAGTCAATCAAAATTATGAAAAAAATATTTGAGTGACTGATTTTTGGCCTAAAAAAAATCCCTGATGGGATCAGGGATTGAAAACTTTGAAATCGTTTTAAAATATGGTGGCGAGACCCAGGATCGAACTGGGGACACACGGATTTTCAATCCGTTGCTCTACCTACTGAGCTATCACGCCGATGTCGCGTATTAAACAGTTTCAGCTGTAAATCGTCAAGAGCAGAGAGAATAATTTTCGTCAAATGTTTACTTTTCCATCAACTCGCGTCAATTTGAGTCATAAATCGAACAGTGTTTACCAAAGACTTCAGCAATAAAACAGATTTAAGCGCTTATTTACATAAAAAAGCAGCCTAACGGCTGCTTGATATTGCTCTATCTTCAGATTTTTTCCAGATTGGCCAGACAGCGATGAATGGCCCCACAGCCTGGCACGAAGTTTTTCACGCCTTTTTCTTCTTCCATGCGGCAGACCTCACTCACCAGCCTTTCTGCAACGCCACGACCGCGATTGGCCGGATGCACCACAATATTTTCCAGAATCCGGCTTTCGCCCTGTCCGGTGCACCAGATTGCCCCAATAATTTTGCTATTAAATTCTGCGCTATAAACTGAGGTATACTGTGCAAGGTTTTGCTCTAGTTGTTCCATGGCATCTGCCCCGTCACTAAATTCAGGGCTCGTGTCATACAGTCGCTCAAGCTGGCTGCGCACTTCGTCATTTTCTAAAGAAGTATAAGCATGTACGGTGATAGGCATTGATAAACCCTCCTGAGCAATCTAATATGCGGTGACTTCGTCACGGCGAAAATATTTTCTACATCAATCATTTTGACGTATTTGAGGAACGTGTCTATGACAGATCGTATCAGTGAAGTGGTAAGAAATACCAACGAAACCAAAATTCGAGTTCGTTTGAATCTCGACGGTACTGGTCAAGGCACCTTAAACACGGGTATTCCCTTTTTAGATCATATGATTGATCAAATCAAGCGTCATGGCCTGTTTGATATCGATATTCATTGTGATGGTGACCTGGAAATCGACGACCATCATACCGTGGAAGACTGCGGTATTACGCTGGGTCAGGCTTTCGCGCAGGCACTGGGTGATAAAAAAGGCCTGAAACGCTATGGTCATTTCTATGCGCCACTCGATGAGTCTTTAAGCCGTGTCGTGGTAGATCTGTCTGGCCGTCCGGGTCTGTTTATGGATATTCCATTTACCCGTGCCATGATCGGCCGTTTTGATGTGGATTTATTCTCTGAGTTTTTCCAGGGCTTTGTAAACCACTCCTTGATGACGGTACATATCGACAACCTGAAAGGCAAAAACAGCCATCACCAGATCGAAAGCGTATTTAAAGCATTTGCGCGTGCGCTGCGTATGGCCTGTGAAGTGGATCCACGTGCTGCCAATACGGTAGCTTCAACCAAAGGTACACTGTAATGACCCGTATTGCCCTTCTTGATTATGGCATGGGAAATTTGCACTCTGCGGCAAAAGCATTAGAACATGTCGGTGCCACAGTAGATGTCACCAATGATCCAAAACTGATTGCACAAGCAGACAAGATTGTCTTTCCGGGCGTAGGCGCGATGCGTGACTGTATGCAAGGTATGCATGAAGCGGGGATTGATGAAGTGGTACGCAATGCCGTATTTAACAAACCGGTATTGGCCATTTGCGTGGGTATGCAAGCCTTGATGCAGCATTCGGAAGAAAATGGCGGTACCGATGCACTGGGTATTTTCGAAGGTGCGGTCAAGCATTTTCCGGAAATGGCAGGCTTAAAAGTGCCGCATATGGGCTGGAATCAGGTGCATCAGGCTGATCCAGAGCATCCGATGTGGAACAATATCGAACAGGATGCACGTTTCTACTTTGTACATAGCTACTATGTAGAGCCACAAGATTCAGACCTGGTGGCAGCTACTTGTACCTATGGCATCGAGTTCTGTACCGCAATTCATAAAGAAAACCTGTTCGCGACCCAGTTCCATCCGGAAAAGAGTCATACCGCCGGTTTGCAGTTATTGAAAAACTTTGTGGACTGGAAAATCTGATTTTCCTTTCGCCTAAAAAGCTCGCAGATTGCGGGCTTTTTTGTTGATTATTTTTTACACTTTTCATTTATAAAAAATCTCTTTATCATAGAGTTGCTTATAAAAAATCTAATGAAAACAAAGGAAAAATAATGAGTAATACAATTCAGGATTCGGGGTGGAATGCATCAGGACGTTTTGGGCGACGTTCTTATATCGCATGGAATATGCTGCTGGGTTTTTGCTTTATGATCATCGGGATCATTGCTGCTTTCATTTTACCTGGAATGAGTCCAGAGACTTTAGATGGTAAAATGTCCATGCCTTTAATGGCGCTGTTGGTTTTGATCTACGGCGTTGCGATTTATTTTAGCGTGATTTTTTTAATTCGTCGTTTACATGACCGTAATCATAATGGCTGGCTTTCTTTACTGATTTTTGTGCCGGTCGTAAACCTTGTCTTTACACTTTACCTGTTATTGGCACCCGGTCACAACGAAAGTAATGAATATGGCCCTCCACGCACGACACGTGACTGGGAAACGCTTTTGGTGGTGCTGTATCTGGTACTTGCAGTTATTTTGGCAGCCTTTGCTGTCCCTGCTTATCAGAATTATGTTGAACGTGCTCAACAGGCGCAGATCGAACAGAGTAGCTATCACACTGATTAATCCTTGTTAAATTTTGCATAAAGCCCATTCTGCATGGGCTTTATTTTGCCTAGAACAGCAAAAGTGATTAAGCTGAACGCATTCATTTCATGATTAATGCGTATGGAACAGCGGCTGGACATTTTACCAAGCAAGGAACAAATTCAGGCCTTTCCTGTATTTCAAAATCTTCCGATGCAACAGATTCAGGTGATTAATAGCATGGAACAATGTTATGCTCTTGAACAGGAGCTAAAAAGCCATGCAGTCCTGGGTTTCGATTCTGAATCCAAACCGACCTTTAAAGTTGGTGAGGTTTCTACCGGGCCACATCTGATTCAGCTGGCCACTTTAGATAAAGCCTATTTATTTCAAATGAATGATTCGATCTGGGATTTTCTTAAACCGATCTTTGCCAGTCGCGAGCAGATCAAGGTCGGTTTTGGCCTGAAAAATGATGCGCACCTGTTCCGTAAAAAAGGCATTGAACTGAATAGTGTGATTGAACTGTCCAAATGTTTTAAAGCTTTTGGTTTAAACAATCCGGTCGGATTAAAAAATGCCATGGCTTTGCTATTTCAAGTAAATTTTCCTAAATCCAAACGGATTAGTACCTCGAACTGGGCCAGCAAGAAGCTCAGCCCGGCACAAATTGATTATGCAGCCGCAGATGCCTACGCGCCCGTGCTGGTATTTGAAGAATTACTACGTCGGGATTTATTACCCAGAGAGATTCCCAATACTTCATTAAAATTAAGAATCCCTCCTTCATCGACGGCTTAAGCGCTTAAGTGGCGTGTTGGTTCTGGCAACTTAATGTCGCATAAAAGCTGGGATGAGCGCGTTCGATGAGAGAGCTGTGACTTTAACAGGTCTTACAGCTTCGATTATCGATCCGCTCAGTACACGACCCGTTGTGGAAAATCTGATTGCCATTCAAGAGACGGATCATTAAAACCATTAAAATAAATTACCTCACTGCTACCTATCTATGGACAGGTTTTCTTTATTCATACCGTTTAAGAGTTAGAAATTTCGACTTTATTTGCTAAGATGAATACACTCAAATTCATTCTAAAGATTAAGCAAGGAGCGAAAGCATGCTGATCATCCCTGCAATTGACCTGAAAGATGGCAAATGTGTCCGTTTAAAACAAGGTCGTATGGAAGACGATACCGTATTTTCAGACGATCCGGTCGCAACAGCACAGCATTGGGTAAATGAAGGCGCTCGCCGCTTGCATTTAGTAGATTTAAACGGTGCTTTCGCAGGTACGCCAATCCATAAGCCAGTGGTTGAAGCCATTGTCCGATCTCAGCCTGATTTGCCGATCCAGATTGGTGGTGGTATCCGTTCTCTGGAAACCATCGAGCATTATCTGCAAGCTGGTGTTTCTTTTGTGATTATTGGCACCAAAGCAGTTCAGGATCCTGAATTTGTTGAAGAAGCATGTCAAAAATTTGCCGGCCACATTATTGTGGGTATTGATGCCATGAATGGCATGGTGGCAACAGATGGCTGGGCCAATGTGACTGATGTCAAGGCTACTGACCTAGCGAAACGTTTTGCCGATGCTGGCGTGTCGAGTATTGTCTATACGGACATCGCGCGTGATGGCATGATGCAGGGTGTGAATATTGAGCAAACCGTGAATCTGGCGCAATACTCAGGTTTGCCTGTGATTGCATCTGGTGGTGTAACCAACCTGGATGACGTACGTAACCTGAAAGACCAACCAGGTATTTTAGGCGCAATTACCGGTCGTGCGATTTACGAAGGTACATTAAGCTTGCGTGAAGCACAGTTGTTGCTAGATGAGCAACAGGCGCTATAATTAAGCTTGCTGTAAAAGAGGTCTTCGGACCTCTTTTTTATTTTTTAATTTTCTGATCTCCTGGCATGTCTACACTTATTTCCAAAAATCACTCCGGCTGGATGGTGAAAGCGCCGCAACTCGCCCTGATCCTGATCACCATTATCTGGGGCGGCAGCTTTATTACCGTGCAATACGGGCTGAACTTTAGCAGTCCGATTATGTTTGTCGGCCTGCGCTTTGCTGCGGCAGCGCTTGCTGTCACCCTAATTTCACTGAAGTCGCTAAAAGGCATGAACCTGAAAGAGGTGTTCGCTGGCGCGGTAATTGGGATCATGATCGCCATTGGCTACGGCACCCAAACTGTGGGTTTGCAGACCATCAGCAGCAGTGAGTCGGCTTTTTTAACGGCCTTGTATGTTCCGCTGGTTCCGATCCTGCTCTGGCTCATTTTCCGTAAAAAACCGCATGTCATGACCTGGATCGGAGCGCTGTTTGCCTTTATCGGTCTGGTGTTTTTGACAGGAAATGGTTTTGCTGCGATTCAGCTCAGTTTCGGGCAAACCCTGACTTTGCTCGGTTCGATTGCGATTGCACTGGAGATTATTTTTATCAGCCATTTTGCCGAGCAGGTGAATGTACGCCGGGTCACAGTGCTGCAACTGATTTTTGCCTCCCTGTTCTGCTTTATGATCGCACCTGTTTTAGGTGAATCTCAGCTACCTGAATTTCACTGGCATCTGGCAGGGATTTTAGTCGGTTTAGGCATTGCCAGTGCCTTGATCCAACTGGTGATGAACTGGGCTCAGCGCATGGTGGATCCTTCGCAAGCAGCGATTATCTATGCAGGTGAACCGGTATGGGCAGCCCTGTTTGGCCGTCTGGCCGGAGAACGTTTACCGTCACTGGCTTTATTAGGCGGATTGATGGTGGTACTTGGCGTAATTGCCAGTGAATGGAAACCAAAGTTTTTAAGAAAAGATCCAACAGAACAATTAAAACAAGATCTTTCTTAATTCTGCTAAATCCCCCCTTAAAAAAGGGGGATTTTTTCTCTGGGGAAATACGGCTAAAATTATTTGCTATACATCGGTCTATTGTCATTTAAGCGCATGATGCCGCGAATCGCCCGATACACCATCCAGATCCAGGCCAAAACCACCACCACTAAACAGAACGCCGATGCGCCAAATGCGACCCCTGCAAACAAGTTAGGATCTTCGCCGGTAAAGAACAAAAAGAAAAATGGAATAAAGGCGACGATATTCCAGAACAGATACCACCAGAAACTGCGGATCTGCCAGGTAAAATGGCTTTCAAAGATGGAACCGCGCACATCGCGCCGTTTCACATAGTTAATGATTAGCGCCACGACAGCCAGCAGGCCAGCACTAAAAATGGCCACAATATATAAAATGTACAGTGCAAAAGTCAGTGTACGGTTTGAGTCTTTATCAATGGAATAGTTCACGTCCCCTCCTGGTACTTCCCCTAGATATTTAAACTATTCAACGGGGAAATCAGCCATATAATCAAAATGATGTTAAAGGCTATGGTACAAAAATATATCTGCCGGAAAGGTTGTTTTTGTGTTTTATGCCGTAATTTCTGCTGTGCCAGCCAGGCTGCCGGCCAGCCGCCTAAGAAAGCCACCACATGCAGAGTGTTTTCCGGAATACGGCGATTACCCAGCTGTGCCGCTTCCTTATCTTGCGCATAGAGCCAGTAGCTGAGCGCATTCATCAGGCTGACCAGCAACAACACCAGTCCACTCAGTAAACTACCCAAGGTCAAAGCCACCAGAAAAAGAATATAGAGCACACAGGCAATCTGCATCGGCTGTAATTTCTGTGTCTGCTGTGGCTTGGACGGTTTGAATTTTGCTTGCAGGCTTTTGGCTTGTACTGCTTTCAAGTACATCACTTGTTGCGCACGATAACGGCCGCGTTCATCCAGAATCACCAGATAATCCAGCGCACAGCCCACGATTGGACGTGGGCCAGGCTTGGCAAAGTCCTTGATATGCAGAAATACGCGATCTTTGGCCGGATCACTAGGCTGGATAAAACCATAACCCTGATCATCAAACCATTCCACCAAACGTCCCTGATCGCGCATATCCCCTATCCTTTTTAATCTGTTTGTTTAAGCGGTGACGAATTTTAAGCGTTCAATCAGCATATTACGCATTTCGTCCGGATTTTTTTGCAAAATATCTTCGCCGGTCCGGCCTAATGCTGCATTACGCTGAGCCACCTGCAGGCGCATCATCCAGAACCGTCCTGCCGCCATGGCCAGATACAATTCCAGACAGGCGCGTTCATCACTGGTTAAAGAACGAATCGTTTCATAGGCATTTAAAAAGGCAATCGCTTTTTCTTCGTTTAAGATTACGTCAGGATATTCGGTACAGAAGTCATTTAACGTAATGGCGATATCAAACAACCACTCATCTTTATTCAGCTCATAAAAATCCAGAATGCCATTCAGCTGATCGCCTTCAAATAAGGTATTGTCACGGAACAGATCGGAATGAATGAAACCGCGTGGACGGTCTGGATATACCGCCGTCAACGCCTCATATAAACCTAATAATTTGCCGAGCAAGACTTTATCTGCCGGACTCAAGCTCGGTTTGATCTCTTGAGAAACGGCTAGCCAATACGCATGATCACGCACGAAATTACGTTGCAGTTTAAAGTCTTTGAGAGCCACATGCATTTTTGCCTGAGCCACTGCAATCGCTTCAACTTGTGCGACGGTAGATGGCATCGGATGCTCACCCATCAGGCGCGGTGCAATCTGTGCCGGTTTATCTTTAATGCGGTGAATGGCCTTGCCTGAATGCGACAAAGGCACAGGAACGGCCAACCCGGCCTGACCCAGATGTTCCAGAACCGGAACCAGCTCACCTGCCGCCTGCTCATCCATATCTTCAAACACCGTCAATACATATTGTTGGTCTTCGCAGACTAAAAAGTAGTTGGTATTTTGAATACCGCCTTGAATGGGAATCAGATCAATCGCCTTTAAACCATAAGGCGCTGCAAAATCCTGAACTTCCTTTAAAGTCAAAGTGGTATAAACCGACATAGAAAACCTGCGAAAAAACTTACATAATTTTGCTAGAATACCGTTTCCATCTGCCAAGGTGTAGCGCTTGCGTGGGTGAGTTTCATAATCGGCTGTAATAATTGGAAAAATTTATGCTAGCTAAACGTATTATTCCTTGTCTGGACGTGGATAATGGCCGCGTGGTCAAGGGTGTCCAGTTCCTTGATATTCGTGATGCGGGTGACCCGGTCGAAGTGGCGCGCCGTTATAATGAACAAGGTGCCGATGAAATTACTTTCCTTGATATTACCGCTACACATCATGGACGCGATACCACTTACCGCACAGTAGAACGCATGGCCGAATCGGTTTTTGTACCCCTGACTGTCGGTGGCGGTGTACGTAAAGTCGAAGATATCCGTCTATTACTCAATGCCGGTGCAGACAAAGTCAGCATCAACTCGGCTGCGATTTATAATCCTGAGTTTGTGCAGGAAGCATCTCAACGCTTTGGCGCTCAATGTATCGTTGTTGCAATTGATGCCAAAAAAACTGGCGACCACAAATGGGAAATTTTCACCCACGGCGGCCGTAAAGAAACCGGGATTGATGCGATTGAATGGGCTGTGAAAATGGCTGACTTCGGCGCAGGTGAATTACTGATTACTTCGATGGATGCCGATGGCACCAAAGCCGGTTACGACATTGCCCTGATGCGTGCCATTAATGACCGCGTCACAGTACCGACTATTGCTTCTGGCGGTGTGGGGAATTTACAGCATTTGGCGGACGGCATTATCCATGGTGGTGCCGATGCGGTACTGGCAGCTTCAATTTTCCATTTTGGCCAGCACACCATTCCGGAAGCCAAAGCCTATATGGCAGCCCAAGGCATTGAAATGCGCCTTTAAGCCGTTTTAGATGATGATTTGATTAAAGAGTGTTTTTAATAAACACTCTTTTTTTATGCCTTAAATAAAACAACACAGCAAATACGGGACAAAAAAAAGGAGTCTTTCGACTCCCTATGAAACCAAGATAAGACTACAGCACTTGGTATTCAAAATAACTCATTACACCCAGAAACATTATCAGTATGAGGCTTTGCTCACCGACAGGAGCAAATATAAGTGAAATCCACAGGACAATATTGACAATACAATCGTATTTTATTGACAAATCACGACAAAGCCCTGTTTTACTCCATAACCTGCGTATTTAACTGCTTCATTACCGTATTTTTTGCAGTATTTTTCGTCATCTTAGAGTAAGCATCGGCCGATTTAACTGGAAAATATTGTTCTGCCCAGCGGTTGAGTTTTTTCGAGATCGGTGCAGGCAAGCTCAGACCTAAAGGATTCTGTTCCTGCAAATCTGCCGAGGAAATCACACGGGTACCGAGCAGATAATCAAACCAGGGCTTGGTGACGCACCAGTTGGCATCCTGATTACTATTCATATGATGATCATAATGCCAGGGCAATTTCTTTTTGGCCCATTCCGGCTCCAGATGAGCCCGGCGATGTAAATAATAATAGTTGCCTGCACCATATAAGGCAGCCAGTGACATACCTTTGGAAAAAGGATAAAAACTGAGTCCAAAAACGGTCGCGACGACTGCCAGTGAGGCAATTTCATTGCGGGTACGCCAGTTGTCCAGTCCTTCTACATAGCCGAAATCGGAGAATTCTGTTTTGCGCACAACCCGGTGATGCTCCCAGTGTGAGCGCATACTCTCGGGTACTGGACTATAACGGCTCTGTCCCGGCCGGTGAACACCATGCAATACATATTTATGCGCAAACCATTCAAATCCATTTGCGACGACGAGCCCTGCCAGAAAACCTTTCCACATAATCTTTTACCTCTTGGTCTATTTTTAATATAGGCTAAATAAAAGACTAGATATTGACCAAAATATTCAATATGATTGACAAAATACGACAAAATAAAAGAATTAAAAATGCTGGTTCTAAAAAACTACGTAGGTTCAGTATACGGTGGTTTAGGACATTTACTTTTGGACTATTATCAGTTGAAACAGCTTGAAGTCCCTGAGAAATTATTGGCCATTCAAAATCTGGAACGCTTTGATTTCGCCCTATGGCGTGATCTGTTAACAACACTTGATCAACAGCTGCAACGACCAGCTTTAGGCCTGGAAATCGCCCAACTGGTTGAAGCTAAACACCTTGGTATTATTGGCTATCTGGCACTCTCAAGTGAGACCTTGGGTGAAGCCTTCATGCGCTATCATGATTATCATCGTCTGATTTATGATGGCGGCCTACTTCAGCTGCAATGGCAAGGCGATTATCTGTCGATTGGCTGGGTTGAAGTTCCGTTTCATCTGAATACCCAATTGACCGATGAAATCGCGATTGCGCTAATGACGGAATTCGTGAAAGCCAATGTGCAGAACCCGCACGGGGTTCAGTTATATGAAGTGCATTTCCAGCATGCAATGCCTAAAAATATTGCACTCTATGAGCAGTATTTCGGCTGTAAAGTCCGCTTTTCTCAAGCCAGAAATCAGGTATTGATGCATGTCAGTGAACTGTCCAGACCGCTGAAACAGGGCGACCAGAGCTTGCAGAAACTGCTGATGCAACAGGCCAAAGCATTGCTAGAAAAATTTCCGCACTCCACTCTCATTGATCAGCAACTGCAACAGGCAATTCTGATTGGCCTGCAAAAAAACCTGTTTCAGATCGAGCATATTGCCGAGCAGATGAATTTTTCCGTGCGTCAGTTACAACGCCATTTGCAGAAACAGGGCAAAACCTATCAGCAATGTATGCAGGAAATCCGCTGCATGATGGCGATGCAATATCTGAAAGATCCGCACTTGAGTTTGCAGGAAACTGCCATGTTACTCGGTTATTCTGAACAGAGTGCGTTTCAGCGCGCCTTTAAGCAATGGACTCAACTGACGCCGCAGCAGTGGCGCCAACAGAATATGTCAGCCGCTTAAACCACAAGCATGTTGGTTTGATAGATGGGCTTCAAGCAGCGTTGATAATTTAAATCCATTACCCCTATGACCTAATAATAAATATAAAAATAAGAATTTAAAATATGGATAAATATCTTGCCGAATTGCTCGGCACGTTCTGGCTAGTGTTTGGAGATATTGTGGGAGCAGAAAATTAGGCTTTTTAATAAAAACCCTCTAAAAAGCCAGGATTTCCAAATACCATTTTTCTGCATGTTTCACATGGAGCATGCAGATCATCGCGCTTAAAAATGCTTATAAAAATGGATTTTCAATTTCATCCAGGTCATCACGCTGAATTTTTTCTGGCAAATCCGGTGTATTTTCCAGTTGTTGCACCACATCATTCAAAAAAGCCTGCAAGGCTTTGGCCACTTTCAGTCCCTGCTGATCCTTGGTGATTTGCAAGTTGCCATACACGCTGACGCAGTCCAGATCATTTTCCAAAGTCAGATCATGAATGGCATGGGATTCGCTGCCATTTTCAAACGCTTTAAACATATCCTCTTCACCTGTCTTTGTTATTTTTCAATGAACGTCTGATGTCGATGCTACCCGAATCCTGGTTTTTTCAGCAAGCTTATTTCAACAGCTGCAAAATATATTGCAACAAGGCATCAATCAGCTGTTTTACGATGGCATCTTGTGTCGCGTTGTCTATCGCGCCACCAGTCGCTGAGGAGGTCGAACTGCCTGAACCGGAAGACTTAAACTCGCGTTGTAATGCCTGCAGGTTTTCTTCAGAAACCTCTTCGGCACACTGGCTTTCTGCATCCCAGTTGGAGTATTCAATTTTCTGGTTGGCTTTTACGGCATTTCCGGTCAGTGGTAGCTTATAGGTATTGCGCTTCTGCTCTTCGGTAAGCTGCGGAAACAGGTTAATTCCAAGCTGTTCTTCCAGATAGCAGACACTGACAATACGCACTTTCAGTGAATTGTCATTCGGTGCATAGTAAGCACCAATAGCACCGGTTTTCGGCATATAAACCGCCTTATAGACCGCGGTTGGCACGATCACGCCATTGCCAATGGTTTTCAGCTTCTTCCCAGCAAAGACCGGCCCGGTTACCACATAAACATCCTGTTTCTGCTTGGTCACAATGGCACGGGTGGCTTCTTCCAGCTCTCGCCAGACTTGCTGATTATTCTTGGGCGCTTGCGGCACCATATTGGCCAGTGAAAAACTGTCAGACTGCGCGGCCTTGTTAGGCATATCCGCATTCGGCGCCATATGACCGCGGTCATAACCTGAACCACGATAATCCGCCAATGTGGCACGATGCTTCGCACTGACCCGATCTTCTTCATGAAAATTATCTTCACGGGGAATTTTCTGGCTTAAGCGTGCTGGCGTTAAGGCTTCTGCAACCCAAAGTGGCGTTTTAGATACCCCGGAATAACCGACATTAAAGCCATTAAAACACAGCGAATAGCTGTCTTTTTTCAGGCTGTCTTTCATCAAATATGGCGGCACATCCCGATAAAACTGGTTCAGACAGGCAGAATCACTGGAAGAGGATAGTGACACCCACTGACTGATTTTTTCCTGACCAAAAGCGATGGCGAAGCTGCTCGAAGCCACCACGCCCAGAATGACTTTAATACTATTATCATTTAAAAACTGAAAAAAAGAGTTCTTGGATTTACGCTGCTTCTTGGCCATTCTTACACGTACTTTTTAGATCAATACAGATTTTGACCGAGCTTAACAAGCTGTATAAGTGAAGTATATCTTGGCTCTACCATTCGTTTACTAAATAAACAATAAGTATCCAAAATCCCGGGCAGTTGTAACAAACTGTCTAATTTTATTTCTTTTTAAATGAGGTTTCTCGGTGTTTGCGTAGCTTTGTTTGGCTCAGTAGATTGAGTGTGTAAAGCTAACGGCCTATCTCAATTCGTACAATTATTAGCAATGGTGTCAATCATGAATTCCAAACTCTCTAAAGCATTAGGTTTAGGATTATTCACAAGTGTGATCAGCGTAGCTGCATTTGCTGAGCCACCGGTTCAACCAGGTGAAACACTTGAAAGCTTGTCTAAAGCTAAAATTAGTACCAAGGTGAATGGTCAGGAAGCCTCTTTAGAAAGCTTGGTGAACTCTGGTCAAATCCGTCTGGTCGATCCGCGTGCAGCAGTACCGCAACCAACCATGCCAAACACACAAGCACCGATGCCCAATGATCCAACAATGACTCAGGCACCAAACTCAGGCACTGTTTCCCCTCAACCGCCTGTCACAGAACCAGGCATGAATGAATCAGAGGTGCCGGCCAATCTGGTTGAACCAGCCATGGAATCAGAAGTAGAAGCAAGCACGTCTATGACGATGCCTCAACAACCAGCATTGGAAGAACAACAAGCTGCAGTACCAGCAATGTCTGAAGAGCAACAGCAAGCAGCTATTGCCTCAGAACAACCGATGCCTGAAGCACAGCAACAAGCGGCTGCGACTGAAGCAGACGTCAGTAATGAACAAACTGAAATTGCGGCTCAATCTGATGCAGAGCCAGTGCTGATGGAAGAACCTTTGAATGCTGCACCTGAAATGCCAGCAGCTGCGGTAGAACTTGAGCAATAATCTGAAGCTCATTTATTATTTCTCCCATAAAAAAACCAGAGTGTGCCTCTGGTTTTTTTATGCTTTTTTATTTTATTTACATCTGAATCTGGGTGCCCAGCTCGACCACACGGTTGGGTGGAATCTGATAGAAATCACTGACCGGACTGGTATTGCGTTGCATAGAAATAAACAGCTTTTCCCGCCACGGTGCCATACCCTCACCCACAGTATGCATAATCCGTTCACGTGAAATAAAGAAACTGATCTGCATCAGGTCATATTCAAAATCCCATTGCTCATAGGCCTGCTGTAAAGCTTCCGGAATATTCGGCTGATCCTTAAAACCATAATAGATAAACACCCGGTAAAAATGTTCACTCAGTTTTTCCAATTCAATCCGCTCCTGCCTGTCAACAAAAGGAATATCCCGGGTAATCACTGTCAGCATGATATTGCGTTCGTGCAAGACCTTATTGTGCTTAATATTATGCAACATGGCATGCGGAACAATATTTGGTGTACCGGTCAGGAAAATGGCATCGCCTGGCACAAACTTGGTGCCTTCCCCCATCGAAATACTTTTAATAAACAGATCAATCGGCAAGGCATCCTGTTCCAGCCGGTTCAGTACCAACGCACGCCCATCTTTCCAGGTCATGAGAATCGTAAACAGTACCGCGCCAATCAGAATCGGCACCCAGCCACCCGAAGCAATTTTCAAGGACGTTGAGGCCACAAAGACTAAATCCAGTGCCAGGAATGGCACAGCAAATAAAGCTACTTTCCAGACCGGCCAACGCCAGAATCCATAAGCCAGAATCGAGATCAAAATGGTGCCACAGAGCATGGTCATGGTCACCGCAACGCCATAAGCACTCGCCAGATTGGCACTATTTTCAAACAGTAAAATCAGGATCAGCACCGAGATAAACAGCATCCAGTTAATGAAAGGCAGATAAATCTGGCCGCGTTCCAATGCAGAGGTATGCTTGACTGACAGGCGCGGTAAATAACGCAGTTGAATGGCCTGATTGACCATAGAAAATACGCCAGTAATGACCGCCTGTGAGGCAATCACCGCCGCCGCAGTCGCCAGTCCAATCATCGGGAACAAAGCCCAGTCTGGCAGCAGCATATAGAAAGGATTCGCCAGTGCTTCAGGACTACGCAGTAACAAGGCGCCTTGCCCGGCATAATTCAATAATAAACAGGGCAAGACAATAATGAACCAGGCCAGACGAATCGGCAGACGGCCAAAATGCCCCATATCGGCATAAATCGCTTCACCCCCAGTCATGGTCAGAATCACCGCCCCCATGGTCAGAAAAGCCACATAAGGCTGGTCAACTACAAAATGATAGGCCCAGTAGGGATTCACCATCCAGAGTACAAATGGGGTCTGGATAATGCTCCACAAACCAAAACCGCCAATGGACAAAAACCAGAGCATGGTTAAAGGCCCAAAAAATTTGCCCATCGTGGCTGTGCCGTGTCGCTGTACCATAAACAGTCCGGCCAGAATCCCTATCGATAAAGGCACCAACCACTGATTGAAAATGGGCGTGGCAATACTCAGGCCTTCAATGGCTGATAGCACGGAGATTGCTGGGGTAATAATCCCGTCACCGAAAAATAGCGATGCGCCGACAAAACCCAAAGCGATCAGGAATATTTTCTTTTGATCAGAGATTCGTGTGGTACGCAGGTTTAATGCCAGTAGTGACATGATCCCGCCTTCGCCGTTGTTATCGGCACGCATGATTACCATGACATATTTAAAGCTGATGGTAAGCATCATGCACCAGAAAATCAGGGACAGGATGCCGAGTACAGAAGCTTCGCTAATGGCGAGGTGTGCGGTGAGGAAGCATTGGCGCAGTGCATAGAGCGGACTGGTACCAATATCTCCGAAAACGACCCCAAGCGCAGCCAGTGTAATCACTGGGAGAGCTGCCTTTTGTGCAGTGCTTTGCATATATTGTCTTCGTTTTTTAACAAGCATTTTTGCGAATCATAGCACCGCATTAAAAGTTTTTCTGCAAATCAATTGTTTCAGCTTGGCACAGCTGGTTTTTTTCGCTATTATCCTCGGCCTATGGTGAGGTGTCCGAGTGGCTGAAGGAGCACGCCTGGAAAGTGTGTAAACGTTTATAGCGTTTCGAGGGTTCGAATCCCTCTCTCACCGCCAGAATTTAAAAACCCGAATCACATGATTCGGGTTTTTTTATATTTAATTTTATCCATCATCCCATCAGTAAAAAAAATTATCTGCTTAGATCTTAAAATATTATTATCTATCGCCTTAGGCAAAGGCATTGAATTAATACCAGTCCTCGTTCATAAAAATCTTTTGCAACACAACACTTACGCTCAATTCTATTTTTAAAAATCTTCATTTTTCATCAGCCAAAAAACTGATGAATTGTGCAGTTTCTGTACGCCATTCATTTCAGGTTTTTATTTATGTGTTCAAACAAAAAACTGGCACAGAAATAGCTTAATTTTATTGTCATCAAAGCTATGTTATGTTGCTTATAAATCAACTAAAAGGAGAATAAAAACCACAGGATAGAAAGAAATAACCAAGTGAACCGAGCCATTCAAATTTGAAGTTAAAAAATAGATACACTGCTATTCGGAGAGCGAACATGAATAACAGCGCAAACTATGCCAAACAGATTAAAAATGCAAAACGTGGCGGTTATACCCCAACTATTGCCAAGGACATCAATAAACATAAAATTCAAAAAGCCTTGAGACTCATCGAACAGTGGAGAAGCCTCGCTCAAGAACTCAAACCTCAAATGCAGTTTGATATGGCCTTTACTTTAGAGGAATGTGCACAAGAATTAGATCGCATCCTGAAAAACAGATAAACCTTATAACCGACTCATATCCAGAACCAATCCTGTGCTTTCACCCTCGCCCATATCTGCACATATGGGCCATTTCTTTGCACATAATCAAAAACAGAACTTTTCATCCATTCGGTCAAAATAAACAAATCCTGCCGAAACAGTTTAAACGGTTATTTTTTGGCTTGCGTGACCCAAAAAAATCTGTAAAATGCACTCCACCATGCCGGCATAGCTCAGTTGGTAGAGCAACTGACTTGTAATCAGTAGGTCCACAGTTCGAATCCGTGTGCCGGCACCATATCTTAGCCTCGCTTTTAGTGAGGCTTTGATGTTTCTGGGTTTTAGTATTTTGAGCTGAGTCTTCTTGCACTTTCTAGTGCTTCGATTGTGCCGTCACTTGCACATATCTCACAATCCCTTCCTGATATAATTTTCGGCATAGTTTCGCTGTCATCTGAATTTTAAAATGATCCAGTTTTGAACCTTGAGCCTGATCATCTGATGCTTTTGAATTCAAAGTTTTTTGCACATAATCCGCAAAGCCTGAAAATACCGGCTCGGACAGATCCTGAATCTGGATATTTTTAAATTCAAAACGATCCAGACAGGCATACAGTGCCCCCACTGTCATTAAATCTTTTAAATTCACATCAGCAGATTTCAATAAAAACTGATATTTA
The DNA here is from genome assembly GCF_019343495.1 of Acinetobacter lwoffii. Lineage (NCBI taxonomy): Bacteria > Pseudomonadati > Pseudomonadota > Gammaproteobacteria > Moraxellales > Moraxellaceae > Acinetobacter > Acinetobacter lwoffii. Next base: position 2,412,976 of record NZ_CP072549.1, on the reverse strand, counting down.
CGCCGTTGTAAGGCATTTAAATTTTCCCAGCGCTCGGACAAAACCAGATGATGAAAACCAATCCGCGCATTTGAATTTAAAACACTACGGATCTGCTCCAAGAATAAAGGCACAGGACTGTGATAAGCCGCATCTAGGCATAGCACCACATCAAAACGCTGGGAAAATGGCAATTCTTTTAAACGCAAAAATGACGCCTGATAAATGGCATTCAGTTCTGGCAGATGTTGCTGAATATTAGCTACACAAGCAGCCTGCAGCTCAACCCCCGCCAGATATTGCACCTGATAGTGTTGTTGCCAGTACAGCAAACTTGCACCCTGACCGCAGCCTAAATCCAGCAGTTTATCTTTTGAATTTAAATTTACAGTTTGTGCAAGGTGATCGACCAGCATACAACAGGCAGCCGCATAATCCTGCTGACCTGCTTGCCAATACCCTAAATTGCTCCAGGGCAATTGCGCATGATCGCCCAACATAGCGGCATCGATTGCATACTTGTGCTGGGGAAGACGCTGACGCAGTGCCTGAAGCCATTGCATGGATTAATAACCCAGTTGCGGAGCAACCTCAACCACAGGTTTTAAACCCTGAAATGGTAAAGGCGCACCAAAGATTTCTGCAATCTTCATCGCTGAGGTCACTGCCGATTCCAGAATCGGCAAACCGTCACATGACCATGAACCGCAGAAGAAGACCTTACGGTTGGCATCCAGATGACGTTGCTGCAATTCCTTATTCAGTGCCACCGTATTAGCATCGACGACTGCACGTGTCAGCATTACCGATTTGATCACTTTCTTCGGATCAATGTCGGTTACCGGACGCCAGGTCTGAAACACGGCCGACTTGCCAACCAAAGAAGGTTCAATCGAGTTAAGCCACACGGTAAATTGCTGACGAGTAAATTTACGGTCCATCATATAGCTGAGTACGGCCCAGTCTTTACGTTTTGGCGGCATTACGCTGGCATCGGTATGAATCACCAGTTCGCCTTGTTCGAATTTGAATTTCTTCAATAATTCAATTTCACTGGCGAATTGTACCGGATCCAGGAACTCCTCAATTTTGGTGGTCGGTGTCGCGACAATCACCCGGTCAAACAGTTTTGAATAACCGGCCGCATTTTCAACTTTGACCTGATCGCCCTGCTCTTGTACCAGTGTAATTGCTGAACCGTCTTCAATTTGAATGCCTTCAATCAGCTTATCGACCAACGCTGGTGTACCGCCTTGCAGACGCAGTAACGCATCGCCATCGGTTAATTGACGCAGAAAAATTAACAACGGTTTAGCTGGCCATTCACCAATGGTTTTCGGATTGCAGGTACAGATGGTATATAGCACCGGCATCACCGCACCGTGCCAGAACACTTCTTCAATCTCGTTACGATTGATAAATTCTGCCAGGCTGATGTCCTGATTTTTCGATTTAAAGAATTTGGTCAATGCAACTTTTAACTGCAACAGGCCTTTGACCAGACGCCAGCCATATTGTTGCAGGCCTTTCCGGTTATTGATGATCGGGATATTGCCAATTCGGCTACGCGATGTGGTCAGCCAGGTTTCAGTTTTATCTTCAAATAACCAGCTGCAGGCCATATAGGTCCGCACCGGATAAGTTTTAATGCCCAGATGTGTGGCTAGACTCAGGGTGTTTTTCCACAGATAGGGGTTCATCACACGTAAAGGTGCGTCAATCAGGCCCCCTTCAAATTCAAGGCTATGACTGTCCATGCCGCGACCTGGAAGTGCTTCAAAAATCGTGATGTGATGCCCTGCGTCCTGGAGAATTCTGGCTGTAGCCAGTCCGGCCATGCCACTACCAATTACTGCGATATCCAAACTGATCATCCGTCATTGAAAAACTACAGAAATTATGTACCATGCGCCAATCAAACAGGTTATTAAAATCTTCCAGAATATATGTTTTTCGTAAAGGCCTTTTTGTTCAATTTCACCTGCTTTTTATTCATTTTTCTGCCTTAGTTAAAATTCCATCAAATCTAAGATTTTATTCATATTTTTATCTAAAAACTTGAAAATTCGCTTTAAAAACAAATAATTTAATTAACCATTTTTATAATCCTTGGTTGACAAATACTTTTTAAATACCTATGATTCGCAGCATAAGAAAACCATAAATTCATCCGGTTCCATTCAGATGCGTTTATGCGAAAATTGTTTAAAACGACAAGAAACTACAGCGCCTTATAAAATAAAAGCCTCTGCGAAAGCAGAGGCTTCTTTGTTTTCAGGCCTAGTCAATCATGCAGCAGGGTATTGCGCTTACTTGATTGCCTCGCATAAGCCGCTTAAAAAGCATAGAGTGCAATTCCTCAATCCTCATGTTGTTCTCAAATAGAAATCAAATGGCATGATGTTTTTGTCTAGAATTCATAAATCTCTAAACTAAAAAAATAAAAAATCCAGCAACTTGTGCTGGATTTTTTGCTTCAAAGAACTAGGTTTGAATTAGATTTTACCCACCAGGTCGATTGATGGAGCAAGTGTTGCTTCACCTTCTTTCCATTTTGCCGGACAAACTTCACCTGGGTGCGCATGTACATATTGTGCAGCTTTCACTTTACGCAGAAGCTCTTGTGCATCACGGCCGATACCACCCGCGTTGATTTCAATGATCTGGATTTTACCTTCTGGATCAATCACGAAAGTACCACGATCTGCCAAACCCTCAGCTTCAATCAGTACTTCGAAGTTTTTAGACAAAGTCCAGGTTGGATCACCAATCAATGGATACTGGATTTTACCAATCACGTCAGAGGTATCATGCCAAGCTTTATGGGTGAAATGAGTATCGGTAGACACGCCATAGATTTCTACACCCATTTTCTGGAATTCAGCATACTGATCAGCAAGATCGCCTAATTCAGTTGGACAAACAAAGGTGAAATCTGCAGGATAGAAAAACACCACTGACCATTTACCTTTCAGGTCTTGCTCAGAAACTTCGATGAACTGACCATTGTGGTAAGCAGTTGCATTGAATGGTTTGATTTCAGTATTGATTAAACTCATGAGATATTTCCTCTGGCTTATTTCTGGGATTGCTTATCTTGTGAAGCTAGAATACGAAAAATTTTAAAATAGGTAAAACCGCAAGTTTTTATAAAAATGATCGCTTTTTTAGATCATAAATTTCTATCAGTATTTATTATCTTATTTATTTTCTCGATGCAGAGTTGTGCTGATCAAAAGCAAGATAATGCTTTAACACTTATGATTCTTCTAATAAGTCGGGCTTTATGCAAACTCAATACCAATCTTCAAGACATAAAAAACCCACCGCATTCAGGTGGGTTTTAATGATGATCTACCGTTCTAATAGATCAAAATGGAAGGTCATCATCTAGATCTGCTGCAGGTGCTGCTGTTGGAGCAGGTGCAGATTTTGGCGCAAAACCACTCGGGTTATTGTTGCCATAACCGCCGCCCTGGTTGTTGTTAAAACCGCCTTGCTGTGGTGCTGAACCATAACCTGATTGCGGGTTATTGCCATAACCGCCTTGGTTGTTGTTCGCCTGATTATTGTTATTAAAGCGTGGCTGGTTAAAGCTGCTCTCGCCCTGATCATTTTGAGGACGGCTAGAGTCTAGCATCTGCATTTGTTCACCACGAATTTCCGTCGTATAGCGTTCCTGACCATTCTGGTCAGTCCACTGACGGGTACGTAATGAACCTTCAATATATACTTTTGAACCTTTACGAAGATATTGCTGCGCAATTTCACCTAAACGGTTATGCAACACGATACGGTGCCATTCCGTTTGTTCTTTACGTTCACCGGTACTTTTATCTGTCCACGAATCGCTGGTTGCGATCGAAAATTGAGTGAGAGAGCCACCATTTGCAAAAGTTTTGGTTTCCGGATCTTTACCCAAAGTACCCACTAAAATAACTTTATTTACACCACGCATTTGCCGTTTACTTCCTATATATTTCTGTATTTTACTTTATAAGAGTTATGCTTAAATGGCTACCTCTTTACCCAACAAGTGCGTTAATTGTTGTCGCGAAGCATCATCAATCTGCTGTTTATCGACTTTTACATAGGCAACTTGCTGTTCAGACATCACCACGACCTCTTCAATACCACGAATCGCCAAAAGCTGAGAAGTCCATTCGTCAGTTTGTCTGCTTTCCGGCAAACGCAACACCAGTGATGACAGATAGCGTGGCTGAGCCAGGCCAAAACTCATCAGCAGCCAGATTATCGCGATCCCTGTCAGGATACTCCAGCCCATCGAGGTATTGTTCATCAGTAATAATTGTCCGCCAATCATACCGCCAAAGAAAGCACCTAAAAACTGGCTGCTGGCATTTACGCCCATCGCGGTGGCTTTGGACTGGATCGGTGCCGCTTTCGACAACCAAGACGGCAACAGAGCCTCCATGACATTAAAGGCAATGAAGAACAGCCCTAGGCCAATCAGCAAGACATATTTTGATTCAAAACCAAATGCCATCACTATCAAACCCAGAATAATACCGGTAATGGCCACCAGAAAAATTGCGCGCATTTTGTGGTATTTTTCTGCCAGGATAATACTTGGAAAGGCAAAAAACAGGCTCAGTACCAACAGCGGCAAATATACCCAGCCATGACTGGAAAGTGGCAGATCCGCAAATTCGATCAGCTGTGAAGGCACATAGATAAACATGGCGGTGAGCAATAAATGCAGGGTAAAAACCGACACATGCAGACGGTTCAGATCACCGATTTTGAGTACCTGTTTCAATTGTGTCAGATAGCCCTGCTGAAAGTTTTTATGATGTCGCGTGACTTTCGGCACCATCAGCAGCATGGCAATCGCCGCCAGGCCCATCACCGTGGTGACCCAGAACAACCCAGAGATACCCACCAGACCTGTCAGCCAGGGCCCCAGACTAAAGGCCACCACAAAAGACAGGCCGATACTCATGCCCATCATCGCCATGGCTTTCATGCGGTTTTCTTCACGGGTGACATCTGCCAGCAACGCCATCACCACAGCAGATACTGCACCACCACCGGCGATTGCTCGGCCGATAATCACGCCATAAATGGTGTCCGACATGGCCGCAATTGCACCGCCCAGCGCAAATAGTAGCAGCCCTAAAACCACCAGTGGCTTACGGCTGTAACGGTCGGCAATCAGGCTGAATGGAATCTGCAATAAAGCCTGGGTCAGACCATAGACCCCGACCGCCAAACCGATCAGTGCAGGTGTTGCATATTGATATGCCTGCCCTGCCACAGAAAACACCGGGATAATCATAAACAACCCCAGCATGCGCAGTGCAAAAATACTGCTCAGGGCAAAGGTTGAACGACGTTCTAAAGCATTCATCATAAATTATGGCGATTGGGTTAATTAATCTGGAGCCCAGATTATAGGACATTCAGCTCATTAATAAGACATGAATTTTATTTGAAATAAAGATGATGCCAATCTAAAAACAAAAAAGCGCAGCCGGAGCTACGCTTTTTATTCAGGAACAGCGCTTTATTTGTCTAAAGCCGCCTGACGCTTTTTGTATTGAATCGAGGCAAATACTGCCCAGACAATAAAGGCTACACCGATCAGACCGGTTACCACTTCTGGCACATGCAGACCGGTTCCGCTGGCAATCATAATGAAAGCCAGTGCACCGATGGCATAATGCGCACCATGTTCCAGGTAGATATAAGCATCCAATGTGCCCTGTTCAACCAGATAGATGGTCATTGAACGGACAAAGATCGCACCAATTGCCAGACCGAGCATGATGATGACCACGTCTGAGGTAATCGCAAAAGCACCGATTACGCCATCAAAACTGAACGAGGCATCCAGGACTTCTAGATAGAGGAAACCACCAATACCGGCTTTCACTACACCGGTCGGTACGCCATTTTCATCATGACGAATCGCATTGCCTTCTTCATCGACTTCCGGTTCACCACCGAGCATATGGCTCAGAACCTGCACCCCGATATAAATTACGATGCCCCAGATCCCCGCCATAGTCACTGCCAGACGCTTAGCTTCATCGACATTGGCTGCCATGATTAACAAGGCTACCAGTGCGATAAACACCGACATCGCCGGTACATTGGCCAGATTGGACAGACGGCGTTCCACCCGTCTGAACCAATGCGTGTCTTTTTCTTCATCCAGGAAGAAGTTCAGGAATACCATCAACAGGAAAGCACCACCAAAAGCAGCAATTTCAGGATGATGTGCCATTAAACGTGCTGAATATTCTTTCGGATCATTCAGGGCCAGACGTACTACTTCCATAAAGCCCAGGTCTGCAGTCACTGCAACAATGACCACTGGGAAGATCAAACGCATCCCGAAGACTGCAATCAGAATACCGACTGTCAGGAACAGCATTTTCCAGAAATGATCCCAACCCCGTAGGACTGAGGCATTGACAACCGCGTTATCAAAGGACAACGACACTTCCATAATCGCCAGAATAGCGGTAATGGTCAGCGCTGTGAGCATGGTTTGCAGACCTGCGTCAGGACCATGGGTATAACCCCAATATGCAGACAAACCAAGACACACGATCGAAAATGCAATCGAGAAACCAAAATGTTTCAACATACACAACGACCTTGGATAAATTAAATAAATGTATGGCTGCGAAAGAGCAGCAATACGAATAGGAAAAGTTAAGCTAATTATGAAACTTTTAGCGCATAAACCAAAGCACTTCCTGAGCCGTTTTATCTTATTTTCTGTTTTTAAAATTTGCCGATCTTTTAAACAGCCCGATCTTTGCTATAGTGCCGCATGGTTTAACTTGAACTGCGAAGGATTTTCAGCATGAGTTTTTCACAAGAGGTATGGCAACGTAATCTCGGACTTTATCAGAAGACCCTGGCCCTGCCCTTTAATCAGCAACTGGCGCAAGGTACTTTAAGCCGTGAAGCCTTTAGTCATTATGTGATTCAGGATGCGCATTATTTACTGGCCTATGGCCGTGCACTGGCCGTGTGTGCCGCCAAAGCTTTTGAAGCGGACGATGTAATCCAGTTTGCCGAGGCAGCCAAAATTGCGATTGTGGTGGAACGTAGCCTGCATGATGGCTTTATGCAAGATTTTGGCATTAGCAAAGAGCAATTTGAGCAGACACCGTTGACGCTGGCATGTCATCACTATACTTCTTATCTGACTTCGACCGCCTGGTCAGAAAGCTACCCGGTGGTGCTAGCCTCGTTGCTGCCTTGTTTCTGGATTTATGCCGAAGTTGGTAAAGATATTGTCGACAACTCTGCGCCGAATAATCCGTATCAGGCTTGGGTGGATACCTATTCACGAGAAGAATTCCACACTGCGGTGCGGAATGTGATTGCGACCGTTGACCGTGTTGCGGCGCGTGTTGATGCCGATACACTAGAAAAAATGCATGCAGCTTATACGCATGCGGCCCGTCTGGAATGGTTGTTCTGGGACAGTGCCTTTGAGCAACGCCAGTGGCCTGGTCTGGATGAATAAGACGGACGAATAAAAAAAGCCCTGTTTAAGATAGGGCTTTTTGGTTATAGCTGATCAAAAAATTTCTACTGTCATAAACCGATCATAAAAACGGCTTAGTCTGAAAAAAACAAGGATAGAACTGGCCGGTACGCTAGACCTAGCTATAAGCCCCAAATTGCCGAACAATAATTGAGAATAATTATCAATTAATAAAATCAATCCCGGAAAGAGGCAGATGATATGCACACTTTAGGCACCGAAGCGATTCGGGCATTTTTTACCCTGCAATGTTGCTGGCTCAATAATGAAGAAATCTATTTGGAACAAGGCTGTCCAGATTGTAGCTCGGCAGCGACTTATCTGATTTACCATACCAACACGCATATCCAGAAACATCTGCTGAAATTTATTGAAAAGTATCGCTGTCATCAGGCGCGACGTAACGATTTGCTCGACCTGGATTTTTTCCAAAAAGACTATGAGGACTTTCTGCACATTCTGGAAAATGAAGTCAATTTTTATGCACGTCTGCATCATGATGTGTCACGTGAACGCTGCTTTGAAGAGATCGAGTCTATCTTTGAACGCCATTATGCAATGGCTTATTAGGTATTGGCCTTGTACATGATCATTGTGAATATTTAGGCAATCGACTACTGCGTTTGTTAATGTTGTGATGAATTGACCAATCACCGACATAACTTGACGTTTAAAATACTTTTATTTGCACTTGAACATTTTTCATCCGGTATCATATAAGGGTTTTTGATGAATATTCTAGGATCCTTGCATGAGCCAAAGCCACATCCGTATTCGAGGCGCACGTACCCATAACCTGAAAAATGTGAACCTTGATATACCACGCGACAAGTTTGTGGTGATTACGGGACTGTCTGGTTCAGGAAAGTCCTCGCTTGCCTTTGATACCTTATATGCCGAAGGTCAGCGCCGTTATGTGGAATCGCTGTCTGCCTATGCCCGCCAGTTCCTCTCCCAGATGGAAAAACCGGAAGTGGATTCTATTGAAGGCTTGAGTCCAGCGATTGCCATCGAACAGAAATCTACCAGTCATAACCCGCGTTCGACCGTGGGTACCATTACCGAAATTTATGACTATTTACGCCTGCTGTATGCGCGTGTCGGTACACCGTTCTGTCCTGAACATGATCTGCCGATGGTGGCACAAACGGTTACTGAAATGGTCGATGCAGTCAAAGCATTAGAAGAAGGCACTGCACTGTTATTGTTAGCACCAGTCGTGCGCGAACGTAAGGGCGAATATACGGCACTGTTTGAACAGCTACAAAGCCAGGGTTTCGTCCGTGCCCGTGTGGATGGCGAGATCATGGAAATTGATCCACCACCAGAACTGGACAAAAAGAAAAAACATACCATTGAAGTCGTAGTTGACCGCTTTAAAGTACGTGATGATCTGGGCAACCGCATTGCAGAAAGTTTTGAAACCGCGCTGCGTCTTGGTGGCGATATCGCCATTTTGTCCTGGATGAAGGGCGAGCATAACGATCGCGTGTTTTCTGCCAAGCATTCCTGCCCGGAATGTGACCGTGCTGTGGCTGAACTGGAACCGCGTTTATTTTCGTTCAACAATCCCTTTGGCGCTTGTCCGGTCTGTGATGGTTTGGGAACCCGTAGCCATTTCAGTGCCGACAAACTGATTCCCAATCCTGAAGTCAGCGTTAGCCAAGGGGCCATTCGTGGCTGGGATCGTCAGCGTCCATATTATTACAGCATGATCCAGAAAGTCGCCGAGCATTTCGGTTTTTCTCTGGAAACGCCATGGAATGAACTGGAGGCCGATACCAAGAAAAAATTTCTGTATGGCACCGGCAAAGAAAAAATTGATCTAAGTTATATCGATGAGCGTGGCCGTCGCCATAATCGGGTGATTCCGTTTGAAGGAATCTTGCCGCATCTGGAACGCCGTTATCGTGAAACTGAAAGCAATTATGTGCGTGATGATCTGGCTCAATATCTGTCCAATGCTGCCTGTGATGCCTGTGATGGTTCACGTCTAAATGAAATTTCGCGTAATGTGAAAATTCTGGACAAGACTATTGCTGACATTACCCGCATGTCGATCGGCGATGCTGAAAGCTATTATCAGGGCATTCATCTGGAAGGTGCGCGGGGTGAAATCGCGGACAAGATTTTCAAGGAAATCCGTGAACGTCTGCACTTTCTGGTTTCGGTCGGCCTGAATTATCTCAGCCTGTCCCGTTCTGCCGAAACTTTGTCTGGTGGTGAAGCACAGCGAATTCGTCTGGCCTCACAGATCGGTGCCGGTTTGATGGGCGTCATGTATGTGCTGGATGAGCCATCAATTGGTCTGCATCAGCGTGATAACGACCGTCTGTTACAGACCTTGATCCGTCTGCGTGACCTAGGCAATACCGTGCTGGTGGTCGAGCATGATGAAGATGCGATTCGTGCCGCCGATCATATTATTGATATCGGTCCGGGTGCCGGTGTGCATGGTGGGCATGTGATTGCCGAAGGAACGTATGATGAAATTCTGGCCAATCCGGACTCGCTGACCGGAAAATATTTATCCGGAAAATTAAAAATTGAAGTGCCGAAAAAACGGATTCAACCGCCTAAGCCTAAAGAACAGATCAAGCTAATGGGAGCATCCGGGCATAACCTGAAAAAAGTCGATCTGACCATTCCTTTAGGTATTATGACCTGTGTTACCGGGGTGTCCGGTTCAGGTAAATCGACCTTGATTAACCGGACTTTGTTACCTTTGGCGGCGACCCAGCTCAATGGTGCCACCACTTTAACTTCGGAAAAGTTTGAATCGATTGATGGTTTACAGTTTCTCGACAAAGTGGTGGATATTGACCAGAGTCCGATTGGACGTACCCCGCGTTCCAATCCGGCGACTTATACCGGCCTATTTACCCCGATTCGTGAACTGTTTTCACAGACGCAAGAAGCCAAGGCACGCGGTTATGCTGCCGGTCGTTTCTCGTTTAACGTGAAAGGTGGCCGCTGTGAAGCCTGTGAAGGTGACGGCATGATCAAGGTAGCGATGCACTTCCTACCGGATATGTATGTGCCATGTGATGCCTGTCATGGCAAACGCTATAATCGTGAAACGCTGGAAGTGAACTATAAGGGCAAGAATATTTCCGATGTCTTGCAGATGACTGTTGAAGATGCGATGCATTTTTTTGATGCCATTCCGGTGATTCACCGCCGTCTAGAAACATTGCATCAGGTCGGTTTGGGTTATATTCGTCTGGGTCAGTCTGCGACCACGCTTTCTGGTGGTGAAGCGCAGCGGGTCAAACTGGCGCGTGAGCTGGCCAAACGCGATACTGGTCAAACCCTGTATATTCTGGATGAACCGACCACAGGTCTGCATTTTCATGATATTGCCAAACTGTTGGATATCCTGCATCAGCTTCGTGACAAGGGCAATACCATTGTAGTGATTGAGCATAATCTGGACGTAATTAAAACTGCCGACTGGGTGGTGGATTTAGGCCCTGAAGGTGGTTCGGGTGGTGGTATGATTGTTGCGGAAGGTACGCCTGAACAGGTCGTGAAAGTCAAAGCTTCACATACGGGTAAATTCTTGAAGCCGTTGTTGAAATAAAAATCTCCTCCTAGCCTCCTCTTTGATAAAGAGGAGGAATTCCCTCCTTTCGCAAAGGAGGGTTAGGGTGGATTAAAAAAATAAATCTATTCTTAAATTTGTTGGGGAAACAAAATGCGCTTTTCAGAAAGAATCAATTAATAAAAACTTAAAAAATTCGTTATGGAATACAATTAGCGAATGTATTTTTAATAAATATTCTCGCCCTTATCGTGCTCGAGCTAATCTTATTTCTGGCAGTAATCTAGAGTCATTTTTCAAATTACTATTTCATAGCCACTTCAAAAAAAGAATTGACCAAATCCCATATTCAATAGAATCTACTATTACTGAAATTGACACTTTATTTTTTGAAACATACAAATGGTATGAAATTTACGACTTTATTAAAGCATTTTTGGATTATTTTCCTTTCGATCTCGATGAGAAAGAAATTTTTACTACTTTAATAAATTCTTGTTTAGAAATTGAAAATTCTGTGTATAGAATAATTAATTATAGAGTTACAGAAATAACATCTTAACAAGAAATCTAATCCATAGAAAATGCTTTAGAACAAGCCAATTCTTATTTAGGTGTGCAACAACATCTTAATCAAGCCTTAAAACTGATGTCTGATCGTCAAAATCCTGATTATCGAAATTCAATTAAAGAATCTGTTTCGGCATTAGAAGGTATGTGTCAAAAAATATTAAAGAAAGACAAAGTAACTTTAGGTGATGCAATTGGTCAAATTGAAAAACAATATCCAATACATCCTGCATTAAAAGCTAGTATTAAATCTTTATATGGGTATACATCAGATGCAGATGGTATTCGCCATGCAATGTTAGACGAATCAAATCTTTCTTATATCGATGCCAAATTTATGCTTGTTGCCTGCACAAATTTTATTAACTATCTCATAGACAAAACCAAAGATTATCAAAATTAGATCACATGACTAGCGACATGGATGTCGCTCGTTCGACTGTGCTAAAGGGACTTAGCATCAGTCGAACAAATGCATTTTGCTACTTTTGTGCAATTCAAAAGTAGAGAAAGCAGTCTTTTGAACTAAACCTCAGCCACCGCATTACGTCCTTTGGCCTTTGCTGCAAACAGAGCATCATCTGCATTTGACAATAAAGCCATCCACGACACGGCACCAATGGCAACCCCGATACTGACCGAAATCTGAATCTCGTCTCCTGCTGCAGTCACAATATGACGCTCAGCCACTTCAGCGCGGATTTTATTGGCCACAATCAATGCCTGCTGCATCTGGATATTTTCAATCAGCACCAGAAATTCATCGCCCCCATAACGTACCAGCAAATCTGTAGCACGGACATTGGCCTTTAAACGCTCGGCCACCAGCTGAATCACCTGATCGCCAATAATATGCCCATATTGATCATTCACCTGTTTAAAATGATCAATATCAATAATCATCAAACAGGTTTGGCTCAATTGACCCGGCTGATTTTCCATAAAACGAATATATTCTTCTAGCGCGAAACGGTTGGATAATCCGGTCAAAGAATCGGAATGGGCAATATTCTTTAAACGGAACTCTAGCGCATCACGTTCTTGCAACATCTGTTGCAATTTCTGAATGGCAGCGAATAAGGAATCAGAATGATTCACTTCACGCAGCCGCATATCAATTTTCTGACGACCCGAGTTTTTAGACAAACTCAACAACATGCGGCGTGCCTGAATCAGCGGCAAAAATACCTGTTTGCGTGCAAAGACCATGGTGGAAATCGCGGTCAGTAATGAAATCAACGATACCAGTACACTCCAGATCAAACGCTGCATATTGCTGTTCATTTCCTGAATAGCGGCATCTCTGCTGTATTGCAGTAGGTAAGTTTGCAGGTCTACCACAGTCGCAAATT